>NZ_JBAKFI010000009.1:0-15442 GCF_040838425.1 Spiribacter onubensis | reverse complement strand
CCACCGTACTCGGCCGCCAGCACCTTCGTCATCGCCGCCGTCAACGTCGTCTTACCATGGTCAACATGACCAATCGTGCCAACGTTCACATGCGGCTTGCTGCGCTCAAACTTCTCCTTGGACACGGCTCACCTCTTACCCGTCAAATACAAAAAATCCTGATCCAACCGAACCCGCGGTTCAGCCGGCCTTCTTGATCACTTCCTCGGCGATGCTGTTGGGCGCCTCGGCATAGCCGTCGAACTCCATGGAGTAGGCGGCCCGACCCTGCGTGGCCGAACGGAGGTCGGTAGCATACCCGAACATCTCCTTCAATGGCACTTCCGCGCGGATGATCTTGCCGGCGGGACCGTCTTCCATGCCCTGGACCGTGCCGCGGCGACGGTTGACGTCACCCATGACATCACCCATGAACTCCTCGGGCGTGGTCACCTCGACCTTCATCATCGGCTCGAGCAGCACCGGATCGCCCTGCATGAAGCCATCCTTGAAGGCCATCGAACCGGCGATCTTGAACGCCATCTCCGAGGAGTCGACGTCATGGTAAGAGCCGTCGAACAGCTCGACCTCGAGGTCAACCACCGGGAAGCCGGCGAGGACGCCATTTTCCATCTGCTCCTGGATGCCCTTGTCCACCGAGGGGATGTACTCCTTGGGCACCACGCCGCCGACGATCTTGTTGTTGAACTCGTAGCCCTCGCCCCGCTCGCGCGGCCGCATGCGGATCCAGACGTGGCCGTACTGACCGCGGCCACCGGACTGGCGGACGAACTTGCCCTCCACCTCGACCGGCTTGCGGATGGCCTCGCGGTAGGCGACCTGCGGCTCGCCGACGTTGGCCTCGACCTTGAACTCGCGCTTGAGGCGGTCGACGATGATCTCCAGGTGGAGCTCACCCATCCCGGAGATGATGGTCTGACCCGACTCCTCGTCGGTGCGCACCTGGAAGGACGGATCCTCCTGGGCCAGCTTGCCCAGCGCGATGCCCATCTTCTCCTGGTCGCTCTTGGTCTTCGGCTCAACGGCCACGGAGATCACCGGATCCGGGAACTCCATGCGCTCGAGCATGACGCGGTTGGCATTGTCACAGAGCGTGTCACCGGTGGTGACTTCCTTGAGACCGATGGCCGCGGCGATGTCACCCGCGCGGACCTCGTCGATCTCCTTACGCTCCTTGGAGTGCATCTGGACGATACGCCCGAGGCGCTCCTTCTTGCCCTTGACCGGGTTGAATACGGTGTCGCCGGACTTGACCACGCCGGAGTAGACTCGGAAGAACGTCAGCGTGCCCACGTAGGGATCGGTGGCGATCTTGAAGGCCAGGGCCGCGAAGGGCGCCTCGTCGTCGGGATCGCGGGTCACGACGCTGCCGTCGTCCAGCTCACCCTCGATGGCCGGCACTTCCACCGGCGAGGGCATGTACTCGACCACGGCGTCGAGCACGGCCTGCACGCCCTTGTTCTTGAACGCCGAGCCGCAGAGTACCGGCACGACCTCGTTGGCGATGGTCTGCACGCGGAGACCGTGGTTGATCTCCTCGACGCTGAGCTCCTCACCGCCGATGTACTTGTCCATGAGCTCTTCGCTGGCCTCGGCCGCCGCCTCCACCAGCGCCTCCCGGTAGCTGGCGGCCTGGTCGGCGAGCTCGCCCGGGATCTCGACCTCTTCGTAGGTCGCCCCCATGTCGGACTCGTTCCAGTAGATGGCCTTCTGACGGATCAGGTCGACCACGCCGGCGAAGTCGTCCTCCGCCCCGATGGGCAGCTGGACCGGCACGGCGTTGCAGCCGAGCCGCTCCTTGACCATGTCGACGCAGCGGAAGAAGTCCGCGCCCATCTTGTCCATCTTGTTGACGAAGACCATGCGCGGGACGCCGTACCGGTTGGCCTGGCGCCACACGGTCTCGGTCTGGGGCTCGACGCCGGCGTTGGCGTCAAGGACGCAGACCGCGCCGTCGAGCACGCGCAGGGACCGCTCCACCTCGATGGTGAAGTCGACGTGCCCGGGCGTGTCGATGATGTTGATGCGGGTCTCGGGGTACTGCTGGTCCATGCCACGCCAGAACGTGGTGGTGGCAGCGGAGGTGATCGTGATGCCACGCTCCTGCTCCTGCTCCATCCAGTCCATGACGGCCGCGCCTTCGTGCACCTCGCCCATCTTGTGGGAGATGCCCGTGTAGAAGAGGATGCGCTCCGTGACCGTGGTCTTGCCGGCATCAATGTGCGCCATGATGCCGATATTGCGGTAGCGCTCGATCGGTGTCTTGCGTGCCAAAACGTGTACCCCTGAACCTGTTTACCAGCGGAAGTGCGAGAAGGCCTTGTTGGCCTCCGCCATGCGGTGCGTGTCCTCGCGCTTCTTCACTGCGCTGCCGCGACCCTCGGCCGCTTCCAGCAGCTCATTGCCGAGCCGATGCCCCATGGTGGCCTCGCTGCGCTTGCGCGCCGCCTCGATCACCCAGCGCATGCCCAGCGTGTTGCGACGCTGCGGCCGCACCTCCACGGGCACCTGGTAGGTGGCGCCACCGACGCGGCGGGACTTGACCTCGACCACCGGCCGGACATTTTCCAGGGCGGTCTCGAGGACCTCCATGGGATCGCCCGGGTTCTTCTCGGCAATGCGGTCAAGCGCCCCATAGACGATCTTCTCGGCCACGGCGCGCTTGCCATCCCGCATGATCATGTTCACGAAGCGGGTCAGCATCTCGCTGTCGTACTTCGGATCGGCGAGGACCTTGCGCTTGGGGACTTCTCTTCTTCTCGGCATGACTATCTACCCGCTTATCCCTTGGGCCGCTTGGCGCCGTACTTGGAACGGCCCTGACGGCGCTTGCTGACCCCAGCGGTATCCAGGGAACCGCGCACGACGTGGTAGCGCACACCCGGCAGGTCCTTGACTCGACCGCCACGGATGAGGACCACGGAGTGCTCCTGCAGGTTGTGTCCCTCACCGCCGATGTAGCTGGACACCTCGTAGCCGTTGGTCAGCCGGACGCGCGCGACCTTACGCAGCGCGGAGTTCGGCTTCTTCGGCGTGGTGGTGTACACGCGGGTGCAGACGCCGCGCCGCTGCGGGCAGGCCTCCAGCGCCGGCACGTTGCTCTTCTCGTGCGGCCGCTTGCGGGGCTTGCGCACCAGCTGATTGATCGTGGCCATAGAGTTTGACTCCAGTCCTTCAACGAACATCAGGCCGGATACACCGGCCTGACGAAAGCCGTTAAGTTTAGAATCGGGCCCTCGGGGTGTCAACCGAAAGCCCCATTCCTGCTAGTTTTCCGAGAGATCCGCCGCATCCGGCGCCGCCGCCGGGCTGCTGAGGCCGAACTGCGGGGCCATCGGGATCATCGGGGCCGGCGCTTCGCGGCGCTGGCGCTGACGGTCCTGATGGTAGGCATAGCCGGTACCCGCCGGGATCAGACGGCCGACGATGACGTTTTCCTTGAGACCGCGCAGATCGTCGCGGGCACCGCGCGTGGCGGCATCCGTGAGCACCCGGGTGGTCTCCTGGAACGACGCCGCCGAGATGAACGAGTCGGTCGCCAGCGAGGCCTTGGTGATGCCGAGCAGCTGGGGCTCCCAGCGCGCCGGCTCCTTGCCCTGCTCGATGAGCCGCTCGTTCTCTTCCTCGACCCGCGCCCAGTCGGCCTGCTCGCCGCGCAGATAGCGGGTGTCGCCGGCGTCACGGATCTCGACCTTACGCAGCATCTGGCGGCTGATCACCTCGATGTGCTTGTCGTTGATCTTCACGCCCTGGAGACGGTAGACGTCCTGGATCTCCTTGACCATGTAGGCCGCGAGCTCCGTCACGCCCAGCAGGCGGAGGATGTCATGCGGGTTGGGCTCGCCATCGCAGATGACCTCGCCCTTCTCGACATGCTCACCCTCGAACACCGTGACGTTGCGCCACTTGGGAATCAGCTCCTCATAGTGCTCGCCGTCCGGCGTGGTGATCACCAGGCGCTGCTTGCCCTTGGTGTCCTTGCCGAAGCTCACCGTGCCCGAGGTCTCGGCGAGGATCGCCGGCTCCTTGGGCTTGCGGGCCTCGAACAGATCCGCCACCCGCGGCAGACCACCGGTGATGTCACGGGTCTTGGAGGACTCCTGCGGGATACGGGCGATGACGTCGCCGACATCCACCTCGGCGTTGTCCTCGACACTGACGATGGCGCCGGCCGGCAGCGAGTAATGCGCCGGAATGTCGGTCCCCGCCAGGTTGAGGTCGTTGCCCTCTTCGTCCACCAGCTTGACCACCGGCCGCAGGTCCTTGTAGGCGACCTTCTCGCCGGTGCTGCGGCGGGTATGCTCGCCGGTGCCGCGGGTCTTGGGATCGGTCACCACCAGGCTGCTGAGGCCGGTGACCTCATCGGTCTCGCGGTTCACCGTGACACCCTCGACGAAGTCGTAGAACTTCAGCCGGCCCTTCACCTCGGTGACGATGGGATGGGTGTGCGGATCCCAGTTGGCGACGATCTGGCCGGCCTCGACCGCCTCGTCGTCGGCCACGGCGATGGTCGCGCCGTAGGGCACCTTGTAGCGCTCGCGCTCCCGGCCGGCCTCGTCCATGACGGTGATCTCACCGGAGCGGGAGACCGCGACCAGGTTGCCGGAGTGATGGGCCACGGTCTTGAGGTTGTGCAGCCGCACGGTCCCGGCCGACTTGACCTGGACGTTGCTCACCGCCGCCGCCCGGGAGGCGGCGCCGCCGATGTGGAAGGTGCGCATGGTGAGCTGCGTGCCGGGCTCGCCGATGGACTGCGCGGCGATGACGCCCACGGACTCACCCACATTGACGCGGTGGCCACGGGCCAGGTCGCGGCCGTAGCAGGCCGAGCACACGCCGTGGCGGGTCTCGCAGGTGATCGGCGAGCGGACCCAGATCTCATCGACGCCCTCGCTCTCGATCTGCTCGACCAGCCGCTCGTCGAGGAGCGTGCCCTGATCCACCAGGACCTTGCCGGTGCCGGGCTGGACCACGTCCTGGGCCACCACCCGGCCGAGCACGCGCTCGCCCAGCGCCTCGACCACGTCGCCGCCCTCGATGAGCGGCGTCATGCGCAGGCCGCGATGGGTGCCGCAGTCGTCGGAGGTGACCACCAGATCCTGCGAGACATCCACCAGACGACGGGTGAGATAGCCGGAGTTGGCCGTCTTCAGCGCCGTATCGGCGAGGCCCTTCCGGGCGCCGTGGGTGGAGATGAAGTACTGCAGGACGTTCAGGCCCTCGCGGAAGTTCGCGGTGATCGGCGTCTCGATGATGGAGCCGTCGGGCTTGGCCATCAGGCCACGCATGCCGGCGAGCTGGCGGATCTGCGCCGCCGAGCCACGGGCACCGGAGTCGGCCATCATGAAGATCGAGTTGGTGGACTTCTGCACCACCTCGTTGCCCTCGTGGTCGGTGACCGTCTCCTTGCCGAGCTTGTCCATCATGGCGGTGGCCACTTCGTCGTTGGTCCGCGACCAGATGTCGACCACCTTGTTGTAGCGCTCGCCGTTGGTCACGAGGCCCGAGGCATACTGATCCTCAATGTCCTTCACCTCGGCTTCGGCCTCGGTGAGGATGCGCTCCTTCTCCTCGGGCACGACCATGTCTTCCATGCCGATGGACACCGCCGCCCGGGTGGACATGCGGAAGCCCAGGTACATGATCTGGTCGGCGAAGATCACCGTGGCCTTCAGGCCCAGGCGCCGGTAGCACTGGTCGATGACCTCGGAGATGGCCTTCTTGGTCATGTCGCGGTCGACCAGCCCGAAGGGCAGGCCCTCGGGGACGATGCCATAGAGCAGCGCGCGGCCCACGGTGGTGTCAAAGCGCCTGGTGGCCTCGCTGCGATGACCCTCATCGTCGACCACCACCTCGTGGATGCGCACGGTGGCACGGGCCTGCAGGCCGACCTTGCCGCTCTCGTAGGCGCGGTGCACCTCGTTGAGGTCGGAGAAGCTCATGCCCTCGCCGGGCTGGTTCTCCAGCGCCAGCGACATGTAGTAGAGGCCCAGCACCACGTCCTGGGAGGCGCCGATGATCGGCTCACCCGAGGCCGGCGAGAGGACGTTGTTGGTGGCCATCATGAGGGCGCGGGCCTCGAGCTGCGCCTCCAGCGACAGCGGCACATGCACCGCCATCTGGTCGCCGTCGAAGTCGGCGTTGAACGCCGGGCAGACCAGCGGATGCAGCTGGATGGCCTTGCCCTCGATGAGGACCGGCTCGAAGGCCTGGATGCCCAGGCGATGCAGCGTCGGCGCGCGGTTCAGCATCACCGGATGCTCGCGGATGACCTCCTCGAGGATGTCCCAGACCTCGGCGGTCTCGCGCTCGACCATCTTCTTGGCCGCCTTGATGGTGGTGGCCAGACCCAGGCGCTGCAGACGCGAGAAGATGAACGGCTTGAACAGCTCCAGCGCCATGCGCTTGGGCAGGCCACACTGGTGCAGACGCAGCGTGGGACCGACCACGATCACCGAGCGGCCGGAGTAGTCGACGCGCTTGCCCAGCAGGTTCTGCCGGAAGCGGCCCTGCTTGCCCTTGATCATGTCCGCCAGCGACTTCAGCGGGCGCTTGTTGGTGCCGGTGATGGCCCGGCCGCGACGGCCGTTATCCAGCAGCGCGTCCACCGACTCCTGCAGCATGCGCTTTTCATTGCGCACGATGATGTCCGGCGCGGAAAGGTCCAGCAGCCGGCGCAGGCGGTTGTTGCGGTTGATCACCCGGCGGTAGAGATCGTTGAGATCGGAGGTGGCGAAGCGTCCACCATCCAGCGGCACCAGCGGCCGCAGATCCGGCGGCAGCACCGGCAGGACGGTCATGATCATCCACTCGGGGCGGTTGCCCGACTCGAGGAACGACTCCACCAGCTTCAGGCGCTTGGACAGGCGCTTGATCTTGGTCTCGGAGTTGGTGGCGTCCATCTGCTCGCGGAGCGTATCCGTCTCCTCGCGCAGGTCGAGGTTCTTGAGCAGGTGGAACACCGCCTCCGCGCCCATGCGGGCGTCGAATTCGTCACCGTACTGCTCCATGGCGTCCAGGTACTGGTCGTCACTGAGCAGCTGGCCCTTCTTGAGCGGCGTCATATTGGGCTCGATGACCACGAACGCCTCGAAATAGAGGATGCGCTCGATGTCGCGCAGGGTCATGTCGAGCAGCAGGCCGATGCGCGAGGGCAGCGACTTCAGGAACCAGATGTGCGCCGCCGGGCTCGCCAGCTCGATGTGGCCCATGCGCTCGCGGCGCACCTTGGCCAGGGTCACCTCGACGCCGCACTTCTCGCAGACCACGCCGCGGTGCTTGAGGCGCTTGTACTTGCCGCAGAGGCACTCGTAGTCCTTCACCGGGCCGAAGATCTTGGCGCAGAACAGCCCGTCGCGCTCCGGCTTGAAGGTCCGGTAGTTGATGGTCTCCGGCTTTTTCACCTCACCGAACGACCACGACCGGATCTTCTCCGGCGACGCCAGTCCGATGCGGATGCCGTCGAAATCGTCGAGCTGGGCGCCCGGCTGCTTGAACAGATTCAGTAGGTCTTTCATATCGGCTACCCGTTCAGTCCTGCTCGAGCTCGATATCGATACCGAGGGAGCGAATCTCCTTGACCAGCACGTTGAAGGATTCGGGCATGCCCGCCTCCATCTGGTGCTCGCCATCGACGATGTTCTTGTACATCTTGGTGCGGCCGGCGACGTCGTCGGACTTCACCGTGAGCATCTCCTGGAGCGTGTAGGCCGCGCCGTACGCCTCCAGGGCCCAGACCTCCATCTCGCCGAAGCGCTGGCCGCCGAACTGCGCCTTGCCGCCCAGCGGCTGCTGGGTGACCAGGCTGTACGGCCCGGTGGAGCGGGCATGCACCTTGTCGTCGACCAGGTGGTTGAGCTTGAGGATGTGCATGTAACCCACGGTCACCGGCCGGTCGAAGGCCTCGCCGGTGCGGCCGTCCCAGAGCTGGGCCTGGCCCGACTCGGGCAGCCCGGCGAGCCGCAGCATGGTCTTGATCTCGCCCTCGTTGGCGCCATCGAAGACCGGGGTGGCCATGGGCACGCCGGCGCGCAGGTTCTCGCAGAGCTCGATGATCTCGTCATCAGTGAGGCTGTCGAGGTCCTCCTGCTTGCCGCTGGAGTTGTAGATCTGGCCGAGGTAGTCGCGCAGCTCGGAGACCGCCTTCTGGGCCTCGAGCATCTCGGCGATGCGCCGGCCCAGGCCCTTGGCGGCCCAGCCCAGATGCACCTCGAGCACCTGCCCGATGTTCATGCGCGAGGGCACACCGAGCGGCGAGAGCACCACGTCGATGGGCTCGCCGTCGGCGGAGAACGGCATGTCCTCCACCGGCACCACGCGGGAGATGACACCCTTGTTGCCGTGGCGGCCGGCGAGCTTGTCACCGGCCTGGATGCGGCGCTTCACGGCGAGGTAGACCTTGACCATCTTGAGCACGCCGGGGGCGAGGTCGTCGCCGGCGCTGATCTTGGCCTTCTTCTCCTCGAAGCGCTCGTCGAAGGCCTCACGCTGGGCCCTGAGCTGGGCCTGCACGGCCTCAAGCTGCGCCATGGCGCCCTCGTCGCGCAGGCGGATCTCGAACCAGCGCTGCCGGTCGACCCCCTGCAGGTACTCGGCGGTGATCTCGGTGCCGGCCTTCAGCCTGTCCGGGCCGCCGTCGGCGACCCGGCCGATCAGCGCCTGCTCGAGGCGGGCGAAGGCGTCGTCCTCGAAGATGCGGTACTGGTCATCCAGGTCCTTGCGCACGTCGGCGAGCGCATCGGCCTCGATGGACAGCGCCCGGGCGTCCTTCTCGACGCCGTCGCGGGTGAACACCTGGACGTCAACCACCGTGCCGTCCATGCCCGAGGGCACGCGCTGGGAGGTGTCCTTCACGTCCGAGGCCTTCTCACCGAAGATCGCCCGCAGGAGCTTTTCCTCCGGCGTGAGCTGGGTCTCGCCCTTGGGCGTGACCTTGCCGACCAGGATGTCGCCGGCCTTGACCTCGGCGCCGACGTAGACGATGCCCGACTCGTCGAGCTTGGCCAGCGCGCTCTCGCCCACGTTGGGGATGTCGGCGGTGATCTCCTCCGGGCCCAGCTTGGTGTCGCGGGCCACGGCGGTGAGCTCCTCGATGTGGATCGTCGTGTAGCGATCCTCCTCGACCACCTTCTCGGAGATGAGGATGGAGTCCTCGAAGTTGTAGCCGTTCCAGGGCATGAAGGCGACGCGCATGTTCTGGCCCAGCGCCAGCTCGCCCATGTCGGTGGACGGGCCGTCGGCCAGCACGTCACCCCGCGCCACCCGGTCGCCCGGGCGCACCAGCGGCTTCTGGTTCTGGCAGGTGTTCTGGTTGGAGCGCGTGTACTTGGTGAGGTTGTAGATATCCACACCCGGCTCGCCCGACTGGGTCTCGTCGTCGTTGACGCGGACCACCACGCGGGCGGCGTCCACCTGGTCGACAACGCCACCGCGGTCGGCCACCACGGTGACGCCGGAGTCCACCGCCACGGCCCGCTCCATGCCGGTGCCCACCACGGGCTTCTCGGCGCGCAGCGTCGGCACCGCCTGGCGCTGCATGTTCGAGCCCATGAGCGCGCGGTTGGCGTCGTCATGCTCGAGGAACGGCACCATGGAGGCGGCCACCGAGACGATCTGCTTCGGCGAGACGTCCATGTACTGGACCTTGTCCGGGGAGGACATGCCGAACTCGTTCTGGTGACGGATGGAGATCAGCGAGTCCACCAGACGGCCGTTCTCGTCGATACGGGCGTTGGCCTGGGCGATGATGTAGCGGCTCTCCTCGATGGCCGAGAGATACTCCACATGATCGGTGACCCGGCCGTCCTCGACACGGCGGTACGGCGTCTCGAGGAAGCCGTAGCTGTTGAGCCGCGCATAGCAGGCCAGCGAGCTGATCAGGCCGATGTTCGGGCCTTCCGGCGTCTCGATGGGGCAGACCCGGCCGTAATGGGTGGGATGGACGTCGCGCACCTCGAAGCCGGCCCGCTCACGGGTCAGGCCGCCCGGGCCCAGCGCCGAGACGCGGCGCTTGTGGGTGACCTCGGAGAGCGGGTTGTTCTGGTCCATGAACTGCGAGAGCTGCGAGGAGCCGAAGAACTCCTTGATCGCCGCGGCCACCGGCTTGGCGTTGATGAGCTCCTGGGGCATCAGCCCCTCGCTCTCGGCCAGGCTGAGGCGCTCGCGCACGGCGCGCTCGACGCGGACCAGACCGACCCGGAAGACGTTCTCGGCCATCTCGCCAACGCAGCGCACACGGCGGTTGCCCAGGTGGTCGATGTCGTCGACCGTGCCCTTGCCGTTGCGGATGTTGATGAGCTCGTGCAGCACGGCGAGGATGTCGTCGTTGTCGAGCACGCCACTGCCCTCGACCTCGTCGCGGCCGACGCGCAGGTTGAACTTCATCCGGCCCACGGCGGAGAGGTCGTAGCGATCCTCACTGAAGAAGAGGTTGGCGAACAGGTTCTCCGCGGCGTCCTTGGTCGGCGGCTCGCCGGGACGCATCATCCGGTAGATCTCCACCAGCGCCTCGAGCTGCGTGGTGGTGGTGTCGATGGCCAGGGTGTTGGAGATGTACGGCCCCTGGTCGAGATCGTTGATGAACAGCACCCGGAAGGTCTTCACGCCGTTGTCGCGCAGCGTCTGGACCAGCTCCTCGGTGAGCTCGGTATTGGCCGCGGCGAGCACTTCGCCGGTGGACTTGTCGATGACGTCCTCGGCGAGGATGCGGCCGACCAGATAGTCGTCCGGCACCTGCAGCTTCTTCAGCGCGGCCTTGTCCATCTGGCGGATGTGGCGGGCGGTGATGCGCCGGCCCGACTCGACGATGACGTTGCCGTCGCCGTCCTTGATGTCAAAGGTGGCCGTCTCGCCACGCAGGCGCTCGGGCACCAGCTCGAGGTCGGCGCCCTTCTTGCGCAGATGATAGGTATTCTTCTCGAAGAACAGATCCAGGATCTGCTGGTTGTCATAGCCCAGCGCGCGCAGCAGCACCGTGGCCGGCAGCTTACGGCGGCGGTCGATGCGCACATAGATCGAGTCCTTGGGGTCGAACTCGAAGTCGAGCCAGGAGCCGCGATAGGGGATCACCCGCGCGGAGAACAGCAGCTTCCCGGAGCTGTGGGTCTTGCCCTTGTCGTGGTCGAAGAAAACGCCCGGCGAGCGGTGCAGCTGCTGGACGATGACCCGCTCGGTGCCGTTGACCACGAACGTGCCGTTACGCGTCATGAGCGGCATTTCGCCCATGTAGACTTCCTGCTCGCGGATGTCCTTGACCGTGCGGGTGTCCTTGTCGTTGATGACCAGGCGCACCAGCACGCGCAGCGGCGCGGCATAGGTCAGGCCGCGGAGCTGGCATTCCTTGACATCGAAGGCGGGCTCGCCGATGCGGTAGCGGACGTACTCCAGACGGGCATTGCCAGAGTAGCTCTCGATCGGGAAGACCGAATCGAAAGCCGCATGCAGGCCCTTGCCGTCGCGGCCGTCCGGGTCCTGGTCCAGCTGCAGGAAATCCCGATAGGATTCGATCTGCGAGGCCAGCAGATAGGGGACATCCAGGATGTTCGGCTGCTTGCCGAAGTCATTGCGGATGCGCTTTTTTTCAGTAAACGTATAGGCCATCGAGGTTCCTCAACCAGGTTGGGTTCCGCCGTGTGCAAGGCTTCGGAGACTTGCCGGATGCAAGACCCCGCAGACTTGGACACGTCGGCCGCGCCGGGATTCCGCCCGGACGGTCTGCCTGCAAACACCAAGGGGCCGGTGGCCGAATCGGCCACCAGCCCCGTCAACGCCGACCCGCGGCGTTGCTGCCACCAAGCCCTTACTTGAGCTCGACAGTGGCACCGGCCTCTTCGAGCTGACCCTTCAGCTCGTCGGCCTCTTCCTTCGAGGCGCCTTCCTTCACCGGGGCGGGCACGCCCTCCACCAGCTCCTTGGCCTCCTTGAGGCCCAGGCCGGTGGCGGCACGCACGGCCTTGATGACGGCGACCTTGTTGTCGCCGAAGCCCGAGAGGACCACGTCGAACTCGGTCTGCTCCTCGGCGGCCTCGGCCTCGCCACCACCGGCGGCCGGGGCTGCGGCCACGGCGGCTGCCGCGGTGACGCCGAACTTCTCTTCCATGGCCTCGATGAGGTCAACGACCTCCATGACGCTCATGTTGGAAATGGTCTCGAGAATGTCTTCCTTTGAAACGGCCATCGTCTTGTCTCCTGGCTGATTCGATAGTTGAGTGTGCAAACGGCAGCGACAGGGGTCGCATCAGCCCGACTGCTTGGCGTCCTTGACGGCGGCGACGGTACGCACGAGCTTGCCGGGGACCTCGTTGAGGGTCGTGGCAAACTTCTGCACCGGCGCCTTCATGGTCGCCATGAGGCGACTGATCGCCTCGTCGTAGGTCGGTAGCGTGGCGAGCCGGTCGATTTCCGAGCCGGGGAACTTCTCCCCACCCACGGCCAGCATCGTCACGACCAGCTGATCGTGTTCCTTCGAGAAACTCTTCAGAACACGGGCGGCCGAGCCGGGATCTTCCTGCGAGAATGCGAGCAGCAGCGGACCCTGAAGTTCATCGGTCATGCACTCGAACTCGGTGCCTTCCACCGCGCGCCTGGCCAGAGTGTTCTTGACCACACGCACGTAGACACCGGCCTCACGGGCCTGAACCCGCAGGGTATCCATCTCGCCGGCAGACAGGCCCCGATATTCCGCGGCCAGCGCGGAATGGGCCTGACCGGCCACCTCAGCGACTTCCTGCACCATCCGCTTTTTCTGTTCCAGACTTACGCCCATTCAAATGCCTCCTGGAACGGCGGTTGGTAATGGCTTCCGGGCCTCGGCCCTTCCACCCCGTAACGGTGATCCCGTGCAGGAAACCCATCCTGTCCGGCACACCGTCTACCGTTGGCGGCCCGGGGGCCTTTATGCGGCGAACCGCACCGAACGGTCTTCGACGGCCGTCTATGACGACAGCCAGCGGCCACCCTCGAGTGGCCGCGCATCAAGCCCGATGACCTCAGGTCAGCGGGCTCAGATCCACCGGCACCCCCGGCCCCATGGTCGTCGAGACCGTGGCGCGCTTGAGGTAGACCCCCTTGGAGGAAGCCGGCTTGACCTTCTGCAGGTCGCTGATCAGCGCCCGCAGGTTCTCGGCCAGGGCCTGCGGATCGAAGTCCGCCTTGCCCAGGCTGCAGTGAATCAGTCCGCCCTTGTCGGCGCGGTAGCGCACCTGGCCGGCCTTGGCGTTCTGCACCGCCTCGGCGACATCGGCGGTCACCGTGCCCACCCGCGGGTTGGGCATCAGCCCGCGCGGGCCGAGCAGGCGGCCGAGCTTGCCGACCACGCCCATCGCGTCGGGGCTGGCGATGACCACGTCGTAGTCGATCTCGCCGCCCTGCATGCGCTCGGCGAGGTCGTCCATGCCGACGGTGTCGGCGCCGGCGGCCTCAGCGGCCTCGGCGCTGGCGCCCTGGGCGAACACCGCCACGCGCACGGTCTTGCCGGTGCCGTTTGGCAGCACGGTGGAGCCGCGGACCATCTGGTCACCCTTGCGCGGGTCGATGCCGAGGTTGACGGCCACGTCCACCGACTCGGTGAACTTCGCCGTGGCCAGCTCCTTCAACAGGGCAAAGGCCTCTTCGGCGGGGTAGAGCCGATCGTGATCTATCTTCTCTTCGAATACCTTCTGGCGTTTGGTCAACTTGCCCATGGCGTCACACCCCCTCCACGTCGAGGCCCATGCTGCGGGCCGAGCCGGCAATGGTGCGTACGGCGGCATCCATGTCGGCGGCATTGAGATCGGGCCACTTGGTCTGGGCGATCTCCTCGAGCTGCTCACGGTTCACGGTGCCGACCTTGCTGGTGTTCGGCGTCCCGCTGCCGGACTTGATGCCGGCGGCCTTCTTGAGCAGCACCGCGGCGGGCGGCGTCTTGGTGACGAACGTGAAGCTGCGGTCGGAGTAGACCGTGATGACCACCGGGATCGGAAGGCCGTTCTCCATCTCCTGCGTGGCGGCATTGAACGCCTTGCAGAATTCCATGATGTTGAGGCCGTGCTGACCCAGCGCCGGGCCCACCGGGGGGCTCGGGTTGGCGGCCCCGGCCGGGACCTGCAGCTTGATGTAGGCTTCGACTTTTCTTGCCATTGGCTGGACTCCTGGTGTGGGTGGTAGCGCCAGGGGCTTTCACCCTGGCTCCCCTGGGCGGCGGACCGCCGTTGCTAGGCCTTCTCGACCTGACTGAAGTCGAGCTCCACCGGGGTGGAGCGGCCGAAGATGAGCACGGCCACGCGCAGCCGGCTCTTCTCGTAATTCACTTCCTCGACGACGCCGTTGAAGTCGTTGAACGGGCCATCGGTGACGCGCACCACCTCGCCCACTTCGAACAGCACCTTGGGCCGCGGCTTCTCGACGCCCTCGCGCACCCGATTGAGGATCTGGTCGGCCTCGGCATCGGAGATCGGCGCCGGGCGGCCGCGGGACGGGCCGATGAAGCCCATGACCCGGGGCACATCCTTGACCAGATGCCAGGTGTCGTCCGTCATGTCCATCTGCACGAGGACATAGCCGGGGAAGAACTTGCGCTCACTGCGGCGCTGCTGGCCTTCCTTCATCTCCACCACTTCTTCGGTGGGCACGAGGATCTCGCCGAACGCATCTTCCATATCGGCGCGCTTGATGCGCTCCTCCAGGGCTTTTTTCACCTGGTTCTCAAAACCGGAGTACGCGTGTACGACGTACCAGCGCTTTGCCATGAGTGATCAGCCTCCAGGGCGTACCAGGGCACCAACGCCCCACATGAAAAACATATCCATCAGCCAGAGCAGCAGGGCGACAATGAAGACCATCACCAGCACGATGAGCGTGGTCTGGATGGACTCCTGCCGCGTGGGCCAGACGACGCGGCGCAGCTCCTGGCGCGCCTCGCGGGCGAAGGCCCAGAAGTTGCGGCCCGGCTGGCTGGTCATGGCGATGGCGATGGCAAGGGCGGCAACGGCCACCATGCCGATGACGCGGATCAGGTCGGACTGCCCTTCAAGCAGATAGAACCCCACCACGCCCGCCAGGAATACACCGGCGGCCAGCGTAAGCTTGGCCTTGTCCATCCCGGTGGTGGTGGCGGTCTGATCGTTTGCGCTCATGGAACCCGTGACGCTGTTGGTGGCCGGATAAAGTGGCAGGCCAGGAGGGACTCGAACCCCCAACCTACGGTTTTGGAGACCGTTGCTCTGCCAATTGAGCTACTGGCCTAGTGTCGCCCCTGACCGGCCGTCAAACGGCGAACTCGGCAGTCTACGCCAGCGCGCGGGGTAATGGAACCCCACGCACCGAGGCAGCTGCCGAAATCCGATTACTCGAGGATCTTGGAGACGACGCCGGCACCGACGGTGCGGCCGCCCTCGCGGACCGCGAAGCGCAGGCCCTCTTCCATCGCGATCGGCGCGATCAGCGAGACCGTCATCTGCACGTTATC
>NZ_JBAKFI010000008.1:0-17709 GCF_040838425.1 Spiribacter onubensis | reverse complement strand
CGTCCCGGTTGCTCGACCGTCCCCGACGCCGACTGCGTCATATTCCGTACCTGCAAATCCTCGACCACCACCGCCGCGTGGTTTTTGCTCAAGGCGCTGGTGAGTTTGTGCAGGTGGTCGCGTCGGGCATTGCCGATCCGGGTGTGTGAAGTGGACCCCGGATTTCGGACCAGGTGAGGAGTAAAGACTCGGAGGCTATCCTCGGCCCATTGCAGAGGAGCCTTCACCATGACCCGAGGACGAGGCGAACGGCTCAGTCCGGACTTCAAGGCCCGCGTTGCCCTTGAGGCGGCCAAGGGCCAAAAAACCGCCAGCGAGATCGCGCAGGAGTTCCAGGTTCACCCGACGCAGATCAGTCAGTGGAAGCGGCAGTTGCTCGATAACGTCCCTGAGCGATTTGAGTCGAAAGCGGCGCGATCCCGCCGCACACCGAGCGCTCGATTCGTCGCCAGTGCGAGCTGATCGGCCTGCCCCGCTCGCTGTATTACTACGCGCCGGCCAGCGAGACACCAGAGAACCTCGCGCTGATGTGGCAGATCGACAAG
Source organism: Spiribacter onubensis (assembly GCF_040838425.1). Lineage (NCBI taxonomy): Bacteria > Pseudomonadati > Pseudomonadota > Gammaproteobacteria > Chromatiales > Ectothiorhodospiraceae > Spiribacter > Spiribacter onubensis. The sequence continues at coordinate 17,164 of NZ_JBAKFI010000008.1, read as the reverse complement.
CAGTACCTGCGCACACCGTTCTTCGGCTCCCGGCAGATGGCCCACTGGCTCCAGCGCCAAGGCTATCGGGTCAACCGCAAGCGCATCCAGCGGTTAATGCGACTGATGGCCCTGCAGGCGATCGCGCCGGGGGCTCACACCAGTCGGCCGCATCCGGAGCATGCGGTCTACCCGTATCGGCTACGCGGCCTCGCCATCGAGCACAGTTGCCAGGTCTGGTGTGCTGACATCACCTATACCGCGATGCGGCGCGGGTTCATGGTCCTGATGGCCGTGCTCGACTGGTTCAGTCGTTATGTTGTCTCATGGCGCATGTCGAATACGCTCGACACCGGCTTCTGCGTCGAAGCGCTGGATGCGGCTCTCGATCAGGGTCAGCCGCTGATCTTCAATACCGATCAGGGCGCGCAGTTCAGCAGCACCGAGTGGATCGAGCGACTCAAGGCATGGGACATCCTGATCAGCATGGATGGCTGCGGCCGGGCCCTCGACAATGTCTACGCTGTGCGATTGTGGCGAACACTGAAGTACGAGGATATCTACCTGCGAGGCTACGACAGCCCGACTGCCCTGGAGCGTGGGCTCGGCAGTTACATCGACTTCTACAACGCGGAGCGGCCACATACCGCGCTTGATCAAAGAACCCCGGCTGAGGTCCACTGGGCTTACATGCCGGAGACTTAATGCCGATGGAGAGGCCACCGGTCTTTACAACTTAGCCGCTACCAGTGGTCCGAAGGATGGGGTCCACCTCACACCGAACGCCGCTGCTCGCCGCTCGGGCGCCATTCAAACTTAAAGGCTTGAAGGCGCTGCACATCTGAGGCTATTCTCGACACCGGTCATACCTGACCGGAAGGGGATGGGTGATGGCGCGCTGGATAAGCGCGTGTGAGGGTCGGTTAGGAGTCGTTGAATGCGCGGAAGACAAGCTGCACGCCTTGGCTTTGCGGTGATCGCGATGAGTGTCGCTGCAACAACAACCGCATCGCCGTTTTCGGTCACGGTGAAAGTCGACGGCGTGAATCAACGCTACGATTTGGAGATCGACCAGGGTCGGTACAAGGACACGCGCGGCGTCATTGCCACGGATGGCAGCGCAAAGCAGTCGCAGCAGTATCGCGTGGGCACGACCACCTTTTCCTCCGACAAGTTAGTGTCCTGGTGGGGGAACGAGTCCCTCGCAGAGACACTGCAAGACGCTGTCTACGAGCAGACGTCCATCAGCGCCGCAGCCTTTGCCTTTGGTCGAACCAATAATAACGTCAACGTGGACTACATCGCCCCGAACGGTGTTTCTGATGACTTGTATTGGACACAAACAGAGCCTTGGGTCATCCAGCGCGATCTTCCGGTGGAAATCCCAGAGATTAATGGCGTGGCGCTCGCTCAGGGCACGTTCGTGCTAACCGCCGCGGGGTTGATGCTCGGCGCCGGGCGGCGTGAGGAGCGGCGAGCCTAGCCCAACGTCACGAAGCCGTGCCCATGGAGTTACCCCGCTTCAGTGGACAGGTTCGGATTTGAGTTCGTGGATACGTTCAGCATGCATTCGCTCGTAGTTTATGGGTGACATCTGTCCGATTGCGGAATGGCGCCGATGCGGGTTGTACCAGCCTTCGATGAACCGGAACACCTCCAGCCGCGCCTCGGTGGGATTGCGGAATCGACGGCGATCCAGCAGTTCGCACTCCAGCGTGGCGAAGAAGCTCTCCGCCATGGCGTTGTCGAAGCAATCACCGACCGAACCCATCGAAGGGCGCACGCCGGCCTCCCGGCAACGCGTGCCGAACGCAATCGAGGTGTACTGGCAACCTTGGTCGCTGTGATGGATGACACCATCAGGTTGACGCTGCCACAGAGCCATCTCCAGGGCATCGAGCACCAGATCCGTTTTGAGGTGCGTGGCCATCGCCCAGCCGACCACGCGGCGGCTGAACACGTCCAGAACGATCGCCAAGTACAAGAACCCACTCCACGTCGGGATGTAGGTGATGTCCGCGACGTAGAGCTTGTCAGGGGCCTCGGCGGAGAAATCCCGCTCCACCAGATCTGGCTCACCCCGGCGGCCCTCATCGCGCAGCGTCGTGAACGCCCCCTTGCGACGGCTCACGCCCTGAATGCCGACCATGCGCATCAACCGGGCGACACGCTTGCGCCCAACGCGCCAGTTCTCATCCTTGAGATCCTCGTGAAGCCGTGGCGCACCGTAGGTGCCATGCGAGAGCCGGTGCAGGACCTTGATCCGATCGGTGAGTGCCGCATCGGTCGCCTGGCGCTGCGACGGCCCGCGGTTACGCCACGCATAGTAGCCGCTGGGGGAGACGCCCAGTACCCGGCACATGGTGGCAACGCTGTGAAAGGCCCGGTTCACTTCGACGAACCTGAAGATCTCGATGGCACAGACTCGGTCTCCCGAGCGAACCAGGCCGCGGCTTTTGACAGGATCTCCCGTTCTTCGCGCAGGCGCTTGTTCTCCTGGCGCAACCGGCGAAGCTCCTCCTGCTCGGTCGATGTTGGGCCATCGTGCCGCACCCCGGCATCGCGGTCGGCCTGCGCCACCCAGTTCATAATGGTCTGCGCCGAGGGCTCAAACTCTTGGGCCAGCTCCCAAGGCGTGCGGCCGTTGCGCACCAACTCGATCATCTGTTGCCGGAACTCCGGCGGGTACGGTGGTCTGCTTCGTGGCATCTTGACCTCCTGCTCTTCCTCAAAGGGTCAGATGTCCACCAAAGCGGGTCAACTCCACCATGATTGCGTGGCCGGCGGTGATTGGCGCTCAATACCGCGCGAGGTTGATGCGCAAGCACCTCCGCTCACTGGCAAGTGATGCTGGCACTGTCCTCAAGCCGACGCGCGCCGCCAACAATCCACAAGCCAAGCGCGCCGATGGCAAGCACCCCTTGGGCAAGCGCGGCGCCGTCGATCTCCGGTACCGCCTGCGTGGCATAGAGAATGTCCTCATCCGCCGCGATGGCATTTGATAACGTGACGTTGACCCGCGCATCGAAAGAACCTGGACTACCACTATCGTAAATACCTTTGACGTAAGTGGTGCCGTCGTAACCGCCGGTGTCGTAGGCATAGAAAAGATTACTCGAGCCGCGGTATGCGAGGCTCTCGGCCGCGATGCTATCCCCCCACCAATCGGTTTTGGTGAGATTGAACAGACCATTCACCCCCTCGCCGAGGGTGGAGTTGTAAGTGATGGCCGTGTCCGCCCCCACAATCTCGGTGTCGATGCTCACCGTGTTGTTGTTGATCTCATAAGTGCCCGGCGCGATGACATCAAAGGTCTCCAGTGCTAGCACACCCGGGCTCGCGGCGATCGCCAGTGTGCCGACGAGTGCGCTCAACCCGCGGTTTGTCTTTGTGCCGGTCATGCCCCACGACCTGTTAGTGGATGCCTATATAACCCACAATCTATCCGATTGCGCCGCGCGGCACCAGCGCAAAGCCACAGGCCGAGCGCGCCGATGGCAAGCAGCCCCCGGGCGAGCGCCGCGCCGTCGATCTCCGGGACGCTCTGGGTCGCGTAGCGCAGCTCGGTTCCCGCGACCGGGGTGGTGCTGATAGCCCGCCGTGCGGCTTGTTGCCTGCCCCTCGGTCCCCAAATCCCCGTAGCCGAAGATCGCAACCTGGCCATTGTTATACGCACACCAAATGCGGATATAACCGCCCAATCGCTGCGCCGTCATCCACCGAGTAAAGGCGACAATCGCGGCGCCGGCGGCCGCGCCCAACGCTCCCGCTCGTCGAGCGCTTGCACCCGCGCGCCCCACTCGCTTACTCTTTCGAAGCAATGGGGGACGTGTGAGATTCAAGTGAAACGACCCATTGGCCGAAAAGCCACCTGGCGGCGAGCGCGACTTTGCACCACCGCGCTTGCCAGTGTCCTTGTGATGGCCCCCGCCGCCGCGGGTGCGACGACCTACAGTGTGACCATCAATGATGGCACCATCTACAGCTTCACTGTCGACAACGACACGTACGACAACATTGGGACTACGCTCAATAATAACCCGTGGTGGGAGGACAATACGCTTGCCAACGTCATTGCGACAGCGAGCGATGCCACAAGCGGCGGTGAGCCGGTAGAATTTGCCCGAAGCGCATCCAACACGGGCACCAGCGGTATAGTTGTTACCACCTACAACACGGCCAGTCAGGTCGATTTGGCCGCGAGTGAGCAGTTCGAGGGCTCGGAGTCGGCCAATTACGCGGTGTTCCAGAGTCTTAGCTATGTCCCGGAGATCGACGGCGCGGCGCTCGCGAAGGGCACGTTCGTACTCGCCGCACTCAGTCTATATACCTTAGGCGCTCGGCGGGAGCGCCCGCGGGGTAAGCGCGCCTGATCGCGCAGCAGTGTGCGCCCGCGGCCCATCGCGGCCCGAAATCGATCCCATTGGCCGCGACTGCCGACCATGGGGGTCGATGAGACTGACCTATCCACTGACTTGCTCACCTGCGAGCGCCGCGGCGATGCCGCGCTGTCATTCACCGGTCAAAGGCGCCGAGCGCTGCGCCGAACAGCCCGCCACCCCGGTGGCCGCGCCCAACGCCCGCGGCTGTGCCGCGCGAGCGCGCACCTGAGACACCCACTCGCGCGCTGAGCCACGCCGCGCGCGCCTTGCGCCCCCGCGCCAGATTCGGCTACGCTTTGAACCCACTGGTGACGCGTCAACGAGTAGGAAGGGTCATTCATGCGCAAAAAAACCGCTTGGCCGCGAGCGCGCCTTTGCACCCCCGCGCTTGCCAGTGCCCTTTTACTGGCCCCCCGCCGCAGCACTTGCGACGAACTACAGCGTCACCATCGATGACGGCACCACCTATACGTTCACCGTTGAGTCCTACAGCTACGACCAGAAGACTGATCTCATCAAGGCAAATCCCTGGTGGGGTAATGAGAGTCTGGCCAAAGATATTGCGACACGCAGCGATGCCACAGGAGGCAGTTCGCCGGCGGGAACTGACGCGCTCTTTGCCTATAGTACATTTGTTTCGGGCGACGACTTGTATGTTAGCACTTACGGCACGAAGGGCACTGTAGACGCCTTAAAAGGGCGTTCCCCCGAGACGACGATGCAGGTCAATTACGCGGAATTCCAGAGCATTAGCTATGTCCCGGAGATCGACGGCGCGGCGCTCGCGAAGGGCACATTCGCACTCGCCGCGCTCGGTCTCTACACACTCGGCGCCCGGCGTGAGGACCGGCCCGTGGAGCGCGTCTGATCGCGCAAGGGTGAGGGGCCGCATCCCACCGCCGCGCGAGGTGCTATGACACTGATATCTTCCGCCGACCGACGCAGCCGATCAGACTGACTCACTCGCCGGCGATCGCCCCGCCCTCACCCCGGCGACGTCGCGCCGTCATCCACAGGCCAAAGGCGCCAAGCGCCAAACCCGCCTGGGCGAGTGCCGCGCCGTCGATCTCCGGGACGGCCTGTGTGGCGTAACGCGCCACCTCGGTGATCGATCGATAGTTACTGGTCTCGCTACTCGCCTGCGCGTTGTCAGTGTAAAACGTTACGTCTTGCCCGTCCGGACGCAGCTTGTGGGCGAAGCGGATCGGCTCGCCGCTCACGCCGCTCGAGGCGAACGCCAGATCTTCGGCAACGGTGCCAAAACTGTCCCACCAGCTCGTCTGATCGAGCGCCAGATACCCTTCAGGCGGTGCGGAGTTCAGATTAGCGAAGGAATCGTTGAAGACCGCGATGTCATAGGTCGTGCCATTGACGGTGATCGAGCGCGTTACCACCGGATCCTGCGCCACCGCGCCGAACGGCACAGCGAGGAGGCAGGCGAGCGCTGCCGACCACCGCCATGGATGCCAGGCGCGCTTTGCAGATGGCTTGATCGACACGTCTACTCCCGGTGCATTCTGATTCGCACCGGAGTCTGCCCCCCCCCCTTCTTGCCGTCAAGCGTCCAACCCGGGGCGATGCGATTGGACAAAGCCCCCCGCCTTTGCTATATCGTTTATCCATAAACCTAGCCATTATCCACCTGCTCGGCCACCGCGGCATCGGATTATTCAGGGGCGCTACTTGCGATGATCAAGCGAGCTTTCAACGCGCGGCGAACCGGCCACCGGCGTAGAGTTGCATGGCGCGCGTTGGCTGCAGCCGCGCTGCTCCTCGGGCTGACGCCAGTCGCGGGGGCGAGTATTGAAATCACAGTCACTTCGGGCGTGGACGAAGGCGACGTCGGGCGCTACACCGTGGCGGCGGAATCACAGGTATTCGACGTAAACCTGACCAGTGTCAGCAAAAAAAACGATTGGTGGGGAGACCAGGGCCTCGCCGAGGCGCTCGCGTCGCGCAGCAATAGCGGGCTTAAGTTCCTCTACGCCATTGACTTTGGACCGGACAATGGCGCGGGCGACGACAAAATCCAGTTTTACGCCGACGATGGCTCGCGCGGGGCATTCAGCACCGGCGAGATTCTCAGAGACAATGTGGTCAGTGATTACGCGGTGCAGCAGGGTGGCGTTGCAGCCGTACCGGAGATCGATGGCGCGTTGCTTGGCCAGGGCATGCTGGCACTGAGCGCCGGGCTCTTACTCATTGGCGCCCGAGCGGGTCGTGAGGACATCAGTGGATTGACTTCATCACCCGCTCAAAAACCGCGCCGTAATTGATACCCAGGATGGTCTTTGCACCGGCGATGAGCATCGCTGTTTAGTCGGTCGTTGAATCCTCAGAGCGGAGCACTGCCACGACGCCACGGGCGGGGGCATATGGATTGCTCGGAATTAGCTTAGCTCAGCACGTTCGGCGTGAATGCCGATCTGGGCTATGCAGAAACCGGGTTACACGGACCGTGTATCGGGCATGGCGCCATTGCGCGTGCGATCCCGCCCGATCATCCACAGCCCGATGGCACCCAGCGCTAATGCACCTTGCGCAAGTCCCGCACCATCGATCTCCGGAACCGCTACGGCGTCGACATACGCCTCGTCGAAGCCTGTCTCAAGCTCGTAGCTTCGACGGCCCGTTAGATACGTCTCCGCAAACGCCTTATTACTCTCGAATTTCCAGACAAACATCGCTTCTGACGTGCCTGCGATGCCATCGGCGAGGTTGCCTTGGTTCTTGAACACGTTCTCGGCGAGATCGGCTGCAACGCTCTGATTCCCCCACCACGGTTGCGTCGAGGCGCCGAAGTGCGAATCAAACTCGGTATATGTCCCCTTATAGGCGGTCAGCTCATAGCGCTGCCCATCGACGATAACCTCCGCTGTCTTGCTCCCTGAGGGCAGGGAGCTGGCGGCGGCGGGCCCAAGTCCACACACCAGGACGCCGAGTGCGATCAGACCGTTTCTCAAGCCGCCGCCTCGGCGGCTCATTGGAATTGACATCTCCCTCGCTCTTTTCATGCCCTCGCCACCGTCCAGTCCTTCTAACTAGCAAGTCATCATGATAGCCCGGTGCTCAGCCGCTCGCAAACGGATCACGGGCCTCGACGCCCGCGCGGCGGAAGTGCGACTTGTTGCGCTCTGGGTCATCGGTGGTCTGTGCACACTGCACACAATTGCGGTGCATCAGCGCACCCCACCAATCATGTCACCGATGCGCGTAGCCAGAGCCTGTATGACTGAATGTCGCGGGCGAGACCACCATCGCCTTATCGTGTGGCTCGTCGATACGGCGTCGGTCTCCCGTCACAAGGACTGCCTGAGGCTCGTGATCAAGCAGCGCCCACGAGTGATGATCCCCCGGATCTGGCGCATGCCTGTCGGTCACTGGCTCCCGCCAGAGCGCGTTCAGCGTCACCTCGGTGAGAAGCTGATCAACCTCAGCCGCATTAAGCGCATGCAGCGCGGCGAGCTTTCGCTCGCAACAGTACTGTTCGATATTCCGCGAGCAACGCGGGGGAGAGCAAAAACAGCAGTCGGCCGTTGAGCATCGCATCCACCGCGCGTCCCGTCGGGCTTTGCCTATCTGCCGTTATCAGTCCCGCAACCAAAACATTGGTATCGACGATAACGCATCTCATGCTGTCTGACGGGCTTGGCGGACCTCGCTGTCAGCCACCTCGAGCGCCTCTGATTCGCTAAGCCCCGCGTGCGAACGAGCCCGCTCGAGCAGCGCTCTCGCGTCTTCAGTCGGCTTAATGCCTCGCAGGCGCAAGCTTTCCTCGATCAGCTTGCCAATCGAGCGCCCCTATCGTGAGTCGGCTCATGGAGTAGCCCTACCCGTTATTTATGTAATATGCATATTGTCACCAAAACACCAAGGTTTCACGAGCCAAGATTGAGGACGGTGGCGGTGTGCCAGTCGACTGAATTCACTAGGCCGATCTATTAATTTTACTAGCAGTACCTAGTAATACCCTCAAGCCCCATGACAACCCACTATCAAAGATCCTTTGTCACCGACCTGGCCAATCGTCTCGACGAGGCCGCCCCTTTAATTCAGTTGATCGTCGGGCCCCGTCAGGTGGGCAAAACCAAGGGCATCCAACAGCTTATCGAGCAGCGGACGGCACCGGCACACTACGCCAGTGCCGATGACCTGCTTGCAGGCGATGCCCAGTGCCTCCGCGAGCAGTGGCAGCATGCGCGACTCCTCGGCTCCAACGCGCTGCTCGCTATCGACGAGATCCAGAAAATCCCCCACTGGCCCGAGACGGTGAAAGCGCTCTGGCGTAACCCCCCCCCGTCAAGCAGACAGTTTGAAAGTAGAACTTGCCTCAGTCCACGACCGCTGCGTGCGCCTCCCCAAGCAGTGCGCGGTTCGCAGAGACGAGGTAATCGAGAAAGCCGCGTCGCGCGATTGTCCGCTCAATGACCGCAGGCGGCAGAAAGCGAGCCATCTGGGCGCGGAACGCGTCAGCATTAATATCGTCGGGCAAGGCCGCGAGCCGGCGTCCGAGTGCGCCCTGATAATCGATCAGGCCGTAATCGGCGACTTTGGCTCTCAGCCACTCTGGGTTGATCGTCGCGCCCTGCTGCTGCAGCCAGGGTAGATCCCAAAGATCACGGTGGCGAGTGAATGTCGAGGCGACCACGGCGATAAGCTTGTCACAGAGCACTTCCGAGAGGCTCTCGACGGGCACGAGGATATCCTCATAGCCATCGGGCAGCGCCGCGTAGTTACGCCGCAGTGGCCGCAGTTCGTTTGAATACGCCGGCACGTTGGCGATTTCGAGCCGAATCCGCTGGCGCGGCAAGTCCGGCCTCGCCGGCGCGGTCGTGACAATGACCTGCCAGCGACTCACGGCAACGCCTGCTGTGCGCTCGACCCCTTGTTGGGCAGACGGCGCCTTGACCCGCACATCAAGCCCGAAATCCCGCTCGATCAAGGATTCAATCGCCCGCGCCATACCCTCGACATCGCCGGCCGCAAAAGCTGCTCCGCCCGCGAAGTCCAGATCTTCGCTGAATCGTGGCGCTCCGTGGCATAGCCGCAGACTGGTCCCGCCTTGGAAGGTGAGCTGATCGAGCAGACCGGCCTGATCAAGCGCCCGTAGGATCTCGTAGTGGAGGAGCTCCTTTTCCACCACCGGCCGCAGGGGTCCCAGATCTGGTGCCTCGCTGATGGCAGCATCCACCAGGGCGTCGAGCTTCATCCCACGCCCCGCTCGTCGATGATCTCTTCAAGCGCTTGCTGGTCGACCATGTTGTAATTGCGTCCCACGCGCTTTAAGTCACGCCACGCCGCCTCCGGCGTGGCCAATCGAAGCGGCCGGTCCGGCGGACTCACCGTCGATGCGAGAATGTTCTCAAGCGGTCTTGCCGTGTGCGTGAACTCGATGGTTCCCCAGGGGGTGTGGAAGACTCCCCTGCGGCCGGTTGTCATGAGCGTGAGATAGCCCATCGGGACCTGCGAGATGGCCCCCCACTCCGAGAGCGCCGACTCGAGGCTCACATAGCTATAGTCACCGCGGCGGATGGCCCGGGCGATCCGCTCGAGATCATAGCCATCGTTGCGCAGCCCTGCCGGATAGACATATACGCCGCGGGCGGCGGGCCGCAGCCAGTCGGATTGGACAAGACGCTTGAGTGTCGCTGCTCGTGCCGCGGGACGATCGGCGCGGAGCATGCGCTCGAGGTCGCGGCGGGTGAACACCGCACGCCCGCTCGCCGCCTGCTCGGTAAGAATCTTTAGCGCGTCAATCTGTTGCATAGCTGCCGTCGCCCTCAAGTAGACAGAAATATTATTTGCGAATCGCTTTATTGTCTACTTGGCGCGTTAGCGGCGCGATGGAACAGCGGGCTCGAGTCATATCTGAATGGGTGGTTTGGGCGGAAGTACCGATCGTACTCCTGCGCCGAGGGACGCCGAGGCCCACCGCACATTAGAGCAGCAGCAAGCCCGATGTAATCAACCTTGCCAGGGGTTGATGACCTTCAAGCCCGCCACCTCAAATCGGGTCGTGTCGCGAGTGGCAACAGCGAAGCCATTCGCAAGCGCAATCGCAGCTATAAAGGCATCAGCCGTCTGCACCGTGGCCCCGGCAGCGCGAGAGCGGGCCAGCAGCTCGGCATAGGCCCTTGTGCAGGCCACATCAAAATCGAGCATACGATTGGCAAACAGCGGCAACAGGTGCTCTTCCAGATACGCACGCACGCCGTCCTGGCGCTTACCGGCCGGCATCAATGCAATCCCTGCCCGAAGCTCTGCGACGGTGACGGCGGAGAGGTACAGCGTCTCCAGCGCCTGGGCATCCAGCCAGTCCAGGACACGCTTGTTGGGTTTTAACCGCTGCGGTTCGGAGATCACATTCGTATCAAGCAGGATCATTCGAAACTCGCCGCACGCGCCGGGGATGCGATGCGCGCCTGTTCGAACAAGGCATGCTCCTCATCCGTAAGCGCGCCCACCTCGCCGGCAACGCTCGCCAGATACGAACCCAATTCAAGCCGCTGCTGCGGCTGTGTGGCCCGCGCCAGAATGTCGCGGATCTCCGCCTCGGTACTGCGCCCATGATGGGCGGCCTGAATGCGAATCGCCCGATGCACTTCATCGGGCAGGTTTCTGATGTTGACGTTGGCCATTCGGTATCCCTATGTAAATCCGGTACCAATGATACCATCACGTAATTTCAATACCACATTCCCGATCAGCGATATCAACACACGCATGCCCACCAATGCGCAGGCCGTGTGGGTAGCGCGTGAGCAAGGGCCTGCTCACAGGCCTGCCCCAGACCATCGACCCCCGTCGGGCAGAGGTCCCGCTCATACTCCTGCGCCGAGACAACCACGAAGAGGATGGCAATTTTATGTTCTGTATGCCATTCTGGCACCGATTCGTCAGGTGCGGACTGAGTAAGGAGCGTCGCAATGGCTTTGACCAACCACGCCGATCAGGAAAAACGATTGGTCGCGCGCGCGCCCGCGGACATCCACCGAAGGATTCAGGAGGCAGCCGAGTTGCAGGGCGCTACTCTCTCGCAGTTCTTGCTCGAGGCGGCGCTCGCGCGGGCGGATGAGGTAACCGAGCGGGTGACGCGGATCGAGGCGAGTCGCGAGGCATTTGATCGCATGATGACCGCACTGGATCAGCCGGCGAGGTCACTACCGCGGTTGCAGCGAGCTGCGGACCGGTACAAGGAAACTATTGATGCAACCGATTCGCAAGGAGCCACTGAACCGGGGGCATGATCGGGCGGGCTTTGACTGCGGGGATGAAGCGCTCAATCACTTCATTCGTCACACCGCGCGGCGCCAGGATGAGCGCAACATTGTGCGCACGATGGTGTTTGTTAACAGCAACGACCCGCGATGCATTCTGGCCTATTACTCGACCGCGCCGTGCGAGATTCATCCGCCCCAAGAAGTGCGGGCCTGGAAAAACTATCCTCACCCGGTCCCATTTCTTCGGATGGCGCGCCTTGCGACTGACTTAAGCGTCCGGGGCCGAGGCGTCGGGGAGCTGGCCCTGCTCGGCGCTGTCGAGGATGCTGCGACCATCGCGCAGCGGCTCACCGCGATCGGCGGTCTTGTAGTGGACGCAAAAGATGACCGCGCATCCGCGTTCTACGAGCGCTATGGCTTCCTGCCCATTACAGAGGGCGGAGCCCAGTGGTACCTGCCCACTCAGGAGTGTGTGCACTACCTGGGGTGATCGGCACGAACACCGATCTCAAGGGCAAATCCATGCGCAAGCGCTTGGAGAAGGAGACGGCCGACTGAGCTGTTGGATGGGCCGAAACGGTTGGCCACGGAAGCGGGGCACCCATTATCTGGAACCGGGCCCCCCTTGACTGGAATACACAACCCCGAAGTCGATGTTGCAAAAACGCGTTTTGGCATTCAACTGGTGCGTACACACATTTATCCGCCATCGGAGGCATCCATGTCGACCGCAACCGCTGGCCAAGCGAACGAGGCAGAGGTGCTGGCCAAAGCGGTGCTTAACGCCTGCAAGGCCCTTGGCATCGGCCAGGCCGAGCTCGGTTGCATCATCGGACGGGATCGCTCAACGCTGGTTCGCTCGGGGGTCGAGCCGGCCAGTCAAAGCGGACAGCTATCGCTGCTACTCGTGCGCTGCTACCGCAGCCTTTATGCTCTGATGGGCGGAGATACGGGGCTCATGCGGCACTGGATGCACACACACAATCGACACACCGGCGGTACACCGGCCGAACAGTGCCGTTCCATCGACGGCCTTGTCCACGTCTGCGACTACCTCGACGCCATTCGCGGCAAAGTCTAGCCCATGCCTGAACTGCGTCAGTGGCGGGGCATCAGCTTGATTGACCATGTCAGCCCCATCCGGGGGCGTCTTCATCGCATCGTCGAGAGCCAGGAACAGGTTGCCACCGCCGACATTGTCGACACCCTAGAGGAACAGGGTCTGCTCGAGCAGCTCCTCGATCGCAGCAAACCAGCGCTCCGACTGGGCAGCGATCACCTGCATTACCTGCTGATGTCACCATTCCGATACCCGCCACTGCAACACGGATCACGGTTTGGCGGGCGTCATGAATCTTCCCTATTTTACCCAGGCGCGCTCCAGCCAGCCCCGCGCCACGTAGTTGTGGATCGACTTGGCGTCGACGCCTTGGCCCTTGAGCCACTGCGTATCCACCAAGAGCCCCGGTGGCACTCTATCCAGCAGAGGTTTTAGGCGTGGCGTTTTTTGATGGCTCATAGCCATTAAATTCGCACATATTCAAAACACCGCCAATCCTCTGACTGATCGCTTCTCGCGATCCCACAGACTGCCATCACGCTCACGCCGCCCGCCTCGCCCGCACCCGCGCCATCATCCCCTCGAACGCCGCGCCATCGCCGCCCATGGCGTTGGGGACGAACGGCGCGTAGCGACGGAACAGCAGCTCGCCGGAGCTCTGGCTGGGCAGCCGGGGCGTGTCCACCGACGGATCAATTCTCTGGAATCGGATGCAGGGTAATACGCCCCGGGCCCTTCAGATCCACGACACAATTGAGCAAATCACCGCCGCAATGGGTCTCAGCAAAGTCGATGGCTTCGCGGAGTCTCGACCATTGGTCGGAACGACCAAGTCCTGCTTCGCGCAAAGCGATGACCCCCGGATGGACTTCGTATCCTTGCGCAAGACTTGTAAAGTCGGCGACGTTCACCGTCACCACTACACGGGTTTCCTCATAGGCGCGTTGCCACAGCGCTAAGTCGGGACAACCGCGCAGCCCGATGTATATGGCGGCAACAGCATCGATGCCACACTCGGCCGCCCATTCGGCTAGTCGTGGCGACACGATTCTCATCGATTAGCAGCTTCAATTGCCGTCCGTTGCAGTCTCAGATCTCTCTTAGGCCGGCCTGGCGGATCTCCCATACGCGAGCGGACTTCCGCATATCGAAGGGCCTCCTCGCTGAGCTGGGGATAGTCCTCGGCTATCTCGCTAACAGGTACGCCCGCTCGAAACTGCTCGACGATCTGAGCAACCGGAATCCGTGTGCCCTTGAACACAGGAGCGCCCGAACAGATTTGCGCATTACGCTCGACCAACATATCCCCACGCCGAATATCCCGTATGCACCCTCGAGCCGCCCGCACCATGTCCGAGAGCTCAAAGGTGGCGGAGACCTCGCCTGTTCGCCTGAGACTATGGCCAGTACGTACCCAGCCGCGCTCGGTGTGATTTTTCAGAGTCATTACTCGGTAGACCGCCCGCCGGTCCTCGGGCTCAAGCATCAGCCCCTCAGATTCGAGCGACTTCGTCAGCCGGAAATACAACACCTCGCGGAACGTAAGCCGGTGGCGTTTACGGCCATCTGTCTGCGCCGGGACCTTCAGGACGCGGGCAAATTCTTGGCGGATTTTCCGATCCGACTGCTCTGCCGCCGCCGCGGCAATCCGGGTTTCGTAACTGACCGACATATCACGCATCAAATATGACTCAATGAATGCGATATTTTACAAGGTGGTGCACTTTGCGCAACCGGCGGCCTCCCGCGATCTCGCAGACTGCCATCACCCTCACGCCGCCCGCCTCGCCCGCACCCGCGCCATCATCCCCTCGAACGCCGCGCCGTCTCCGCCCACAGCATTTGGAACGAACGGCGCATAGCGGCGGAACAGCAGCTCGCCGGAGCTGTGCCCAAGGAGCCGGGAGATGAAGATCGGGTTCTCCCCAGCGGCGAGATGCAGGACGGCTGCGGTGTGCCGGGTCTCGTAGACCCGGCGCGGCCGCAGGCCGAGGGCCTTCAGCGTCGGATGCCAGACCCGGCGCGAGACCTTGGAGGGATCAAGCGCCCGACCATCCTCGTCCGGGAATACATACTCATCGGGCTCACGACCAGCGATATGCGCGGCGAGCGCCTCAGCGAGCGCCGATGACACCGGCACGTCCCGCCGGGCGGTGACGCGTTTGAGGCTCGTTGGCACGCCATCCACCACCGCCTCACGGATGCGCAGCCGAGCACGCTCGACATCGACGTGCTTCACCTTCAGCCCATTGATCTCGCCGGTGCGAAGCCCGGTGTGAAAGCGCACCTCGAAGTACAGCCTAAAGGCCGGGTCGACGGCATCGAGAAACGCCCAGACCTCCTCGGCGGTCAAGGGCTGGACGTCCGGGCGCTCCTCGCGAAGGGTGCGAACATGCCGCATGGGGTTATTGATCCCAAGCTCACGCTCGGCGAACTGCAGGATCCCCGAGAGCGGCGACATGATGGTATTGATCCGAGTATTGCTGATCGCCCGGGTGCCGTCGGTCTCCGTCTCGGCGGCGAGCGACTCCCTAAAGGCGAGAATCGCGCGCTCGTCGATCTGGCGCACCGGTTGCTCACCAAACGCCGGGATGAGGTAGCGCTCGATCATCTGCTCGATGCGCTTTGCGTAACTCGGCTTCCAGCCCTCCCGGTGCAGCGCCCACCACTGCCGGGCATAGCGGGTGAAGCTGCTCGCCGGCTCGCGCGGATCCCGGTCATGAATCCAGCGCATCGCCTCATCCTTCTTCGGGCTTTCCGGAAACCACGCCGCGTAGTCGAAGGTGCCGGTCTCGAGCTCGGCGTTGATGCGCTTCACGTTCCGTCGGATCACCCGGCGGTTTTCCGGCGTATTCCGCAGGCCCGTGCCCTCCCGGAACCGCCGGCCGTAGAGGAAGAGGTCGTATTGGAGGATGCCGTTCGGTCTTACCACAAATGTCGCCATCTTCGCCTCCCCTGCCTTAGCCCTTCACCGAGGCCTCGACGCCCCGCACGCGCGCCATGCCGGTAACCGCCGTCACCATCACGGCAAGCATCGAGAGCTGCACCATCAGGGACTCACCCACCGCGTGGGCGAGGCCATAAGCAAACGCTGCAGCCAAGGCCAAGATGAATAGCCGCACGCTATAGCGGCCCGCTGAGGCCGCTATCCTCGAGCGGTCAAGCCGCCAGCGGTCATCGGATGCCCGCACCAGCGGGTAGAGGCCGGCCACTGTGATTGCCAGTGCATCCGTGACTCGGCGCACAAAGCCCCGACGGCTCCGGCCTTTGGATGGCCTGGGATTGGATCGCGTGGAAGCCGAGCGCGTCGGCTTGGATGCGCCGAGCGCCGCGGATGCTGACGAGGCACTCACGCCACCCCCGCCCGAATCACCCGGATCAACATCGTCATCGCCACCGCCCTCGCAGCGATAAAGCCGGCGGGGGGCCGCCTCGAGGCGATAGCTCAGCAGGATGGGCCAGGGCGCCGCCTTAAACGCCTCGCGACTGATTCCAGCGCTATCGAAGGGGCAGAGATCATAGACCGCATCCCACCACTCCGGCATGGGCGGTTCGATGGGATTGGGCATCTCGCCGGCCTCGATGGTCTGCAGTGCATCGAGCCGGTCAAGTCCATGGAGAATCGCCCAGGGGCGCTTGACGAAGAGCTCCAGTGGCAAGTGTACGCGGTGCAATCGCAGCGCGTTATAAACAACCAGCCAATCGGCAGTCTGATAGCGATAGTAGGACATGGTGAATCTTCCTTTTGTTACTTGGATTCACCCCCATAAATAGCACATCAATGCCGTATGCAAAGGCCCCTTGAAACCGCTCTATAGAAGCGCCCGAGCGCCGCTTGGCTCGGCGCTTCCATCGACTCTGTCTACTGCATCTCTCATCGCCTCGATCTGACTCAGATCGAGGCACTCGCCGCCTGTCATTGCCCACATGTATTGAGGTCAATCGAGCTGCTGATGCGATTGCAATCAATCAAGGAGATCGCCTTGAACTCAGAAATTGATATGCGGATTTCAGTGCTACGCTCTACTCGAGTGTGCGCGTGCTCTCTGGCATGCAGCGTCGCTATGCGCCTCGATCGTGGGCGGAGCAGGGGTGGATCCTTTGACTACTGCGGTGACCTTGTTGGCCCGGACGCTCGCGCTCGCGCATTAACACATTCAGCGCCCGGAGTGGGAGGCGAGATGAAAGATCCAATTTTTCGACCTTTGAGCGTTTGGCTGAAATCGGACTGCGCTCGAGCACTCGGTACGAAGAAGATGGAGTTATTGCACAAAAACTGCAATTAGACACCCTTGAAAAGCAAAAATTTTCAGTACCATAGATCCTGTGTCCACGTTGAAACTTTATAGGAGCTACCTCATGCCGAAGAAAATTGAAATCGACACCTATATCGCTGTGCGGAATACTCCCGATCTGGGCCACCGATTCCACGCCATCTGGGACGGGCATTCCGGCTGATCGGGGATAACGATTCCGTTTGATCAGGGACACTGGTGTGGCGCTCGGGGGATACTCCGGCTCTT
>NZ_JBAKFI010000007.1:0-29498 GCF_040838425.1 Spiribacter onubensis | reverse complement strand
ACGAAGCTCCTCTGATGTCTCCGCCGCTACGGGGCAGAACCTCTCAAAGACGACCCCGCCGTGTCGTGGGAGCCCAGGCGCCGGTGCTCAGTTGGCGCGCGCAGGCGGATTCGATAGACTATAAATGCCGATAGCTTGGAAAGTTGTGGACAACGGGCGGACAGACGATGGTGGGGATTGCAAAACGAGTCACCTGCTCAGCCGCACTGGGCCTGGCGCTAGGCGCGCTGCCGTCCATGGTGGCGGCGTATTTCCCCGACCCCAGCGAATACACCGACCGGGTCGAATACAATAACAAGTACTACTACGTGTCATACGCCCAGGGCGACTTGCAGGATGACAGTGATGCCATGTGGACATCCAATCGGCTCTCCGGTGCTTCCTGGTTCGGCAATGAAACCATGGCAGAAACATTCGCACAGACGACCCAGCAGCAAGGGGCGATGTTTGGCTATCGTGCTGAACAGGATTCGTTCGATGGTAATGAGATTTACGCCTGGGAGTGGACCGGGAGTGATGTGGGTCAATCGTCTGGTATTTTCGATCAAATCACGTACGCCTTCGAACCGGTCTCACCGAAGAATGTCCCGGAGATTGACGGGGCGGCACTCGCCCAGGGGCTTGTTGGCGTCGGCGGCCTTGGCCTGTGGGTGGCCGGGCGGCGGCGAGTGGGCGAGCCCGATGCGGCCGCCTAGCCGGCGGGGCGCAGGGCATTGAGCGGATAAGGATATGACGCGGGCATCATCGACGGCCAACCACCATCCCGTACGAGGCATCGTCTGGGGACTGGCCGCGCTCATCACGGGAGTGATCACAGCCCTCGCCATGCCGAGTGCGAGCGCTGAGACCTCGTATTCGATCGATGTTGCCGGGCAGAACTATAAGATCGTATTGAGCAACACCGTGCTTCGGCTACCCAACGGTAATCTCAACCCCTACGCGACCACGAAAACGCCCTGGTGGTCGCAGAGCGATGATCGGGCCGACGCCGAGGCAGCGCTCACATCGCTGATCAACGACACAAACTACAGCCGCGCGCAGGACGGATCGGTGACGTTTGCGTTCTATGAATTCGACGATGGGTTTTTTGCTGGCCGGTATGCGAATGCTGACGAAAAAACGTTCCGTACGGTGATTGCAGGGACGAACAAGGCTCTTTACGCGACCGTGCCGGTGCCAGAAATCGATGGCGCGGCAATGGCGCAGGGCGTGGTCGTTGTGAGCGCGCTCGCGCTCTGGGGCTTCGGCCGGCGCGGCGCCGGGAGCGCCGGTGCGCGCGCGGGCCGAAGCCCTGCAAGCGGCGTCGCCCCCGCGGCTGTGCGCGCATCGGGGGGCTGAGCGATGCAATATGCAAAGACGCCGTTAAAATCGATGCGAACTCGCCGCGGGTTGAGGGGCATGTTAGGGGCCGCACTGATCGCCTGTAGCTTTAGCGTGCAGGCACAGACCCCCAGCCTGACGCTCTCAATCAACGTTGAGGGGACGAATTACAGCGTTGGCGTATTCTCGGGCAAGCCCTCGGCGCTCGCCTCCAACCCGCCTGAAGGCTATCTCGCTCTGAACCAGACCGACTGGTGGGGCAAACCGGGTCTCGCCGAGGACCTCGCTACGGACTCGCCAGAGGTGGATGACTTACCGATTTTTTATATCTACGGCTATCGGGAGAACGAGCCGGGCGTCTTTGAGAGCTATTATTCTGAAGCGGGTGCTTCGGCGACGCAGTACGACGGCGGCGTTGACCAGACTCGTGATTATGCAATGCAGGCCGTCCCGGAGATTGATGGGGCGGCGCTTAGCCAGGGCGTGCTGGTGCTAGCGGCGGTGGGGCTTTGGGGGCTTGGGCGCCGGCGGGCGTGTACGGCGGAGTAGCCAGTAATTGAGTGGGAGTGCTCGATGATCAATCAATTTCGGCAACGCGCGGCGAGATCGACTGAAGCAGGCGAGCATTCGCTGCGCCGGCGCGCGCGGTGTTGGGTTGCTGGAGCCGCCATGGCGTTGATGGCGCTCTCATCACCCGCCGTCGCAACCACGCTGGAGCTCACGGTGGATGGGACGATCTACACGGTCGAGCGCGTCTACTATTCAAGCGGAGCATCTAGTTTCCTTGGCCAGTATGGCGATCAATACCAGTCCTGGGCCTGGTTTTCTGACGACACCACTGATAACACGCTCGCCAACGCACTCGCCACGCAATGGGAACAGGGTTCAACGGCGTCTATTCGCTTTATTTATGCTCTAGATAATAATGAGTTATATTTTAGCGCCTTTACCGGCCAGGTCATTCAAGACGATGACACCGGAACTGGTAACACCGCCATATCAGCTTACGCGGTGCAGGTCGATGCCCGCGCCGTCCCGGAGATCGATGGTGTGGTGCTTGGTCAGGGGCTGCTCGTGCTGAGCGCGGTCGGGCTCTGGGGGCTTGGGCGCCGGCGCGAGCGCGCTGAGTCGATGGGTGGAGCGTAGGGGGGGTGCACGTGCGCGCCCGGGGTTGAGCTTCGAACACTACCGCACGCCGGCCACCGCCCCCATCGCGCTGAGCGCCCCGCCTGGCGAGCGCGCTGAGTCAAAGGCCCACGCACTGAGACACTGGATGCAAGAGCGGATGCACACGCTGATCACCCCAAAGGCTATCACTGCGCGGCCCGCGCGCCGTCGCGAGGCGCAACCAATGCGCCTCGGGCTTCTCGCGCTCGCGCTCGGTCTCGCCCTTTCGATGGACGCGGGCGCGAGCACCGAATCGATTGTGGTGAATAACCAGATCTACTCCGTTGAGTACACGACCAACGAGATCAAGGACCTGGAGGCGGCGATTACGACGACGAGCTGGTACGACGGTGGCACGACAAACCCCCGGACGCTAAGCGAGGCGCTCGCGAGCGCTTCAACGGAGTCGAACGCG
This sequence comes from Spiribacter onubensis, assembly GCF_040838425.1. Taxonomy (NCBI): domain Bacteria; kingdom Pseudomonadati; phylum Pseudomonadota; class Gammaproteobacteria; order Chromatiales; family Ectothiorhodospiraceae; genus Spiribacter; species Spiribacter onubensis. Next base: position 26,596 of record NZ_JBAKFI010000007.1, on the reverse strand, counting down.
TTTTTTGTCTACACGTTCAACAACCGAAAGGACGGGGTCGACTTCTACACCGCGATTAATACGAATTCGCCTGATCTTGCGGAGACCGTGCAAGACGATGTGACCGGGAGATTCGCGATCCAGACCGCGGCGCCGGTCTTTGTCCCCGAGATCGATGGCACGGCGCTTGGCCAGGGACTGCTCGCGCTGAGCGCGATCGGGCTCTGGGGGCTCGGGCGCCGGCGCGATCCGGGCAGGCTGGATAGCGCACCGATGTCCGCACCCGCTAGCGTATAGCGACGCGCAGACGATCCTTCGCGCATTGCAGCGGCACCGCCCCCATCACCCGATGGGGGCGAGCTCGCCGGGGCAAGTGATGCAGACGCCAAAGCCCGCGTTGCCCCGAGGTGGCAATAGGCGCTCGGAGCGAGCGCGCGCATCACTGAGCCCCGCCGGATCCACCCGATACTGACTTGCCTGTAGCGCTCGCCGTACGACAACGCCCCGGCCCCGGCGAGAGAGCGATGTATTGCGGGGGTGTACGGCTAGCCGATCAGTGGCATCTGGCCCGCGCGCATGGCGTCCCCTGCGAGAGGGCAGAGGCCAGGCCATCACTCGAGTGCGAGGCGGCTCATCTGGTCAAACCCGCTCGGCTGAGATCCGCTGGAGGCCGCGGGCGGTCGGGTCGGGTTAACATCCACCCCACGGTTAACGCCGGGGGTGTGTGCTCGCAGGATGTCAGGGCGTTGAGGGCGCGGGCCGCGGGACCACGCACCGCCACTCGACAAGCCGAGCTCGGTCGTGCGCTGACGCCGCCACCCGGCGCACCACAAGCCGATGCCAGCGATCGCGAGCACGCCCTGGGCGAGGGCGGCACCGTCGATCTCCGGGACATAGGACACGGCACCGCTCTGGACGACGTAGGAATAAGAAGTCACTCTGGATAACCCCGCCTGCGTTCCATCGTCAGGAGAGTCGTAGACAATGTTGTAGACGGATGTCACCCGATCGAGGTCTGCGTTGAATGCGTAGGCGCTGTAGCTAAATTTGAATACATCTTCGTATTGGTTGAGCATCGCCTCACGCAGCGCAATGGCAGTCGATGGATCACTTGCCGAGCCGCTCCACCAATCCGTGGCGGTGATTGTTGCGGCGTTGTCCTCGTAACTGATTTGCGGGTCGGCGACACCGATCGTGTAGATCTGGTTACCCACGATGACATCGTAATAAGTGGTCGCATTCGCCACACCGGGCAGAATCGCCGAACCAATGAGAGCGAGTGCCGCACCGAGCCCCGCGCTCACGCGCCGGCGCTCACGCGGATGTCCGCCCATCGCCGCGCTCATGCGATGACCTCAGCCTCGGCTCTCGGCTCTCGCCGCCGCCCTGAGGCCCACAGGGCGATCGCTCCGAGGGCGAGCACGCCCTGGCCGATTGCCGCGGCGTCAATCTCCGGGACAGCCACCGGCGCACCGTCGACGAAGGCATAGTTGCGGGCGCTCCCTGGGGCTGTACTGCCGGTAACCGGTTCGGAATCTATGATTTTATACCATTCGTATTCGTTATCCTGATTTTGTGCAAATGCGAATTGCACATTACTGATCCCTCGCTCAAAGGCGGCTTCGGCGAAGGTTTGCGCGTCCGTAGACTCATTCGCATTACCGCTCCACCAGGGCGCATAGCGCTCGGAGGGGGTCGGGGACGTCGTCGGGTTGCCCTTGAGCTCGACACCGATGTCGTAGTAAAACCCATCGACGATCACGCGGGTGGTGTTCGCATCGGCGGCCGGGCTCACCGCAACGGCGAGTAGCGCGGCAAGTGCGGCGCGCTGCCCCAACCCGCGCCGGCGCGCTTGTCTTGATTGCGCTTGTGTATCCATTATCTCCCTCTCGATCCGCTCAGGCCGGATCCGGCGTGATCTTCCCCGCACGCGCGTCGCACAGGCCCCTCAATGCACCGGCGCCGCACTCAGCGAGGCCCCCATCCGCGTGTCGCCTCGCGCGTGCCCCGCGCGGCCTCGCCCAGCGAACCACAGGCCGACGCCGGCAATGGCGAGCGCGCCCTGGGCGAGGGCGGCGCCATCGATTTCAGGCACGACCACCGGCGCACCGTCCACGTAGGCGAAAACCGCGGAACCGTTGATACCGGCATAATACGCCTCAATACCCCCGCTACCGTCAACGTTAGGTCTCGCGGCCTCCGCGTTGTTTGTTGTCCCCGATTTCCCGTAGGCAAAGCGCACTGTGCTCTCTGTCCCAACGCCTGCGTCGAAGGCAGCTATGGCGAACGCCCCGGCCGTGTCCCCCGAACCAAACCAGGGCGCATAGCGATTGGAGGGGGTCGTGGACGTCGGCGGCGAATTCGTGAACTCGGAACCGATGTCGTAGTAAAACCCGTCGACGATCACGCGGGTGGTGTTCGCATCGGCGGCCGGGCTCACCGCAACGGCGAGTAGCGCGGCGAGTGCGGCGCGCTGCCCCAACCCGCGCCGGCGCGCTTGTCTTGATTGCGCTTGTGTATCCATCATCTCCCTCTCGATCCGCTCGGGCCGGATCCGGCGTGATCTTCCACGCACGCGCGTCGCACAGGCCCCTCAATGCACCGGCGCCGCACTCAGCGAGGCCCCCATCCGCGTGTCGCCTCGCGCGTGCGCCGCGCGGCCCCGCCCAGCGAACCACAGGCCGATGCCAGCGATCGCGAGCGCGCCCTGGGCGAGGGCGGCGCCATCGATTTCAGGCACCTCCACCGCCGCGCCATCCACGAAGGCGAAATCTTTTTCTCCACTACCACTGCTAGTACTGGGCGTGTCGGTGGCGCTCGTCGCGAATACCGCTTGATTTATTTCGCCCGCCCGTCCGTAGGCAAAATACACCGGGTCGCTTTTGCCAACGCCGGCGGCGTAGGCGGCTTTTGCATAATCACGGGCCAGATCGAGCGACCCGAACCAGGGTGCATAGCCGCTGGAGACATCGCTACTATCCGGCGGATTGCTTGTAGTCTCTACGCCTATCTGGTAGCGAAACCCCTCCACCACCACCGATGTGGTGTTCGCGCTCGCGACCCCCGATGTAATCGCGATCGCCCCCGCCACTGCGGCGGCGGCGAGCGCGCCTGGCCGCCGAATGGTTCTACTCACACTGCTTGCCCACGCATTGATCCCCATGGTGGTGTGAGATTACCAACGCCCACGCGGCGCTGCAACGCGCGGGGTCTAGTCAGAGCGCGCGCGTGTGCGCCGAGTGTGTCTCAGCGCGGCGCGTGCGTGTCTTATCAAAGGCGGCGGCGCGCGGTGTGGCGCGCGTTTGTCCGCGGTGCGCGGCGCGGGGGGTTGTTCGAGGCCGCCGCCACCGCCACCGCCGTCCCCATGCTCGGGGGAGCCGAGCGGCGCCGCTCATCGCCGCCCGGGCCACGGCGCGGGCCGCGGCGAGGGCAAGCGCGTGGCGGGTGCGACGGGGCGCCCGCGTCCTCCGCGCTCGGGTCAAGGCGCGCCAGCGGATCGCGCGCCGGCTATTCGGTGATTGGCTGATCGCATCTGCCGATGGGTGGCTCGCATGGCATGGCAAGGTGCGTGGGTCGTGCGTGTGGATCGTGCCGGGCGCCGGCGCTTGGGCGCATCCCCCGGGGACTTGCCGCTTTGCTTGACCCTCGGGTATCTTTGACCCTGAGTGATAGTGGGGTGAAAGGATCCATGATGACGATCGAATGCAGCGCGGGAGAGCGCTCGGGGTGTGCACGCCTCGCTGCGGTTCTATTAACCGCCGGGCTGATCCTCACCGCCGGAGCGGCGCAGGCGTTTACGGATAAAATCCGAGTGGACAATAAGTATTACTACATCGACTATTCGAACCTCTCGTATACGGGCAATGAAACGACGCTGACAGGAACTGCCTGGTACGGGAATATTGATCTCGCCACTGCTCTTGCGTCCGCGAGTGATGAACCTGCGACCGCCGCCACCGATAGGAACGGTGCGGCATTTCTCTACGACGTCGGCACTGATAACGACCCTGATTTGACGCGAAGCAAGATAACGAGAAACGCGGTGGATGAAGAAGCGGGGATGACCGTTGCCGGTGGTGCGGGCGTCGTAGAGACGTATGCGATCCAGACGCAAGCGCCGACGGCCGTGCCTGAGATTGACGGCGTCGCGCTCTCCCAGGGGGCGTTCGTCACCGGCGCGCTCGGGCTTTGGATGGTCGGGCGTCGGCGCGGGCGAGCAATCACCCCGCGTTGAGCGGGTCGGGTGAGTGCAACGGGAATAGTGATGGCGATCAAGGAAAACACGCTACCCGAGGTGAGTGGGTGGGGTCGCCCGGTCGCGACCGCGGTGCTGGTGACCGTCGCCGTTGTGCTGTGTTTTACCGCCGGGGCCGCGCAGGCATTCACCGATAAAATCCAGGTGGGTAACAAGTTTTACTATATTGATTATTCGGTTACGTCGTATAACCAAAGCAGCACCGCGCTTGAGGATACAGCCTGGTGGCGCAGTACAACGCTTGCCGGCGACCTCGCCCGCGCGAGTGATCGGACTGGTAACGCAGGCGAAGGCGCCTACTTTCTTTACAGTTCATCGGGTGTGGATGTGAGTGTATGGGGGGCGGCTAAAGTGGCAGATAAAGACGCCGGGAACTACATCAAAAGAGGCGGTGCTGACGACACTTTCACGTACGCAATCCAGGCGCAGGCGCCGACGTTCGTGCCTGAGATTGACGGCGCGGCGCTCTCGCAGGGGGCGCTCGTCACCGGCGCGCTCGGGCTCTGGGTCTTCGGCCGGCGCCGGGAGCCGGGACGCTCCGCGCGTTGAGCGCATTGGGTGATGAAGTAGGGAGACTGGTGCGTGAATCTCAATGAAAACCCGTTATTCCAGGTGAGCGCGCGCGGCGGATTCATCCCTCGCGCGGCGCTGATCGTCGCCGCCGTGGCGCTGTGCCTCACCGCCGGGGCGGCGCAGGCGTTCGAGAACCGGATCCGGGTCGATAACACGTACTACTACGTTAATTATCAAGCAACGGATTACAACGCGAGTTCGGGAGGTCTCACCAGCACCGCGTGGTTCGAAAATAAGACGCTCGCAGAAGATCTTGCAAGGGCCAGTAGTGAATCAGCCACACCAGCGACAACCAATAACTACAAAGGGGCTGTCTTCCTCTATGACACGGCGAATATGAGTGGCAGTATAATCGCGGTAGGGTCGGAAGAAGAGGCGGGGAAATTAACGGGCGTAGGCGGCAGTTTTTCGACTGACTACACGTATGCGACCCAGGCGCAGGCGCCGACGGCCGTCCCCGAGATTGACGGCGTGGCGCTCTCTCAGGGGGCGTTCGTCACCGGCGCGCTCGCGCTTTGGCTGTTCGGCTGGCGGCGCGCGGGCGCGATGCCATGAGCGCGGTTTGTCGGGTCATCGCGGCCATGGGGTTGGGCGCATCAGGCCTCGCCGAGGCGTAGTCCTCTAACGAGCTGATTGTCGGCAATACGGTCTATTCGATCGGGACGGCGAGAGGCACATTTGACGATGTTGGCGGTAGCATTTCTGACACCGTTGCTTGGTGGAGTAACCAAGACCTCGCGAGGGATCTGGCGGAGACCAGTGCCATTGGCAGTACATTCGCGAGCACCGACTCGGCGCTGCTTTTCGCTTACAAAAGCGAACCAAACGGTGATTCGTTTAACATTTCCTTTTTCGTCGACGATAGCGCTGAGGGGACCGTTTCCGGCCCAGAATTAACCGCCTCTTTCACCGTAAGCGGCTATGGCGGAGATGTCGTATGGGCGACGCAGACCGCCTAGCCAGTGGCCGTCCCAGAGATTGATGGCTCGGCCATGGGCCAAGGCGCGGTGGTCCTGGCTTCAATCGGTTTATGGTTTTTCGCCAGAGGGAGCCGGCGGCAGGCCTCGATGAGCGCGCCTTTGAACCCCGCATCCTGATTCGCGCAACTAACTGCCGTGTGTACCCCAACGCGGCGCAGGACCGGGATCGTGGGCGCCTGGGGTCGTGGAATCTAAGCGGTTGGCTGAGTGAGCAACGCTGGCAATCCAATCCGACTGCGCACGCCGATGGGCTGAACGCGAATTAAGGCGTTCAAGTCGCGGGGGATCGAGACGCCAGCGCTCAGCAAAAGCCCCAAGGCGGTCAGTACGAATAATCCCCTCGCAAGTTCTGCGCCGTTGATCTCAGGCACCGGGGTTGGGGCGCCTTGCTGAATCGCGTAGTTTCGAGTTTGATCGAGTGGAATGTCGCGGAGCTCGGCCGTGTTCCGCTCGAAGCCATCGTAGAAGACCTCCTCGATCGTGCGCGTACTGCTCGACCCCGGGCGCTGAAACGCATAGTAAAGCAGCATTGAGGAGGCGCTTGCGAAGCGCTGTGCCTCATCGCGGCTCCCCCACCAGGCATTCCCCTCGAGCGCGTTGATGGGGATATCCTCAAGCGGTGCGCTCTCAACGCGTATCGTATAGCGTGAACCGTCCACGACGAGCTCATAGGTCGTCTCGGCCTGGGCGAGCGCGGCGGCAAGGCCTATCCCGACGCCGATCAGAACCCGTGCGATGCGACTTGCTCCTCGGCGGCGTTGGCGAGTGCCCCCCGGCCGTGGGGCGCAGGTGCTCACCAGTAACTCCAGGCGCCGAGCGCGAGCACGTGCACGCCAATGAGGAAGTTGGTCACCGCATGGGCGAGAATAGCATTGCCGACACGGGCATCGCGCCAGACGAGCGCGCCGTAGGCAATGCCGGCGAGCGTTGCGGCGATGAGCGAGCCGTGGAGAATGCCGAAGGCAAACGAGGATATGAGTAGCGCCGCCGCCATGGCGATGCGCGGACCAAGTAGCCCGGCGAACATGGCGTTGAGCAGCCGCATCATCCCGCCGCGAAAGGCGAGCTCCTCGAACACCGGTACCACGATCGAGGCGCCAATGAGCCGGAAGGCGATCCACATTGCGACGGCGGGCCACGCAGCCTCGCCGAGCACCGCCTGCGTGCTCGCCGTCTCCACCGGATCGAGCGGGATGAGTGCGATCCACAGCACATACACCCCCACGCCGACGGCGAAGCCATAGAGATCGACTGGGCCGCTGAACTCGAACGCAAGCCGCCGGCGGTAGACGTAGAGCAGCACCAGGCCCGCGCTCGCGGGAATGGGGTAGAGCCAGTTAAAGCCGGTGCTGAAAAGCCCAACGAACATCCCGAGCGTGAGCAGCGCGGCGAGCGGGAGGATGAGCGCACCCGCCTCGCGCCGGGTCTGCGCCGGCACGCGGAGCGCGGTTACGAGCGTGCGCGTCTCCTCCGCGCCGGTCTCGCGCTGCAGCGCCGGGAGCTGGAGGACGAGCATGCCGATGAGCGCGACGCTCATCAGCGCGAGTGTGCCGAAGTACGAGTGAAAGCCCTCGAGCGCCATCTCCGCGGAGTACTCCACGCCGATGTGGAAGAGCAGCGCGATGCGCAGGCTGTTTAAAAGGAATACCCCCACCACGGCGCCCGCAATCACCGCCAGCGCGCGTCCCGGGCGAAGCTGCGGCCACTGCAGGGCAACCAGTCCACACATCAGCGCACTCGCGGCGAACATGCCGTCGTAGCCCGCGCAGGCGACGTTGATGGCGATCGAGAAGTCCTCGGCCGACATGATCGGCACCCGAGCGTGCTCGATCTGCGCGCTCGCTGAGCCAAAGAGCCCGTAGAACCAGCTCGCGAGGCTCACCGTAATCTCCTTGGTCGCCTCCTGGGTGACAGAGACAAAGGGGTTGGGGCGCACGAAAAGGGCAACGAGGGCGATCCCCGTGCCGGCGAGGCCGAGCAGTGCCTGGGGGCGGATGATGCGCTTGATCGAAGGGGTGGCAAGGAGCAGCAGCGTCGCCGCCTGCCAGGCGATGAAAAGGGTAATGGCGCTGATGTAGCGCCACTCCTGCACCGCCGAGAGTCCGGCGAGGGGCTCGTAGGTGGGCAGCCCGCGGTAGCGCAGCACCATCGCGGCGGCAAGACCAAGCTGGACGGCGAGCACCCCCCACCACAGCCGCCCGCGCGTCAGCCGCTCGCCCCAGCGCGCGGGCTCGTGGTAGCTAAAGGCGATGATGAGCGCGACGAAGACGAGCAGCGTCTTCGAGATGAGGTGATAGAGATAGAGCCCCTCGGTGGTCGGGTCGAGCTCGCCGGCGAGCGCGACCATCCGGCCGCTGCTCACGCGCTCGAGCGCGGCAAGCGCAAGCGCGCTCAGCGCGAGTGCCGCCCAGCGGGCGAAATCGATGCCGCCGCGCCGACTGCCGCTGCGGGTGTTGCGCCCACGCGGGCGGCCGGGACTGGAGGCGTTTGCCGGCACGCTTTGTGTCATGGCGTGACCCCCGTGATGAGAATGAGCGTGGCGAGCGCGCAGACCGCCGTTGCCCCGAGCAGCGCGTAGAGCAGGGGCTGGGAGCGGTGCGCGATGGTGAGCTGCTGCGCGGTGCTCAGGCCGGATTTGGCGTAGCGCGCGTAGCGCCGGCTCTCGAGCACGGACTCATCGGCGCGGCTCATGCGCCGCAGCAGCCAGCCGAGCACCGCACCGAGTGCGAGCGCACCGGCAATCACCGCCGCGAGGGTGTTCGGCGCGTAGACTGCCCAGACGGCGTTGACGCTGAAGTAGCCCGCGAGCATGGCGAGCGCGGCGGCACCGAGGCTGATCCCCGCCGCCAGGCGCGGGGTGCGGATCCCGCGCACGCGGCTCCCGAGTTTACGCTGCACGCGCGCCTTCTCGATGATAAGCCAAAGCCAGCTCACCGCCGTGAACAGTGCCGCGGCCAGTCCCGCCGCGACCGCGCCGAGCAGCGCCATGCCGATGGCCTTCTGCGTGGGCAGTGTCTCGGCCGCCTCGGGCTCGGCCGGTGTCTCGGCCGGCGCTTGAGCGCCCTCGGCGCTCGCCGCAACAAACTGCTCTGCTCGCTGGATGGGCGAGGCGGCAAGCTGGCTGATGATCTCGCGGCGATGCTCGACGAACTGCTCGCCGATGAGCCGATCGCGCACCCGCTCGCGAAGCTGCGCGGCGGCCACTGGCGTTGGGTCGGCGGCGTGCAGCACGATGAACTCGAGCGTCCCCTCATCGCGCTCGAGCAAGGTCGTCTCGCCGGCCCTGCGCATGGCCTCGATGCGCGTGCGCAGTCCCTCGGTGATGGCCTCGCTCGGCCGCCACTCGCTGCTGATCGCGGGATTGAGGCCGGCCTCGGAGAGCGCTGCCATCGCCTCGGTCATGGCGCCAACGCGAGGCGCTGGCGCGCCAGGAGCGCGCTCGAGCGGGGCGAAAACGGCCTCCGCCGCCTCGCGCTCGGCGGCGTTGTCAAAGCCCACGGTCACGATCTGGAAGCGATAGGTGTGGCGTGCTTCGAACAGATGGGGGTTGGCGGCGATAAACGCATCGATCTCGGCCTGCGTGGGCTCCTCGGGCTGGAAGCGCGAGCGGGCGAAGAAATCCACCATGATCTGCCCGCCCGCGCTCGCGAGTGCGGCCTGTACCGGCTCGGAGAGTTCGTTGCGCACCTCGTCGTAGCGATTAAGCAGCATACGCTCGGCAACGAGGCTCTCGAGCGCGGCGCGCCGGCGCTCGCTGACGGGGACATCGGCGAAGCTGCGGCCACGGTTGGCGAGCAGCCGCTCGACGTCCGCCTCGGTCACCGCCTCGGCACCGATGATGGCAAGCGGCTCGGGCCGCTGCGTGTCATCGGCGCTCGCCTGCGACTCCGACTGCCTCGCCTCATCGGCGCTCGTGGGTGCATCCGACTGCCCGATTGCGGGTGCGCTGATCGCAAAGAGCCAGATCGCAGCGGCGAGCGCGAGGGATGCGCGCGGTGTGGTGTGAGACCGGAATAGACGGCACTTGGTCATGGTGAGTTGGATCATCCTATGCGCTGATTCGGGGTTAGCGGGTTGAGCTTTGGGCTAGGCCCCATGGTGGCGGGCTTGCAGTCGCGCTCGCCCTAGCGGCGCGATCCTGGCTTGGGCGGAGGCTGGGCGGCGTTTACGCGCCGGCGCCGCGGCGTCCAGAGCCCGCGCACGCGGGTGCGAATGCGGCCGGCAAGGCGGATGGCACGGTTGGGGAAGAGCACCATGAGCGCATGCGGGCTCGTCGCGACGCCAAGTGTGTAGAGCAGGGCGATCTCGCTGACCCCGGTGGCGGCTGACCACCAGCCGATCGCGCCCAGTGTCGCCACCCACGTGAGGATGAGGTAGGTCACGGCCGTGCGACTGAAGCCCGCGCGCAGCAGGATGTGATGCAAGTGCGTGCGGTCGGCGCGAAACGGATGGCGTCCGGTGAAAAGCCGCCGCAGGGTGATCGCAACCACTTCGGTGACCGGCACCGCGAGAATCCAGGCAATCACCACGGGCGCGATCGTGCGCGTGGGTGCCTGCGAGACGTCAATCGCCACCCAGGCGATGATCAGCCCGAGCGTGAGGCTGCCGCTATCACCGAGGAACACCCGCGCCTGCGCCCGGCCGGGGAGCGGGAAGTTGAACAGCAAAAATGCCGCGAGTGCGGCGATCGTCACGCCAGCGAGTGCGAGCGCCCCGAGCGTGCCCGCCTCAGCGGCGGCGAGCGCGAGGTAGCCCAGCATGATGGTTGCCGCGCCGGCACTCAGCCCATCGACGCCATCGAGGAAGTTCATCGCGTTCATAAAGCCCACGAGGGCGAGCAGCGTGAGCGGCACCGCGATCGACTCGACCGAGACGGGGAGCAGCGCATCAACGCTACCGAGGTCAGTTAAGGCCATCTGCCCATGCCCGATGGCCAGAGCCGCGGCGACGAGCTGGGCAATAAACTTCGGCCCATAGCCAAGGTCGAGCGCATCATCCAGTGCGCCGACGCATGCGATCAGCGCGAGTCCCGCCGCAAGCGATGCCGAGACGCTGTAGCGCGGTCCGAACAACAGGCTCGCCGCGATGAGCGCAGCGGTGATGGCGAGCCCGCCGATGACCACAGCCGGATCCCCCTGACGCCGACGACGTCCGGGGTGGTCAACGAGGCGCAAACGCGCCGCAAACGGCCAGAGCGATCGAATCGCGGTCAGGCAGATCACAAACGCAGCCGATATTGCCGTTAGCCACTCGCCAGCGGTCACCCTAGTTACTCTCTGATTTAAACGCCGTAGTCAGAATTCGTTAAGCGATTAAAGGGTAGCGCAGGGTCGTGAGATTTTGGCGATTTGGGAGGAACAAATTACAGCGATTCAAATCCCTATAATTCGCTGTCAGGTTATGTAAGGTTTCGTGAAATTCGGTGAGATCGGCCGATTACTTTGCGCATTATCGGCAACAAGCGCCCTATTGAGATGAGTGCCGAACAGGTGGTGCGGATTCAAACCGCCGTGGCGAGCGGTGGTTGGCGCGACATGCGCTCGCGATTCTGGCTGTTTCCATTCGCCGATGGAGGAACCGAGCCGGTATCGCTCCTGGCGCGGTACTAGGGTTTGGCCGGATGGCTGTCCCGATTCCGCTGGAAGCCGAGGCCTCCGAGGGCAAGCGCGAAAAGCGCCAACAGGCCGCTTGAGAGCGCAGCACCATCGATCTCTGGTACTGGTCTGGGGGCTGCGATTTCGACGGCGAACTGCGTCACTGTAGGCGTCTCTGCAATGTCACCAAAGACTGCGTTTGTACCAAATGCGTACGAATAGTCACCCGTGGCAGCGTCGTTGATAAAGCTGATGAACGCTATAGACTCATCGCCGGAATTCGCTGCTAATGCTGACGCGAAGCTAATATCGAACTTTGAATCGCCCCACCACGATGGCTCTGTCTGGCCGCCAAAATCGACAAATGTGCTGCTCGTTGTTGATGACCCAAGGTTGTCTATAGATTCGGTGCGGATCTCATAGTAGGTCCCCTCGTATTCGATGAGCTCTGCCGCGGCTTGATCTACCCACAACGACCCGACCAGACCGAGCACGGCTACGGTCAACGTATGGCGGATCGTTGATTTGACGGTCGAGATTCTCAATTGGCGCGACGCTCAGTACGTAAACCTATTGCCTTACTAAAGGGTACACCCGGCACAGCCCCCTCAAAAGCTGTAATGCCACGGTAAAGTAGCCCTGAATTCAACTTATAACTAGGCGATAGCAAAGCTCAGAGGGTAGCGAGTGTAATGGCCAACGCAGTGCTTGCAAGGAATGACAGGAGCGCGCCGATCGCCCCAGCCCACAGAAGTGGTTGAGATCGCTGCATCAGCACGCGCTGGTCGCCTACCGATAGCTCGGCCGAGTCGTATCCGCTGCCGGCGCTGCGATCCAATCGCTGCTGCGGCTTGGTGCTGTTACGCCAGACAAGCCACCAGGCGAGCAGGCCAAGGGCGGCGCTGGCGGCGACAACGACGGCGCTCGCAATCAGCGGTTGGTGGAGGAGCGCGAACCGTGCCCCGTTCCACACGCTAAGCAGCGCCGGGGTCAGCACGACAATGCAGACCAGCGTCGCGCGGGCCGGATGGCGACCGCCCATTGAGCGCAGCCCAAGGTTTTTAAGCAATGGCGCCTTGCGAAAGACCAGGCGCAGCCAACTCGTTAATCCGCTCACCCCCAAGACAAGACTCGCCACGGTGACCGCGCTCAGCGTCAGACCGATGGGTTCACGCAAATCCGCGCCCTGCGCCGCCCGCGTCGCCCCCGCGTCCGCAACGCCGCCGTCCGCCGAACTCGGCTCAGCTTCCTCACGTTCGCGAATGAGCTCGAGCACCGGTGCTGAGAGCTCGCTGATGATCGCCTCGCGATGACGCTCAAACTGCTCGTCGATTAGCCGCTCCCTGACGCGCTCGCGAACGAGGCTCGGGTCGACCGGCGCCGGATCGGCCGCGTAGAGGATGGTGAGCACAAGTTGGTTCTCGCCGGTCTCGAGATCGACAGCGCGGCCGTCGCGGCGCATGCGCTCGAGGCGCGCGCGCAATGATGCAGAAAGTGTCTCGCTCGAGGCCCACTCATAGTTCAACTGCGGCCGCAGGCCCTCGCGTGCCATTACTTCGACCTGGTCGGCGACCGCTTCGGGGCTCGGAGGTGAGGCGCCTTGCAGAGGGGCGAGGACGCGCTCGGCGGCGTCCCGCGATGAGGGCGTGTCGGTGCGAACGCCAAGCACCTGGAAGCGGTAGGCGAACCGATTGGCAAACAGATAGGGATGCTCGGCAATGTAGGCATCCACGGCTTCGGGCGATGGCGGATCCGGCTCAAAGCGCGCCCGGACGAATAGATCGAGCATGATCTGGCGTTGACCACTGGCAATTGCCTCGCGCACCGAAGCGGAGAGTTCACCCTCGCGGCGGTTGTAGCGGGCGTCGAGAACGCGCTCGGCGATGAGCGTTTGAAGCGCCGTTGCCCAACGCTGCTCGGCGGGGATGCTCGCGAATGTGCGCGGTCGGGATTCGAGTAACTGCCGGACATCATCAGTGGTGAGCGGCCGCTCGCCGATGCGTGCGAGCACGCGCTCGGCGTCTGACGCTGAGGTGGATTGAGCCGACGCACCGGGCAGCCCGGCGATGAGCACGGCAATCCCGGCGATTGCGCCGAGTGTCAGCTTGCGCAATGTTTTAGCGCTTTTCGTGCGCAATGCATGCCCCTATAGTATTTAGCTGATCCATGCATGGGGTCGATCATTGTTGGTCAACACAAGACTACCGGGATTTTTCTTCGTCATCATGGGGGTATCGCTCGCCGCCCTTTTCGCGGTGAGCGCCGCGCCCGCGCAGAAAAAACCGACCAAGTATCCGCGGCTCGTTGCCGATGAGGTCCTGGTCGAATCGGAGCAGGGGCTATCGATTGTGCGTGGGCGCGTGCGCGATCGAGAACCCGGTGCGCCGGTGCTTGGGAGTACTGAGACCGACGCGGCGGCGCGGCGGCTCGAGGCGCTCTCAGAGCAGGCCATCGCGGGTGGCTTCTACAACCTCGCCTACGATAACCGCGACCAGAAGCACTCGCTGCTACCACCGGATCGATTCCCACGGCTCGCAACCATTGATAACAGCTCGCTCCCGGGCGGTCGTCGCGCCCGCCGCGGCGTGCCGCAGTTCATCTGGCCTGGCTATACCGTGATCGGTAACGCCTCGCTCGCCGAGACAGCAGGGCGCTTTCCGCGCAGCCTGCCTCGGGCGCTCATGACCGGGCGGCGCAATCCGTTGCAGGCGATTCGGCCGTACACGGCCAATGCCCTCTATGTCTACCCCGCGCACAAGGACTTCAACGGAGACGACCTCTTCCCGGCGAACTGGCCCTACGCGATCGCAAGCCGCGGCTCGTCGTACTCGGATATGCCCATTGTCGATGCGCTCGTGCTCGCTGCCGCCGCACTACCCGCACACACCCGCCGTGCGCTTGAGGCGGCGTCGCTCATGGGGCCGACGCTGCAGATGTTGCTGCGCCGCAATCTCACCGGCATCGAGACACTTGACGATTATTTAACGGGGGCGGCGCATCCGGTGGTCTTTGATGGCAAGCGGGTCGATGCGCTCGCCATGGTGGAGATGGCCTCCACGATGCGGCCCGAGGCAATCCCGACTCAGCCCACGCTCAACGTCATCTCGGAGACCTTCGAGCGTGACAGCGATGCAGGCGGGCGCGACGAGCGGCTTTTCGATACACCCGCAGCCGTCGCCCGGCTGTGGCGTAGTCATCGAGCCCAGCAGCGCGTCGTGCTCGGGCCAGGGCAGACGTCCGATCCCAACGGCCGGGCGCTGGATTATCACTGGGTTCTCCTGCGGGGCGATCCAGAGAAGGTGCACATCGAGCCGCTCGGCGAGCGCGGACAGCGCGCCGAGATCACCATCGACTGGCATGAACCAGAGGATATTCCGCCGCTTGGAGGGGCGCGCAGCGCCCGCATCGAGATCGGCTTGATCGTCACCAATGGGGAGTTTGCCAGCGCGCCGGCCATCTTCAGCGTGTCGATGCCGCATCACCAGACGCGCATCTATGCCCGTGGCGAGGACGGCGCACGAAGACTCGAGCGCATTGACTACCGCGCCGGCGCGCTGCCGAGCGACCCGGCGCTCGACTGGCAGGCGAACTGGGCCGATGTGCTCGACTATGATGCCGGCGGGCAGCTCACCGGCTGGTGGCGTGAGACGCGCATCGGTCGCTGCCGCTTTGATGCGCAAGGACGACTGAACGGGGAGATCGTGCCGCGCTACGAGACGCGCTGGCGCGATGGGCAGCGCTGGCTTGTCGCAACCAACCTGCCGGTGCGCTGTGGTGGCGAGCCGGATAGACAACCCACAGCCGATAATGAGTCTTAAGTCTTTAGTGGAATTTCGATAGCGGTTTTCATCTATAAATTCCAAATTCTTCTCTGACACTCGTCGCGCCGCAATTCAGTAACCTGCGGGCGTGAGAAACGCGCTTAATCTTCCACTTCGATTACTACTGCCTGTATTCCGGACGGTCTAGGCGTCATGGCGGCATTTTCCACGGCCGGACGGTGCCCGAGCACTGCCGATCCAGTGATTGGTTTTGTACGCGCCCTCTATGGTGAGGGTTCAATCCCGCTCCACCGGCCGGTGATGGCTGAGCGGGAGAAGGCGCGTCTGCTCGAGTGTATTGATTCGAACTTCGTCTCCTCGGCCGGCGCGATGGTGGGCGAGTTCGAACGTCGGGTGGCGGAGTTCACCGGCGCGCGGCATGTGATTGCCGTGGTGAACGGGACGGCGGCTCTGCACATTGCGCTCGAGCTCGCCGGCGTGGAGCCCGGCGATCGGGTGATCACCCAGCCCCTTGCCTTTGTGGCGAGCGCCAATGCCATCAGCTACACGGGCGCTGAACCCGTTTTCCTCGATATCGATGCGGATACGTTGGGGTTATCGCCGCAGGCGCTGTCGGATTACCTCGACACGGCCACTCGGCTGGACCGGTATGGGGTGTGTCGCGACCGGGAGACGGGTCAGCGCATCGCTGCCTGCCTGCCAGTGCACACCTACGGCCATCCGGCGCGTATCGCTGCCATCGCCGAGCGGTGTCGTGCAGCGGGGATCGCGCTGGTCGAAGATGCCGCGGAGGCGCTCGGGAGCTCATTTAATGCCCGGCATGCCGGAACCTTCGGCGCTATGGGGGTGCTGAGCTTTAACGGCAACAAGATCATCACCACCGGCGGGGGTGGTGCGGTGCTGACGAATGATGGTGCGCTCGCTGCACGGGCCCGGCACCTCACGACAACGGCGAAAGTCACCCACCCCTGGCTTCTCGCGCATGATGCGCGCGGCTACAACTATCGCATGCCGAGCATCAACGCAGCGCTTGGCTGCGCGCAGATGGATCGCCTGCCCGCCATTCTCGAAGCCAAACGCCGGCTCGCCGGGGCCTACGCGGAATTCTTCGAGCACCGCGCCGAGGTGTTCGTGCAAGAGCGGTTGGGTGAATATGCCAATTTCTGGCTCAACGCGATTCTGCTTGCCGATGAGACCGAGCGCGATGAACTGCTCGCGGCGACAAACGAAAGCGCTGTGATGACGCGCCCGGCATGGCAGCTTTTAAATGAGCTGCCGATGTACGCCCACTGCCAGCACGATGGGCTTGCCACTGCGCGGGCGATTCAATCGCGGCTCATCGCGCTGCCTTCCTCCGTGCCCGCGGGCTGGCTCGAGTCGGCTGAGGCGTGAGCGTGGCCATGGCGGTGAGTGATTCGATGGAAACGCTCGGCTTGATCGGCCGACGGGCAGCGCTGTTTGACCCCGACATCGCCGCGCACGCGAGCGAGCTGCGCGAGAGAGTGGAGGCTGGACGGTTCCTTGTCATCGGCGGAGCGGGGACGATTGGTCAGGCGGTGACGCGGGAGATTTTCCGACGCAATCCGCGCGCGCTCGATGTGGTGGATTTGAGCGAGAATAATCTCGTCGAGCTCGTCCGCGACCTGCGCTCGAGCATTGGCTACATCGACGGGACGTTCAGAACCTTCGCGCTCGATGTGGGCTCCGCGGCTTTCGCCGCGCTGATGCGCGATTCGGATCGCTACGACTATGTCCTCAATCTCGCTGCGTTAAAGCACGTGCGCGCCGAGCGCGATCCCTACACGCTCATGCGCCTTATCGAGGTGAATATCGAGAACGCGCTCGCGGCAGCGCACTGGGCCGAGCGCAAGGGCGCGGCGCAGTTTTTCTGTGTCTCAACGGACAAGGCGGCCGCGCCGGTGAGCATGATGGGCGCGAGCAAGCGCATCATGGAGCGGTTGTTGATGCGCGAGAGCGAGACGCTGTCGGTGTCGATGGCGCGCTTTGCCAATGTCGCCTTCTCCGATGGCAGTCTGCTGCAGGGCTTCGAGCGCCGGCTTGCAAAACGCCAGCCCATTGCCGCGCCGAGTGATGTGCAGCGCTACTTCATCACCGATGCCGAGGCGGGCGAGCTCTGTTTGATGGCCTGTCTGCTTGGCGCAAACCGCGAGACATTCTTCCCGAGGCTCGACTGCGAGGCGCATGCGAGCCGATTCGCCGAGATCGCCGTGCGTTATCTCGCCTTGCATGGCTACGAGGCGGTGCCCTGCGAGAGCGAGGCGCACGCCCGCCAGAGCGTGGCGAGACTCAGCGAAAAGGGCCAGTGGCCGTGCTATTTCTTCCAAACGGACACCAGCGGCGAGAAGCCGATTGAAGATTTCTACACCGCAGAGGAGAGCGTGGACTGGGCACGGTTCGAGCGTCTGGCGGTCATTTGCAACGGGCCACTCGCTGAGGCGGGGTCACTCGACGGCCTGCTCGAGGCGGTCGCGCGGCTGCGTGAGCTTGGGCAGTGGTCGAAGGCCGATCTGGTCGCCCTATTTGAGGCGGCTCTGCCTGAATTCGCCCACCGCGAAACCGGCCGATCACTCGATGGGCGGATGTAGCGATGCAAAGAGCCCTCGACATTGTGCTCTCAAGCCTGGCGCTCGTCGCGCTCTCACCGCTACTGATCGGGCTGATGGGGGTGCTTCGCCTCACCGGAGAGGGTGAGGTGTTCTACCGCCAGACCCGTATCGGGCGTGGGGGTGTGCCGTTTGGCGCGATGAAGTTCGCCACCATGCTGAAGGCAAGCCCGTCCATGGGCACCGGCGATCTGGTCACACCCGATGACCCGCGGGTACTGCCACTCGGCCGTTTGCTGCGGGCGACCAAGCTCAACGAGCTGCCGCAGTTGATCAATATTCTCAAAGGCGAGATGAGCCTCATTGGCCCCCGCCCGCAGACGCCGAGCTGCTTTGATGCCTACCCGGCCGATGCACAGAAGACCATCACGCAGGTGCGCCCCGGCCTCTCGGGGATCGGGTCGATTGTCTTCCGGCATGAAGAGGCGATTTATCAATCCACGGATGATCCGCGCCGGGTGTATCGGTCGTTGATCATGCCTTATAAAGGCGCGCTTGAGTGCTGGTATGTCGAGCGGCAGAATTTGCGACTCTACCTCGCATT
Organism: Spiribacter onubensis; assembly: GCF_040838425.1. Lineage (NCBI taxonomy): Bacteria > Pseudomonadati > Pseudomonadota > Gammaproteobacteria > Chromatiales > Ectothiorhodospiraceae > Spiribacter > Spiribacter onubensis. Next base: position 8,265 of record NZ_JBAKFI010000007.1, on the reverse strand, counting down.
GATCGCGCTTACCGTGTGGGTGGTGATCTCGCCGCGCTCGCGTGCGGTCTGGACGCTCTTCCCCTCGCTGCCAAGGCCGCCTGAGGCGCTCGCGCAGAGGCTGTCGGCGATGCCAAGGGGGGCGAGAGTCGATGCGCATTAAACGGCGGAAAATCATGGGTTTATTTGGGTGGATATCGAGGCCTCAGGCACAATCCACTGTGACTGGCCATCCGCGAAGCGTGAGTGGAGAGGGTGTGGATGATTAATCAACGCAGAGCGCACTGGTGGTGTGCCAGTGCAATCACCATGGTGGCGTTCACGAGCGCGAGCGTGGCGGATGTGCGCGTGGCCTCAAGCCTTAGAGAATTTGGCTTTCCCCTCTCGGTGCAGGCCGAACAGGAGATCCTCTCCACCCCAGCGGAGCGATTGAACGAGACGGTCGCGCGCTTTGTCTTTGACGCCGTCTCGCAAGATCCCGATTCATTCGAGACCATACTCACCGGTGCGGTGAGCGCTAATCCGGACGGCGTGGCGGAGTCGACGGCGGCGGCGATTGCCGCGCTGCCCGATCAGGCGGAACGCGCGGCGGAAATTGCTGTTCGGCTTGCGCCGGATCGGGCGGTGGACATCGTCTCGCGCGCAGCCTCGGCGGCACCAGGCGTTGCAGGCAAAGTCACGCTTGGCGCGGGGCGTGCAGCCCTCGAGATCGCCGCGGAGAACGGTACGGTGCGCGTCGCCTCGGGCGAGGAGGGTGGTGTCATACCGGTTCCTTCGCCGGGAGCGGCGAATGCCGGAGCTGATCCAGGGGAGACGGCGGTCCTTGCCGTGGCAGCGGCGGCGGCTACCGTCGCCGTTAATGAGCGCGTTGAGGTGGCCGCGGCGGCGGCTAGTCTGCTCTCGGAGATTTCGGTCGCGCGGGGCGAAGAGCCGGATGTCGAGGTGATCACCGAGCGGGTCACTCAGACGGTTCAGGATCGTTCAGAGGATACCGAGGTTGCCATCGCCGAGGCTGTCCTCGGTCAGGCCGGACAGGCAGAAGTAGACGACGAAGAAGCCGAAGAGACGGTGTCCGACACGCAGGCGGAGGGCGAAGCCGCTGGCGAGACGGCAGACGAAGAGACGGCGAGCGCGGATGAGCAGCAGCCCGAACCCCAGGCTGAGGGCGAAGTAGAAAGCCCGGCCTCCGGCGAAGAGACAGCGGATGCCAGCCCCGAAGATCAGGGGCCGACAGGTGAAGAGGCGATCGCCGAGGTTGTCGCGGATCAGGACGATACGTTCTACCCGGACATGTTCCCGGGCGCCGGGGATATCGAGGATAACGTCAGTGGTACGCCTTAATTACACTGGTTTGATCGCCGTGAGCGCGGCCGGCTTGCTCGCGGCTATTCAACCGGTGGGCGCGATCCAGCCGAAGCCCCTCAACCCGGACGGTCCGTTCTCCGTCATCCCGAGCCTGGAGGTTGAGTACGGCTACGACGATAACGTCAATCAGGTCGCTGAGAACCCGGCAGTCCGGGCGCGAGGCGCGGATGGTGAGCCGGTCGAAAAGGAGACCTCCAGCGTCGTTGAGGTGGTCCCCGTCTTCGCGGTTCAGGCCGGACGGCGGGACAGCCGGTTTTTCGCCGCCTATCGACCGCGTTATGTACGCTATCTCGAGCAGCGCGAGCGCGATCAGTTCAACCACCGGCTCCAGGGCGGAGGCGAGACGGTGATCAACCGCCGTAACCGCGTGCAGGGAGCGTTCGGGTACTCGCGCGTCGAGGAGCCGCTCACCGTGACCAATCGGCGCTTTGGCGAGGATGCGAGTATCCGCGTGGACCGCAGCGTGAATGGCGAGTGGCTTTTTGGCGCCGAGGGGGCGCGGGGCCAACTGCAGTTGGATCTCGGCCTCACGCAGCGCCGCTATGCAAATAATCTCTCGCCTGTCGCCGCCGGCGCGACGGACAATGCGGGGAGCGAGTACAACGACTATGATATCGGCTCGACGCTGGGCATTCGCGTGGGCGGGAGAACGCGAGCGCTACTGTCCGCGCGATACTCGAAGATCGACTACACCCTGAGCTCAAGCCCGAGGGGTGGGTCGGAGATGTCGGTGCTGACCGGTCTTCGATGGAAGGCGACGGGTAAGACAACCGGTGAGATCGAGTTTGGCCGCCAGCGCAAGGGCTACGATGACCCGGCGGTGGCCACGAACGCTGTCAATACATGGGCCGCGGAGATTCTCTGGGAGCCGCGTGGGCGCGATGAGGTCACGCTCTCGACCACCAATCTACTGCAAGAGGGTGGCTCGGGTGAGATTGCCGTCGAGTCGCAGGATACGACCATTGCCTGGGCGCATGAGTGGGGCGCGCGCGTGTCGAGCAGCGTCGCGCTGGGCTATCAAAGACGCGATTACATTGCCAGGATTGGCACCTTTAACGCCGGGCGTACGGATAAGCTCTCGAGCGTGACGATTGGCTGGAATTACGCCGTCCGGCGGTGGATGGATCTTGGCATGACCTGGTTCTACCGTGAGAATCGCTCAACCGCGGCGGCGGCGGAATACGAGAGGAATACCGTCCTACTTCGCCTGGAAGTGAGCTTTTGATAACGGATATGAAACAGCGGTTACCCGGTCTCTGGCAGCTTATCGCGCTCGTGCTTGCGCTCGCGATGGTAACGGCCGTGCCCGCGCAGCAAAGCGACTCGGGCTATGAGCTTGGATCCGGCGACGTCATCAGCATCCAGGTCTTTGGTGAGCCGGATCTAAGTTTCAGTGATATCCGCCTTACCGGCGCGGGTACCGTGCCATTCCCCTTCCTCGGTGAGGTCCAGGCGCTCGGGCGCACCCGCGCTGAGCTTGAGCGCACGATTGAGGCGCAGTTGCGCGATGGGTATCTCGTCAACCCCGAGGTGACGGTGAACGTGATCCGCTACCGCGACTACTATGTCACCGGCGAGGTGCGCGCCCCGGGCGCCTATCCATTTGAGCCGGGTACAACGGTGCGAAAGGCAATCTCGAGGGCGGGTGGTTTCACCGACCGGGCTTCGCGATCGAATATTGTCATCTACGACGACGAGCGCTCGCAGGAGGCGGATGAGGGGCGCGATGCGGAGATGGAAACCCAGATCAACCCAGGCGACATCCTGACGGTTAACGAGAGCTTTTTCTAATGGCAGTGGACGAATCCCGAGTGAGGCAGCCCGCAGAGGACGAGCGCATCGACCTCCATCGGCTGTGGATTACGATCTACCGCTATAAGTGGAGCATCATCATCCTGCCACTCCTGGTGATGATGCTCGTGTGGCTCTACAACGGCACGCTCACGCCCATCTACCGGGCGACGGCCACGATGCTCGTGGAACCCCCCTCGGAGAGCATCGGGAACATCGAAGAGGTGCTCAACCCGGAGAGCCGCAACCAGTCCTATCTGGCGACCCAGTTCCAACTTCTTGGCTCGAGGAGTCTCAGTGAACGGGTCGTCGAGGAGCTCAACCTTGTGCGACACCCCGCGCTGGACCCCCGTCAGCAGGAGCGCGACGACGGCCGGCTGCCCTCGCCGACCGACTGGCAGGGCTGGCTGGAGTTGGTGAGCGCGGATGAGTGGCTGCCTTTCGTCACCCCGCAAATGCTCGGCAATCAGTGGCAAATCCCGCTGGAAGAACTCACGGATGATCAGGTCTTTGGCAGCGTTGTCGCGCAGGTGCGCGGGGCGATCACCGTCGAGGCGCGCGGCGAGACCTCGCTGGTCGACATCAATGTTGAGCACTCCAATCGTCGCCTCGCCGCGGCGATCGCCAATGGACTGATGGCCGCCTACATTGACCGGCAGTTATCGGCACGCCTGGAGATGAGCGAGACGGCAACCAACTGGATGTCCGGGCGGCTTGAAGATCTTCGAGCAGACCTCGAGGCGGCCGAAGAGCGGCTGCAGAGCCATCGCGAGCGCGAGGGGATCGTCGATCTCGGGGGTGTGGCGCGGCTATCGGCCGAGGGGCTTACGCAGTTGAATGCCCGGCTTGTCGAGGCTCGGCAGCGGCTTGCCGAGGCGGAGAACCGGTTCGAGCAGATCTCCGGCGTGCCGGATGCACAATGGCGCGAGCTGCTCACCACCTCGGCGGTGCGTGGCGAGTCCTCGGTGGCGCAATTGCGTGCCGAGGAAGTGCGCGCCGCCAGTCGGGTCGAGCAACTCGCCGAGCGCTATGGGCCGAAGCATCCGGCGATGCAGGATGCGGAGGAAGAGCTGGCGGTGACAACGCAGAACCTGCGAACACAGGTCCAGAGCGTTGTCGCAACGATCCGCCGCGATTATGAGCTCGCGCAGGTGAACGTGCGCTCGCTCGAGCAGGCGGTCGCAGAGTATGGCGATCGCACGCGTGACTCCCAGGCAAAGGAGTTTACGGTCAATCAGCTCGAGCGCGAGGTTCAGGTCGCGAGAACCCTCTATGAGACCTTCCTCAGTCGCCTGCGCGAGATCTCGGCAGTCTCGGATGTCGAGCAGGTCAACGCCGAGGTGGTCGACCCGGCGATGTTGCCGTCAACGCCGGTCAAACCCAAGCGCTTACGCAACACACAGGTCTCCGGCGTGCTGGCGCTGCTCATCGCGGTTGGCTTCGCGCTGTTGCGTGATCAGATGAACAATCGCATCGTCGGGACCGGGGATGCCGAGGAGAAACTCGGCCTGCCCATTCTGGGGGTGATGCCGCTGCAGTCGCGTAAACTCGATCTGCAGGAGACCGCCAGAATCTACATCGACAAGGTGGATCGGGCGTTTAACGAGGCGGTTCGGACCATCCGCACGGGCGTTGTGCTATCCCACCTCGATGAGGAGCGGCATATCGTGCTCGTGACCTCATCGCTGCCAGGCGAGGGGAAGACCTCCACCGCCGTGAACCTCGCGGCAGCCTTCAGCGAGACCGACAACATCCTGCTCATCGAAGGGGATATGCGGCGGCCGAGCTTCCGTCGGCTGTTCGACTTCGACCAGCCGGAGATTGCCGGACTGGCGGAGGCGGTTGCCGGTGATGTCAGCCTCGATGAGGCCATCCACAAGGTTGATGGGATTGCGGTGCTGCCCTGCGGCCGGATGCCACCGAATCCACTGGAGTTGCTCTCGAGTCAGCGTTTCGCCGACATGCTCGAGACGCTATGCAATCGCTATGACCGGATAATCATTGACGCACCACCCGCGCAGGTCGTCAGCGACCCGCTCGTCCTGACCACGCTCTCGACCTCGGTGGTGTATGTCGTCAAGGCCGAATCCACCGCCGCGCCGCTTGTGCGCCGTGGCGTCAACCGCCTGCCGCTTGCTGACGGACAGCTCAGCGGTATTGTGATCAATCAGTTGAACATCGCGAAGTCTTCCCGCTACGGCTATGGCGCGGGCTACCGCTATGGCGAGACCGGCTACTACGATTACTACGGCTACTCGCGGTGATTGATCTGCACTGTCATCTGCTGCCAGCGCTTGACGATGGCGCGGCATCGCTGGAGGAGGCGATGGCAATGGCGCGAATGGCGAGGGCGGAGGGCATCGAGGGCGTCTTCTGTACGCCACACTGGCGACCGGGGGTCTATGACACAGCCACCGCCGAAGTTGCCAGCGCGGTGGACTCGCTGCAGGCGCGCTTAGACGCTGAGGGCATTGGCATCGCGCTTCGTGCCGGGATGGAGTGGCACTTCGACATTGATCTGATTGCCCGCGCGCGCGCGCAGCGTCTGCCCGGGATCGGGCAGTGGAATGGTGAGCAGGCGATACTGCTGGAGTTCCCGCATGGCGAGCTGCCAGCGCATGCCGAGCGGCTCACTGGCAAGCTCCGCGAACTCGGTATTCGGCCGATCATCGTCCATCCGGAGCGAAACGCCGGCTTTCTCGCCCGCCCCCAGGCGCTCTCTGTGTTTCGTGATCAGGGGTGTCTGTTTCAGATTACGGCGGGGGCATTGGATGGTGACTTCGGGGAGCAGCCGTTTCTCGCCGCACAGCGCCACCTCATTAATGGTGATGCGCACTTCCTCGCCACGGACGCGCATAACATGACGCGTCGCCCACCCCGGCTTTACCGGAGTTATTGCCAGGCCGCCCGGCTGGTGGGTGAGGAGAGCGCGAATGCCCTGGTCGATGGGAATCCGCGGGCGCTCTGGCGCTGACTGAAGTCATGGTTGGGGCTGTTCACGACCCGCCTCATCACGGTCGTCATCATGTCCCGCGTTGGCGCCTACGTGCCCTTGTCGGGGTCATGATCGGACTCGCGCTGGCCGTCTGCCTCGCTGCTGGGAGCCTGCTCATATCCTCATTGTATGGCATGCAGGCGCAGCGCTTTCTCGATGCCTGGGCCGCCGGGCGGGCGCCCGCGACAGAGCGTGGCCTGGAGTTTGCCATCACGGCGGCGGATCGGGAGGTGCGCTTTTTCCCAGGACCCTCCGGGACAGCATTTGATCGTGCGGCCAGCGCACGCGATTGGTTCGATCCGCAGACGCCGTTTGCGCGCGCCACCGAGGCGGTCATCGCATCGCGCCGCGCGGCGGTCGATGCTTATGAAGCGGCGGTCGACGCGCGCCCGTTGTGGCCTTATGGCCACCTGCGGCTTGCCGCGGCGTTGACTCGGGTGGAGTGGCAGCCGGCGCGGTTTTCCGAGGCCCTCGCTCGAGGTTTCGAACTCGGCCCCTGGCGGCCTCGGGTTACGCGCCGCGTGGTCGAGCTCGGTCTACCCCGCTGGGGCTGGCTCGACGGTGAGGCACGAAGGGCTGTCCTGCTGAGCGCCCGCCGCACCGCATCGCTCAATCCTCAGTCCGCGCGAGCCGTCCGGCAGATTGCCGAGCGAAGTGGCCAGCGTGAGTTGTTGCGTTTGGCCATTCCGGCACTTTACGACGGGCGGGTTCAGTAGCGATGGATAGGCCGGAGACCTCGGTAGAGCGATGGCCGCAGAGGCTTCGTCTGGGCGTTCTTGTGCTGATCTTCTGGCTTCCCTTGCCCTATGGCAGTAACCGGGTCTGGAGCGAGAGTCTTTTCGTGCTGCTCGTCGGGCTTTTAACGATCGGCTGGGGTCTGGCCGCACTCCGACATCCGCATCGAATGACGCGGGGGTTAATGCACGGGCCCGGTGCGGCAATGGTCCTTGCACTGCTCGCCGCGCAGGGTTGGGTGGCTTTGCAGTGGGGGACTGGGATCTCAATGGATCCGGGGATGACGATGCGCTATCTCCTCCACGGACTGGGTCTTCTGGGGCTTTTCGTGTTGGTCGTGACGCTGTTCACCGAGCGCGCCCATCTGACACAACTGATGGGGGTGGTGATTGTCAGTGGACTGCTGCAGGGGTTTTTTGGCGCCGCACAGGTGCTCGCCGGCAATGACTGGTGGGTGTTCGAGGCGGGCACGCGGGTCAGCGGGAGCTTTGTCAACGCCAATCATGCGGCAAACTTTCTCGCCATGACGCTCTCGGTGGGCACAGGCCTATTACTTGCGCTGCGCGCGCCAGAGCCGTTTCGCTGGTGGCGCCTGCCTGACTGGCTACTTGGGCCAAAGGCGTGGATACGGATTTCGCTGGTGATCATGGTGATCGCGCTGGTGATGACACACTCACGGATGGGGAATATCGCCTTTTTCTCGAGCCTACTCGTCGCCGGTGGGCTGTTTTTGCTGCTCCAGCCCGTGCGGCGCTTCCGAAGTCTGATTTTGCTCACGAGCGTGCTGCTGATCGATATGCTCATCATCAGTCAGTACTTCGGTCTTGAGAATTTGCGCGATCGGCTGGTTGACACCCGACTGAACGATGAGATCGTTGCCCCGGCCGATCTTGAATCAGCCGCTCAGTCGCAGACCCCGCGGATTGCCCGGGAGAACGTGATCCGCGACGATGTGTTGGTCTATGCACTGCCGCAGTTCCAGCATCGCCCGTGGCGCGGTTACGGGGCGGGGGCCTTCGAGTCCACCTTCCAGCGCTTCCCCGGTGCCGATGTCACGCAGCACTGGAACCATGCTCACCTCGATCCATTGCAGTTTCTCATCGAGTACGGAGTCGTTGGCACGGCGCCACTGGTGGCATTCGTGTTTATCGCGCTATGGCAAGGGCTTCGAGGCATGGCGGATCCCCGCTCAGCGTATCGTAGCGGTGTCGCCACCGGTGCGGTGATGGGCATTGTCGCGATGCTCATCCACGGTTTCGGCGACTATAACCTGCAGATTCCAGCCAATGCGGCGACCTTTGTCGTGCTATGCGCGATGACGGTGGTCGCGCGGACGCACCATCGAGGCGCCGCGGTGACGTTGGCATAGCAACGTTTCTCGGTGCTGAATGCGCGTCGAC
>NZ_JBAKFI010000006.1:0-37825 GCF_040838425.1 Spiribacter onubensis | reverse complement strand
CCGGAAGGCGACACCAGCTAAGCGTAAAGACGTGTCCCCGATCCACCGGAATAACCGTCCCCGATCAGATGGAACGCCTGTCCCCGATCGACTGGAACAGGTGACCCACTTGACTGGAATACGCATCGCTGATCTTGCATACCTCTCGCAGGTTTGGATCCCTGCTCGCATTGAAACTCGTCCCGCACAGGATGTGCTTCCGGATAGTGCGCTGTCGACGAGCGAGGCGAAGCTGCCCAAGAGCCCGGTTGCGCTCTCGAAGATGCCCGTGGTGATGCGTGAAGACGAGGCCGGCGAGATGCATCTCAACCGGGCGGTCACCCACCGGAGCTGGATCCACCATGGGGAGTCGGGAGCGCAGAAAGCGCGCGACGCCGCCTACGCCCAGCGCTTCCATCCCCTGCGCCCCATTTACGTGCTCTCAATCGACGCCGAAGCCCTCGATACGCCCACCCATGTTGAGGTGATCAAAGACTACTACCAGATCATCCAGCCGGTTGCCGAGGGGTTGCCCGATCATTGCTGGCGCGAGGTGATCGCCTGGATCGCCAATCATCCCCGTAAGCGTCGCGCGTTTGCCGAGGTCGTGTTCAACCGCCCGGCTGAGCATCTCACAGCGAAGCAGATCCGGGCGCTGCTCTCAGATGCGGTGAGCGAGGACTCCGTGCAGCGCAGGCTCAAAGAGTGCATGCCGCAGAAGCCGAGCGCTAAGTCCCAAGGCGAGCCTCCTGAGTCCGAGTCCGAGTCCGAGCCCGATAAGCTGGACGCCGATACGGCCCTCGAGAGCGACGACAGCCTGAGCGACTGCTCGAGTGACGCGCCCGACGCGGCTGACGCGGCTGACGCAAAAGACGCCGAAGACGCGCCGGCCTGGGATACCGGTCAAGCGCGGCAACTGGCGCTGCGCCCTGACGAATCGGACGTCAATGATGAGCGCTAACGCCCTTGCCAAGCCCTGCTCGGTCATTCGCAGCGCCTGGCAAAATAAGATCTCATTCGATCTGCACGCCGATCCGAGCCGGCTCGATGAGGCCATTGCGATCACCATGGCCCCTCCCTGGGAGGGGGCGATGGATGTGATCGAGGCACTCGCCGAGGAGCTCGGAATCACGCTGCATTGCGATCTGCAAGCCTCGGCACTCCCATCCGACAAGCCATCAAAGTTCAGGCGGGAGTACCCGCTGTTCGCGGCACTGTATCACTCATTAGCGCGGGCAAAGCGGGCGCCCAGTGAGGCGGCCGGTGAGCGGACACGGCGCCAGATTCTCATCGGGCTTTTTGGTCGCTTCGATGGCACGGAGGTCAAGATTTACTACGCTCAGTTTCTTGAGATCCGCCGCGGCCTGGAGCGTTTGGGCCCGGAGATGCCCCCTCCGCATGCGGACTGGCGATCGAGCGGCTGGGCAGTACATAACGCGGTCAAAGCGCAATGCGATGCTGTCGAGACCGTGCCCGCTGAGGTCAAAGAGTGGCTCGATAATTTCGCCAAGCTCCTTCACGGCGAGCGCAAAGTCGGCGAGCGGCTTCGTAAGGGCGGCGGCCGCCACACCGGTTCCCGCGCTGCCACTGAACGCCTCGGTGAGCAGGACCTCCACGATCCGGAGTTCGCCCGGCGAATCCGTAGTCAAGCGGGCAAGGGGCGCGGCAGGGGCCCCCGGCCCGATCATGCTGACTTGACCCCCGCCGCGCCCGGCACGAAAACGCTGAGCGTGAGGACGGGCGGAATCAGCGCCGAGGCAACGGCGGCGACGAGCGACTCCGAGCCGATGCCCACCATCGAGTACACCGAGCAGAGCACGATCGGGCCGAAAGACGGGAAGCGCATCGCCAGAATCATCGACGCCCAGGCGTCAGATAACGCGACGCTGAGTGCGGCTGACAACTCACTGCTGGCACTCTGGCGCGTATGCGAGGCCCTTGAGGTGCTTGCCGACGAGCCATTGGATTTTCTATACGCGTGGCTCGCACTCACCACCACCATCGACCCTGAGCGGTTGATGCGGCTGACGAAATCGACGGCGACGCCTGCGGACAAGGCGCCGCATTTTGATGGCGAGCACCTCGCCTATCGGCTTAAAAACGGCCCGAGCGCGCTCGACAATGATGACAGCAATCGGATGGTTGAGATCGCCCTGCCCACGCGCATCGCCCATCACCTGCGAACGTGGGGGGAGGAGAAACCCTTTGCCGGCCGGCGCGCCCATGTCGATAACCGACTCGCCCATCGCCTGGGCAACACCCCCGGGCGGACCCCCACTCTGACTCGTCTGCGAAAGACCGGTGCCTACCACCTCGAGCGTTTGACCGGGCGGCGCACCCAGGCGCAAATCCTCTCCGGCGGCTTTAACTACGGCCAGGTCGTACCGGCCACCTACCGCCGCGTGCCGGCCGGCAAGCTGCAGGGCATTTTTGCCGAACACACCGAGGCGCTCGCCGCCGCGCTCCTCGACCGATCCCCGCCCGGCAATGGCCTTCGCCCCTGGCTCGACGAGCTCAATGTGCGCCGTGACATCACCCGCCAGCCCACCGGATCCGCGCGGGCGCTCGAGCCCGAGGCATACCGGCCGGTCTTCGACGCCCTGCGCTCGGCGCAGTTAGCCGCACAAAAGGCGATCATCCGCGCGCCAAAGCACTCCACCGAAGCGCTGGAGGCGCAGACGGAATACCTGCGCGTGCTCACCGCGCAGACCTATCTCGCTTTTCAGCTTGGCACCGGCGCACGCCCCATCGCACAGCGAGCCACCGCCGGGCGCGTGGGCCGGGGCGTACAAAGCACCCAGCACGCGATGGTTTTCATCCGCGACAAAGACAGCCACGCCTTCGGCGAGGCGCGCCTCCTGCCGCTTGCCAATGATCTTAGCAAGGCACTGGATCACCAAGACGCGGCGCTTCAGCACTGCAAGGAGCAGCTCCAACACGCCGGCTGGCAGGTGACTGAATCACCCGAGAGAGATCGCCAGGGTCTGCCCGCCTGGATCGAGCTGCCCCGCAACGGTGAGGCCGCGGTTAGGGTATTTACCAACGCCGAGTTCGCACAGGTACTGGCGGCCTATGGCATCGACGACCCGCGCCCGGATTACAACGCCACGCGCCATACCGTGTGCACCGCGCTCGATCAGGTACTCGATGAGGCGCATGTCAATGCGGTGATGGGCCATGCCGGCGTGGGCGGGCGCTATTTCCAACCTGAATCACTCACAAGCCCCGATCTGGGCGCAATAAAACGCGCGCTCGCCGATTTACTGCGCCGAGCGGGCTTTCGGTTGATTTAACCCAGGGAGTCTATGGAATGTCGATTGACCCAGAAGCGCTCTTCACCAAGGTAAAGCACCAATGCCCGGACTGCTTCAACGCCCCGAATGCCGCGGTGACCGAGGCCATTGTCAAAAAAACCGCGGAACGGGTTGATGCAAACGGCCAGCTCACCTGCGCCCAGGCGATAACGCTTGTCAAAGAGACCCGCCGCAGCCTCCCGCCGCATCGATCGATCCGGGCGTTCAAGCTTGTCGTCGATGCGCTGGAGGCGGTCAACTTAACGGGGGATGCCGTGTGTGCCATGCCACGCCGGCTCCACCGGCCGATGCGTGAGAAGACAATCGCGAAGAGTACGACCCGCTTCGCCCAGCAGGCCACTGCCCATGAGATGGACCAATACCTTGACCGCTGGCTGCGGGAGCGGGCCGCCGAAAACGCGATGGACAGCGACCTCGTCGCCGCCCTCGCCTTCGCCATGCGTCTTGTCGTGCGCGCGGGGATGGGCGCGGATCTGGTAAGTGGCGGCCTCGCACGACTCACCCCCGCCCGGGTCACTGCTCACGGCAGCTTGCGACTGCCAATCGATACCGCCAACTTCACTGCCGCTTTCTACTGCTGGCCCCTGCCCAAAGGCTGCTGGGGACTTCTACCCGCCGCCATCCGGAAAGGCACACGGGACGATGTCCTGCTCTTCCCTGATGCCCTCGGCGAGCCCATCGACACATCCCTGCCCGAAGACCCGCTCATCGACGCCGTGGCCGATAAGCAAAAAGCGATCACCGATACCCTGAGTCGCGCCTTTCGGGTCTTTGAAGCGGATTTCCGCCGGGACAATCCCAACCTGCGCGTTGCGCGCCTTCAAAGCTGGACGACGTTCTGCGAGGTCGGGCGGCTCATTCCCCTTGGCCGCGGCATCCCGGCGGCGCTCATCGAATTGGGCAGGCGCTTTCCGCTGCCCGCCTGCACGGACCTCCACGCCCTCAATGAGCGAGGTGCACATCAACCTGCTCGGTTGTCGGAGACGAAGCTGGCGAGCTCGCCCATTCAACCACCAAGCCCGGGAACAGCCGGCCTGACCGCCCCGCCTGGCGGCGAGTGGTTCAACACCGAGGTTCTGCCCAACGACTGGGCGGTTGAGGCACAGCGGATCCTGAAGCGCTTCTGCCAGGATGCCGAAGCGCTGCAGGGGAAAAACGGCTTTGTCACCAAACGCAATCACAGGGCGCTGAAAAATCAGCGCGATAAACGCTGGGAAGAAGTCAATGCGCTATGGCAAGGGCAGAGCCTTGTCCATGTCGCGCTTGGCTGGCTCTACGAGCTCGCCGTCAGTCCGGCCAAGACCTCCACCCTGCGAACCTATATCAGCCGACTATTTGGCGTTGAAACCCTCAAACTCGAGCCCGCGATTGATCTCTCGCTCTGGGATGACGACACAGTGGAGGGAATGACCCAAGCGATCATTGCTTCGCGAACCTGGCAGCGCACCACGGTCGGGCATTTTAAACAGACGTGGGCGGATTTTCTGCGCTATGCCCAACGCAACGGTCACATACCCGATGTGGAGAACCTGCCGAGCGGGGTTGCCCACGTCCACACCGCCAAGCGCGTTGACATTCTCACCGCGTATGACGTGAAGTTTCTGTGGAATCACTGCTGCCATCACGGCGGTGAATGGGGCGAGCAGGCGGCCGCCGCGATTCTCTTAGGCTTCTACGGCGGATTGCGGGCCCATGAGGTGCTAAGCCTCACCCTGGAGGATGTCGCCATCAAAGATGACAGCGTGTGTGTACAGATCGCGCAGGGAAAGACCACAGCGGCGCAGCGCACGATCTGGCTCGAGATCATGGCGCCGCCTAAACTCGTGCGGTGGTTTAAAGCCGTCGTTGAGGCCCGACGCCAGCAATTCACCAATCCGCGCTTCAAGGACAGGCGGTTGAACCAGATCGCACTTTTCGGCCCAAGCGGTAATCCCGATCGGTATACGCGTAAAGCATTGATTGACCCAGTCATCGACTGGATGCGTGAGCACCTCGATGGCAGCGTGGACTTTCACCTGCTGCGCCATAGTTTTGTCTCATGGCTGATGCTCCGTCTCTATGCCGCGCGCAACGAGGGCTTTGCTGAAACGCTGCCCCAGAAGGACGCCACCATGTTCCAACCGGAATCTCTCGAGCGGTTGCGCGCCCTCTTTGGAAGCGAGTCCTGCCGAGGCTCCGGCATTGATGACCATATCCACTTCAAGAATTTCGTCGGACACGAAGATCTGCGCACGTCGATACTCCACTACGTCCACACCCTCGACTGGATCCATGCCGATATCATGCGACGGGCGTACAACGAGGGCTCGAGGCTGAAATAGCCAATGAGGATGCGTGGCCGCCCGGCCCGCCTCAAAACGAAAAAGGGCCGGCAACCGCGGCTGCCAGCCCCTTTGAGATCGTACGCCTTGTGGGTGAGGGCGTTACAAGCGCCCGTCTACCTGCTCGGCGCCGAGCGCAGATTTAATGTCATAGAGGTACCCCCCGGGCTTCAGCCATTGGCGAATGCCGGAGGCGCCTGATCGTAGGAACGGGTCGTGGGCGACGGCCAGGATGGCGGCATCATAGCGAGCGGTATTGCGAGCATCGCTGGCGGCTAGTCGCGCGAGCGCATCGCCTGAGACCAAATCCAGCCCGAACTCCTCGCGTGCCTCCTCCACATCCACCACCGGGTCATGGACATCAACGCGCGCGCCGTAGTCCTCGAGCTCGCGGAGGATATCGATGACGCGCGTGTTGCGCAGATCCGGGGTGTCCTCCTTGAACGCGAGGCCGAGCACCAGGATCCGCGTCTCGGGAATGCACACACCGCGCTGGATCAGCCCCTTGACCACCTCCTGCGCGACATAGGCCCCCATCGCGTCATTGAGTCGCCGCCCGGCGAGGATCATCTCAGGATGATGCCCTACGGCCTGAGCCTTGTGGGTGAGATAGTACGGATCGACACCGATGCAATGCCCCCCGACCAGACCCGGGCGGAAGGGCAGGAAATTCCACTTGGTGCCGGCCGCCTCGAGCACGGCCTCGGTGTCGAGGCCAAGGCGGTTGAAGAGAATCGCAAGCTCATTGACAAGCGCAATGTTCACATCCCGCTGCGTATTCTCGATGACCTTGGCGGCCTCGGCGACAGCGATACTCGGCGCCCTGTGGGTGCCTGCGCTGATCACCCGAGCATAGAGCGCATCGACAAAGTCGGCGACTTCAGGGGATGAGCCGCTGGTGACCTTGATGATGTCACTCACACCGTGCGCCTTGTCGCCGGGATTAATGCGCTCGGGGCTATAGCCGGCATGAAAATCCTGCCGATAAGCCAGTCCCGAGACCCGCTCGATGACTGGAATGCAATCGTCCTCGGTCGCGCCGGGGTAGACCGTGGATTCGTAGATGACAACGCCCCCGGGCTGGATCACCCCGCCAACGGTCTCACTCGCGCGCAGCAGCGATGTAAGATCCGGCCGGCGGTGCTCATCGATGGGGGTGGGCACAGTGACAACAAAGACATCGCAACCGCGCAGCGCCTCCGGGTCGCTCGTATAGTGCAGGCCGCGCTCGGCGGCGACGGCCAGCTCTTCAGCGCTCAGCGCCTTAGTGCGATCGTAGCCCACATCGAGCTCGCTGATACGGCGCGGGTCAATGTCAAAGCCAGTGACGGCGTAGACTTCTGCAAAGGCTGCTGCCAGTGGCAGGCCAACATAGCCAAGGCCGATGACCGCGATTCGAGGGTTTTGGGAAAGCATCATGCCTCTACTTCATCGTTGCTGGTTGTTGCGACTGCAACTTTAACGAAGGACCACGGTGACCGCCTCACCTCAACCGACTTACACCACTTCCAGGGACGCTACCGAGCTGTTTGGTAGCCCGACCTGCTTGGCTAACTGACTGACACACTCAGAATGCATACCTCTGGGGAGCGGTCACGCCCGATAGGACCGGGGTAGCGGCAACGCAAGAAATTCTCCGATTGACGATGACATTCACCCTATGACATCGTCTATGAGAAGACCTTTTCGGGGACTGATATGCGTTTAGGAAGGTTATTAACGGGGGCACTGGTCTTAGGCCTGTCACTGGGAATTGACTCTGCACTGGCTGCGCCAAGCACAGAGACATTTGAGATAACAGTGCCGTCGACAGGCAAGATCTACACTGTCCGATTTGAAGACACAACACTTGACGACGAACCGGTCAACAAGTTCACTCCGTGGTTCATCAGTGAATCTAGAACGGAGGCAGAGGCGAAGGTCGTCGCGGAACGCGTTGCGAGGGCAAGTAATTACGGGTTTGACTTCGCCTATGCAGGCGGGGCCATGTCCGGAGATGTGAAGTATTTTAACGACCAAGATGCGTCTGGGTCAGTCAGTAGTCCGATAACGGGAGACTACTCTACTGATGTACTAACACTAGCTTGGAACGTGGGAGAAGTTCGCTACGTACCTGAAATTGATGGTGCTGCGATGGGGCAGGCAGCACTCGCGCTTGGCGGCGCATTCTTGCTCATCAGTGGTGTGGGCCGAAGGCAAGGTGATAGCCCGGTGTCCTGATTTGCAGTACAGCAGGTGAGGGCAAGCAGCCAATAAACAAAATCTTTCGGATCTGGATTTCGCCCCGGAATCCAGGCCGTAAAAACACCCTGTAGTCCTTCCTAAACATGCCACTATGCGATCGCTGGCTTGAATATAGAGTGGGCATCCGAGTTACGCTGAACCAGCGGTCGCAGTACGTCGGATAATATCCAGCGCCACACATCACCAGCCAGCGGATGTTGAAGCCGGCGGCGGCCAGAATCGATTTGATGGCGTCGCCCCGGGCGCCCTTGAGGACGTTACAGCGCATGCGGTGGTCGGGCTTCAAGCAGCCAATGCTCGGCCCCACGGGCTGGCGACGCCTGAGCAGTCTTTTCTTCGCCTTAATCACGCGCTCTGCTTTGCCGTGGTGGAGGACACGAGAGTCCCCAAATTCCCAGTCGTGGTAGCCCAGGTCCATCAGCCCGGTTTCGTGGGCTTCCCGGTCAAGCAGACAGGTTAAAAGTAGACACTTCGCCGGTTATCTGCCGCCGAAATTCCGCCGGCGGTATTCGCCCGAGCGAGTCATGGGGTCGCTCCTCGTTGTAGCTGATCATCCATGCAGCGCTCATCTCCCGGACCTGGCTCAGGCTGGTGAACAGGTACCGGTCCAACAGCTCATCGCGAGAGGAGCGGTTGAACCGCTCGATATAGGCATTCTGGTACGGCTTGCCGGGCTCAAAGTAGGCAAGCTCAATGCCTTTGTCTTTGCGCCAGTCGGTGAACACCTGCGCGAGCATCTCAGGGCCGTTGTCGATGCGGATGCGCTGCGACAGCCCTCTAACGGAGCCAATCTGCTTGAGCTCGCGCACAACCCGTGCCGCGGGCAACGATGTGTCGGGGATAACCGCGAGCGCTTCCCGTGTGCCCTCGTCGATGATATTGAGACACCGAAAGCGGCGACCGCTGTACAGCGCATCACTCATGAAGTCGAACGACCAAATGTGGTTCATCTGCGCCGGCACCTCCAACGGCGGCGTGCGCGGTCCGGCAGGCGGTTTTTGGTCCGCCGCTTACGATTGAGCCCCGTGGCCCGCTATACGCTCCAGCCACGCTCGTGGTTCAAACAATGGCCTCGGTTCCGGCGCGTGCTGCCGAGGCACCGCCAGAATCCAGAGTCGGACTCAAATTTGAAGCCATCATTGCCCCACTCCCCGCCAACTCCTGACTTCGACGCCATCCCGAACAAACACCTCGTCACCGCCATAGACCAGGGTCGACTTCACCTCCTCGCCGCCCGTCACGCGGCGCCATCGATCGATGCCATCGAGCCAGTCGGGTGCAAAGGTGGCGCCAGATTTGATTTCCATCGCGTGCAGCTCGCCTTGACGTTCCCAGACGAGATCGACCTCATGGCCGACATGATCACGCCAGAAATACAGCTCCGCCGGCTCACCGCCATTAAATCGCTCCTTCAGCATTTCCGAGACCACAAGGGTCTCGAACAGCGCGCCGCGCAATGGATGGGTATTCAATGTTTCAGGGTCCCGGATGCCTAACAGCCAAGCAGCCAGTCCGACATCAACAAAATAGAGCTTTGGGCGCTTTACCAGCCGCTTACCGAAATTGCGGAAATACGGTGGCACCCGAACGACAAGGTAGCTAGCCTCCAGGACGCTGAGCCATTCGCGTGCGGTGACGTGCGATATGCCGCAATCCGCGCCAATTGCCGAAAGGTTGACGAGCTGGCCGGTATGCGCGGCGCAAAGCCGGACAAAGCGCCGAAACTGCTCCCGGTTACGCACTTCAAGAAGCTGCGGAACGTCGCGCTCCAGATACGTATTCACATAATTTGGAAACCACAGGCGAGGAGGCACCTCGCGATCATGGATCGGCGGATAGCCGCCTTGCAGCATCGCCATATCCAGCGAACCGGCCACAACGCCGGCCCCGGCAAGCTCGCTGAGCGATAGCGGGAGCAGGTGCACAAGCCCCACACGACCGGCCAGAGACTGCGTGATACCGGCCCGCAGCCCGAACTCCTGCGATCCGGTCAGGACGAAACGTCCCATCGAGCGCTCACTGTCAACAACGCCCTGCAACCAGGAGAACAACTCCGGGGCGCGCTGAACTTCGTCCAGAATCAGCCCGGCTTTGAAACGGGCCAGAAAACCCTTGGGATCGGCCGTGGCGAACTCGCGCTGCTCAGGGTCTTCCAGCGACACATACGCATGGTCGCCAAACAACGCGCGGGCAAGCGTGGTCTTGCCCGACTGGCGTGGCCCAGTGAACGACACGATCGGAAAGCCACGCGCTAACTCGAGCGCCGTCACTTTCGCGTCACGAGGAATCATCATGCTGTGAGATTACAATCTGTAGCTGGTACTTTCAAATTGTAATGCTCTTCGTAACCGCCTCGGCGCAGCGCATGAGGGTAGCGGAGGTCACCAGCAGCAGCCGATCAATACCCGCCCCGTGGACTCTGGCGATCGCGACGATCTGTCGTCCCACCTTTAACTTAGACCATGGCCCCTTTCCGCAGATCGACCAGATCGCCCTCTTTTTCGACTGGGTCCGGTTTAGATGACTTGCCATTGAGCTGACATCGCGGCCACAACTCATCGGGCGCTTATAACGGCCCCCTCGAACGCTATGGGATCTTTCGGGACGCGACAGTTAGCAAGTGGTGAGGAAGCACGGCGCTAGCGAATCACTTCAACAGCCGCGGGCAATAGGATCTCTCCCCAGGCGCGGTCAGCCGTGAGTACCGGGGCGTTTTGTTCAACCGCGAGCGCGAGGCATGCACGATCTGCCAGTGACAGGCCGCTGGCGCGGGTGGTCTGCCACAGATCGGCCGCCATCAAGGCGTGCTGCACGCTGAATGGCTCAATGCGAATGCCAAGCTCGATCAGATCCTCGTCAAGGCCGGCAGTATCGGCGCCAAACTGCTTGGCCTTTTGCATGATTTCACTGAAATTGACGCTTGAGATCAGCGACCCGTCCAGACACCCGCTCACCCGGCCAGCTCCCGGCTCGTCATGAAGAAAAGCCAACAACGCTGAAGCATCAATCACATGCACCAATTCAGTCACGTCGCGCCACTTCCACGGGCAGCCTCTCGCATCGCTTCGGCACGGCGCTCCTCGATCAGCGCATCTGCCAAATTGACTCGCGGATCCACTTGCCGAAAGCGGTTCCGCAAGCGCCGCTCAACCACCTGGCGCGGCTCTAGAATGAGTGCGCCGTCTTTAACCCGAGCCAAGAGCCGCTCACCGGGCTGCAGCCCCAGTTCGCGACGCAACGCAGCCGGCACCACCAGTCGACCTTGCGCGCCGATTTGGATTTCATTGCTTGTTGTGGCCATTCAATCCCCACGTGGCATGCTATTACCTACGTGCCACATTATATGCTAAGTGCCATACTTCGCGCTAGAGCCCAAACTTCGGAGACTCACCCTCATCGTTGTGCCCTATCCGGACCTGCCAGCCGAGTTCGCGGCCTGGCAGCGAGCCCGGCGCCGCTCACCTCACAACCACCCCCGCACCCGATAAAACGCATAGCCCAGCCACTCGTGCACCACGCGGGTGCTGCCGCTCAGGCCGCCGACGCTTGGCAGGTAGCGACGCAGGGTGATGACCGGGTCGCTGGGGACGCTGAAGGCGGTGGCAACGGGGGTGACTTCCAGGCCGGCATAGTGGAACACCGCCTCGGCGCGGCGCATGTGGGTGGCGGAGGTCACCAGCAGCAGCCGATCAATGCCCGCCTCGGCCAGCAGGGGTTTCAGATAGCGGATATGGTCGTGGGTGGTGCGCGAGCGGTTATCGAGCAGCAGCGCCTCACCCGGCACACCCATGTCCCCCAGGAACTGCGCGCCGGCCTCCGCCTCGCTCAGATCATCGGGCCGGTCGGGGTGGCGACCACCGCTTAGAATGATCTTCGGCGCACGCCCGGCTCGATAGAGCCTCGCCCCGTGCCAGTAGCGATCCACCGACCCGCCGGCGGAGGGATACGGCCAGGCGGCATCACGACTGAATGCGCCGCCCAGCACCACAATCGCATCGCCCTCGGGCACTTGCTCAACCGCCAGATAGTCATACTGAGACTCGAGCCCCGCCCGCAGCCGCTCCGAGGTCGCCGGCATCGACCAGACCCATAACCAGGCCACGGCAAACGCCGCGATCGCGATCGCAATCCGTGGCCGCCCGAACAGCCTCAGTCCGACCGCCAGAGCCGCCAGCAGGAAAAAGCCGCCCAGCGGATAGGCGAATAGCGAAAGGGTTTTGATGAGGTCGTACATGAGTCAAGGATTAATGCCGATTCCAGCGCCTTTAGAGCGAAATCGGTTTAAGACGGATTCAGATTAAGCCTGACCAGCATCATTCCCTGCTTGCGTGGGTGAGCGTATTCATCTGAGAGGTCCTCGATCGAATATCCCATCTTCTCTGCAAGCTCAATAAAAAAAGATGGGCTATACTCGAAATCTGTGTCGGAGCGCTGAAGAAATTCAGGACCCGGATGAAAAGTAAAGAAGAAACGAGAATCCGCATGCATGACTTTATTGAGGTTCTCAAAACACTCTTCGATATGCGCGGCATGGAGGTGGCTGAAAACGCTCTGGGCAAGCAGATAGTCAAAACATTCGCCATCCAAATCTTCAAAGCGTAGATTCTTCCCCTCGTTGACAAATATCGTTGGTTTTTTATTACCTAGACCGAGCTCATCGAGCTTCTCCATCCCGGCCTGAATGACACCTTTAGAGATATCGAAACCCGTGTATTTTTCCTCGTCGAGGTAGTTGATAAACCTCACCCCACCTCTCAAGCTTCCACAGCCTATATCGAGAAGACTGCTTTCTGGCTTAAGACCATTCTGTAATAAAAATTTGAATTGATGCTCTCCCATCTTATCCCATAATCCACCTACCGCCATTTCAGAGTCAATTTTCGCTTTAACATCGGTTTGATATGCATAGGCGGATAAATAGTCTTCGGTATCGAAATTTTTCTTGGCTTTCCGCATTTGATATGATCGCAATAGTCTTTTTAACATCGTCGGCCTTCCTGCCAGCTATTGGTTATCTTCATGGAGCTAAGGATGCTCTCACCCACGCGAACAAGGGACGCAACCGCTCGCGCCATAAAAGTCCCGCTAAGGATGTAATGGAAGACAATTCATCAACCACCGCCGCCAACGCCGCCATTTGGCGATCAGTCAGACCAAGCTCACGAGGACGTGGCGGGATCTCGGCGGGTGGCGCCGGGATAGGCAGCGCCTCGTCTGCCGGCAACAGGCGATTCCAGGCCGCCCACTCGTCCGCATGCGCCGCGACGGCTGCGGTGGCAACAGCCTTTGCGTGCGCCTCAAGTGCGCTGCCCTGGACTTTCTCAGCGGGGTCGATCGCGAGCAGCGCATCGTAGAGGGGCTCGACCAGCGCTGGGCGGCGCTCGGCCATCTGCTTGATAAGGATAAGCTCGGAGAGCGTGAGGGAAGGGTTGACGGTTGCGGGCATGTCCACCGCCGGCGTCGACACACCCAGCCAGTCCTCGAAAAACCGCTTCTCCAGCCCACCCGGCTCGCGGGTATACCCGCGCACCGTCGGGGTAATGCCCAGTTGCTCCGCCTGCTCGCGAAACCCGCGCAATTCCGGCGGGAGACGGTAGCCCTTCTCCACCCAATCGGCAATCTCGCCCGCAGCACCCCGCTTTGCGCGGTGTTTGTAGAGCGAGAGGCACTGGGCGATGGGGTCGCGGAGGATGACGAGGTAATGCGTTGCCGCGAAACCCGCCTTTTCCGCCGCCGCCTCGAAGGCTTCCAGACGCTTCGACTTACTCAGCGCCGGGAGCAGATGCTCACTGGTGAGCAGCACATGATCGCAATCTCTGTCCCGTGCGGCTTGGTGGCAATCTCTAAACCGAGTCTGTTGCTCATCGACCCGGTCACTTTCAATTGCCTGAGCCAGTAAGCGGGCGTTGCCGGCCGATATCTGCCCCCCTGCCATGCAGCGCTCATCATAGAGCCAGCCCTTAGGCATGCATACGCCTGCGGCCACCAGAGACGCGCGGCCCTGTGCCGCGAGCGTTTGCAGATGCGAGCTACCGGTTTTCTCGGTACCAATGTGGACAAACAACTCCACGCCTAACGCACCATCCCCTCAGTCACCGGCCTCACCGATCCCCTGGATGCAATGAACTTGTAGAGGTAATCCGCGGCCTCGCCGAATAGGGGCAGGGGGTCGCGCCAGTGGAAGTCATCGTGGCGGCAGCCGGGAACGGGGCGCAGGGCACCGAGTGCGTGCCGGAATTTCCCCGTCAAAAGGTGCTCGACCAGGGCGATGCCGTCGCCGAGCAGCCAGCGCACATGCACATCCGACTGTGCCTGCATGCCCGTATCGGGCGTCAGCCCGGCGGAAACCTGATACCACAGCCAGGGCAGGTCGATCCCGGCCTCGTAGGGCACCGCAACGGCACCGCTCAGGCGGCCGTTGATATCGATGAGATGAGGGACACCGGCGTCGTCGCAGATCCAGTCGGTGTTGAACATGCCATGCCAGTTGAGTGCCTTCAGCGCCGTGGTGGCGTATTCCACCACCGCCGGCTGCTCGACACTGCGCCGATACGTGGAGGTGCCGAACTTCCCCGCCCCCTTGCAGCGCAGGATTTCGAAGGGGGCCATACCAACCGGCTCGCCATTGCAGAAGACACCATCGAGCTTGAACTTACGCCCACGGAGCTGGCGCTGGATGATTGGCCAGCGGTGCGCAGGAAGATCGAAGGTCTTGACCAATCGGCGGACGCTTTCCTTGAGTGCGGTGGGCGATTCCACGATCTCGACGCCGCGGGCGCCATTACCCATCCGCACCTTGACGAGCGCCGGGTAGTCGAAGGCCGCCGCGGCGGCTTCAACCTCGGCATCATCCCTCACTGTCCAGCTCTCTGGGACAGGGCAACCGGCAGCACCGACGCGCGCGAGATAATCGAGTTTGTCCTCGGCGACGGCCCAGTCCTCGATGGCCGGGAGCGCCACCTGCACCGCCTCTGGCAACCGGTCGCGATGGCGCATGATGAGTTCGATGTCTTCAAAACCCGGCAGCAACACCTGCGCACCGCGCCGGCGCATTGCCTCGCCCAGTGCGTCGATATAGGCAACCGGCGCCGTGTAGAAATCCGGCAGGCGGTTGAAGCTTGCGGCATAGCGCGAGAACCGCGTCATCGCAAAGCGTGAGCTGTCCGCGACATGCACCGTCACCCCGTGGGCCGCCAGCGACCGAACCACCGTGTAGGAAGACCGGCACCAGCCATAGGTGACCATTGCCGGCGGGAGGGCCGGCGTGGTCATCGACTCCCCTGTCGGCCCATTTGCACCACGCCAAGGCCCATCACCGCCCCAATCGCGTAATAGATAAAATCCGACGGCACAAAGGTCGTCCCCAGCAGCGTCCGGCCCAGGAAATGTCCACGAATGGCCTCAAGCCACGGCGGCTGCCATAGCTGGGTGACCTCAAGCGCGGCGGTCACCAGGAACACCCCAATCGCCACTGCCAAGGGCCGTAGTCCTGGGGCGATGAACATCACCACGAGGATCCAGAAGACGACATAGAGAACCCCGCTTAACGATTGATTGACCCATATGGCGAGTGGCCCTTCATAGAGCTTTGTGGCGAAGCCAGCGGGCGTGATGACCGCCAACACCAGTGCATAGGCCATCCGATCTCGCCGCCAGCTCATTTGCGCTTTCGACGCTCACACTCGGCGAGCACCTGCTCGACCATCCAGTCCTGTGGCCGGAATGCCCCCTCATGCCACTGAAGCGAGCGGTCCCAGTAACCGGGGCATGGATCATAGACCTCGGTGACAAACCCGTAACTGATCTCGAGCACCATCGGCTCGCCGGCTTGGTCATGGACAAAATCGAACGCAACACATTGCGAGTCCAGTCGCTCTGCTAGCTCGAACGCCAAGGCCACAATCGGTTCCGGGAACTCCTCACGAGCGTAGCCAAAGTGACCACTGCCGGAGGCCCGGAAGTCGTTCTCGCGTACATAACGCTTGAGCCCGAGGGCGCGGTCGCCGATGACGATAATGCGTATGTCGTGGTCGTTGTTGGGCAGATACTCCTGGAAAAGCACATACCCGCGCTCGGCACCAAGCACTCGGGCAAACGGCGGGGGCTGGAACACTCGCAGCAGGCCTTTCGCCAGCTCCCGGATCGAGGCGCTACCCATTCGATACTTACGCCAGCGCTCCTTGATACTGCCCCAGGCATCGTAGTTCGGATGACCGCGACCAAAGGCTCTGCGAATAAGCCGGCGTGCCTCGGAAGCGCTATGGACAAGCCGCACATTTACCGCGCCTGCCCCACCCTTTAGTTTGAAGACCTGTGGCCAGGTCGCCGTTGCCGCCCAGGTAAGCGCCGTATCCCGGTCAAAGAACGCTTCTGTGCGAGGCGTCGGGATATCCAGCGCCTCGAACAGATACTTCTGAGAGAGCTTGTTATCGAAGTGCCAGGCGGTTTGGAAGTCAGGAAAAACTACCGTGCCCGCCTGCTCCAGCGCCGTAAGCACCGGGCGAGCCATGAGATGATCCCGTCCATCCATCTGCGTGTGATGCCACATGAGCGCACCACAATCCGCCACCGCGGCAACAAGGTCAGAGCGGTAGCAATTCACCCGTCGGTACGGGATGTTATTGCGCTCGCAGTAGTCCACCCAGCGAGGATGGAAGCCGCGGTCACTGTCGTGGATGGCGAGCTTCATCTTCTAAGATCTTAATCAGCATTTCTCGGTGGGCCTCGCAGCGGATAACGTTCAAAAGCAATCTCTTTTTGCTTTCAGACCAGAGCCCATTGAATAGTCCTAACTGACGTAGCGCGCGCAGGAACTTGCTGTTGATTGGCTCAATATGATTAAGATATTGCCAGCGTCGCGCAGCCACCAACTCAACAAACTTCTCGGCAACGACGTCTTCAGCGCCGAGATCAGATGAGGATGCAACCAACCAGTCCATCCACTGCTTCTCCTGCTGTCCAGAAAGAAGCTCGACCTGCCGAATGCCAGGATTGAAGCCTATGCCGATGGGTTGCACGTCACGAACCCCATCGGACGTAACTTCTATCGACGCCAACATCCCCTCTCTGACTGCCTCGTTGTCAGAATCAAAGTGTTCTGAGAAAAGAAAATTACCGAGTGACGAAAAGACTGAAAACTCCCCTTCTTCAATCACCCCACCCGCTACATGGGGATGATGATTCACAACCAAATCCGCCCCGAGCTCACCGAGCAGCAACCAATTGTTCCGTATGCCAGGACTCGGAACTCTGGCGTATTCATGTCCCATGTGCGTAATCACGACGACCGCGGCGCAGTCCCTTTTCAAACGTTTAATCAGTCTTGTGGTATGCAGCCAATCGATGCCATTAACCCCACCCTTACTCCCCCCAGCCAAACCCCATTCGGATTGGCATAGGTTGATAAGGCCGCACCTAACACCACCTGCATCGATCACCTTCGGAAGCTTGGCCGCCGTTTCCATGAGCCCCGCACCAACGCGCACGATTCCCTGTTGGTCCATTTCACCTAGGGTTTCTACTAGCCCAGGTCGACCGAAGTCCATGAGGTGGTTATTGGCCAGTGTCGCCACATTGAATCCCATGTTTTTCACTGCGCTCACCGCATCAACGGGCATGCCAAGATTTGGGCCGGTCTTCAAAACTGGTTTGGCGGAACCAGCCACCGCGCCCTCGAAGTTGATCACTGAATAATCGTGCTCCTTGATGAAACTGCGTAAGCGCGTAGCAACGAAATCTTCTGAAGCATTCTCCCTCAGAGCATCGGCGGTCATGTAGAAGTCACCAGCCACGAGAAGTTTCATTAGCCACCCCGGTCAGCGGTGATTACGTTTATTAGCTCCGGAGTTGACATAAACTCTACCTCTGGCCATCGCGCCTGCACGCGGCTAATCAGTGTTTTCAGCGAATATAAGCCTCTCCCTCTGTTGTCTGGATCAACGCCTCCCATGTAGTTGACACGATGACTGCAGATGATGGCTGGTTTTTTTCTGGTAAAGGCTTTCTCAATATCCCTAAGGGCGTTGTCGACGACGTCACTCCGCGGATTCAGGCTAGGTTCAAATCGTACATTGCGAACGAGGCTCAAGGGTTGATGATGGCCAAATTCACCAGTGCGCCGGATCCTTGTCATCTCAGGTGGATAAACCGGTCCCACGGATAAATGCAGCCCTTGCATCCCTAAGACTCCGCAATCAGTGAGTGTTGCAAGCAATCGGCTTGGGAGAACGTAGCATGGCGCGATGAATGAGGTAGAACTAAAGCCGAATATTCTTCGGAAAATTTCTAAGCCAGACCGTAGGGTGTCGATATGCTGAACGACTTCGTCTGCTGAGTCCGCATCGAACGCAGCACCAATGCTGGCAGTAAGACTTGGGGCACTTTGACGACTTAACCCGTAGACATTTACTTCAGCAGCAGCCCGCACTTCACTATTAGGCATTTGCAATGCGGATAACCATCGAGGCAGATTAATGTGCTCTCGACCGTGAGATTGAGGGCACCAGATATCTGAATCTACTAATTGCTTAATCTTATTTTTTGGATCTAAGGACCGTTGATAGCGCTTTATTGAGTCAGTGAACGGTTCGAAATGATACTCCCAGAATTGAGCCTCTCTCATCCGATCGAAATTTGGATTGGCGACGTTATAGTTTGCTGTGAACGTTAAAGGCTGACCGCGGCTGTCAACGAATGAGGTAA
This sequence comes from Spiribacter onubensis, assembly GCF_040838425.1. Lineage (NCBI taxonomy): Bacteria > Pseudomonadati > Pseudomonadota > Gammaproteobacteria > Chromatiales > Ectothiorhodospiraceae > Spiribacter > Spiribacter onubensis. The sequence continues at coordinate 19,266 of NZ_JBAKFI010000006.1, read as the reverse complement.
GTTCGCTACCGAGCGCATCGAGATCTCGATCACCCTCGAGGCAGTCGAATTGCAAATAGGGGCATGCGGCAACCTCAATGCCTATACGAGCAAGCTCCTTTGGTGCATTCGGATGCGGTATGCGCGCGCTGCCCCAGTCGTCGCTCTCAATAACTAGGATTTTTCGCTGAGTGTGCCATCCAAATTGGTTTGAGGTTAGCCGGCCCCAGGCTCTTACAAGGCTGTTGCGACCCAGGCGCTTCACGCCGGCAACTCCAACTTCAGCCCCCGGCCCACCGGCAACTGCCACACCAGCTTGCACCAATCGTGGTTGCCCTCAATGAGCCCAGGTTCGTGGGGGGTGACGGCGATGTCCCAGCCGATGGAGCGGTTCTGGGGTTGGTGCTGGGCGGCGGCCAGGGCCAGGTCGATGCATTCACGCCAATACGGCACTTGAAAGCCGTCGATGGGTTCGCCGGTGATCGGGTGCGTGGATTGCGGCGGTTGAGTGATGTCGGAGTAGACGCCCGGGCCGTTCACCACGCCTGTGGTCTCGTTGATGGGGGCGGCCAGGTTACCGGCGGCCAGGTTATCTACCCGGGAATCCACTGAGATTCGCAGTCGGCAGCCGAGCAGATAGGGGGCGCCGTTGTCATCGAGTGCGGTGATGATGCGCACCGTGTTCACGCCCGAGGGTGAGAGGCGGTTGAGGTCGGGGTGCTGGTCAATGGGGGTCTCCAGTAGATCATGGCCCTGGTCACGCATGGCATCAAGCAGGCGCGTGGCATCCCAACCTTTGGTGTCGATGAACGCGACCGTGGCGCCGCATTTGCCGTTGGCAGCTTTCAGCACAAGGCGGTCGTGATCCTGCAGGAGTTGCTCGAGTACGGCGGGATCGGCCGCAAGATCGGCGCGGTCGTAGACCGTATGGCGGAAGAACGCCCGATAGGCCTGATAGCACTGACGCTTGTCATCCAGCACGGCGCGGGCGCCGGACGGGTTGAGGCGCCGCTGGGCCTCGTACATCGTCCCCGTGCCAGCCCAGGTCGCCTTTTCGCGATCATCCAGGCCGGCAAAGCCAAACTGGTACCACTCGAGTGGTGAGATGTTGTAGCGCAATGAATCTCGGACCACCGCCCACCCTTGTCGCGGGATAGACTGCTTTTGGGTGTCACGGGTATGTCGCATAAACCGGCGCAGCAGGGGCCAGTTCATGTGGCGGAGGTAGTAGGCGAGGTAGAGCAGGCGTTTCACGGTTGTTAGCCCCAGCCAAATTGAGCATTTTCGAAAACCAAGCAGTTTCCTGCACATGCATCCTCTGATTCCCGCTCCGCGCCTGCTTTAAGAAGAACAGCGCTGTCCATACCACTATTCATTAAAAATAGAACGTTTGAGCTTGCCGAAAGGCCCTCTTGCCAAATACTTAGAATACATATTTATTAACAAAGACAGAGGGAATTTTTTTAAAGAGCGGCTATTATGATGGAACTTCAATCTAAGCTGCTCCGGGTGGACGCCTAGCGCGACATAAAGATCTCTGATTAATTTTTCGCTCTCAAAATCGACCACTAATACCTCATCGAAATGCCCCTCATAAAAACTTAAAAGATCTTTGAAGCTTTGTTTTGAAAATATGCAGAACCCATCCGCTTGAGCAACAGCTCTGAATTCTTTATCCCCTAGCATTCGACGATAGCTCGCCTCCCACTCTTGAAAACGCCTGTTAACAAAAAGAATCGTGATCTTTACATCGACGTTGTCGAACAGACTCTTGAGGGCTGAAACCTCTGACTCAGACTGGATACGCCATAGCGGTTCTGCACTTAATAGCAGCGTATGGCATTGGCTCTGTTCAATCTGAGCACTCAGGTTAGATTTGACCTGTGAGGAACTCTCTGAATGTGATTTTGCCGCCGCTGCTACTTCTGCTGCATTAATACCATTATTCAAGGGATGATAGACACAAAAACCTTGGGCGCGCAACTCATTAATATTTGCATTGAGGGAAAACTGAAAAGATGTTGAGGCTGTTTTGTGTGGTCCGATATGTAAAACTACATGCCTAACCATAGATCTTTCTCAAAAAGCCAGGCAAGAGCCTTACGAAATAATCGGTTTATCTTGCAAGAATGAGTTGCAACAGCGTATGGGCCGTGATGAACCGCACATCCGACCAGCGCTTCACGATGCCCTGTAGAAGTTCCGCAAGTCCCGCTAGCCCCCGCTCGCGGTTTTTGGAGTCGATATGGCCGGCGTAGTTCACCCGATGCGAGGAAATAATGGCCGGTTTTCGCCAGCGAAACGCGGTGTCGATTTGCGCGAGCGCATGACCAACGGGATCGGACTTGGTGCCGCTGGTGGGCATGTGCCCTTGTAACGCGAATGGCGGACACTTGATCATTTCGTCAAAGAGATTTTTAGGATCTGAATGCCTGAACAAGCGCGCCTCTCGTTTCAAAGTCTTGCGACTGAAATATACCCTCCAGGTCAGACTTCACCACTTTGGGCAATGTGGAAGATTCGCAACGACGAATTTCTTTAATTTTATGAAACTCATGTTTAGTAATTAGTGCAACATGATAGGAATGGGGCATGCGATTAAGAAGCCAAAGTCGCTTACCACGAATCAATCTCCAATGCAGGGGAATGATAGCCCAATGACTATCCCAATTTTCCCCGTGGCCATGCGAGGAATAATCAATTACATGTGAAATCATAGCACCGGGCTTAACCCAGCGGGCCATTGAATTATAAATAGCCTCAAGATCGTCAATATGCTCTAATACAGCCTGTGAAATTAATAAATCGATAGACTTCTCCGAAATAACCTTTTTATCCGTCCAAGGGGCGGCATAACTAATCCATGGATTCTCTGCAGGTAGTTGACTAATAGATCCACGTATCGATGCGATTCGATCGTCATTCAAAGACTCCGTAAGCGCTGATTGAGAGATAACATTTTCTGGGAATGCATACGACTCAAGAAGAGGCCAAACTCTCGGAAACTCTTTTTCATCAGGGATATCGGAGCGCTCTTGGAAAAGCTCAACCAACTCATCGAATATTTTCAAATTAACTTCACGACTAATGTAACTTTTCGCATCTATTGCGGTATAGTGACTGGCGCCGGATAAGAGCGCGGCTAGACCAACACCAATAGATTCCCCCGGCCCGATTTCTCCTACCCGATCTGGCTTTTTCAGAAGCCCCGCTTGATGCGCATGCACCAAATGCCGAAGCCAGACGGTATAGCAATAGCGAGCCGAGTTAGTTCCTCCAGTGCCGCGCGCTCCAAGTGAGGACACTCCTGGAATGAGTGTTGCGGTACCTTTTAGGGTGCTTCTTAAAATTGCCAGATCCATATTAGCTTCACTTTCACTCTATTAGGAGAATCGGTTGCCGCTGTGGCCCGTACATCGTCCCCGTGCCAGCCCAGGTCGCCTTTTCACGATCGCCCAGGCCGGCAAAGCCAAACTGGTACCACTCCTCCACTGTCAGGCTACTTGTCGCCTCGATTTTGTATCCTCTTAAGTTCAGAGGGGCTGAAGGAGACGACGAGTCATGCCTCGATACAGTGACGAGCGCAAAGAGGCTGTGCTGGCGGAGGTAGGAGGCGAGGTAGAGCAGGCGTTTCATGCGCGCGCCTTGCCCTCGCGCATCTCATCCAGCAGCGCTTCGGCCGTGATAAACCGCACATCCGGCCAGCGCTTGACGATGCCTTGCAGCAATTCCGCGAGTGCGACCAGCCCCTGCTCGCGGTTTTTCGGGTCGATGTGCCCGGCGTAGTTCACCCGATGCGAGGAAATGATGGCGGGTTTTCGCCAGCGAAACGCGGTGTCGATCTGAGCGAGCGCATGGCCAACGGGGTCGGACTTGGTGCCGCTAGTTGGCTCGAAGCTCAGCGTGCGCACGATGGTGCCGGCCCGCTTTCGGGTCGGAGGGCGCAGGAAGTTAATGCTGGGCTGACGTCGCCCATTGCCCAGGGGACGGCGGTAGAAAAATGACTTGTCGATGGCCTCAACGCCCAGTTCGTGCACGTAAACATCCAGTGACGGATGCAGTTGTTGCGCCGGCGGGGTGAGAGTGTGTGAGGCAAAGCCATAGACCGCCTCAAACCGCGCCAGCCCATCAGCCAGGATCTCGCGATGCTGTGGCAGCAACGATTTGTCATGCAGTCCAAAGGAGTGCGTGAAGCCCACGCCCGGCATCTCGGGGATGGGCTTTAACCCCGCCATGCTCTCGACTTCGATGTTGGCGAGAAGATCATCATCACCCCGGGCGAGTTTCGCCTGGATCAACGGCACACTGACGTGCTCACGGCCGTGGAACTGCGGGTGGATGAGCCCTTCCGCCATCCCCTCTCGCCAGAGCGACCACGCGCCCTCGTAAGCTGCGGGTTGCTCGGCGGACAGGCGGTCAAAAGTATCTGGCAGGGCCTCGGGCGCATAGCGGCCCTCAGTACGCAGGGCTTTGAAGTCCGGATTTGCGGACAGGGCATAGGCCGTGAACACTGCTGGGTTCCCCTCAGCGTCTCGGACCGAGCGAAGGACATCGAACAGCGCCTCAAGATCAGCCCGAGTCTCGAGCGCATCGAAGGTATCCATCTGGCCGCCGAAGCCTCGGATGCGTTTTTGCAGCGTGTCTCGGAGTTGGCGACTGGCGAGGCGGATGGTGCCGTAGTCGTCAACATTAATGACAACGAGCTTTGCCTCCGTGCGCCGACCGAGAAGATGCTTAAAGTTAGCACGTCCCATACTTACTTCACGGCATCTCCGTTGCTCAAAAACCATTCATAAGTGCCCACCAGCCCTTGTGGGAAGAAAACGGAGGGTGACCACCCGAGACTTTCCATCCGCCTGTTGTCGAGCAGCTTTCGTGGGGTGCCATCGGGTTTGCTGTTGTCAAAGATAAGCTCACCTTCAAAGCCGACCACTTCGGCGATCTGCTCGGCCAGCTCCCGGATGGTGACATCCTGACCCGTACCAACATTGATGTGCGAGCACATGGGTTCGGTAACCGCCGCATAGTCGGCACACGATGTCTCCATCACTTGTACACAGGCACGCGCCAAATCATCGACATGCAGGAATTCGCGGCGCACTTCTCCTGTGCCCCACACAACCACTCGCGGATCGCCGTTGATCTTGGCCTCGTGGAAGCGCCGAATCAGTCCCGGGATGACATGACTGTCCGTGGGATGGAAGTTATCTCCGGGGCCGTAGAGGTTTGTGGGCATGACGCTGCGGTAGTCCCGACCGTACTGGCGGTTATAGCTCTCGCAGAGCTTAATGCCAGCGATTTTAGCAATGGCATAGGGTTCATTGGTGGGCTCCAAGAGCCCTGTCAGCAAGGCCTCCTCGCGCATCGGTTGAGGGGCGTGCTTGGGATAGATGCAAGAGGAACCGAGGGAGAGCAGTTGCTGGACACCAGCGGTATGCGCTGCGTGGATAAGGTTAGTCTCCGTCGCCAGATTTTCGTAGATGAACTCTGCCGGGTAAGCATTATTCGCGTGGATACCGCCAACTCGAGCCGCCGCGATGTAGATAACGTCTGGGCTTTGCCGGCTGACAAAATCTGATACTGCGGGCTGGTCCAGCAAGTCCAATTCCGCTCGACTCGCGGTGATTAGTTCAATGCCAGGGTTATCCTGCAAGGCACGCACCAGCGCTGAGCCAACCATGCCACGGTGACCAGCGACGTAGATTCTCTTTAAAGTCATATCACTCCGGCTCTTAACAGTCGAAACGCCCCGCAATCGGATAGCCCTCACGGGTAACAAGTGCCTCGCAGCGGGCCGACTTGAGATCCTCATGCATCATCTCGCTCACGAGCTCCGTAAAGCCGGTCTGCGGCGTCCAGCCAAGGCGCTCCTGTGCGTAGCTCGCATCACCAAGCAGTGTTTCGACTTCGGTCGGCCGGAAGTAGCGTGGATCGACACGAACGACGGTTTGCTCACTACCCTGCCCATCAACAACGACACCGATCTCCCCAACGCCCTCGCCGCGCCACACGATCTGCATACCGACCTCGGCGGCGGCTAGCTCGACGAATTCACGCACGCTGTGTTGCTCGCCGGTGGCAATGACGAAATCCTCCGGCGTTTCCTGCTGAAGCATGCGCCACTGGGCTTCCACATAATCCCGCGCGTGCCCCCAGTCACGCTTGGCCGATAGGTTGCCGAGGTACAGACAGTCCTCAAGACCGAGCTTTATCCGCGCTAGCGCCCGGGTGATCTTGCGGGTAACGAAGGTCTCACCACGAACGGGGCTCTCGTGATTGAAGAGGATTCCGTTGCAGGCATACATTCCATAGGCCTCACGGTAGTTGACCGTTATCCAGTAGGCATAGAGCTTGGCGACCGCGTAGGGGCTGCGCGGATAAAATGGCGTGGACTCTGATTGGGGCGTCTCCTGCACAAGACCATAGAGCTCCGAGGTACTTGCCTGGTAGAAGCGCGTCTTCCGCTCGAGCCCCAGGATACGAATTGCCTCCAGCAGCCGCAGTGCCCCGATCGCATCCGAGTTGGCGGTGTACTCCGGCTCCTCGAACGACACTGCCACATGCGACTGCGCGGCCAGATTATAGATTTCATCCGGCTGGATTTGCTGGATCACTCGAATCAGGCTTGTCGCATCCGTGAGATCGCCATGGTGCAGGATCATCCGTTGATCGGGCTCATGCGGGTCCTGGTAGAGATGATCGATCCGATCCGTATTGAACAGGGATGCCCGGCGTTTGATGCCGTGCACCTCGTAGCCTTTCTCCAGCAGCAGTTCAGCGAGATAGGCGCCATCCTGACCCGTGATGCCCGTGATGAGTGCTTTTTTCATTGAAATACCGTTAGGAAAAATTGACGCTTCAATCTGATTCCAGATAGGTCGAGGCCAACGCATCAGCATTACCTCGATGAAATCCCCGGGCGCCGCGCAAGGCGCCCGCATGATAGTATCTGTAAAAATCCGGATCATCAGCGAGGCGCCGTACATACGACGCCATGCCATCCGGGTCACCGGGGGCAAAACACTCGCCGGTTCTGTGGTCATGTGCATACCGCGCCAGCTCGCTGTCTGCCGCCGCGATGTAGAGCCCAGGGATTCCAAACGCCATCAGGTTATACGCCTTTGATGGAACGCTACCGCGACTGACACGGGGATTGAGTGCGACAACACCAACGTCAGCGGCTGAGAGTGAGTGCACGAAACGCTCATCAGACTGGAATGGCAACATCTCGACGTTGCCAAGGCCCCGGCGTTCGACTGCCGCACGGATGACCGGCTCCCGCGGTCCACGGCCGATGATCTGTATGAGGAATTGATCATCATCCCGCAGCGCATCCGCGAGATCGAGCAACGCCTCAACGTTATGCGTTATCCCGAGGTTGCCGGAATACTGAATGATGAAGCGGCCTTGCCTATCGGGTGATTCGGCGAGGAGCTTATTCTGCATATCCGGGATGCGCTCATCGCCGCTGAATACCGACCAAATGGGCATGACTGTGACTCTATCTTTCTCAATGTAGGCGCCCAGAAGATCGCGCATCGGCTCGGTGATCGTGAAGAGTCGGTAGGCGCGCCGGAAAGCGCGCTGGTTCAATCTGGCCCAAAGACGATAGAGCCCATGGCGGCGGGACATCCCCGTAACTTCGAAGATATCAGGATAGACGTCCCATATTAGAGCACTGCAGCGATTAGGGAGCACAAGCGTCAACAGATAAGCCATCGGCGGAATGGAAATGAAAAGCACCTCGTACCGACGATAACGCGTGATCAATAGGACCCAAGCCTGGAGCAGCGAACCACCGTAGGCGAGCGCCTTTCTCCAGGGCGGGCGCTGCTGCCAGCGCACCAAACGGGCATGCTTAACACGCTCATCGAGCCGCTCGCCTTGCTCATGAACACTCCCGGCGAGCAGTGTCACGCCAACTCCGCGCGCCACAAAGGCATTGGCGAACCCCACGGTCAAATAGTTGGCCGCCTGATTCACGATAACGAGGCGACGCTCACCCACTCAGCAGTTCCTCGTAGGCATCAACATGTTCGTCAAAACGCGTCTTTGCGTCGAAGAAACGCTCTGCATGGGCTCGGCAGCGTCTCGCGATATCAGCAGATTCACCACGCTCACTGCGCTCTCCCCAGTGCCGAACCGCTTCGCTGATCGCACCCAATCCTCCCTTCGGCACAACGGAACCTACACTCGGGTCGAGCGACTCCGGGCTCCCGCCCGTGTCATACGTCACAACCGGTGTACCGCAGGCCAGCGCTTCAATATTCGTGGTGGGAAAATTATCAATCGTCGTCGGATTCACGAAAACCGCAGCGCGTGAATACAGACGCGCGAGTTCCTCCATGCTCTCGGTCCTCCTGAGGCCCTCGACACCCGGCGGCAAATCTCTCTGCTGCTGTGTGGTGACGCCGACAAGGATGATCCGCCAGTGCGCGGGCAGATGCTCCCGCAGCGCGCACATGTCGTGTAGCCCTTTCCGGGCCGGCCAACCGGCCGCAACGCCGAGGATGATCGGTGCGATCCTCTCCGTTGGCTCTAGCGGGTGGAAAACGTTGAGGTCCACACCATTCGGTATCACCTGACGCCGCCACCCGCCCAGAAATGATTCACTGACGTGGGCAGCGAGCCATTCGCTGGGCGTGACGATCAGACCAGACTGAACGTCGGAGAACGCCCTACGCTTAATCTCCCAATTCCTACCTGAGCGATCGATCATTGCCCTCGGGTACTGTCGGGTTAGTGGGCAGGCACCACATCCAGAGCGCCACCTACTGCAATTGGCGCGGTCGAAGTAAGCGCAGTGGCCCGTAAAAGCCCAGCAGTCGTGGAGCACCCACGCAACCGGTATTACAAGCCGCTTTAACGCAGCAAAGAGCTTTGGATAGTTCAGAAAATACCCGTGCAGGTTATGCAGAACGACGAGGCCCGGAGGGTCCGCCGCAAGCCGACTCACTAGACGATCAGTCGCATGCCTCGAACCAAGCCCATGCGCATCCGCGAGGAGGCTTACGGCGCCATGGCCCGCGATATTAACGCGCCCCCCCACGGGCCAGTGGGCGACTTGCCCTGCACTCTCGTGCCGCCCATAGGCCACTTCTGCCCGATAACCCCGACGCTGTAGTGCTTGACCAATGCCCTCGGCGATGCGGCCCGTACTGCCCACATTGGCCGAGACATTGATTTGGAGAACATACCTGTTCTGGCTTGCTGCGGCAGATTTAGGTCTCGCCCAATCAGTCAAGGATGGCTTCCGCGTATTGCTGAGCGATGCGATGGGCTGCAAACGCCTTCATGCTTTCTTTCGCCTTCCGACCCATCTCTTCTCGAAGTCCGCCATCGGCCATGAGACGCTCAAGGCGGTCGGCAAATGCCGCATCATCAAAGACCGGCACCAGATAACCCGTTTCACCCTCCGTAATGAGATCGCCGGGCCCGGCGCAGCAGTCGTAACTCACGCAGCTCATCCCGTGAGCCATCGCCTCGGCAAGGGCGTTGGGGAATCCCTCAGATGACGATGGGAATGCAAATATACTTGCCCGCCGGTAGTAATCCTCGACATCCTCTACGGTCCCCATGATCGAGACCCGCTCAGCAACGCCGAGTGACCCGGCGAGCGCTTCGAGGCGTGCGCGGTGGGTTTGCGACTGGGCGTCATCGCCCAGAATGACCAAATCCCAGTCATCGCTTGCGAGAGAAGCGAACATCCGGATCAGCCGGTCGTGATGCTTCGTGCTGATCAGCCTTGCGACGTTCAGGATCGTTTTATCTCGCTCCGATGGCTGGCTGTCCGTCACTTCGGCGACTGGATTGCCAATCACACAAAAACGCGCCGACGGGAACCGTGCTCTGTAGTGCGCTCGCGCCATCTCCGTCTGAACAATAACCTTGTTTGCGTGTGGATAGAGCCAACGTCTCAATACCTCTTGATGCCAACGGAACCGTTTGACCGGCTGACACCGATCCGAAACAACAATTTCCTGTGTTCTCCCGAGCGCGCTCAAGAGCACGAAACTGTTCCACAGCTCTCCGAAACTAAGCACGCGATCCGGCTGCAAACGCTTTAGTGTTTCGCGCAGGAACCGTGCTGTGAGAGCCGTGGAAAGCCAACGCGAATACGAATCAAAGTCGAATCGGGGTTCGTGCACACGAACGCTCGTAGGCACTTCGAAGAAGCGTGTCCGACGCCGCCCGTAGAGCACGAGATCAACCTCGAACAAAGATTGATGAACGAACTGCTCCATCAAAGTGCTCATCACCCGTTCCATCCCTCCCGCCTGGAGTGACGGAATGACACATACCAAACGGGGCGTACGGGGATGCACTCGGCCTCGCACCGACATCAGCCCCTCTTCAGTCCGCGCAAGCCGATGACATCGTCGAGGAGCAAGCGCCATGCCACTGCCACCTCATCAAAAGAAAACGCCGCCGCCGAGGCTAGCGCGCCCCGAGCGAGCGTATTCAAATCCTCTTCCGACCGTGCGACTCGAATTACCCTAGAAACCATCTCCCCGTACGACTGAGCCGGCACCAAGACCCCGTTGTCTCCAGATCGAACCAACCATCGAGCCATCGGATAGGTATCAAAAGCCACGGGTACCGCGCCCTGAGCTTGAGCCTCGACGAGCGTGTTGGGGAAGCCCTCAAAGTCGGAGGTCATGAGATAAATCGCCGCCCGCTCGAAGAATGGCTGTGAAGGCTGACGACCATGGAAAACAACGCGGGGTACCCCCTCCACTCTGGCTTGTTCTTCCAAGAACTGGCGTAGAGGCCCATCACCGACCACATCGAGCGTCCAATCCGGCAGCGCTTCGGACAATTCATGCCAAAGAGGTAGGATAAGATCCGCGCGCTTCTGATGCGCAGAGACCCGCCCCAACCAGAGAATGCGCTTCGACTTCTTGGGCACATGCTCAGCTACACGCTCAATGCTGTTCGGTATAAGTGCGATCTTCTGAGGGTCATAGTCCGGTACAAAATACTCTAGCTCGTCGAGATTCGGCTCGGCGAACATCACGAACCGGTCATAGTCGGACAAGATACGGCGGAGGTCTCGCGCATGCCGTCGCCGATGCAATCCAAGAAGGGCGCTGCGCGCCAAGGGGTTTTTGGCAAACTGAACCAGCGGTGAGGGGAGGAGGCGTGACGCATACCACTCCAAATTGTTCCGAACCGAATAGAGGGTATTACGAAGGCATCCGATTCGCGCGGCATTGCAAGACGCGGCCACCGTTTCCGTAATGGCATGTTCATAGGGCATTTGGTTAACCACCACCGCCGGCGAGAACGCCTGCAGAGTGTCACATAGACTAGCGAGATTTGACGGGTTGCTGAGATTTCCTTGCGCAGGCGCACAGTATACTGGCACAGGCGGCTCGCTCATGTGGCCAGACGTCTCAAATGAGTAAACGCCCACCTCTAAACCCTGCGCCGTCAGCATCTTCGCCATCTTCACAGTCGACGCCTGAACACCGCCCTCAGTCGGCTGTAGCGCCGGTGTAAGAATGAGGAGAACCCGGTGCATTACAAGATCTTGAGCATCTCGATCAGCAGAATCTGCAAAAACTCTTTCAACGACATGTTGGCATCCGGAACCAGCCACGGGACGATCGGCAAAGCGACCAAGTAGACGCTCGGGAAGTCAAGCATCGTTGAGAGGTTATATAGAAAATAGGGAATGAATGCGATACCTGAAAGTGCCAATCCGACCTTAAGATAGCTATTATGGTATGGCCAACGGTTTACCGTACTCGGGTCGGTGCGGGACATCACAAAGGCCGCGAATATGAAAATCGCCCCAACAATCCAGCTTCGATTGGAGGCCGCATAAATAAACCATACCGAATTGGAAAGAGCAAGCGTCAGCAACCCGACTGAAAAAATTCTTTTCTGGAATGCGTTCATTGCATACCGATAAACCCCAGCCATTAATAGCGCATAAACAAAAATATTTAGCGCCCATTTCTGAACACCCGCCTTCTGAAACGCGCGCCAAAAGCGCTGACCGCTCTCCTGACTAGACGCAATAATCTCATCGGCCGAATCCAAAGAATCGCGGTAATAAGCGTCGAACCGACTACCTCCAAGCTCTGTCGTCGCTGCAATCTCCTCGAATTGCCCAGGATTAATCACTGTAGTAAAACTGGACATAACAAAAAAGACAGAGTACAGCATCACCCTTGTACCGAGAAGCCAAACCGCATAAGCCGGCAACGCCATCAGAAAGTAACCAAAGTGAATAAAGGGCGGCATTGCCATGAGGACGAGATACCGCTTCTTGCGTGTTTGATAGTATTGAAGGCATGCGTAGACCAGCACCCAAAGGCCAGTCCATGTCCGCACAGTGTTAACCCCCTCAATGTTCTTAAATAAAAAAAATGACGCTATGAGAAAAAGCGTTATCCACGGTAATTTCGCCTTTCCCCAGTGCTTGAAGATAATGAGCATCGAACCGGTGAAAAAGTATCCGTAAACCGTGGCTACCACCGGAAAGAACAGCCATGGGAGCCCCAAGACGCCGCCTAGCGCATACGACAAGACATGCTTATAAACGTCTGCCGAAGGCGATGGGTTTTCCTGCAAGAGTATGATTTGCCCAAGCTGTGCCGCGAATTCGTCAAACGATAACCCCTGATAATATGCATAGACATGGAGAAGGTGCCGGACACCGTCTGCGCCAACGCCGAGCGGATCAAACGCGATGGTGATTGTCGCTCCATAGATTGTGAAGAAAAACGTAAGGATCCAGTGCCGGTACCGCTCGCTATTGGTCTTCCATGCCTCGAGCAGCAGCAGCGGCGGCAAAAGGGTCCCGCCGATGAGGAAGATACCGGCCTTATAGGCAGCATTCGGGCGTCTTGCTTGCGCCATTGATGGTGGGCGGTAGTCGTCACTAGTGACGGCTCCGGCGCGATCGCTCATTACAGAGAGTCCTCACTATAAAGTGGATGCGCCTTATACCCTCGACGCATTAGATGGGCTATAAATTGCTCTAGGCCCGGTTTTCTTGCCTCCGGTGGTGGCCCCATCAGCGCGCTCAGCTCCTCCTGATAGCGCTCGTCCGCATAGAACGCTCGAACCGCCTCAAAGGAAAATTGCTCCAGCGACTGAATCCCCAGAACGATCCCGTTGCGCACATACTCGTGGTGATCAAACGGCAAGGGATCGAGCCCGGCGAGCTGGACCACGGGCGTGCCCAACGTTAACGCTTTGGCTTGGGCTTGAGTGTTGCCCGCGACAAGAACCTTGTGGCGCCGCACGAAGTCTGCGAGATCCTCATCCGTATCGGCCTCGCTGAGAGTCTCCGGCCAGGGATGGCGAGCGAGGGTCGAGTTGGGGTGCAACCTGACCTCCACTGGCCTTCCGAGCCTCCGCGCGAGCGCTTCGAGCCGCTCGAGCGCACGCTCGTCCGCTTGCACGTTCAACATCGCGCCAACACTGCCTTCACCCAGGCCATCGAGACGAACCGGACGGACGGCCTCCCGTGGGCGCCAGTAGGCGGGCGAGGTTGGACCGATGCAGGCCAGCTTGCGCCCGGTGTCGTTAAGCAGGATGGCCGCGTCCGCCGACACCGGTAGCGGCTTAAAGTCGAGGTAGGAATACTGCCAGTAGACGACCCGCTGCCCGCTTCCGCGACAGGCGGCGGCGAGGGCGATCAGGAACGGGCTCAGATCGCCGACGATGATCCAGTGTGCCTCCTCCTCACGCCGCCGCAGAACCCAGGTGAAGGCCGTCGCGCAGGCGAGGACCTCGGCGTATGGCTTCAAGCGTCGGCTTCGGCGACAGCGCCGGAGCATTGGAAGCGCCTGCAAGGTCGCCACGAGGGCGCGGGGGCTTACGCCGGGGTTCGTGGCGGAGGAAGGTAAGACCATCATTCCCGGCTCTAGCCCGGCGGCATACAGTTCCGCGCGCGCCTCGTCGTACTTGTGCCCCCGCTGCGGCAGGATCAGGGGCGCGGCCTGTATCGCGGCCAGAGATCGGCTAGCCTCGTAGCACCGCTTTAAAACCCCCAGAAGGGCCCGCGCTTCGCGTGCTGCGCTGTGTGTTTCGGGCGCCGCCGCGCCCCGCTGCGCACGATTCTTCGCCACGGCTTGAACTGCGGGGGCGGCGGCGCGGATACGTTCGGCATGAATTACGCCAAAATCACTCAATTCCGTGCGCCTTGGTTATTTCCTCCAATTTCTTGATCCGCGATGTCATTGCATCGCCACGGCGTCCGTGTTTAGACATACGGCTGGCTTGCAGATGCTCGATTAAAGCCTTTCCATAAACGTAAGGGTATTCTCTATCAGGTATAAAGGTTAGCTCCAATGGAAGGCGCTGAAACCGATACGACTTTTGGCCCGATTCATCATCTTCAATGGCATTCTGCAAGACAATTTGATCGTATGAATTTGGCGCCTTTTTTTGTCGCTCAAGCCAATCATGAAGCAACAAGACTGTGCTAGTTGTATCCTGCAAAAGGATAGTACCGCTCCAAAGTTTCCCATCCCCATGGATGTATGCTGCCACATCCCCATCGTAATCGGCTAAATAGGGCCAAGGATCGCGATGAACGAAGGCATCGACGTCTATATATAGCAGTCGGCCGCGCAAGCGTTGTCGGACGTCGAGAAGGAACTCCGGTTTGCGGGCACAGTTTTCAACCCAGCTTCCGTTCTTTGGAACACTCGTGAAATCGTGCGGCAGGCCGAGTTGCTCCAACCGCTTCCGGCAGCGGGCCGCTTCTTTGGTGTAAAACGCATCATCAGTATGAAACGCCACGATCGTCCCGCGCTGAGGCGCGGAGGGCGCTTCTGGAAGATGGTAGGTGCGACGCACGTCTTCCGTCGGTGGGTAGCCCCAGCGCACTGCCAGCTCTTCCATTTCAGGGAAGAGCTCGAGCTGCCGACGCGCGCGCATGTATCTCTCTCTCTCCGTCCAAGCCGGATGGTCCGGGGCATCGACGGGCCGGACGCCATTAAGCTGCACAGACAGATCATCAGGTATGTCACCGGAGTGGAATGACCCGAAGGGCCGGGTCAGGGGAAACCCCGTTGCGAAGGCGATCGTTCGGCGCACCTGTTCGGGATCACGCAAGAGGTCTTCGTAGCGGACCACCAGGATGCGCCGACCGTCCGCTTGTGCCCGGTCGATTGCTTCGGACACCGCCGCGATGCCGGGACCAGTGAAGCTCTTTACGGTTGGCCGGACGAGGAACTGATAGTCATAGCCCTGAAAAAATTGATTGGGGACGGAGCTGTGCTTGGAAGACACCAGATCACGCGGATCTCTGATTAGGACAAGGTGGAGAATATCTCGGTACGGCCCCAAGTCGCTATCGATGTCAGCCAGGCGAAGAATGTCCAAGGGCCGCTTGGTCACGATACGCTCGTCGCGCCGGTTGTATGTATCTAGGGCGGAAAGCTCCCGTTCCGGCATATATACCGGCCCCGTCGCCGAATTTCGGACCATATTGTAGAGCATGGTCGTCCCGCTTCGGGCGCATCCTGAAATAACAAGATGCCGTGGCCGCGCGCCCAAGACATACTGCTGGAAGCCAACAACGGCCTTCACGAGGCTTCTAAGAAACTTTTTCTTTCTTCTATTAGCTCGTCTTAACCCACTTTTTGCCCCGCTAAAGAACGTTTTAGCAAACAAAACAAATCAGCCCTATTCAGACAAATCGTATGTGGTTGAGAAACACATATTTCACGCGCTTTACGCATGATATAACAGCCAACCTTATATTGATCGTGGAGCGCCTGCACTAACCATTTTAGCTGAGCCCTTTTTAATTATTTTTCTAAGAATGCAGCCAAGGCAACTGAGCGCTTGCAAAATTTTCCGAAATTTTTTCCCCATAATCTAGGAGGGTCATATTTCGAAGAACTTATGCATCCCCTATTTCAACAATCAAACCTAGCCGCCAGAGCATCTTCATAAACAGAAAATTTGAAAAAAAATCATGGTGAATGATCTGATTGCCGTAGATTTTGTCTATTTGATCTTGCCCAGTAACAGTGGACACTCGATTACGCCACTATCCGGGCCTCGAACGCATCAGGACTGATGTATCCAAGGGCAGAATGACGACGGGTTCGGTTGTACTCCACTTCGATGTACTCGAAAAGGACCTGGCGCAGCGCATCGGGGTGCATCAGCGGCACACCATGGATGCTCTCGACCTTCAGGCTGTGGAAGAAGTTCTCCACTACCGCATTATCAAAGCAGTTACCTCGGCCGCTCATGCTGGCGATCAGTCCGTAGCGACGGATCAGGTTGCGGTGATCCCAGCCACAGTAAACGCTGCCGCGATCCGTGTGCATGATCACGCCGCTGGGCTCGCCACGGCGGGCAAGCGCCGCTCGCAGCGCCGTGCAGGCGAGCTCAGCGTCGATGCGCGTACTGGTCGCCCATCCGATCACCTTGCGTGTGCACAGGTCCAGGATCACCGCGAGGTAGAGCCAGCCCTGAAGGGTGCGCAGGTAGGTGATGTCACCGGCCCACTTCTCGTCAGGCCGCTCGGCGCTGAAGTCTTGGGCAAGGACATTGGGCGCGACACCAAGGGAGTGGCCCGAGTCGGTGGTATGCCGAAACGGTTTGGCCGCGCGGGCCCGCAGCCCTTGCCTACGCATACTCTCAGCCACGGTCTTGCGGTTCATGGCCATGCCTTCAGCCTCTAGTTCCTCGCGAAGGCGAGGCGAGCCGTAGCGGCGTTTCTTCGCCTCAAACAGTTCGACCACTTTCGCGTCCCGCTTGGCCCGCTCGGCCAGGCGTTGCGGAACGCTGTCCCGACGGCGCAGCCATGCGTAGTAGCCACTGCGGGAGACACCGAGCACCGCGCATTGGCGCGCGATGCTGTGGGCCGACCGATGCTGGTGAATGGCGGCGTACTTCAGTCCAGCTTCTTCGCGAAGTACGCCGCGGTTTTTTCCAGGATCGTGACCTCTTCGGTCTTATCGGCAAGCTGGCGCTTGAGCCGGGCATTCTCCTCACGGAGCTGGCGTTCTCGGTCACTGACGGACTTCTCGTGCGCCGCCTTCGCTCGCCACTGATAGATCTGCGTGGCGTGCAGGCCGAGCTCGCTGGCTGCGGCTGAAACACCGATGCGCTCGGCTAGTGCCACCGCCTCGGCACGATATTCCGCGCTGTAGCGGGCCTTCCTTCGCTTGGGCATGTCGTGGGCTGCTGTTGCCATGGTTCACCTCCAGTCTACTAACTTACTGAGGTGTCCACTGCCGGTGGGAAAGATCAAAGCGATTAAACATCAGAAATGCTTGCCGTGCGTTATAGCGCCTGCGCCGCCACCAACCGTCCAAACTTCGAATCTTCCCGATCCCGCAGCCGATCAAACGGCCCGTCTTCCACCAGCCGCCCCTGGTCAAACACGTACACATGATCGACGTTGCGGATGGTTGAGAGGCGGTGGGCGATGATCACCACCGTGATCTCGCCCTTCAGCGCATCGATGCTTTGCTGAATGTGGCGCTCCGAGTCGGTATCCAGGGCGCTGGTGGCCTCATCGAGGATGAGGAGGTTGGGCTTGCGGAACAGCTCGCGGGCAATGAATAGCCGCTGGCGCTGCCCGCCCGATAGCCGGACCCCCCGATCCCCCACCACGGTGTGGTAGCCCTCGGGCAGGGTCTCGATGTGGTGGTGGATGTGGGCGCGCTTGGCGGCCTCGCGGATGCGGGCCATGAGCGCCTCGTCCTTCGCTGGGTTGCCCGCCCACATGCAGATGTTGTTGGCGATGGTGTCATCAAAAACCACGGTCTCTTGGCTCACGTAGCCAATTTGCGCGCGCCAGCTTGGCAGGTGAACCTGATCGCCTGGCACGCCATCGATGCGCACCTCACCGGCCCGGGGTTTGAGCATCAGCGTGAGGATATCCACCAGCGTCGATTTCCCCGCCCCCGACTCCCCCACAAAGGCCACGGAGTGGCGGACGGGGATGGCAAGCGAGACATCGCTTAAGACATCACCGTTGTCCGGATCGTAGGCAAAAGACACCCGATCCAGCGTAATGCCCTCGGCGAGATCCGGGACCGTGATCTCGCCATCCGGCTCGGCGTGCTCGGCCTGATCGGCAAACGCCTGATGAACCAGCTCCACCGAGCCGATGTTATTGAGCGTGCGCTGCCAGCTATTCTGAATTTCCATGAAGGCGTTCATCGCGCGATAAAACAAGATGATCGCCACCATGATCGGCCCCAGCGGCTCGCCCAGAAAGACCATCTGCACCAGCACGATGAGCATAATAAGCACAACAATGATCGGCTCGCGCACCGCGCCGGTGAACGCGCCGGCAATGCCGCGGCGGATTTCATAGCCGGTGAGCCGTCCCACCGAGCGCATCACCGTGCCGCGCAGCGGCCGCGCCTGCCCGGTGGCGGTGAGGTATTTAAAGCCGTGCAGGAACTGGATCAGGAGTTTGGAGAGATGCCCCTCTTCGCTCGCCGCCCGGCGCGAGAGCCCGCGCACGTAGATGTTCAGCGCCCGAAAGAGCGCGAGCAGCACCACCCCGATGCCAAGCGCCATCGCCCCAAAGCGCCAGGCGATGGCAAAGGCAAAGGCGGTGTAGGTGAGCGCATTCACGCCACTTGCCACCAACTGCGTGAGCTGCTGGAAGGACTGCAGCATCAGCTTGATCTGCTGGTTGATGACGTTGACGAAGTGCCCGGTGCTCTCCGAGACGTAGTAGCGGTAGCTCATGTGGCTGTAGCAGTCAAAGAGCCGCCCGCGGAGCTCGCGCATGAGCTGGCCCTGGAGATACGCCGTGTAGCCCTTGGCGGTGAACATGAGCGCGCCCTTCAGTGCAAAGGCGATGGTGATGAACACGAGAATGGCCGTCACCGAATCCGCCACCCCCAACCAGGCAAGCCCGTCCTGCACGATCGCGGCGACGCCCGTTGGCTCACCGCCCGCCGAGTCATCGAGCCCCGCGAGCAATGGAAGGAGCATCATGAGTCCCACGCCCTCGGCCACCACCGCGATGAGCGTGAGGCCAAAGACGAGATACATCCTCGCCCCCAGATAGCGCTGGAACACACGCAGGTAGTGGGGGATGTCGCGGAGGGGATTACGGGTCATGATTGCGTGTCATAGCCAAGCGCCTCGAGGGGTCCGCCAAGACGCTTCGCCAGTGCCTTATTGCTAGTACCAACGCCTTTTGGCCAGAGGATGCGTATTCCAGTCAAGTGGGTCACCTGTTCCAGTCGATCGGGGACAGGCGTTCCATCTGATCGGGGACGGTTATTCCGGTGGATCGGGGACACGTCTTTACGCTTAGCTGGTGTCGCCTTCCGG
>NZ_JBAKFI010000005.1:30000-175807 GCF_040838425.1 Spiribacter onubensis | reverse complement strand
ATATCTTGATCAGCATGGATGGCCGCGGCCGGGCCCTCGACAATGTCTTCGTCGAGCGACTGTGGCGGACGCTGAAGTACGAGGACATCGACCTACGAGGCTACGACAGCCCGACGGCCCTGGAGCGAGGGCTCAGCAGTTACATCGACTTCTACAACACAGAGCGGCCACATACCGCGCTTGATCAAAGAACCCCGGCTGAGGTCCACCTCACAGATCAGAGACGCAGACGTAGAAGTGTTAGCATTTCGCCAATTTCTAAAGTGCTAGTTCCCCGACGACTGGCTTGATCGAGCGGTGAATCACCGTTCCTCACCCATGTCAACCATGGTGCCGACGGTGCGCAGGCTCGGCACAGGGCTGGGTCAAACCGGACGTTCTCGGTCGGTCTGCACAAAAGCAAGGAGCAAAGTGCGCGGATGAGTTTGATTCCAACAATTCTATGTGGCGGTGCTGGATCGCGACTTTGGCCGGTCTCTCGAGAGCTTCATCCCAAGCCCTTCATCCGCTTGTCTGATGGGGAAAGCCTGCTTCAGAAAGCGTTTTTGCGCGGCGCCCGGCTTCCAGGTGTTGCCGAGGTGATGACCGTCACGAATCGTGACTTATTTTTCAAGACAGAAGATGAATACCGCGCAGTGGCAGGTGAGATTGGGGGCGCTGTCGCATCCAGCTTCATCCTCGAGCCCTTTGGACGGAACACGGCGGCGGCGATTGCCGCTACGGCGCTTCGGGTGGCCGAAACCCATGGTGACGATGCTGTCATTCTCGTATTGGCGGCAGATCACCTTATATGGGATCAGGATGCCTTCGGTGAAGCTGTCGACGCAGCCACTGAGTTAGCCAGAAACGGCAAACTGGTGACCTTCGGCATTCAGCCGGATGGGCCGGAAACAGGCTACGGCTACATCGAGGCGGAGGGCAGCGAGGTTCGGCGGTTCGTCGAGAAGCCCTCTCTCGAGAAAGCGCGTGAATACCTCGACAGTGGCAACTATTTGTGGAACTCGGGCATGTTCTGCTTCGCCGCTGGCACGATGCTCCGGGAGCTGGAGGCTCATGCACCCGAGGTGCTTACGGCCACCCGACGTTGCGTGGATGGCGCGCGAAAGGCCGAAGGCGACGGTTTTTCCCAGGTGGAATTTGCTCCCGAGGACTTTGATCGGGTGCCGGACGATTCCATTGATTACGCGGTGATGGAAAAGACAAAAAATGCCGCTGTTGTTGCCTGTGATATTGGCTGGAGCGACATCGGCTCTTGGCTTGCCTTGGGCGATCTGTCCGAAGCAGACGGGGACAACAACCGGGTCGAAGGCGAAGCGCTCATTCACGATAGCCATAACTGCTACATCAGAACCGATCAGCGACTGGTCGGAGCCTTGGGCTTGGAAAACCTGATTATCGTGGACACCCCCGATGCCCTTCTCGTGGCCGACAAGCGACGCACGCAGGAGGTCAAGCATCTCTACTCGGAGCTTAAGGGGCTGGGGCACGATGCCCACCGTCTGCATCGCACGGTTCACCGTCCGTGGGGTGCCTACACGGTTCTCGATGAAGGGGAGCGATTCAAGATCAAGCGTATCGAAGTTAAGCCTGGCGGGCAGTTAAGTCTCCAAAAGCACCACCATCGAAGCGAGCACTGGGTCGTGGTCAGCGGCGCGGCCAAAGTCGTGAATGAAACATCGGAGATCGAGTTGCAGACGAATGAATCGACCTATATCCCAGCGGGCCACAAGCACCGACTTGAGAATGTCGGCGTGGTTGATCTGGTGATGATCGAGGTGCAAAGCGGCGAGTATCTCGGAGAGGATGACATTATCCGCTTCGATGATATTTACGGACGATCCTGATATGAGTTTGAGCTGTTTCAAGGCCTACGACATCCGTGGGCAGGTGCCTGCCGAACTCAACGAAGATGTTGCCTATGCGATCGGGTGCGCATTTGCTAAGGAACTGACCCCCGGGACCGTCATTGTCGGTAGAGACATCCGACTCGAAAGTCCAACTCTCGTTAAGGCACTCATGGCTGGGTTGACAGCGGCCGGGGCTAATGTGGTCGATATCGGGTTGTGTGGCACCGAAGAGGTGTACTTCCACACTTTTCACCGCGAATCGGAAGGTGTCGGCGGCGGAGTTATGATCACCGCGAGTCATAACCCGAAGGGTTACAATGGCATGAAGCTCGTTCGTGCTGGAGCTTGTCCCATTTCCGGTGACACCGGGTTGCTGGCCATAAAGGAATCGGCAGAGCGCTTCCACGCCGAGGGCCAAAAGACGCTGGACGCCCCTAACAGGGGTTCGGGTGGCATCACTTTTGCGCCAGACAAGGCGGCCTACATCGAGCATCTGCTTTCCTACGTCGACGCGGCTTCGCTCAAGTCACTGAAGATCGTTGCCAACCCCGGTAACGGCGGTGCCGGCCTGGTCGTAAGACAGCTTGAGCAACACCTACCCCTCGAGTTTGTGGTTATCCAGGAAGAACCCGACGGCAACTTTCCCAACGGCATTCCCAATCCCTTACTGCCGGACAATCGAGCGGCGACCGCCGAGGCCGTTCGCGAACACGGCGCTGATATGGGAATCGCCTGGGACGGCGACTTCGACCGATGTTTCCTATTCGACGAGAACGGCGAGTTTATCGAGGGTTACTACATCGTCGGGCTGCTGGCCGAGGCCTTGCTGCGCAAGCATCCCGGCGAAAAAATTATCCACGACCCGCGTCTGACTTGGAGCACCATCGACATGGTGGAGAGCGCCGGTGGAGTTCCCATCCAGAGCAAGACGGGGCATTCCTTCATCAAGGAGCGTATGCGCGAGGAAAACGCAGTCTATGGCGGCGAAATGAGCGCCCACCACTACTTCCGTGATTTTGCCTATTGCGATAGCGGCATGATCCCCTGGCTTCTGGTAGCCGAGCTTGTCGGCAAGCTTGATCGGGCATTATCCACTTTGGTGCAGGAACGGATGGCGGCATATCCCTGTAGTGGAGAAATCAACTATCGGGTCAAAGACGTGTCTTCGACCCTGGAACGTATTCATTCCCACTTCGCCAAGCTGGGACCCAAGGAAGATCGGACGGATGGCCTGAGTCTGGAATTCGCGGATTGGCGCATGAATCTGCGAGCCTCCAATACCGAGCCGTTGCTTCGCCTCAACGTAGAAGCTCGTGGCGATGCAGCCGAAGTGAAGCGCCGCGTCGCGGAAATCGAATCCCTGATCGAGGTGCAGTGATGCTCGGCATGCTTAAGGGGCTCTGGCAATACCGCCACTTCGTCCTCAGTTCGATTCGCAATGACTTGGTAAGCCGGTTTTCTCGGAGCAAGTTCGGCGGCCTGTGGATGATAATCAACCCACTGGCCCAGGTCGCGATCTATGCGTTGATCCTTTCCAATGTGCTGGCCGCGAAGATTCCCGGCATCGAGGACAAGTATT
The DNA here is from genome assembly GCF_040838425.1 of Spiribacter onubensis. Classification (NCBI taxonomy): domain Bacteria; kingdom Pseudomonadati; phylum Pseudomonadota; class Gammaproteobacteria; order Chromatiales; family Ectothiorhodospiraceae; genus Spiribacter; species Spiribacter onubensis. The sequence continues at coordinate 172,381 of NZ_JBAKFI010000005.1, read as the reverse complement.
CCTATGCCATCCACCTGATGGCGGGCCTGCTCGCCTTTATGCTGTTCAGCGAAATTATAAACGGTTGCCTCAACCTCTTCATTTCCCAAGGGAATCTGATGAAGAAGATGAGCTTCCCTCGGATTACCCTTCCAGCCGTTGTGGTGGGTTCAGGGCTCCTGAATAACGCCCTCCTGTTTATCGCGATGGTTGGCGTGTTCCTGCTGCTGGGGCACCAGTTCACCTTCGATATGCTCTGGCTGATCCCCTTGACGCTGCTGCTGGCGGTGTTTGCCTTGGGAATTGGATTGATTGCCGGGGTCATCAATGTCTTTCTCAGGGACGTTGGTCAGGCTCTGCCGATCGTTTTGCAGATGTGGTTCTGGCTCACGCCAATCGTCTATCCCATCACGATCATCCCCGAAGAGCACAGGCACTGGTTCGATCTCAACCCGCTCTACCCAATCGTGGATGCCTATCACCAGGTGCTTCTGTACGGGAAGTCACCGGACGTGAGCGCGCTGTTGGGGGTCAGCATTGCGTCCCTAATCCTGGTGGGGCTGGCACTGTTCGTTTTTCGACGTGCAAGCGAAGAGATGGTGGACGCCCTATGAGCTTGATGAGTGTTCAGGACGTCGGTAAGTCCTTCCGTGTCTATCAGTCCGAGTGGCATCGTTTCGCTCGCTGGTTTGGTATCCCCGTCACGCCAAGCGAAGAGCACTGGGTGCTCCGGCACATTAGCTTCAATATCCAACCGGGCGAGGCCATCGGTATCGTCGGACAAAATGGGGCGGGTAAGAGCACCCTGCTCAAGATGATCACGGGCACCCTTCGGCCGACAGAAGGCTCGATCCATGTCAATGGGCGAATCGGTGCCATTTTAGAGCTGGGTATGGGGTTCAACCCCGAACTGACTGGGCGACAGAACGTCTGGCATGCCGCCGGCTTGATGGGGTTCACACCCGAGCAGATCTCTCAAGCCATGGAAGACATCGAGGCCTTTGCCGAAATCGGCGATTACTTCGACGAGCCGGTGCGCACCTATTCCAGCGGCATGCAGATGCGGGTTGCCTTCTCCGTGGCCACCGCCTATCGGCCCGAAATCCTGATTGTCGACGAGGCCCTCTCCGTCGGCGATACCTATTTTCAACACAAGAGCTTTGATCGCATTCGCGAATTTCAGGATCAGGGCACGACCCTGCTCATCGTTTCCCATGACCGCGGCGCTATCCAAAGCCTCTGTGATCGAGCCTTGCTTATAGAAAAAGGAGGGGTCGTCAAAGATGGCGACCCCGAAGAGGTAATGGATTTTTACAATGCCCTCATTGCGGAAAAGGAAAACAGTACTGTCGAAGTCAGGGAGCTTGACGACGGCAAGATTCAGACTAGCTCGGGTACTGGTGAAGCACGCGTGGAAGAAATCGTCCTGCTGAACAGCAAAGGCGAGGTCTCGGACTATGTGGGTGTCGGTGAAGATGTCGAGCTGATGATCCGGCTTGGGGTTCATCAACCCATCGACAGTCTTGTGCTCGGGTATGGCATCAAGGATCGGCTGGGTCAAGTCATGTACGGCACCAACACATGGCATACAGCGCAGGTCATCAAGAACCCCGAAGTCGGTGAGAAGTATCTTTTTCGCGTCAAGTTTCCGGCCAACCTGGGCGTAGGAAGCTATTCGTTACAAACGGCCTTGGTGGATCGAGACACTCATCTAACCGCCAACTATGAATGGCTTGATCGGGCTCTTGTCTTCAATGTCATCAATATCGACAAGATTACTTTCGCGGGTTGTCTTTGGAATGAGCCGACGATCCACATTGAGAGACAGGTTTAATGAGTTTCGTTTCATACGCACAAAATTTTGAAGACGTGATGCTCTGGCGCGCACTCAAGCACCTTGAGCAGGGTTTCTATATCGACGTTGGTGCCTGGTCATCGGATATCGATTCTGTTACGCGTGCTTTCTACGAAAACGGTTGGCGAGGCATCAACATTGAGCCCAATCCGGAATTTCATCAGCAACTGCAGGCAAGCCGCCCCCGCGATGTCAACCTGAAAGTTGCCATGGGCGATACCGAAGGCACCATGGTCATGAATTTTCTGACCAACCCTGGCCTATCCACCCTCGATGATTCCATTGCCCAACAGCACCAGGCCGCGGGTTGGGAGGCATCGCGCCGGGAGGTGGAAGTCACGACCCTGGCCGCGATCTGGCAAAAGCATGTGCCCGACGGCCAGCTGGTCCATTTTCTGAAAGTCGATGTCGAAGGGTTCGAGGACGCCGTCCTGCGCGGCAACGACTGGGCGCGATACCGCCCTTGGGTGGTCGTTGTCGAAGCCACCCTGCCCATGTCGAAGGTCGAATCTCATTCGGACTGGGAGCCCGCCTTGCTGAAGGCCGGGTACCAATTCGCCTATGCCGACGGCCTCAACCGTTTCTATGTTGCCCAAGAACATGCCGATTTGCTGCCGGCCTTTAAATATCCTCCGAATGTCTTCGACGAATTTGGTCTCGCTGTGCACCAACAGTCCGAGGTGCGGGCACAGCAGGCCGAAGCCAAGGCACACGACGCCAATGTGCGGGCGGCGCAGGCGATAGAAGCAATCAACACCTTGTCCCAAACCGTGGAAACGCAGAACCGGCAATTGCACGAGGTGGCAGAGAAGAAACAAGTTCTCCAGCAACAATTGAACGAAGCCACAACCCACGCCGCCGCCGAACAGGCGCGTTTGGAGCAGCTCACGGCGCAGTTGTCTGAAAAAGATCAGGCTCTGGACGCAAAGCAGTCCGAGTTTGAACATCTGCATGCCCACAGCGAGTGGCTGCAGTATGAATGGGACGCCGCCAAGGCGGAGATCGACGAACTCAACCACTCCTCTCATCACTGGTGGACGGTTGCCGACGGACTGAATCACGAGCTGCAGTCGGTCTATCGCAGCAAATCATGGCGAATCACCTCGCCATTGCGAAAACTAATGCAACTCCTCAAGTGGTTGTTGTGGCTTCCCATTCGAGTGTTTGTCGGCCTGGTGCGATTACCGAAAAGGGCCGCCCGATGGTTTTTGGCAAAAGCCATTGCCGTTGTACTGCGGCGCGAGAGGCTGAAGCATCGCGCGCGGCGATGGCTGTATCAGCATCCGAGGCTGGAGACGCGCCTTCGTGCCTTCGCCCGGGCGCGCGGATTGATTCATGGCCCGATGCCCGTCTCACAACAGCCTACCGAGACTGAGATGGGCGTGAAGGCGCAGGCTATTGTGACGCCGCAAGAGGTTAACGACTCGGCCGGCAATGCCCATCTTGTCGAAACCCTCGCGCCCAGAGCGCGCCAAATCTATGCGGACCTGAAAGCAGCGGTTGAGAAGAAAAAGCAGGAGGCCGCCTGATGCGCATTGTGATCGACATGCAGGGCGCTCAGACCGAAAGCCGTTTTCGCGGCATTGGCCGCTACACCATGGCCTTTGCCCATGCTGTGGTGCGCAACCGAGGTGATCACGAAATCATCCTCGCCGTGAGCGGCCTGTTTCCGGAGACCATCAAGGCCATCCGCGCCGCCTTCGACGGCCTGTTGCCGCAGAAGAATATCCACGTCTGGCATGCGCCGGGGCCGGTGAAGGAAGAACAACCCGGCAACGATGCCCGGCGCGAGGCGGCGGAAGTCATTCGCGAAGCATTTTTGGCCAGCCTCCAGCCCGATGTCATTCATTTCACAAACCTTTTCGAAGGCTATGTGGACGATGCCGTTACGAGCGTTGGCCGATTTGACACTGCAACGCCAGTGAGCGTCATCCTGTATGACCTCATTCCACTGCTGAATCCGGATCACTATCTCAAGCCCAATCCAAGTCATGAGCGGTACTACCTGCGAAAGGTCGAATACCTCAGGAAGGTGGCTCTGCAGCTGGCGATCTCCGAGTTTTCCCGTCAGGAGAGCATAGGCGCTCTCGGAACATCCGACAGTAAAACCATTGCCATATCTACGGCGCTGGATAGCCAATTCCACCCCCAAACCATCAGCGACAAAACCGCCAGTGAACTCTGCACCAAGTTCGGCGCCACCCGGCCCTTCGTTCTTTACACCGGCGGCGCGGATGAGCGCAAGAACCTGCCGCGCCTGATCGAGGCTTACGCCGCGTTGCCCGCCAGCCTGCGTAAGGCCCATCAGTTGCTCTTCGCCGGCAAGATGCCTGAAGGCGATATCGTACGCCTTAAGGGTATTGCGCGGTCCGCCGGCTTGAAGAATGACGAACTCCTGTTTACTGGCTACGTCGTGGACGAGGAACTGGTCCAGCTCTACAACCTCTGCCAACTCTACGTCTTCCCTTCTTGGCATGAGGGTTTCGGTTTGCCGGCGCTTGAGGCTATGGCCTGCGGTGCGCCTGTCATTGGCGCCAACACCGCTAGCCTGCCGGAGGTGATCGGCTTCGATGAGGCGCTCTTCGACCCTTTCGATGTCGAGGCTATTACCGCCAAACTTGCGCAGGCCTTGGAAGACGAGGCATATCGCAACCACCTGCGCGAACACGGACTGCATCGGGCGAAGAAGTTTTCCTGGGATGACACCGCAAAGCGAGCGATTGCGGCGTGGGAGAGGTTGCCGTCAGAAATATATGAAGAAAGAAGCTCATGGCGTCAAATTAGAGAGAAACTTGAAAGCAAATATCGACGATTTATTGACAGCATCGCGTCGAACATCTCAGAGCAACACGGTGATGCAGACGAACTCCTTCGTCGGATGGCACTATGCCTGGAGAGAAATGAGCAAGAAATTGATCGTTATCTGAGGCCGACCCGACTTCCCGAGAAAATTACTTGGCGCATCGAAGGACCATTCGACAGTAGCTACAGCTTGGCCTTGGTCAACCGCGAGGCTGCCCGTGCCTTAGCTACGTTGGGGCACCGCGTTGTATTGCACTCCACTGAGGGTCCAGGCGATTTCCCACCGAACGAAAAGTTCCTGTCCGAGAATCCCGATCTCGCCGCGATGCATCGTTTATCGTCCGATGTTGCGCCGATTGATGCCGACATCGTCAGCAGAAATCTTTATCCGCCGCGCATCGAAGACATGCAAGCCCGTTTCAACTTTCTGCATGCTTATGGATGGGAAGAGTCCGGTTTCCCTCTGGATTGGGTTGACTCCTTTAATTTTTCGTTGCAGGGCATGACTGTCATGTCAGAGCATGTGCGCAAGATCATGATCGATCATGGGGTAACAGTGCCGATCTCCGTTAGTTCACTCGGTTTTGACCACTGGTTAAGGGTCAAGCCGGACGACAACTATACGCTCAAAGCCAAATCCTTTAGGTTTCTCCATGTTTCTTCCTGCTTCCCGCGCAAAGGGGCGGATGTCATGCTGCGAGCCTACGGGAAGGCATTCCGCGCCAGCGATGATGTGACCTTGGTTATCAAAACATTTCCGAACCCCCACAACGAGATCCACCAATGGCTGAAAGACGCCCGAGCGGATAATGCAGAGTATCCACATGTTATCGTTCTGGAGGACGATTACACGGATGCGCAATTAAAGTCGCTATACAGCCAATGCCATGCCTTGGTTGCACCTAGCCGCGCCGAGGGGTTTGGCCTGCCCATGGCCGAGGCTATGCTGTCGGGTTTGGCCGTGATTACCACGGGATGGAGCGGGCAGACAGATTTTTGCACGCCAGAAACAGGTTGGTTGATCGACTACTCATATGCCCGCGCGAACACACACTTCGGCCTCTCAGCTTCGGTCTGGGCGGAGCCAGACGAAAATCACCTTGCGGCTCTCATGAAGGAGGTCTTCCTCGCGCCTTCTGATGTGCGTCATGCGCGCATCGCTGCGGGCCAGCGGCTTTTAAATAAGAATTTTAAGTGGTCGCATTCTGCACAGCGCATGATTAAGGCGGCACATTCTTTCTCCCAAAGGGTAGAGACGAAAGAGCCTCGTATTGGCTGGGTTTCAACTTGGAATACGCGCTGCGGTATTGCGGCTTATTCTGAGCATCTCATAAGTAATATGCCGGCAGACGTCACCGTTCTGGCAGCACATGGTAAATCAAGAATAGGTGAAGACGGTTCGAATGTTTCTCGTTGCTGGTCCGCAGGCGAACACGATGATTTAATGGGGTTGGTGTCTACGATTGAAAAGTACGAACTGGATACCTTGGTGATCCAATTCAACTACGGATTTTTCAATTTGGAAACGTTCGGGGAGTTCTTGACTAATCAGCTTCTGTCGAATCGTACTGTGGTTGTGACTATGCACGCCACGATCGATCCAGTTCAAATGCCTCACAAAAAGCTATCTTTGTTAGCGCCTGCTTTGTCCCGTTGTCAAAGAGTGTTGGTTCATTCGCCCAACGACATGAATCGACTCAAGCAATTGGGGTTGGTCGAGAATGTCACTTTGTTTCCCCATGGGATTATCGACTATACCCCGTCTTTGACGACCTCATTTGATAATAATCGTCCTTTTGTGGTGGCATCCTATGGGTTTTTCTTGCCCCATAAAGGCTTGCTTGAGCTAATTGATGCTGTGGCCATGTTGCATAGTCGGGGGATCAATATTCGATTAAATATGGTGAATGCAGTCTATCCAGCGTCCGAATCGGCCAAGACTCTACGGCAGGCAATAAGAAAAATAGAAACGGCAGGCATGCAAGAGGTTGTGTCTCTTTGCACAGAGTTTCTGAGCGACTCTGAAAGCCTGGAGAAGTTGGCCGGGGCTGATTTGATTGTGTTTCCCTACCAGAAAACGGGTGAGTCTTCCAGTGCGGCCGTGCGTTATGGTTTGGCCAGCCGTCGCCCCGTCGCGGTAACACCTCTGAATATCTTTGAGGATGTTGAAAAGGCCGTTCATTTTTTACCTGGAAAGTCCCCAGAGTCCATTGCTGACGGAATAGGTGCTTTGATGGCGCAAATAATTGATAGCAGTGAGCTGTTGCGGAATAAAGAGAAGAGTGCTGAACGCTGGCGGGGTGAGTGTGGTTATCAAAAAATCGCAAACCGTTTGTACGGGATGCTCACCGGATTAAGGCATGATTAACCTCCTTGGTTTGGAGTACGTGAGTCGTAAGAAGATAGAGTTTGCCCAACACAAGTTGCTCATCATTGTGCGGGATATTCCCGTGTTCCGTGAAGTGGCGGGTGATCACGCGTATTACTTCGATGGCAAAGGTTCGGAAGATCTTGTGGTCACTATCAAGAAGTGGCTCGCACTCTATGATAAAAGGGAAAGTATCCTACTTCAGAAAAATGCCCTTGCTCACTTGGGGAGAGTGCGCTGTCCAGCTTTTGAGCCTCTTGATCGGGGGTTGCCAACACAGTGCGACAATGGGCACCGAAATGGGTTTCAAAAGGGAGTGTAATCTTACGCATTAAGCTTAGGATACAAAATCGCCTTAATACACGATTCCTACAAAAAAGCAATCCAGAGGGAAATGCAATGAAAAACGCAATCATCACCGGCATCACGGGCCAAGATGGGGCGTATTTGGCTGAACTTCTGCTGAAGAAAGGTTATACGGTGTATGGGGCCTTTCGCCGCACCAGTTCTGTCAATTTCTGGCGTATTGAAGCGCTCGGGATCCAAAGTCATCCGAACCTGAAACTGGTCGAGTACGATCTGACTGATATTGGGTCCGCTATCCGGCTCTTGCAAGAGAGCGAAGCGAACGAGGTTTATAACCTTGCTGCCCAGAGTTTTGTTGGCGTTTCGTTCGATCAGCCCATAACGACTTCGGAGATTACCGGGCTGGGTGCCTTGAATCTACTCGAGGCGATCCGGATCGTAAATCCGCGCACTCGCTACTACCAGGCGTCGACATCCGAGATGTTCGGGAAGGTTCAAGAGGTGCCGCAGACAGAACAGACCCCGTTCTATCCGCGGAGCCCGTACGGCGTGGCGAAACTGTATGCGCACTGGATGACGGTGAATTACCGGGAAAGCTACGACATCTTTGGGTCGAGCGGCATCCTGTTCAATCACGAGTCTCCGCTCCGTGGCCGTGAATTCGTGACGAGAAAGATCACGGATGGTGTGGCCCGTATCAAGCTTGGGAGGCTTGATGTGCTTGAACTTGGGAATATGGATGCGAAACGTGATTGGGGTTTTGCCAAGGAGTACGTCGAGGGCATGTGGCGGATGTTGCAAGCGCACAAGCCCGATACCTACGTTCTTGCAACCAACCGCACTGAGACGGTGCGCGACTTCGTAACGATGGCCTTCAAGGCGGTCGATATCGACATTGATTGGCAGGGCTCGGACGAGAACGAGCGCGGTATCGACAAAAACACATGTAAGACCGTCGTGGCGGTCAACCCGAAATTTTATCGTCCGGCGGAAGTTGAACTGCTGATCGGCAACCCGGAGAAAGCAAAAACGGAGCTCGGCTGGGAGCCGCGCACCTCACTAGAGGAACTTTGCCGCATGATGGTCGAGGCTGACATGGAACGGGTGGAATATGACCGTTCTTTCTGACAAGCCTAGGGCATTGATAACAGGAATTAATGGCTTCACGGGCCGGCATCTTGCGGCCAGGCTTCTCAGTGAGGGTTATGACGTTGTCGGGCTCGCGCAGTCTGACTCGGAGAATTCGGATAACGTTTACGGTTGTGATTTGCTTGATGCCGAGCACCTCAGGATGGTCGTTGATGAGGCTCAACCGGACGTGGTTGCCCACTTGGCCGCGATCTCGTTCGTGGCGCACAGCGATGTCGAGAGCATCTATCGGACCAATGTGGTTGGCACCCGGAATCTGTTGGCGGCACTGGCGGCCAGTCGTCACCAGCCAGCGTCGGTTCTTTTGGCGAGCAGCGCTAACGTCTACGGAAACGCTCGGGTCGACGCCATTGATGAATCAGTACCTTTCAACCCGGCCAACGACTATGCCGTGAGCAAGGTGGCGATGGAGTACATGGCACGCCAATGGATGAGCGACCTGCCGATCGTGATCACCCGTCCGTTCAATTACACGGGGGTTGGCCAGGCCGACCGTTTTCTCCTTCCCAAGATCGTCAAGCATTTCAAGGAAGGTAAAGAGGCGATCGAACTGGGAAACCTCGACGTGGCTCGAGACTTCTCGGACGTTCGGACGGTGGTGGATGCCTATGCGCGATTACTGGAGGCGTCCCCATCGGACGAAGCCTTCAATATCTGCTCCGGTGAGGCGACGAGCCTCAAGCAAGTCATCCAGTTGATGGAGGATATCTCGGGCTACGAGATTGATGTTCGTGTGAATCCGGCGTTTGTTAGGGCAAGCGAAGTCAAACGCCTATGTGGATCAAATGCGAAGCTGGTCGAAGCGGTCGGAGCCATAGAACCAATCTCGCTCAAGGACACGTTGCAGCGGATGTACCGCTACTAGTTTGGTTCGGCCCTGGTAGGAAGCGTTCAGTCGGCTTTACTTGCCGGCTTTAATTTTTTGTTCGGTTGGGCCTGTTTGATTCCGGGCGGTAGCTTTTCAGATTTAGCGGCTTGCGCCGCGCGTTAATAAATCTTTGGCTGCGGACTAAACAACTAAACGAGGCCGTGGTGGACTCACCAATCCCCGGGCCAAGTGCAGGCAAAACTTTGATGGACCAAGGAGTCCGCAGAATGAAACTGATAATCCAGATCCCTTGCTTCAACGAAGCCGAAACACTTGGTATTGCACTGGACGCATTGCCACGACATGTGGAGGGTTTCGATGCGGTCGAGAGACTGATCATCGACGATGGCAGCTCCGACGGGACCGCCGATGTGGCCAAGGCACATGGTGTGGATCACATCGTTCGGCACACCCGGAACCAGGGCCTGGCTCGCGGATTCATGAATGGGCTGGATGCCTGTCTGCGTCATGGGGCGGACGTGATTGTCAACACGGATGCCGATAACCAATACAACGCCGATGATATTCCGGCCCTGACAGCCCCGGTGGTTTCAGGTGAGGCCGACATCGTCGTTGGCGCCCGACCCGTCGAGACCATCGAGCATTTCTCCCCGGTCAAGAAGTTGTTGCAAAAGCTGGGCAGCGGGGTCGTTCGGGTCGCCAGCAAGACCGACGTGCCGGACGCCCCCAGTGGCTTTCGGGCGATGAGTCGAGCCGCGGCCCAACAACTAATGGTGTTCAACGATTACACCTACACCCTCGAGACCATCATCCAGGCGGGCCAGAAGAACATGGCCATAACTTCGGTCCCGGTGCGCGTGAACGAAGATCTCCGGCCGTCGAGGTTGTTCAAGAGCATGTCGAGCTACATTCGGCGCTCGATCTTCACCATCATCCGTATATTCGTCGTTTATCGCCCGTTTCGCTTCTTCGGCACCATCGGCCTGACGATGTTTTTTCTGGGTTTCCTAGTGGGGCTTCGGTACCTGTGGTTCCTGGTCACCGGGGAAGGTGAAGGCCATGTGCAGTCGCTAATACTGAGTTCTCTGCTGATTGGCATGGGATTCCAGACCATTCTTGTGGCGTTTCTTGCCGACTTGCTGGCAGCTAATCGCAAGTTGCTGGAGGAAAATCGACGATATCTTGTGTCCAGTCGCGATGAGCATGGGGCGGGCCACACCGTGAAGAAGGGGGAAAAAAAGTGAGAATCGCCGGCGGAAAAGAGGAAGAAGGCGTTGTCATTGGCAACACTTATGACAAGTACGGTTCGAAGAACTTCTTGGTGCGTCGAATCATGCGTGGATTCGATGACTCGTTGACGCAACTGGTAGAGAAAGCTGATCCGAAAAGCATTCATGAAGTGGGCTGTGGCGAAGGATACTGGAGCACACGTTGGGCCCGGGAAGGCTATCCGGTCCGTGGAACGGATTTTTCTCATGCCGTCATCGACATGGCCCGAGAGCATGCGGGCGCCAAAGGCCTTGACCAAGAGATCTTTACGGTCAGGAGTATCTATGATCTGGTGCCACAGGAGGACGGCGCGGATTTGCTGGTGTGCTGTGAGGTACTGGAGCACCTTGAGGAACCGGAAAGGGCCCTCGAGGTATTGGAGCAGGTCGTACGAAATCGGATCATACTCAGCGTGCCGCGCGAGCCGCTGTGGCGAGCTCTAAATGTCGCCAGGGGACATTACCTCGCAGACATGGGGAACACACCGGGGCATCTTCAGCATTGGAGTAAGAAGAGCTTTCTGAATTTTGTTTCCTCCCGCTTCGAAATCGAGGAGGTGCGTAGTCCTCTGCCTTGGACCATGATCCTCGCCAGAAAGCGAACATGACTGCGATTGTTACGGCGGCGCGGGCGCGAGGCTATCGAAACGCTTTCCCCGTCCCGGGGGAAATTTAACCGTGCTTTCAGGTCGTCTTGCGCGCTTGCTTCGGTCAGAGCGTGCCAAGCGGGTGTTGCGCCTGCTGGGGGGGCTGGCTGGGCTCGCCGGAGTGGGGTTTGTCGCGTTTGCAATCTACCGAGAGTTGGGACGCGACGAGTTCTCCGATCTCGGTTACGGGGATTTCGCCATCCTGCTCCCACTGGTTTTGGCATACGCTGCAACCAACCTCCTACTCGCAGCCGCATGGTGGTGGCTGCTGAAAGCTCAGGGCCAAGTAATTCCATTTGCGTCCAGCGTCCGAATATACGGCGTTTCGCAAATGGCGAAATACGTCCCGGGCAACGTCGTGCATCTGGCCGGTCGACAGGCATTGGCGGTATCCAGTGGGCTGGCTGGCATAGCGGTTGCCAAGAGCATGGCCTGGGAAATGCTGGCGCTGGCGGTTGGCGCACTGACGTTCTCGCTGCTTCTTCTGCCCCTCTGGATCGACCTGCCCGTGGCAATGGTGGAAGTCGCGTTCGTCATCTCATTGCTGGCGGCATCGGTTGCCTTCAGCCGCTTGGTATCCCCGCATTTCAAACCTGTCTTATGGCTGCATGCCACCTTCCTTGCCGTGTCCGGACTGATCTTCTGGTTTCTGGTGATGTCACTGTCCCCGGAATCACTCAGCCACGGAGTACATGTCGTCGCCGCCGGTTTTGTTATCGCGTGGTTGATTGGCTTTGTCACCCCCGGCGCACCGGCCGGCCTGGGCGTGCGCGAACTGGTTCTATTGGGGTTGTTCTCCTCTAGCGTTGATGCCCAGGCAATCCTGGTGGCGGTCGTGATGAGCCGGATCGTAACCGGCCTCGGAGACTTAATTTTCTATTTGCTGACCGTGAGGAAGGGCGTTGATGGACAGTGAGCGTGAGCAACTGCTCGACAAGTCAAGTATGAGACTCCTAATTCTGTTTCCGGGGCTGATGATCACCTGGATTCTGCTGGGTGCCATCCCGGGGATCTCCCTACCAACAGCCGGTCAGGCAGTCTGGACCATCGGTTTTGCGCAATCGATGGCAGGAAACCCCACCTGGCTGTGGGCGACGCATATCGGCAACCCGGAACCAGCGGCAATCTCATTTGGCTTGTCCGGTGCATTCCTGACCAGCCTGTTTATCCGCGCGGGGCTGAATCCAATTGATGCCTATGCACTCATGGCACTGGTCTGGTACTCGGTTGCCTACCTGGGGGCTTACGGCCTTTCTCGGATGCTTGGCGCAGGAACGGTTTTATCCGCCGTTCTGGGCCTGCTCTGGATGTTGTTGCCGGTCGTTCATTTCCATGTGGGTTATTCCATGCTCAGCATTGGGATCGCCCTGATCCCATTTTATTTCTTCACCACATTGAAAATGGTGGGATGGGCAGCTCCGAGGAACCCGAATTATTCCGGTGTCTGGGCGGCTGTATTTCCATTCGTTGTTGTGCTGGCGGCGTTCATGGATGGCTACACTTTCGTGTTCTTTGCGGTGGGTGCGTCCATCATGCTGGGTTGGCTGATCCTTCAGCGCGAATTGCCCTTTGGTCTCGCGCTAAAAAAGGTCTTACCATTGCATTTCGTCAGCTTTGCAATCGGCTATTTGCTGTATGTTCTATATATTGGGAAGAGTGGTTTTGAAGGCGCGTCGCTGGACTTCTTCCGCGGCTGGGGAGCTGACCTACTTTACTTTCTGTTGCCCACTCAGGGCATGGTGTGGTTTTGGGATGTAGTTGGGCTGAGTGTTGCACGGCCCCCGAGTGAACATTTCGGGGATAGCTCGGTATGGAGTTCTCCTTACGCGTTGCCGCTCGTCGTTTTTGGATTAGCGGGCTGGTATCTCTGGAAAAGGCGGAACACGGGAGCAACAGCGACCGCATTCCTGCTGATTGCCATTGTCGGCACCTACATGTCCCTCGGGCCGTCATTCAAGGTTGATGCGACAAAACCGGACCCCGCCTTGCCGTCGGTGCAGGCAGAAGAGTACGCCGGCCTTCCCACCGGCACGGGGGTGCTTTCGGCCAATCTGCCTGGTTTTGAGAACATGCGTGCCAGTTATCGTTGGATCGCTTTGGGTTTGTTCGGTTTCTGGGCTCTTACGGTGCTAGGCCTTACCTCGCTTTCCCGGAATAACGTTGTCCTGAAATTTGCCCTATCCGCCACCCTGCTGGTTCTGGTGGCGCCGAACATCTTCGCGAAATGGGAACAAAACCAAAACCACCGGCTCGTGTTGGAGCGCCTTCACGCCGAGGTCATCACGCCGGCAGGGGAATACCTAGCGCCGGGAGAGCGAGTGGCGTTCATGCCTTGGGGCAACGATTTCCTCGTGAACTGGATTGCTTCCGACCTTAGGATAAGTGCCTATAACATCGGCGGGGACAAGAATCTCGCTCACGCAAGAAGCAGTTGGCCGGAGACCCTTCAAGCGTTCCCGCAAGGCAAGATTGATGAGGGTTTTGCGGAGCGGGCGGTCCTGGCCCTTGCTAGGGATGAGGTGGATGTCCTTGTTTTGCCATTCGTGGACATGTTGTGGGCGGCTCATGCCTGGCCAAGCACATACAGTCTTGAAGATGAGGTCCGTCGAGCGGCCGAACGTTTGGGCGCGGCGGGCGATCTGAATGTAGTCATTGGAGAACATTTGGCCTACGTCCGGCCGGCGGATGCGCAGTTGAATGCCTCCGAGCGGGCACGGATGGAGAGCCGGGTTCTGGATAGGTTGGCATGGAAATGTCCGGAGAAAACCATGTACTTGGCGAACGAGTTGCCGAGCATTATTGGTCACGAGGAAGGCGATAGTTTGGTGGCGGAGCAGGGCGACGGGAAAGGATTCCTGTCGTTCGGGCCCTACCTCCGTTTGCCTCCCGGTCAGCACACTGCCTACATCCTCTATCGTGCACATGCTGCGAAACATGTCGAGATCGGATATATCGATGTGGTCAGTGATTCGGGAAGAAATAAGTTTATTGTCGAGTCGGTTGGTGGTTCAGCAGGAAAGGATGCGGTGATTCGTGTTGATTTTGAGTTGAAGGAAGTGACAGAGCGTGTGGAGGTTCGATTTTTCAGCTATGGGGTAGCGCCCGTCTCACTGAGGTCTTTAAACATCGAGTGTGACCAGCTAAATGCGAAAAATAACTGAAACCGGGAGCTTGTTTTTCTTATGAAGTTATCTCCGATTTAGAAAGCGGGGCCGAGAATTTCCTCGAATGGAATTCTGAATTCGTTAAACCGTTTTGGTTTGTGCGCGTTGTTCTGTTAAAAAATTATTAAATGGTCGGCAAGGAAATCAGCTAGTGCGTGTCGGATTTGGTAGCACGGTATTGGCGCGAGGCGTGAGCTCAGGCGGGATTGACGGCATCGGTTCATATACCCGGGAGTTGGGGCAGGCGCTGATAGACGAGGATCAGGCGGATATCAATCCGGTGCGTTTTGGTTCCGCGTGTGCGGATGAAGTGTTTGTCGGCTCGAACGAGTCAATTTGTTTGGGAAGGTTTGCTCCTAGGGCTGCCATCGCCACAGTCACCGGGTTGCCGTTTACGGGCAATGCCCGCTTCCGTGAACGAATTGATATCTTCCACTCGACGGATCATTTGGTACCACGTCTTGCGGGCATCCCGTTGGTAGCGACCGTAATGGATGCGGTGCCGCTTTCTCACCCCCACTGGATCAATCAGCGTCTTCGAGCACTCAAGGCGTGGTTGTGGCGAAGGACGACCCGTTGGGCGGATCATGTGATCACCATATCCGACTTCTCGAAGGAACAGATCATCGAGCACTTTGGAATCGAGGGCTCCAATATCAGCGTCACCCCCCTAGGGGTGAGTTCGCGACATTTTGCGCGCCTCGATGACACCAAACGTCGGGAAGTCCTGACTCGCTATGGACTTCCTGGCCGCTTCTTTCTGTTCGTCGGCACCCTGCAACCCCGAAAAAACCTGGAACGTGTTATCGAGGCTCACCGGAGCCTTCCGGAATCGATGCAGACCGAATGCCCTCTGATCGTCGTTGGGCGAGCCGGCTGGCAATGTGACGAATTGATCGGGACATTGCGGCATCTTGAATTGGCGGGCAAGGCGCGTTGGTTGCAATATCTGTCCGGTCATGAGGTGCAGGCACTGATGCAAAGCGCTGAGGCTCTGGTATTCCCTTCACTTTACGAGGGATTTGGTCTGCCAGTGGTCGAGGCGTTTGCCAATCGACTGCCGGTGATAACCTCAAACACCACCGCATTGCCCGAGGTGGCTGGTGACGCCGCTCTGTTGGTTGATCCGGAATCTGCCGAAGAGATCGGCTTTTCCATGCAGCGCCTTGTGGAGGATCAGGAGCTGGCTCAAACGCTTCGCGAGCGTGGTGTGGAACGCGCCCGGGAGTTGAGTTGGAGGGCGTGCGCCGAGCGGACGAGCCGCATATACGCGGAAGTGGCGGGGTGATGGCATGAAAGTGCTACACGCTATCGAGTCTACTTCCCGGACGCTCCGGGAGGCATCCAGGAGGTCATCCGCCAGATTGCCTTGGCCTGCGAGCCGCTAGGCGTTGAGAGTCGGATATTCGCCCTGTCTTCCGATCCAGACCCGGCGCATATTGAGTCGGCCCTGAACAATGCTCAACCTGCTGATTATGCGACATAAATGGGTGCTTTTCGCTCGCAGTGATTGCAAGAAACTGGGATAATATGGGCAGTTTCCTTGCAATATCGGATGGGTTTTTGATGCGCCATCGACCGTCGCCGAGTGATGAGCAACATAACCACAGCGATGATCTCTTCCGGGCCCGTCTGGATCAGATCATCCGGTCGGATCATCCACTGGTCCGGCTTGCGGATGCGATGCCCTGGGAGAGCATCGTTGAGCAGGTCGCCGATCTGCTGCCGCCGACGCCGGAGGGCGCGGGGCGCGCCTCACTGCCGGTTCGGATGATGGTGGGGCTGCTGTACCTGAAGTACGCCTACAACTTCTCCGATGATCAGGTCTTGGAGCGCTGGTTGGAGTTGCCGTACATGCAGTACTTCACCGGTGAGGTTTACTGTCAGCATGAGCTGCCATGCGATCCCTCATCGCTCACGCGCTGGCGCAATCGATTGGACGAAGCAGGGGCGGAAGAGCTGCTCGCCCAGACCATCGAGGCGGCGAAGACACTGAAGGCTATCCGGCCCCGCGAGCTGCGGGTGGTCTCCATCGACACCACGGTGCAGGAGAAGAACGTCGCCCATCCCACCGACAGCCGTTTGTTGGAGGTGGCCCGGTCAAAGCTTGCTGAGCGTGCGGCCGAGGCCGGCATCAAGCTGCGCCAGAGCTACGCGCGTACAGGCCCGCGGCTCAACCGCCAGGCCGGGCGCTATGCCCACGCCCGGCAATACAAACGGATGCGCCGGGTGATCAAACGCCAGCGCACCATCGTTGGACGGCTGCTGCGCGACATTGACCGCAAGGCCACCCCAGACCAGATGGCTCAGCTTGCCGAGACCATGCACCGCGCCCGGCGCCTGAAAGAGCAGAAGACCAAGAGCAAGAACAAGCTCTATGCCTTCCGCGCGCCTGAGGTCGAGTGCATCAGCGAGGGCAAGGCCCGCCAGCCCTATGAGTTTGGCGTGGAGGCGAGCTTCGCAGTGACTGCTCAGAAAGGCTTGATCGTGGGTGCCCGCTCGTTCCCGGGCAACCCCTACGATGGCGACACCCTCGCTGAGCAGCTCGAGCAGACGGCGATCCTCACCGGTACGCCAGTGAAAACCGCCTTGGTGGATCTGGGCTACCGTGGTAGGGAAGTTGACGGCATCCGCATCCTCCACCGCGGCAAGCCAAAGCGCATGAGCAAGGCCGAGAAGCGGCTGCTCAAGCGCCGTCAGGCGGTGGAGCCGAGCATCGGCCATCTGAAGGCCGACCATCGCATGCGCCGGAACTTCCTCAAAGGTGCCCTGGGCGATGCCATGAACCCGATCCTCGCCGCTGCCGGGTTCAACATCCGATGGCTGATGCGGTGGCTGGTGATTTTTTGGCGCCGGATATTATTTGCCGTTCTGCGACTGCTGGATCAGGGTGGCACTGATGCCCAATCAAATACCGCGCCAGCGGCGGCATAACCGAATGTTCAGGGACGACTAACGAAGGACCACGGTGGCCGCCTCACATCAACCGATTTACACCATTTCCGGGGACGCTACCGAAGATTACTTATGAGAGTCCTCCATGTCTACCGTCGGTACCTCCCTGACTCGCTAGGAGGTACAGCTGAAGCGATTCGGCAGATTTCTCTTGTCTTGAAAGCAAAGGGTGTAGAGAGCCGGGTGTTTGCACTATCCCCAGAGCTGTCCATGAGGGTTGTCGACCGCCCTGAGGCTCAGGTGATTCGGGCCCGGTCTTGGTTCGCCCCTGCATCATGCGATATCGGGGGAATAGCGGCCCTTTCATGTTTCAGGCGTGAGGCGAAATGGGCAGACCTAATCCATTATCATTTCCCTTGGCCCTATGCAGATCTCCTGCACTTCACTGTCCGGACGGAAAAGCCCTGCCTCATGACATATCACTCGGACATTGTGCAGAAGGGGGCGCTGGGGATGTGTTACCGGCCTCTCCGAGCCCGGATGCTGGCATCCATGAACGCTGTCGTTGCCACCTCGCCAGCCTACAGGCAGACCAGTCGGGTCCTGCGCCGCCTGGAGTATGAGGCGCCTGGGCGGGTTGAAGTGATTCCGCTTGGTATATCGGAATCGAGTTACCAAGAGTATCTAGACGCAGCCGAAGAAATCAGTGTGCAGGAGGAATTCGGCCTGAAGCCAAACCGTTATTTCCTTTTCATCGGCGCCGCACGCGCCTATAAGGGATTGCCTGTACTCGAGAAAGCAGTGACCGGTAGTGAGCTGACAGTGGCTATCGCGGGCCCCGGCACTATGCCGGAGGGCGAGGCGAGTAGCACGTCTGGTCAGGCCGGTGTACGGCACCTCGGACAAGTTTCTCCCGCGCAGAAGATGGCACTGATCGGGAATTGCCGCGCACTGGTTTTACCGTCAAACCGTCGCTCCGAGGCATTCGGAATGGTGTTGGTGGAAGCAGCAATGTGTGGCCGGCCGCTCATATCAACCGAGCTGGGCACTGGAACAAGCTATGTGAATATCCATGAGCACACCGGATTTGTTGTCCCGCCGGATGATGCCGACAGTCTTCACTATGCCATGCAAACGCTTGCATTGAACGATGAAATGGTGACTCGTATGGGTATTGCTGCACGACAGCGTTACGAGAAACTGTTTGCGGGTCAACCGCTGTCGGACGCATATTACAGCCTATATCAGCGGATATTGACTGAAGATAGCAGTCCGAGCGTTCATGTATAGGCCCTGCAGGCCGCTTCGCGTCGTTTCAACCGGCGCCAATGGTTTTGTGGGCCGGGCGCTGGCGCCGGCCCTGGCCGCGGATGGGCACTGGGTGGCAGCCGCCGTGCGATCCCTGCCTCGTGATCCGGCGGTCAGCCCGGCCCCGGGCATGCGCAGCGTCGCCATCGGCGCACTGGATGGAGAGATGGACTGGCGGGACGCGCTCAGCGAGCGTGACGCGGTCATTCACCTGGCGGCCGCCGCCCATCAGCGAACGGCGGGCCAATCACCACAGGCCCTCCGGGCCATCAATGTCGAGGCCACTGAAGAATTGGCCCGTCAGGCCCGTGCCGCCGGTGTGCGGCATTTCATTTTCCTGAGCTCCATCGGCGTACTGGGCCAGTCCAGTGTGGTGCCGCTGGACGAGTCGGCGCCGCTCGCCCCCGCCGAACCCTATGCCCGTACCAAGGCCGAGGCCGAGGCGGCGCTCTGGGCGCTCGCCGACGACCGGATGGCGGTCACCGTCATCCGTCCGCCGCTGGTTCACGGCCCCGGTGCCCCCGGCAATTTCGGCCGCCTCCTCGACTGGGCCGATGACGGCCGGGCACTGCCCCTGGCCGCCGTCACTCACAACCGTCGCAGCTTCGCCGGCCGAGCCAATCTGGTGGATTTCATCCGCCATGTGCTCATCAACCCGGCGGCCCGCAATCAGACCTTCCACGTCTGCGACGAGCAAACTCTCTCCACCGCTGAACTGCTGCGCACACTCGCCCACGCCGCCGGCCGGCGTCCGGGGCTGTTCCCCGTCCCTCCGCCCATCCTCCGTGCCGGTGCCCGACTGTTGGGCCGTGGCGACACGATCGACCGCCTGCTGGGCTCATTGACTGTCGACAGCGGCAAGGCCCGGACGCTGCTCGGTTGGCACCCGCCCTGGACGCTGCAGCAGGGGCTGCGCCACGCGGTCGCCGGGCATCGTGCGGCAGCCCCGTGAGCAGATCGGCCTCCACCGGGCGCCTGATCCGCGGCCTCGATGTGGTCCTGTCAGCCATTGGCCTGCTCGGCTTGAGCCCGCTGTTCCTCGTCATCATGGGGCTCGGTTGGCTCGAGACCGGGTCTCCCTTCTTCCGCCAGACCCGCGTGGGACGCCATCGTCAGCCGTTTACGCTGGTCAAGTTCCGCACGATGCGCCCCGATACCCCGTCGGTGGCCACCCACCTGGCCGACGCCGCTGCTATCACCCGGCTGGGTCGTTGGCTGCGCCGGACCAAGCTCGACGAGTTGCCGCAGCTCTGGAATGTGCTGCGCGGTGAGATGAGTCTGGTGGGCCCGCGGCCCTGCCTGCCGAGCCAGCAGGAGTTGATCGCCGAGCGGGAGGCCCGCGGCGTCTTTGCGGGGCGGCCGGGCATCACCGGGTATGGCCAGATTGCCGGGGTGGATATGTCCGATCCGGTCACCTTGGCTGAAATGGACGCCTCGCTGGTGGCCAATGGCTCGCTGAGGGCCTATCTTTGGTGTGTGATGATGACCGTACGCGGTCGGGGGCAGGGGGATCGTGTCCGCCATGGGTGAGTGGCTGAAAGGGATTTTCGACTGGCAGCGCCCGCGCAAGCAGGCGCTGATGATGGTGGCGGACTGTCTGCTCATGGCCGTTGTGGTCTGGGCATCGTTTGCCCTGCGCATGGGCGATGGCCTCTCCGAGAAGTTCTATCAGTTCTGGTATCTGCACCTGCTCCTGCCGGTGGCGAGCATTCCGCTTTTCTATCTCGCCGGCATGTACAGCGCGGTGGTTCGCTACATGGGCCCGTCGGATGTCTGGGCTGTACTCCGCGGCGTCACACTCTCCACGCTGGTGTTCATCGCGGTGGTCGTCTTTGGCGGACTCGTCGCCGTGCCGCGGACCACGATCACCATCTACTGGCTGATGGCCCTTCTGCTCGTCGGCGGCAGCCGGTTCCTGGTCCGCGCCTGGCATCAGGCGGCCCGCCACCGTCGCGCGGCCGAGGAGCCGGTGATCATTTACGGGGCGGGCTCGGCCGGGCTGCAGCTCGTCAATTCCCTGATGTCCACCGGCGACTACCTGCCGGTGGCCTTCGTCGATGACAACCCGCGCCTGCAGGGCTCGATGATCAAGGGGGTGCCCGTCTATGCACCGGCACGTCTTGGCCGGCTGATCAGCCAGCTTGGCGCGCACAGCATTCTGCTGGCACTGCCCTCGGCGACGATGGGCCGCCGGCGCGAGATCCTGGCCGATCTGGAGCGCTATCCGGTGCATGTGCGCACGCTCCCCAGCATGAGCGATCTGGTCTCGGGGGCCGCGCGGCTGCAGGATGTGCGCGAGGTGGATATCGAGGATCTGCTCGGCCGCGATGCGGTCCCGCCCGACCCGGCGCTGCTTGGCCGTTGTGTGGCGGAGCGCTCGGTGATGGTGACCGGCGCCGGGGGTTCCATTGGCAGCGAACTGTGCCGCCAGATCCTGGCCCAGTCGCCCCGGCGACTGGTGTTGCTGGAGCGCTCCGAGCTCGCGCTGTATCGCATCGAACAGGAGCTCATCGCCCTGGCCGATGCCTCGGGTCAGGGGGTGGAGATCGTCCCGGTGCTCGGCTCGGTGCTGCATCGCGAGCGCATGCGGCACTGCCTGATGGACAACGCAGTCGAGACGGTCTACCACGCGGCGGCCTACAAGCATGTGCCGCTGGTGGAGGCCAACCCGGTCGAGGGCATCCGGAACAACGGGTTCGGGACCTGGCATGCCGCCCTTGCCGCCGAAGACGCCGGGGTGCGTGACTTTGTGCTGGTATCCACGGACAAGGCCGTACGGCCCACCAGCGTGATGGGCGCCAGCAAGCGCATCGCCGAGTTCGCGGTGCAGGCAGTGGCCGCCCATGGCTCGCCGACCCGCTTTGGCATCGTGCGCTTTGGTAACGTGCTCGATTCGTCGGGTTCGGTGATCCCGCTCTTCCGGCGCCAGATTCGCGAAGGTGGGCCGGTGACCGTGACCCATCCCGACGCCACGCGCTATTTCATGACCATCCCCGAGGCCGCGAGCCTGGTGATGCAGGCCGGGGCAATGGCAGGCGCCGGCGAAGTCTTTGTGCTGGAGATGGGCTCGCCCGTGCGCATCCAGGACCTGGCTCGGCGCCTCATCCAGTTGAGCGGCTGCTCGGTGCGGGATGAAAGCAATCCCAAGGGCGATGTCGCCATTGAGTTCATCGGCCTGCGGCCGGGCGAAAAGCTCCATGAAGAACTGATTCAGGGCACGGAGATCAGCGGCACCTCGCACCCGATGATCCTGCAGGCCCGCGAGGCCCATCCCGACTGGGATGGATTCGTGGAGTGGGTGACGCGGCTCGATGAGGCCTTCCATGACCAGGACCGCGAGCGGGTGCTGGCCCTGGTAGCGCAACAGGTCCCCGGTTATTGCGTGCCGGGCGCGGCGCCGGAGTTGGAATCGGCGCCTGAGTGGGCGTCGGGGCCTGAGGCCGGGCCCGAATCAGCACCCGCCCGCTCGGCCGACGTCGTGCCACTGCGGCGCGATGGACAGTAGGCCGTAGAGGCAACGGGCTCATCCAGGGAATCAGGAAGACCATCATGAAACTCCTCGTCACCGGCGCCACCGGCTATATCGGCTCTCATGCCGTTCTCGAGCTCCTTGAGGCCGGTCATGAAGTGGTTGGGGTGGACAACCTCTCCAACAGCTCGCGGGAGTCCCTGCGCCGGGTCGAGGCGCTCACGGGTAAGGCGGTGCCCTTCGTGCAGGCGGACATCCGCGACCGGGGGGCGATGGCGGCGGTGCTGAACGCAGGCGGGCCAGCCGATGGCGCTCGCGCCTTTGACGCTGTGATGCATTTCGCTGGCCTGAAGGCCGTTGGCGAGAGCACGGAGCAACCCGTTGCCTACTACGAGAACAATGTCGCCGGTACGCTGAGCCTGCTGGACGCCATGGAATCCGCTGGCGTGCGGCGCATGATTTTCAGCTCCTCCGCCACGGTCTATGGTGACCCGCAGAGCGTGCCCATTGCGGAGACCACACCGGTGGGCTCGCCCTCCAACCCCTACGGCTTCTCCAAGCTCATGATCGAGCAGATCCTGCGCGACCTGGCCGCGGCGGACCCACGCTGGTCGGTGGCGCTGCTGCGCTATTTCAACCCGGTGGGCGCGCACTCGAGTGGTCGGATCGGTGAAGATCCCCAGGGAGTTCCCAACAATCTCGTGCCCTACATCAGCCAGGTGGCGGTGGGCCGGCGCGAGGCGCTGTCGATATTCGGCGACGACTACCCGACACCGGACGGCACCGGCGTGCGCGATTACATTCATGTAGTGGATCTGGCCCGCGGGCATGTCCGGGCGCTGGAGTTTCTGGTGAACGCGGGCGTGGGTCAGACTGACCCGTCAGGTCAGTCGCCACGGGCCGCGGGCGATCAGGCACCTGCCAACTGCCCTGTCTGGAACCTGGGTACCGGCCGGGGCTACTCCGTGCGCGAGGCCGTGGCCGCCTTTGAAAAGGCCTCGGGGCGGACGATTCCGGTCCGTGTGGCGCCGCGTCGCCCGGGTGACATCGCCGCGTGCTATGCCGACCCGACCCTGGCCCGCGAGCAGCTCGGCTGGGAGGCGGAACATGGCCTCGAGGCGATGATGCGCGATGCCTGGCGCTGGCAGCGGCAGAATCCGCAGGGGTACGAGGGCTAAAGCGGTCGCGCATCGAGGTATGGGCCGGCGCTGGAATCCGCGCACAGTCAGCTCATTGGTGAGCTAGCCCTTGGCGAAGCCGAGTGGTAGGTTGACCAGCATGATCAAAGAGACAAGCGCGGTGAAATTTCGCCAAAACCTGGGCGAGATGCTCAATCAGGTGCAGTACCGACACGATAGCGTGCTGATCAATAAAGACGGTAAGCCAGTTGCTGCTTTGGTGGATGCTCGGCTTTTCGACCGGATTCGTCGCATGCAGGGCCGCTTTGATGCGATTTGTGATCGGCTTGAGGCCGGTTTTTCCGATACGCCCGAGGCTGAAGGGCTGGCTGAAATAGATGCAGCGGTGGCTGAAGAGCGAGCCGGCCACAGCAAACAGTCAACCGACTAGAGATGTCGCCTGCCCTCCGCGTGGTGCTGGATACCAATGTTTTGGTGTCCGGTGTCGCCTACCCTGGCAGCACGCCAAGCAATCGGTGAATTTGTGGATATCCTCTCGTTTGAGGCGGAGATCCTCGACCCAACGGACGCGGCTGAGGACGTGCTCCGAGATCCCATGGATTTGCCCGTTCTCGGCACATTGATCCGCGCCCTCGAGCAAGGTGGGGTCGATTATCTGATCACAGGCGACAAAGATCTTCTCGCTGCTTCCCAGGACTATCCCATCGTCACGCCCGCGGTTTTTTGGGCACGGCACGGCGGTCTGTAGGTTATGGCCCAAGCGCAAGGGGGTTCATCAAAAATGACAAAGGCGCACTCGGTGGATACCGAAAAACCGCGCCAGCCGATCGATCGGGCTCGTCTGCGCGCATTGACTGATTCTATGCCGAAGACAGAGGAGGATGCGGGCCGGTTCATCCGCGGGGTGAGAGAGGGCGAGCGCTACTGATGATTCATCGAACGGGATATGGATAGCGAGGACCCGGGCACTCGCATCTATCTGATGAGCGGCCATCAAGGGATGAGTGATCATCTCCGAACGTGGCACCTGTGATGGGATGTGGCATAGAGCAGGCATGTGGCACGGTGGTGGTGATGGCTGAGCAGACAAAGGAAATCCAGATCGGGCCCCAGGGGCGGTTGGTCGTACCCGCCGATTTGCGCCGCGAACTCGGGCTCAATCCGGGCGGTCGACTGCTCGTTCGTGTTGAGGATGGTGCGCTGATTCTCGAACCGCGCCAGTCTGTCGAGCGCCGATTACAGGCACGGTTCAGTCAGGTTGATCCAAAAGTCAGCCTTGCAGACGCCCTGATCGCCGAGCGGCGGGCTGTCGCTGGCCGATCGGGCATGCCTCGCGCTTGCCATCGACCGTGGTTCGAATGTAACGACGACTGATAGGGCTTGGGAGAAGCTGCGCCTCGATCTGGCGATCGAAGTCATACGCTGAGGCGCATCGCGCGTGTTTAGGAGAGCGCATATGAAAATCCTCGTCACCGGCGGCGCCGGGTTCATCGGCTCGGCCCTGATCCGCTATCTGCGCGCCCGGCAGCTCGCCGAGGTGGTCAACGTCGATGCGCTGACCTACGCCGGTAATCCGGAGTCCCTCCCGGGCCTCGACCAGGATCCCGGTTACCGGTTCGAGAAGGTCGACATCCGCGATCGCGAGGCCCTCGAGCGCGTCTTCCGCGAACATCGCCCCGACGCCGTCATGCATCTGGCCGCCGAGAGCCACGTCGACCGCTCCATCTTCGGGCCGGCGGTGTTCGTCGACACCAATGTGGTCGGCACCCAGACCCTGCTCGAGGTTGCCCGCGCCTACTGGCAGGCCCTCGATGACCGCCCGGACGCCAACGGCCCGAGCCCGCGCGAGCGCTTCCGCCTTCACCACATCTCCACCGACGAGGTCTTCGGCGATCTGCCCCCCGAGGCCCCCGCTTTCACCGAGGCGACGCCCTACGCGCCGAGCTCGCCTTACGCGGCGAGCAAGGCGGCCAGCGACCATCTGGTCCGCGCCTGGCACCGCACCTACGGCCTGCCGGTGGTCATCACCAACTGCTCTAACAACTACGGCCCGTACCAGTTCCCGGAAAAGCTGATTCCGTTGATGATCCTGAATGCCATTGCCGGAAAGCCGCTGCCGGTTTACGGCGACGGCGGCCAGATCCGCGACTGGCTACATGTCGAGGATCACGCCGAGGCCCTATGGAGGGTCCTGCAGCACGGCGAGATCGGCCGGACCTACAACATTGGCGGGGATGCCGAACGCACCAATCTCCAAGTGGTGGAGGCCATCTGCGGGATCCTGGCGGAGTTGCAGCCGGCGGGGCCAGCGTCGGACGATACCGGTGCCGCTGATCGGGCCCGGGCGTCCGCCAGCGAGGCGGTAAGCCGTGATGATGCTGACCGCGCCAACCCCTATCGCGCCCTCATCCAATCGGTCACCGACCGCCCCGGCCATGACCGGCGCTACGCCATCGACAGCACCCGCATCCAGCACGAGCTCGGTTGGCGGCCGGCGCACAGCTTCGAGCAGGGCCTGCGTGAGACCGTGCAGTGGTATCTGGACCACCCGGAATGGGTCGCCCGCGTCCAGTCCGGTGCCTACCGCGAGTGGATGGAGGTTAACTACGCTAGGCGTAGCAAGGCCACAGGATCTCGTTAGACGGCGTCTTGGCCGGGAAACCGTGCCTGATTACCTCGCTGCCGCGCGGCGCAATGTATCCAAGGTGATGAACATGCGCCGTGGCTGGCTCGGGAAAGAATCAAAGCCGAGCGCAGTGTAAAACGCCTTGCGGCGGCCCGCGGCATCTTCGCCGTCGTCATCGAGCACGTCCAGAACAAGCGCCGCGAGTCCGATCTGAGTGGCAGCATTCAGCACGCGCTGGAATGCATCCGCCATCAGTAATCGCCCCAAGCCGCGTCCCTGAACGGGGGACGAAACGCCAAGCATCGAGAGGTAAGCAGCCGGTATCGCGCCATGGGGTGGCACATTGCGCAACAGACGTCTGGGCAGTCCGGACACGTCGGGCAGGTCGAGCCGGTGAGCGTTTAACGCGTAGTAGCCGACGACCACTGCATCCGCTGATACCGCCACTTGAACCCGCGTGTGATCATCGGTCTGTTGTTGCCTGGCCGACCGCTTGAGAAAGTTTTCGACTCGCGGGATGCCCGATGAGAACCCGGTGCGGTCATGCGTTTTGGGGTCGAGCGGTTCAATACGAACCTGCTGAAGAAAGTCAGAATCAGTCGGCATCGCCACGAGTGCTGCGGTGCAATTCGAAAAGCCCGCGTAGTGACTCGGTCGGCTCTGCCGGCGTATCAAGTGCGACAAGGAACGCCTTGCTATCGGCCTCGCTCAAATGGCTTCGCTCATGAGACTCAATGGTACTTCTCGCATGTTCACGGAGGACACTGAGTGCGTAACTCGTATCCTCCATGCCCATCAGGCTGGCAGCTCGGTGAATATCGGCTTTGAGCGAGGGCGGTGCGCGAAACTCCAGACGCGCTGAACGCTTTTCATGGGAATGACGGCTTTTCATTGTTGATCCTCCTGTTTTATCCATTAACGTACGGCAATTTGCCGGACAGATAAAGTGCTGTCGCTTCTTAGGGATCGTTGCCGGGGATCGGAGGGTTTATGGACGCAATCAGCTATACCAAGGCACGGGCCAATCTCGCCGGCACAATGGAGCGGGTTTGCGAGGATCACGATCCGGTCACGATCACGCGCGGTCGATCGCCCTCGGTGGTGATGATGTCGCTGGAGGACTACGAGTCGCTGCAGGAAACGGCTCTGCTGCTTCGTGCGCCAAGAAATGCCCGGCGGCTGCTTGAATCGGTGGCCGAACTCGAGGCTGGCGGCGGCGAGGCGCACCCGCTTGCCGAATGAGCGTGCTGTTTTCCGCGAACGCCCGGGAAGACTACCTTTTTTGGCAGAAAACCGATCGACGGACACTGCGGCGGATTAATCAGCTCATCAAGGCGACCCAGCGCGAGCCCTTCGCCGGACCTGGCAAGCCGGAGCTGCTAAGACATGCCCTGGCAGGCTATTGGTCCCGACGGATCGATTCCGAGCATTGCATGGTCTACAAGGTTGCCGATGGAACGCTGATGATCGCTCAGCTCCGCTATCACTATTGAGGGACCGATCATGGGACTTGCACGCATCGCCGCACTGCTGACGGCCTTGATCACCGGAGGACTCGTCATGACATCCACGGCCCAGGCCTACGACTGGCTCGATCACGACATGCGCCGGCTGCACTCGAGCGAGATCGTCAACGTGCAGGACCTTGCCGCCGATGCGCCGGCGGTGCTGTTGGTGAATACCGCCAGCCACTGTGGCTTTACCGGTCAGTTCGAGGGGCTCGAATCCCTGCATCAGGCATACGCCGACAAGGGGCTGAAGGTGATCGGCTTCTCGTCGGATTCCTTCAACCAGGAGGCCGATGAAGAAAAGGCCGCCGAGACCTGCTTCGTGAATTTCGGGGTGACCTTCGACATGATGGCCACGGTCCCGGTGCGGGGCGCCAACGCCCATCCGATCTTCGCCGAAGCCGCCCGCCAGACCCGCGCCCCGCGCTGGAATTTCAACAAGTACCTCGTCAACCGCGATGGCGAGGTCGTCGAGGTGTTTGGCGCGCTCACCGGCCCGGACTCCGGCAAGCTGAAGCGAGCGATCGAGCGGTTGTTGTAGCCTCGATCCATGTTCTTTTTCACCAAGCTCGCCGGCGCGCTCCTAAAGCCACTGAGCCTTGTTGTCATTGCCCTGGTCGTAGGGCTGATCCTCGCCGCGTTCACGCGCTGGCGGCGCAGTGGTCTGGCCCTGATCGGGGTAACGGCGCTGGCACTTGCGCTGATCAGTTGGTGGCCGGTGTCGAACAGCCTGATGACGCCGCTGGAAGGCGTGTATGCGCCCATTGAGGTGAGCGCACCCGACGGAGCCGTGGGCCAGGTACTGCCCCGCGACGTCGCCGCCATTGTGGTGCTGGGGGGCGGCGCCGTGGATGATCCCTCGCTGCCGTTGAGCGCCCAGCTATCCGCGACCTCCCTGCAGCGGCTGATCGAGGGCATTCGGTTGTGGCGGCTGCGGCCGGATGCGCTCCTGGTGACCAGCGGGGCGTTGCCGCGGGGCCGGTCCCAGGCGGCGATCGCCGCGGATCTGGCAGTGGCGCTGGGCGTGCCGCGGGAGCAGATCCGCATGCTGCCGGCGGCTCGCAATACCGCGGAGGAGGCGGCGGCCTATGCCGAGCTTGTGGCGACCGTCGACGGTGATGGGGCCTCGGCCGGCCCAGTCGAAGCCGCCGCGCTTCGCCAGCCCGTGGTCGTCAGCTCGGCGAGCCATCTACCGCGGGCCATCGCGGAGTTCCAAAGCCAGGGTCTCGAGCCTTTGCCGGTCCCGACCGCCCACCGGGCCAGCCCCCAGCGCTTTGCCCTACCCGGTGACTTCGCGCCGCAGGCTGATGACCTGCGCACCACTGAGGCGGCCTGGCACGAATTCCTGGGCCGACTTTGGGCGTGGCTGCGAGGGCGTGGATAATCAGGCTTGTCGTTGTCGACGAGGTGAGCATGATGCCGGATCTTACGGCCAGTGAATTGAAAACCCATGGTGTCTTGGCGATCGAGAAAGCGCTCGAGAACCGACCCGAAGCCACCATCTCGGTACGGGGCGAGCCCCGGTATGTGGTCATGGAGTTGGCGCAGTATTACGAGTTACGGGAATCTGAGCTGAGCGCGTCGTTGGCGGAGTCTCATGCAGACCGCGAGGCCGGCCGCGTCGTCGGTGAGTCGGTTGACGCCCATCTGGAGAGAGTAAGCCGGAAAGAGGGGGCAGGGACGACGAAAGACGAGTCACTCGTTGACTTCATGCGACGGTCGCCGCTATTCGGCGCAGAGGATATTGAGTTTGGGTAAGTGGCATGCCCGCTTCGAACCCCTCGATCAACGCCCTAACGCCGAAACCACCAGATGATCAGCGTGACCACGACGCTGACGATGATCGAGGTGGCGAGTGGGAAGTAGAACGTGAAGCCCTCCCGCCGGACGAGGATGTCGCCCGGCAGCCGGCCCAGCCCCAGCTTACTGATCACCGGCCAGAGCAGGCCGATGATCAGGATGGCAAGGCCGATGGTGACGAGGAGCTTCTGCATGGCGGATCTTGGGGTCGCCTAGTGCGTTGTTTCTGACGCCCAGCCCGGCGCGACGTCAGGCCGCCGTGAACCGCTGCACGCCGGTGTCCGTTCCCACCAGCAGTTCATCCGCCGGGCGCAGGGCGAACAGTCCATTGGTGACCACGCCGGCGATGTTGTTGAGCTGCCGCTCGCGGTGTATGGGCTCTGACAGATCCAGCGCGCGGACATCCAGAATGAGGTTGCCATTGTCCGTGGTGAAGCCCTCGCGCAGTTCCGGGCGCCCACCGAGGCGGACGAGCTGACGGGCCACGTGGGAGCGGGCCATGGGAATCACTTCCACCGGCAGCGGGAAGTCGCCCAGTGCGGTCACCTGCTTGCTGGCATCGACGATGCAGATGAAACGATCGGCGATGGCAGCGACGATTTTCTCTCGAGTGAGCGCGCCGCCGCCGCCCTTGATCATCTGAAGGTGCCGATTGATCTCGTCGGCCCCGTCGACATAGATCGCCAGTTCCGAGACGCTGTTGGCATCCCTGACCTCGATGCCGTGACCGCGCAATCGCTCGGCGCTGGCCTCGGAGGCCGCCACGGCGGCTTCGATTTCGATATCCGAGGCGGCCAGCGCGTCAATGAAGTGATCGACGGTGGATCCACTGCCGACACCGATGATGGTGCCCGCCTCGACTTTCTCGACTGCCGCCTCGGCGGCGAGACGTTTCTGCGCGTCGGCGCTCATGGCCTGGTCTCTCCTGTACACTGAAGCCCTTTGGGGCGAATTCCCGTTCTGGCATGAAATCCTATCTACAACGCATCCTCACCGCGAGCGTCTATGATGTCGCGCATCAGACCCCGCTGACATCCGCCGTCAATCTCTCCCGTCGGCTCGGCAATAACGTGCTTCTCAAGCGGGAAGACATGCAGCCGGTGTTTTCGTTCAAGATCCGCGGTGCCTACAACAAGATCGCGAGCCTGACCGAGGCACAGCGCGAGAAGGGCGTGATCTGCTCGTCGGCGGGCAACCATGCCCAGGGTGTGGCGCTTTCGGCGAAGAACCTGGGCATTCGTGCCACCATCGTCATGCCCCGGACGACGCCGAGCATCAAGGTGGATGCGGTGCGCAACTTTGGTGGACGCGTGGTCCTGCACGGCGACAACTACGATGCGGCGAAGGCCCATGCCGAGAAACTGGTGGAGGAACGGGGGCTCACCTACATTCCGCCCTACGACGATCCGGATGTCATCGCCGGCCAGGGCACCGTGGGCATGGAGATCCTCAGCCAGCACCCGCGTCCGATCGATGCGGTCTTCGTTCCTGTCGGCGGGGGCGGCCTGATCGCCGGGATCGCGGCCTACATCAAGCAGCTCCGGCCGGATATCCGCATCATCGCGGTGGAGCCCGAGGACGCGCCCACGCTCGAACGCGCCATGGCCACCGGGCGGCGGGTGACGCTCGATGAGGTGGGGATTTTTGCCGATGGTGTCGCCGTCCGGCAGATCGGTGAGGAGACGTTCCGTATCTGTCGGGAGCTCGTGGACGAGTGCATGCTGGTCAGCACCGACGAGATCTGTGCCGGTATCAAGGACATATTCGAAGACACCCGGACGGTCATGGAGCCGGCCGGCGCCCTTGCCGTGGCGGGGATCAAGAAGTATGTCGAGCAGCGGGGCGTGACGGGCGAGACGCTGATCGGCATCAACTGCGGCGCCAACATGAACTTCTCGCGCCTCGCTCATGTGGCCGAGCGCGCCGAGCTCGGTGAGCATCGAGAGGCGGTGCTGGCGGTCACCATCCCCGAGCGCCCCGGCAGTTTTCGGGAATTCTGCGAGACCATCGGCAACCGCGCGATCACGGAGTTCAACTACCGCTATGCCCATGCCGATGAGGCGCATGTCTTCGCGGGTATCGGCCTGAATGACGGCCTCGCCGAGCGTGACGAGGTGGTGGCGGCGCTGGAGTCCCGGGGTTATCCGGTGCTGGATCTCACCGAGGACGAAATGTCGAAGGTGCACGTCCGGCATATGGTCGGCGGCCGGGGCCACAACGTCGACCATGAGGTGCTCTATCACGTGCGCTTCCCGGAGCGCCCCGGGGCATTGCTCAACTTTCTCAAGCGTCTGGGGCGGCGCTGGAACATCTCGTTGTTCCACTACCGTAACCACGGTGCGGATTACGGGCGGGTGCTGGTGGGCATCCAGGTGCCGCCGGATCAGCGCGGGAAGTTCGAGGCGAGTCTCGACAAGCTCGGCTATCCTTACCGGAACGAGTCGGATAACCCGGCCTACGCGCTTTTTCTGAGCTGACGGGTTTTCAGACCGGCACTTGTCTCGAGCCTGGCGCAGATTTGCCGGGATGCGCGCTGCTAGTCGGTCATTGTTCTGCGCAGTGAATACACAGTGTGGCGGCCGGATCGATCTCGAGGCGCTGGGGGTTGATGAATTCCCCGCATCGCAGACACTCGCCGTAACTGCCATCGTCGCAGCGTTGAAGGGCCGAGGCGATGCGCTTGAGCGTGACCCGGGCGCGTTCGTTGGTTGCCTCCGCCATGGCCTGCTGCTGTAACGCGTCCATGCGCGAGAGACGCCCGACGCGGGTCTGGTCAAGCTCCACCGTCGCTCGCGAGGCGTCCCGCGCCTGCTCCAACGCCTCGATCTCCGAGCGCATCTGTTGCAGACGTTGCCGGAAGTGGGGGATATCCGGTTGATCGAACATGGCTTGAGATTATCACGCGGTCGTTTGTCCAGACGAAGGGAAGGCAACCGGCTCAGATGCATAGCCTCAGGCCCAGGCCCAGGACCAGGACCAGGACCAGGACCAGGCCTATAGGCTCACTTCCATCGGCCCGTGGGAGAGGGTGCTACCCCCTTTCCGCCCCCTTGTTAACGTTGGACATAAAACCGGTGGACGCATTACGTAACGCGTATCGACCCGTTTCCCTATCGGCCGACGGATCCATGCGATTGCCACGCGTCCGTCGGGCCTCTGGCCCCGGTCAAGCGGATGCGCCGCGTAAACCGCGTTTGCCAGAGACGTATGACGTCCTGCGTCACTCTGTCCAACGTTAACAAGGGCCCGGAAGGGCATACGATCCCTCGCTCCTTGGCGCTCCCTGGCCTGCCCCGCCTTCCCCCGCCTCCCTGGCTTTCTTTGCCCCTCCCTGGTCTTCTCTTAATTTTTCACCGTTTATCTGATGCCCACCGCCGCCGATCGGGAAATGGCGTATGGGCCGACGAATGGCCCACCCGAGCACGCCAGATCATGCTTTCCTGAATCCCGCCAAAAAATCGACCCTGTCACCACTCACCGGGCGCCGGTCGTCGATGAACCCCAACCGATGGAGTGATCATGCCATGCTCAAAACCGTCGCAACGCCGAGCCTGAGGGCAATATGGCTGGGACGACAGCCTCGACGGATGCACTCGCGGCTGCTGCTTGCGCTGCGGCGGGATCTGTCGATTATCCATGCGGCGGTATCAATCGATGATCTTGCCCTTGCGTGTGGCGACCGGCTCGAGCCACTGGCCGACGAATCCATCCCTTTCGATGATCCCGCCGGCGTTGATGCGGCTGAGCATGCGGCTGGCGAGACCGGGATGTATAGCCTTGATGTGGGCTATGGGTGGCGGCTGCATTTTCAGTTTCATGATGGGGAGGCCCACGGCGTCCGGCTCGAGGAGCATTCGAGATGACCATCGACCCGATGACCGATCCGATGACCGACCCGACGCCGGATGCACTGGACGAAGATGACCCGCTTGTGCCTGATCCGGGGCTCGTCGACGACGCCGAGGCGCCGGTGCCTCCCGGTGAGATCCTCGGAGCCAGCTTCATGCTGCCGCGGGGCCTGCTGCCAACGCCCCTGGCGCGTGCGCTGCGCGTTCCGGTGAACCGCATTACCGATATCCTCAGCGGCAAACGCCGTATCACGGCGCAAACGGCATTGCTGCTGGCCACTTATTTCGACACATCGCCGGAGTTCTGGCTTCGGCTGCAAATGGAGTACGATCTGCGATGCGCGCGCCGCCGTGGGCGGATCCGAACGCATCTCCAGGCCATCCAGTCCGCCAGACGTCTTCGCTGATTTGTCCTCTCCGTTGGGTTTCTGTTAGAACTGCCCCACTACATCTAGTGGAGGACGCATGAGCGCTTCGTCACCCTGCATCAGTATCTGTGAAGTCGATAACGGCCGCTGCATCGGCTGTGGCCGAACCGAAACGGAGATCGCCGAGTGGCGCGATTATCCCGAGGAAAAACGCCTGGCGATCATGGATCGACTGGATGAGGAGGCCACTAACGGCGGCTGGATCGATGCCGGTGCCTTTGCGCAGGCTGCCAGCGCGACCGGCGACGCCGCGCCTGCGTCAACTCCGGCGAAGGTTCAATCGAACCGCCCTGGGACAACGAATGCCTGAGCATGAGCCCAAGCGCTGCCCGCGCTGCGGCAATGGTTTCGAATGCCGGCAGGGGAGCATTCACCGCTGCCAGTGCGTGGATGTGATGCTGACCGACGAGGTGCGGGAGACCATCGCCCACACCTACGATGACTGCCTTTGTCGCGATTGCCTGCAGGCCCTTGCCGCGGCGGATTCAGTCGGCGATTCGGTCGCCGACGCTGCCGGCGCTGCCAACCCCGTGGCCACTGGCCTGGCAAAGGGCCCATCACCGACAACGGCTTCAAACCCGTCCCCGCTGATGCCCTCCCAATTGGTCCGCGAGCGCCGACGCCAGGCACGGGATGCGGCGCGCGCCCGATCCGTACGTCCCGAAGAAGTTCTCGCGGCGCTTAACGGCCTGCCCGGCCATCGTTAGTCGCTGGTAGAGGTCATCACGCCCGCCCGGCATCAAAATCCGTCGGTGTGTGGAAGTACTCGCTGCTGCGGGCGAACTCCTCCAGCGCGTTGCGCATTGCCTGCAAGCGCAGTTCCGCCGTACACAGGGGCTTGCATTCCTCGCAGTCCGGATCGCCGCAGGGCTGATTGGCATAGAGCCAGTACTGAATGGCACCGGCGAGCAGGCCGTCGGCGATTTCCCCGAGCTCGGCGTCTGGATCGGCATCCGCCAGGCGGTTGCCAAGCTCAACCGTCTCGCGTGCCCCCCTTTCGTAGGCATTTTCCTGTTCAGTCATGGCCCGATTCTAGCAGCCGTCGCGGGCGACCGGGTTTTCTGGCTATCATGCGCCCTGGTTGCACTCAAGGACTCGGGAGACACCGCCAATGAACACCGTGATCAAGGATCGAGAGGCCGCCGTCGCACAAGTGCAGGGCCTGATCCGCGACATCCCTGACTTCCCCAAGCCGGGCATCATCTTCAAGGATATTACGCCGTTGCTGGGGGACGCCGAGGGTTTTCACCTCGCGGTTGATCTGCTGGCCGATTCCATCGAGGGGCCGACCCCGGAGTACATCGTCGGCACCGAGTCACGTGGGTTCATTTTCGGCGCGGCTCTGGCGTATAAGCTGGGCGCCGGCTTCATCCCCGTGCGCAAGCCCGGCAAGCTCCCCTCGGAAGTGCATGCCTGCGAATACCAGCTCGAATATGGCACCGATGCGCTGGAAGTACATCGCGATGCCCTGCATCAGGGCGCCAGGACCCTGATCGTCGATGACCTGCTCGCCACTGGCGGGACGGCTCGCGCCACGGGTGATCTGCTGCGGCGTCTGGGTGCCGAGATGCTGGGCTACAGCTTCGTGATCGAGCTGACCTTCCTCGCCGCCCGCGAGCACATGACCGACGCACCGGTGCACTCGCTGGTTCAGTACTGAGCGGACGCTAGCGGATCAGCCGCCGGCGCGCCAGGGCGGCGCTGATCCAGTAAGTGGCGACGATATAGACGAGGATCACGCCCAGATGCAGCAGCGGCGCATCGATGCTGCCGCCGGTCATGAGCGGGCGGACCAGCATGACGACATGGGCCAGTGGCAGAAACTGCGCGCCGATCTGCACCGCCTCGGGCAGGCTCGAGAGCGGGAAAAAGACGCCCGAGAGCAGCAGCATGGGCGTCATGACCAGGGTGAAGTAGTACAGAAAGAAGTCATAGCTGGGCGACAGCGCCGTCACGATCATGGCGATACCGGCAAAGGCGAGGCCCGCCAACAGGATCACCGGTAGTACCAGCAGGGCCTCGGGGCCGGCCACCAGACCCAGCAGGGCGGCGACCAGGACGATGGCACTGGCGTTGATCAGTGCCTTGGTGGCGGCCCAGACGATCTCGCCAAGCACCACATCATCCACGTTCATCGGCGCGGCCAGCATGGCCGCCCAGGTCTGCTGCTGGGTGAGCCGTGTGTAGGCGGAGTAGAGCGCCTCGA
This sequence comes from Spiribacter onubensis, assembly GCF_040838425.1. Taxonomy (NCBI): domain Bacteria; kingdom Pseudomonadati; phylum Pseudomonadota; class Gammaproteobacteria; order Chromatiales; family Ectothiorhodospiraceae; genus Spiribacter; species Spiribacter onubensis. The sequence continues at coordinate 136,787 of NZ_JBAKFI010000005.1, read as the reverse complement.
AAGTGGCGCCGGTCATCGCCGCCGAGCAGACGATGCCGCTCGCCAGAAACACCATATAGGGCATGGATTCGACTTCGCCGACGAACTGACCGAGTCCGTAACCGAGGGCGAGTAGATAGAGCAGGGGCTCGCCGAAGTTGCCGAGTATCGAGGGCAGCATCAGCTTGCGCCAGACCCGCAGGTTGCGCAGCCACACGGCGATGAAGCGCAGGCTGAGCTCGGGCGGCTCGCGCAGGTGCTCGAGTACGCCCATCAGTCCCGCAGCTCCCGGCCGGTGAGGCGCAGGAAAACATCCTCAAGGCTTGCCGGGCGGTACAGATACTCCGGCCCCACCAGCGCCTCGACCTGATCAAGCAGGGTGTCGCGCTCGCTCCCGTAGATGAGCACCGTCTCGCCGACGGGCTCGACGCGCAGGCCGGCGGCGACGAGCGGTGCGAGGGGCTGGTTACCAGCCCCTACCCCACCACTGTCGCCAGCATTGCTGCCCGCGCCACCCCTGTCCGCTTCGTCGCGCTCGCCGCCACTCCAGTGGAGGGCGAGATCGCCGCGCAGCTCCACCACATGCGGCTCGATATGCTCGTGGATCAGCCGCGTCGGGCTGTCGCAGGCAACGATGCGGCCGTGGTCGATGATGGCGGCGCGATCGCAGAGGCGCTCCGCCTCTTCCATGTAGTGCGTGGTCAGCAGCAGGGTCCGGCCCTGCCGGCGAAGGGTCTGGAGACGTTCCCAGATATGCTGTCGCGCCTGCGGATCGAGGCCGGTGCTTGGCTCGTCCAGCGCGAGCAGTTCCGGATCATTGACCAGGGCACGGGCCAGTGTCAGGCGCCGCTTCATGCCCCCGGAGAGGCCCTGGATCGGCGCATCGGCGCGCTCGGTCAGCTCGGCGAACCGCAGCAGGTCCTCCATACGGGCCTCGACCTGTCGGCGACTGGCGCCGTAATAGGCGCCGTAGGTGACGAGGTTCTCCCGCACGCTGAAATCCGGATCGAGATTATCGAACTGCGGCACGATGCCGGCCCGCTCGCGCATGGCCCGGGCCCGCTGCGGGATCGGCTCGCCCAGTACCGTGATCTCGCCCGCGCTGGGCGGAGTGAGGCCGAGGAGCATGCGCAGCGTGGTGGTTTTGCCCGCGCCGTTGGGGCCGAGCAGGGCGAAACACTCGCCGGCCTCGATGTAGAGGTCGATCCCGTCCACCACATTGACCGCGCCGTAGCGACGGGTCAGACCGCGGGCGGTGACCGCGGCCGTCCCGCCGGCCGCCGTGCCGGCAACCCCGGTCACCGCGTCCCCGGCCGGGTCATCGACACGATCGTCCGTCAACTCCGTCAGGTCCGTCTGCCCCATGCTCAGGTGGCTGCCACATCCCGCTTGTGGGCATTGTGATCCCGCGCCAGGAGCACGTAGAACGCCGGCAGCACGAACAGCGTGAACACCGTGCCGATGCCAAGACCCGTGGCGATGGTCAGGCCGATGTCGAAGCGGCTGACCGCACCGGCGCCGGTGGCGATCAGCAGCGGCACCATGGCCATGATCAGCGCCAGAGAGGTCATGATGATCGGACGCAGTCGGATCGCTGCCGCCTCCTCCACCGCCTTACGCTTGTCGAAGCCCTTTTTGAGCTGCAGGTTGTTGGCGAACTCCACGATCAGGATGCCGTTCTTCGCCACCACGCCAATGAGCGTGATCAGCCCCACCTGGGTGTAGATGTTCACCGTGGCGAAGCCGAGGGTGATGAACGCCAGCGCCCCGGCGATACTCAGGGGCACCGACACCAGGATGATCAGCGGATCACGCCAGCTCTCGAACTGGGCGGCGAGGACCAGGTAGATGACCACAATGGACAGGAAGAAGGTCACCACCAGCGCGCTGCCCTGGTTGACGAACTGCCGCGACTGGCCGGTGTAGTCGACGTTGTAACTCGCCGGCAGGTTCTGGCCGGCCAGTCCCTCCAGATATCCCAGGGCATCACCCAGCGGCACGCCGGGGCGCGGTATTCCCTCCAGTGTCACCGAGTTCAACTGCTGGAACTGGTTGCGTGAGCTGGGCACCACGGAATGACTGAGCGACACGAGACTCGATAGCGGCACTTTCTCGCCTGCGGGCGTCTCGATGTAGTAGTCCTCGAGCATTTCGGCGTTGAGCCGATAGGGCCGGTCCACCTGGGGGATGACCTTGTAGCTGCGGCCATCCAGGTTGAAGCGGTTCACATAACCGCCACCCAGCATGCTGGAGAGGTTGCCGCCGATCTCGGCCATGGTGATGCCCAGATCCGCCGCCTTGTCCCGGTCGACCTCGATGGTGGTCATCGGCCGGTCGAATTCCGTGGATTTTTTCAGGAACAGGAAGTTGCCGCTCTGCATGGCCTGGCCGATGAGCTCTGTCGCCCGGGTGTCGAGCGCCTCGTAGCTCGCGGACGTCGTCAGCACGAACTGGACCGGCAGACCGCCGCCGGAGCCGGGCAGGCTGGGCGGCGGGAACACGGCGGTGTCGAAGCCGGGGTTCGGCGTGAACTTGGCGTTCACCTCCTGCTGAATCGCCCCGAGGCCCCGTTCACGATCCTTGTTGGGCACCATCTTGAAGCCACCGAAGACGGTATCCGGCGAGAGGCCGCCGATGATCATGAACGTCTCGCTGTACTCCGGGATGGTCTCGGCCTCGTCCTGATAGAGCTCAGCGAATTTCGACAGGTAGTCGAAGTTGGCCGTCCGCGGCGCCGAGCCCTGGAAGAAGAGGATGCCCTGATCCTCGGTGGGGGCCAGTTCGCTCTGGCTCATCGTGAACATGAAGTAGTTGGACGCGAGGACCACGATGCCGAAGAACACCAGCACGCTCTTGGTATCGAGCAGGCCGTTCAGGACCCGCTTGTATCCGCCCGCCAGGCCCTCGAAGAAGTTCTCCACCATCTTCTCGAAGCGGCCCTGGTTGCCGCCGGGCTTGAGCACCTTGGAGGAGACCATCGGAGAGAAGGTCAATGCCACGATGCCGGAGATCAGCACCGCGCCCGCCAGCGTGAAGGCGAATTCGCTGAACAGCGTACCGACGAGCCCGCCCATGAAGCCGATCGGCGCATAGACCGCCAGCAGGGTCGTGGTCATGGCGATGATCGGCACGGCGAGCTCACGCGCCCCCATGATCGCCGCATCGTATCGGCTGTGACCTTCCTCGATATGCCGGTGGACGTTCTCCACCACGATGATGGCGTCATCCACCACCAGGCCGATGGCCAGCACCATTGAGAGCAGCGTGAGCAGGTTCAGCGAATAGCCCAGCGCCAGCATGATGGCGGCGGCGCCGATGAGCGAGAGCGGGACCGCGATGGAGGGGACGATGGCCGCCCGGATCGAACCGATGGTCAGGAAGATGACCACCAGGACGATGAGCACCGCCTCCAGAATGGTGGTGAGCACCTCATTGATGGAATCCTGGATGAACTCGCTGGCATCGTAGGGCAGTGCGAGCTGGATGCCTTCCGGCAACTGTCGGCGCAGGTTGGGCAGCTCATCGCTCACCCGGCCGGCGACGGTCAGCGGGTTCGCGCCCGGCGCCTGCTCCACCGCAATGAACACCGAAGGCTGGCCCCGATACCAGGCCGCCGATGAATAGGTCTCGGAGCCGAACTCGGTTGCCGCCACGTCATCCAGCCTGATGATCGTGCCATTCTCCTCGCGCACGACGAGCTGCCTGAACTGGTCCGGATCGGCGATATCTGTGGTCGCCGAGAGATTGATGCGGGTATACGGGCCCTTGGTGTTGCCGATACCGGCCTGGTAGTTGTTCTGCTGCAGGACCTCGCGCACCTCGGTGGCGGTGACGTTGAGCGCCGCCATCCGGTCGGGGTCAAGCCATATGCGCATGGCCGGCGAGCGGCCGAACACCCGCGCCTTGGCCACGCCGGGGAGGGCCTGGACCTGCGGCTGCAGCACGCGGTTGACGAAGTCGGTGATCTCCGGGACCGGCACGTCCTCGCTGTAGATGGCGAGGTACATCAGCGCGGTCTGGTCACCGGTGCTGGACTCGATCACCGGATCCTGCGACGCCGCCGGCAGCACGTTGCGCTGACTGGCCACCTTGGCCTGGATCTCCGAGACGGCCGCGTTGGCGTCGTAGTTGAGCTCCATGTTGACTTCAATGGTGGACAGGCCCTGACGGCTTTCCGAGGTGATGTAGTCGATGCCATTGGCCTCGGCAATGGCCTGCTGCAGCGGCTGCGTGATGAAGCCCTGGATGAGCTGGCTGTCCGCGCCCGGATAGCTCGTGGACACGGTGACCACGGTTTTCTCGGTGGAGGGGTATTCGCGCACCTCGAGCATCTCCAGCGACCGGACGCCGGCGAGCAGGATCAGCAGGCTGATCACCGTCGCCAGTACGGGTCGCTGGATGAATATGTCGGTAAACTTCATCGCCCGGTCACCTCGGCGGGGTTCATTTCCACCGTCTTGTCGATGGTCACCGGCTGGCCAGGCCGTACCTTGATCAGGCCTGCGGCGACGATCCGATCGCCCTCGTCCAGCCCTTTGGTCACCGCCACGCGGCCGTCACGAATCTCGCCGGTCTGGATCTGTATCCGCTCGGTGACCATGCCCTGGTCCTGTTCCTTGATCCGAAGCACGAAATCGCCGTAGGTGTTGAAGCTCACCGCGGTGCGCGGAATGGTCAGCACATCGCGCTCGGTGGGTTCGAGCAGCGTCACCCGCGCGAACATGCCCGGCCGCAGATCGCCGTCGGCGTTGTCCAGCGTCGCCCGGACCGGTATCGCCCGGGTCTGGTCATTGATACCGGTGTCGATCGCGGTGATCTTGCCGGTGAAGACCTGATCGAAGGCGCTGGTGCGCACCTGAATCGACTGTCCCATGGACAGATCCGGGAGGAACCGCTCCGGCATGTTGAAGTCGGCATAGATCGGATCGAGGCGCCGCAGCTCGACGATATCGCTGCCCGGGGCGAGGAACTGACCGACGCTGACCCGGCGCAGTCCCAGCACGCCGTCGAAGGGCGCACGAATGGTCTTCTGCCGGATCCTGGCCTGCTGGCTCTCTACCGCGGCGTTGGCACTGTCGAGTCGGGCCCGCGCCTCGTCGAATTCCGACTGCGAGATCGCCCGCTGCGGCAACAGATCCTCAGCGCGCTCGAACTGGATGCGGGCGAGCTCCGCCTCACTCTCCAGGCCTTCCAGCTCCGCCCGGTCCACGGCCTTGTCCAGCTCCAGCAGGATATCGCCGGTGGCGACGCGTTCACCCGAGTCGAAGTTGAGCGACTGGATGATGCCGGCCACCTCCGTGCTCACCGCCACGCTGTCCACCGCGGTGAGGCTGCCGACGGCGCTCTGCTGGCCCTGCCATTTCTCGCTATGCACCTCGGTGGCGACGACATTGGCCGCCTGCGGCCCGCCAGGCCCGCCGGCCTGCATCTGCACGAAGTATTTGTAGCCGAATATGCCCCCGAAGATTCCGCCCAGTAGCAGCAGGGCGACAAGGAAGCGGATGAAGACTTTCATGGATCGGGCCCCGTGAATTGAATGACCGGCCGGTGCGCCTGACTTGCGCCCTCCGACACTGGTGCGGTTACAAGGTTGCAAGTGTATCAGTGCGGAGGAGGATTTCACCGGGGTGGGATGGAGCCTCGCCGACTGCGGCGTTAGGCTGGATCGGCGGTTGGATTGAGCAAGGGGAGAGAGGCCCATGATTCGGGACATCCTGGTGTATCTGAGTGACGACGGCCACGAGGCCGATCACGTGGCCTCGGCGGCGGACCTGGCCGCCGCCCATGAGGCCCATCTCATCGGCCTCGCCGTGGCGGAACCGCTCGCGGCCCATGCCGAATACCTCCCGCCGGAGGCGCTGGAGCGCTATCGGGAGGCCTGGCAGACGCGCAACCGTCGGCTGGAGCAGGTGTTTCGCGAGGTCAGCGGACATCACGGCCTCAGCACCGAGTGGCGCTCGGTGGAGGATCTTCGTGTCGATCGCAGTACGGTGGATGTCATCGCCATGCAGGCGCGTTATGCCGATCTGCTGGTGCTCGGCCAGGTGGATCCCGACCGGCCGGCCGATCTGATCCCCGCCGACCTGCCCGGCCAGGCCGCCGTCATGGCCGGTCGGCCCATCCTGGCGCTCCCTTATGCCTGGGAGAGACGCCCGATCGGACGGCGGGTGATCATCGGCTGGGATGGTGAGCGCGAGTCGGCCCGTGCGGTCAGCGATGCACTGCCACTGCTGCGACGTGCCGATCATGTACAGGTGGTGGTGGTTGGCAGCCAGCACGGGCCGCGTGACCGTCATGGTGATCTGCCGGGGGCCGACATCGCCGCCCATCTCGCCCGTCACGGCGTGCCGGTGGAGGCCTCCAGCCAGGGTATCACCGAGATTCCGGTCGCCGACGCACTGCTGTCCGCTGCCGCGGACAGCGATGCCGATCTGCTGGTCATGGGCGCCTACGGCCGCTCCCGCTTCCGCGAAATGGTGCTTGGTGGCACCACCCGCCGGATCCTCGGCGAGATGACCCTGCCGGTGCTGATGGCGCATTGATCGCCGCACATTATGCCTGCGCCTAGAGCGTGCTGGCGGCGGTGGAAAGGGCCAGAAAGACCAGCGCCGCGCCGGTGATGCGCTCGATCCACGCGCCATGGCGTCTCAGCCAGGTGGTCGTTCCGGTGGCCGTGAGGCCAATCGCCACCAGCGCATACCAGCCCGCATCCACCACCGTCGCCGTGCCGGCGAGGGTGACGACCGCGACGACGCCGGCGTCGGCGGATACGAACTGACTGAACAGCGCGAGGAAGAAGAGCGCGATCTTGGGGTTGAGAAAAGCGATGGTGAAACCGTCGCGGGCCGCGGCCATCAGGGCTCCAGGGCGCCCGCTCGCCGCCTGCTCTGCGTCGTGCGCGGCCGGATGACCGGATACCGCGGCATTACCACCCCGCATGGCACTCGCCCCCAGCCATAGCAGATAGGCTGATCCGGTCAGGGTGATGACGTTGAAGAGGGTCTGTCGGGTGGCGATCACCGCGGCGAGACCCAGTGAAGTGGCCAGGGCGTAGCCGCCGACGCCCAGGCCGTGGCTCAGTGCCGTGATGACGCCGGCGCCGCGCCCGCGGTTGACGGTATTGCGGATGACGACGGCAAGGCTCGGACCTGGGGACATGGCCCCGAGGATGCAGATCGCTAGCAGTGACAGCCATGCCGCGAACGTCATGCGCCCCCGTCCGGCCGCTGCATGGCGGTCTCAGTCGCGGCTCGCCGCCATGGTCAGTGAAACCGAATCGGAGAAGCGAAGGGCATGCGGCTTGTCCACCTCCACTTCGACCCGGCGCGCCGCGTTGTGGTCCATGGCGATCTCCACGAGATCATTGACCAGCTTCTCCAGCAACAGGAAGCGGTTTTCCTCGACATGCGCGATCACCTGCTTGGTGATGGTCTTGTAGTCGAGCGCTTCGGCCACTTCGTCACCCCGCGCCGCCGGCAGCGCATCGTAATCGATGCGGATGTTGACCACCACGTCCTGGCGTTTACGCTGTTCCTCCTCATTGAAGCCGATGAAGGTGCGCAGGCGCAGGTCCTTGATACGGATCTGCGACAGGGGACGGGAGAGTCCCTCGCTCATGCCGGCCGCCGACGGATGAGCTGGAGGAACTCGTTGCGGGTCGATACCGATTCGCGGAAGGTGCCGAGCATCACGGAGGAACTCATCTCCGCGTTCTGCTTGCTCACACCGCGCATCATCATGCACATGTGCTGGGCGTCCATCTGCACCGCGACGCCCTTCGCGCCGGTGACCCGCTGCAGGGCCTCGGCGACCTCGCGGGCGAGGTTCTCCTGGATCTGCAGGCGCCGGGCATACATGTCGACAATCCGTGCGATCTTCGACAGGCCGATCACACGGCCGTCCGGGATGTAGCCCACCTGAGCGTGGCCGAAGAACGGCAGTACATGGTGTTCGCAGAGTGAGTAGAACTCGATGTCGCGAACAATGACCATCTCGTCATTGTCCGATTCAAACATGGCCTCATTCACCAGATCATCCAGGGACTGCTGATAACCCTGGGTGAGGTATTCCATCGCCCGGGCGGCACGATAGGGTGTTTTCGCGAGGCCGTCGCGCTCGACGTCCTCGCCGAGGCCGCGGATGATCTGCTCGAAATGATGGTCCAGGTCGGGATTCATCATCGATCTCCGTTCGATTGGAAGAATGCCGGTGTGACGGCGTTGAGACTCGGATCTTACACGGGTGTGTCATAAATTCGACCGACAAGGTGTCGATTGATGCGATTGATGGCGATTATGCGATGGCTGCCGTGGCGATGGCTGCTGCGACGGGCGGCCCGCTCCCAGGGGTTCCTCGACCCGCTCGCCGTGATGGCGCGGCTGCGCCGGTTCGGGCAGCCCGCCGAGGTGGCCGAGCCCATTGAGCTGCTTCGGGCCGGCATGATCTTTCACGCGCGCGGGCTGATTAATACGCGCGTCATCCAGCACAATCTGGACTGGGTCTGGCCCTACTGGATCGAGCAGCAGTTCGACCCGACCAGCGCCGCCTTCCTGCCGCGGGCGTTCAGCATCACCCATGTCAATCTGACCCATCGCAACTGGACGGCGGTGGGCCGCCCGGACTGCGCAGCGCTGCCCATCGTCGACCCGAGAGGCCTGGTGACGCCGCTGGATGACGGCTGGTCCCTGGACGCCTGGGTGCTCGGCAGTCGCGGCGAGACCCTGTACCCCTCGCGTCTGGATGACGTCGATCAGTGGCTGGAGATCGGCGACGACGACCTTTGCGTGGTGACCCGCGCCCGGCAGAACGGACTGTGGCTGGAGAGCCGTGCGCACGTCGTGCGCCACGGGGACGCTTTCCGCCTGGAATGCCGCTACCGGGCAGCCGCCGAGTCGGGCGGGCGACTCGCCATCGCCCTGCGGCCTTACAACCCGGAGGGGATCAGCTTTATCCACCGGCTTGATCAGCAACCGCTCGATGATCGCGCTGACGGCCCTGTCTGGCAGTGGCGTGTTCGCAACGGTGAACCGGGAACGGCGCCGGCGACCGTGGCGTTCAGCCGGCGCCCCGAGCGCATCGACCAATCCGACTATGAGACGGGTGATGTCGCCCTGGCGCTGGCTCTGGAGCGACCCGACGGCTTACCCGAGGCCACGCGCATTGACTGCGACACGGGCCTCGTCACGGCAGCGGCGCAGTTCGAGATCCCGTCGGGAGAAGTGGCGGAACTCAATGCATCGATTCCGCTCCCGCTCCCGGATGAGAACGTGACCGCCCAGGCAGAGACATGGGCCGAGGCGCTGGCGCCGGCCGCGCGACTGGATGTGCCTGATCCGGCCTTCCAGAGGCTCTACGACACGGCGCTGCGGACGTTGCTGCTCCACTCCGTCGAAGACATCTACCCCGGGCCCTACACCTATCGGCGGTTCTGGTTCCGGGATGCCGCGTTCATCATCCATGGGCTTTTCAGTGCCGGTCTGATCGATCGCGGCCGACGGGCCCTGGCCCACTTCCCGTCGCGCCAGACCCGTGCCACCGGGTATTTCCACAGTCAGGAGGGCGAGTGGGATTCCAATGGCCAGGCGCTCTGGATCGTGGCGCGTTACCACGAGCTCACCGGGGAGTGGCCACCCGGGGCCGACGCCGAGGAATGGCGCCGGGTGATCCGCCGGGGTGTGCAATGGATTGCCCGTAAGCGATTGCCTGCGGATACCGGGCGTCCCGAGGCGGGATTGCTGCCGGCGGGTTTCAGCGCCGAGCATCTCGGCCCGAATGACTACTACTACTGGGATGACCAGTGGGCACTGGGTGGGCTGCGGGCCGCGGCCGGGCTGATGCGCGCCGGGGGTGAAAACGACTTTGCCGACTGGATCGACCGCGAGGCCGATGATCTGGCCGCCAGTCTGCGCCGCGCCCAGGACGCCGACGAGGAGCGGCTTGGCGCGCCGATGCTGCCGGCCTCGCCGCGCCGGCGTATGGACGCCGGTGCCATTGGTTCACTGGCGGCCGGCTACCCGCTGCAGATTCTGCCCCCCGATGATGAGCGCCTGCTGGGTACCGTGCGCTATCTGCTCAGGGCCCATCGGGTGAATGGCGGCTTCTTCCAGGAGATGATCCACTCGGGGGTCAACGCCTATCTCACCCTGCATCTGGCGCAGATCCTGCTGCGCGCCGGTGATCCGGAGGGCCTGACCCTCATCGATGCGGTGGCCTCGCTGGCCAGCTCGACCGGTCAGTGGCCGGAGGCGATCCATCCGCGAACCGGCGGTGGCTGTATGGGCGACGGTCAGCATGTCTGGGCGGCGGCGGAGTGGGTGACCATGATGCGCAACGCGTTCTGTCGGGAGGAAGGCGATGGCCTGGTGCTGGGCGCCGGTATCCAGCCCCGCTGGCTGGCCGCCCGGGTGCCATTCGGTTTTGGTCCGACGCCCACCGCGATGGGCCGCGTATCGGTGCATGCCGAGCCACTGGAGGCCGGTGGCCACCGCCTTCACTGGGAAATTGACGGACAGGGGCCGGAATGGATCAGAATCGAACTGCCCGGCCGGGCGGCCATTGCATTGTCGGCTGAGGCCCGCGAGGTTCACCTGCCGGACGCGCGTGTATGAACATCGTCATGATGACCAACACCTATCTGCCCCACGTGGGCGGGGTGGCCCGATCGGTGTCCGCCTTTACCGAGGGTTACCGTGATCAGGGTCACCGGGTGCTTGTCGTGGCGCCGGTCTTCCCGGATATGCCGGCGGATGAGCCCGATGTGGTGCGCATCCCCGCGCTGCAGAATTTCAATGGCAGCGACTTCTCGGTGGTCCTGCCGGTACCCGGGCGACTTGATGAGGCGCTGGACGCGTTCGAGCCCGATGTCATCCACGCCCATCATCCTTTCCTGATCGGGTCCACCGCCATGCGGGTGGCCACTGAGCGGCGCTGCCCGCTCATTTTCACCCATCACACCATGTACGAGGCCTACACCCACTACGTGCCGGGTGACTCGCCGGCGCTCAAGCGCTTCGTGGTCGAGCTCTCCACCAGCTATGCCAATAGTGCCGACTGGGTGATCGCACCCAGCCGGAGCGTTGCCGGGGTGCTCCAGCGGCGAGGCGTCGAGTCACCGGTCGAGGTGGTGCCCACGGGCATCGACCGTGACGCCTTCGGTGCCGGTAACGGTCAGGCGTTCCGGGAGCGCGTCGGGATCGATACGGATGCCCGTGTCATTGGTCATGTGGGGCGGCTTGCCGAGGAAAAAAACCTCGACTACCTGGGGGCCGCCATGGTCGAGGCCGCCCTCCAGGATCCGAGCGTCCACTGTCTCGTCGTGGGCGAGGGACCGGCCGGCGACGGGCTGGATGCGCGGTTTGCCGAGGCCGGCATTGCCGGGCGCCTGCACCGGCCTGGGGCCCTGGCCCTGCCGGCGCTGGCCGATGCCTACAGCGCCATGGATGTCTTTGCCTTCGCTTCCCACACGGAAACCCAGGGGCTGGTCCTCGCCGAGGCCATGGCGGCCGGGGTGCCCGTGGTCGCCCTCGATGCACCGGGTGCAAGGGAGGTCGTCAACGCCCATAATGGTTGGCTGCTGGCCAGCGATGCGGCAGCCGGGACATTCGCCGATGCGCTGCGGAGCCTGCTGGCCATGGACGGGGCGGCGCGCGGGCCAATGCAGACGGCGCTGGCGGAAACGGCGGATGCCTATTCGCTCTCCCGGTGTGTGGATCGCGCCCTTGAACTCTACCGCCGGAGCCTTGCCGATACCCAGGCCCGCGAGCGCGCCCGGGATCACGCCCGCGAGGCCTGGCATGGCAGTCTGCGGCGCGTGCAGGCCGAATGGTCCGTGATCCGGGGCATGGCCCGGGCCGCCGGTCGCGCCCTCACCGGCGAGCGCGGGCCAGACGGTGAAGCGTGAACCTCTGCCGGTACGGCTTGTCTGCCTTTAACGCCTGAACAACAAGGAGAATCTCATGAGCCGACTGCTCGTTCTGTACTACAGCACCTGGGGACATGTGGAGACCATGGCCGAGGCCGTCGCCGAGGGCGCGCGCAGCGTCGACGGCGTGGAAGTGGATGTCAAACGGGTCCCGGAGCTCATGCCCGACGATGTCGCTAGAAGCGCCGGGGCCAAGCTTGATCAGGCCGCGCCGGTGGCGGAGCCCGGTGAACTCGCGGACTACGACGGGATCATCTTCGGCACGCCGACCCGGTTCGGGAACATGGCCGCCCAGATGCGGAATTTCCTCGACCAGACCGGTGCGCTCTGGGCCGGCGGCAAGCTGATCGGCAAGGTGGGCAGCGTGTTCGCCAGCACCGGCAGTCAGCACGGCGGTCAGGAGACCACCCTGACCTCTTTCCAGACAACCCTCTTCCACCACGGCATGGTGGTGGTCGGCGTGCCCTACTCCTGCAAGGCACTCACCCGCATGGATGAGGTCACCGGTGGGACGCCCTATGGCGCGACCACGCTCTCGGATGGCGACGGCAGCCGCCAGCCCAGCGCCAACGAGCTGGAAATCGCCCGTTTCCAGGGCGCTCATGTCGCCGACATCACCGCCAGACTGACGGGCGGGGAGTAGCGCCGTGGGATTGCTCGTTGATGGTGTCTGGCATGACCAGTGGTACGACACCGAATCCACCGGGGGGCGCTTCGAGCGCCCGGAAACCGTTTTCCGGAACTGGATCGACCCGGACGGCGATCATCCGCCGGCCTCCGGGCGATACCACCTCTATGTGTCCCTGGCATGCCCCTGGGCTCACCGCACGCTGATCGTCCGGCGGCTCAAGGGCCTCGAGCCCCATATCGGCGTCTCGGTGGTGCATCCCTACATGGGCAGCGGCGGCTGGCATTTCGACGGCCGCTATCCGGGCGCCACCGATGACGCACTGTTCGGGTTCGATCATCTGCATGAGCTCTATCAGAAGGCCGACCCGCACTACACCGGGCGGGTGACCGTGCCCGCGCTGTGGGATCGCGAGCGGGGAACCCTGGTCAGTAACGAGTCCGCCGATCTGGTGCGCATGTTCAATCGCGCTTTCGACGCGCTGCCCGGCGTGGATGCCGAACTGGATCTCTACCCGGCAGATCGGGCGGGCGAAATCGATGCCCTCAACGAGCGCATCTACCACGCGGTCAACAACGGCGTTTACAAGGCGGGTTTCGCCACGGCCCAGGGCGCCTACGAGGAAGCGGTCACCGAGCTCTTCGCCGCGCTTGACGAGCTGGAGGCCGTGCTCGGCGAGCAGCGGTATCTGACGGGCGCGGGCATTACCGAGGCCGACTGGCGGCTGTTCACGACGCTCGTGCGGTTCGACGCGGTGTATGTGGGGCACTTCAAGTGCAACCTGCGGCGCATCGACGACTATCCCCATCTGTCCGGATACCTGCGCGATCTCTACCAGCAGCCCGGCATCGCCGGGACGGTCAGTCTTGATCACATCAAGCGGCACTATTATACGAGTCACCCGATGATCAATCCCACCGGGGTCATCCCCGTCGGGCCACTCCTCGACCTCGACGCACCGCATGCCCGGGGCGCGTGATATCGTTAGACGATGACGCACGAACCTGCGCGCACCGCTGAACGATCCAAGGCCCATGAGACCGGAGAGGCCCGCCTGCCAACGCGTTGGGGCGAGTTCCGCATTCATGGCTTCGAGGCCGCCAATGGCAGTGAGCATGTCGCTCTGGTGATGGGCGACCCGGGCCGCTCGACTGCTCCCCTCGTCCGTGTCCATTCCGAATGCCTGACCGGCGACGCGCTTTTCAGCCAGCGCTGCGACTGCGGGCCCCAGCTGGAAGCGGCCATGCGGCGCATCGGCGAGGCCGGCGAGGGCATCATCATCTACCTCCGGCAGGAGGGGCGCGGCATTGGTCTATTGAACAAGATCCGCGCCTACGGCGTGCAGGACCGCGAAGGCGCGGATACCGTGGAGGCCAACGAGGCGCTTGGCTTTGCGCCGGATGCCCGCGACTACGGCGTCGCGGCGGCCATGCTCGGCGCGCTGGGTGTCGGTCGCCTCCGTCTGATGACCAACAATCCCCGCAAGGTGGCCGGCCTCGAGTCCGCCGGGGTCACCGTGGTCGAGCGATTGCCCATTCTGGCCGGCCGCAACCCTCACAATCATGCCTATCTCGAAACCAAGGCCGCGAAATTCGGGCATCACTTCGACGAGCCAACGGATTCGCCCTCTTCCGGGGGGAGTTGATTTGCGTCACAAACGGAACAGCCCCAGCGCTGTCGATTACCTGTAGCATTTCGATTCGCGGTATGGAGGCCGCCCGGGTGGAGGCGTCGTGAATCTCAAATCCTATTTGATCGCCCTCGCCGTCGCACTGGTTCTGGCGGCGTGGATGCTGAGCGGCCAGCTCGGGACGGATGAGTCCGTCGCCCAGACCGCGCCGGCCTCCCGCGGCGCGGTGGTCATGGATGTGCAGGTGGCGAGCTTCGAGGCGCGCCAGGTCCAGCGGTATCTCGAGAACCAGGGCGAGACGCGCGCCGATCAGGACGTCGATCTCCGGGCGGAGACCGACGGCCAGATCGCCGAGGTGCTTATCGAAGAGGGCAGCACGGTGGCCGCCGGCGATACGCTGGTGCGACTCGCGATGGGTGACCGCGATGCCCGTCGCGAGGAGGCCCGGGCCCGAGTGGTCCAGCGCGAGGCGGATTTCGAGGCGGCTCAACGCCTGCAGGGCAACGGTTTTCAGTCGGACATTGCCGTGCAGGAGGCCCGCGCTGCGTTGCACTCGGCCCGGGCACGTCTGGCCGAGATCGAAAAGGAGATCCGCGACACCCGCATCGCATCGCCGATTGATGGAGCGGTGGAGTCGCGCCCCGTCCAGGTGGGCGATTATCTGCGCGCCGGCGAGACGGTCGCCCGACTGGTCGACACCGATCCGCTGATCGCCGTCGCCCATGTCGCTCAGCAGGATATCCGCAAGGTGCAGACCGGACGTGAGGCGCAGGTCTCCCTGGCGACCGGCGATGAGCTGAGCGGCGAGATCACCTATATCAGCAATGCTGCAGAGAGTGGCTCGCGAACCTTCCGTGTGGAGGTGCGCGCCCCCAATCCCGACCGGTTGCCCGCCGGCGTCAGCGCCACCATCCGCATCCCGCTCGATCCGGTCAGGGCGCATTTCCTGAGCCCGGCGTGGCTGTCGCTGGAGGACACCGGCGAGGTCGGCGTGAAGACGGTGGACGACCAGAACCGCGTGGTCTTCCGTCCGGTGGATATCGTCCGGGCCGAGCGTGATGGCGTCTGGGTGAGTGGGCTGCCGGACCGAATCCGACTGATCACCGTGGGCCAGGGCTTCGTTCGTGCCGGTGAGACGGTCAATCCGGTGGAAGCGGAGGGCTCGCCGGGTCTGGCCACCGAACCGCCCGGAGGTGCCGGCATGCCAACCGTCAGCGGAGGCTGACCGACATGCGTGCGCTGATCGACGCCGCATTCAGCCGTAGCCGATCGGTGACGCTGATCCTGCTGCTCGTGATCGGCATGGGCGTCGTCGCCTACCAGAACATCCCCAAGGAGGCCGAGCCCGACGTCAACATCCCGGTCATCTACGTCTCCATGGCCTATGAGGGCATCTCGCCGGAGGATGCCGAGCGCCTGCTGGTGCGCCCGATGGAGCGAGAGCTCTCCAGCATTGAGGGCATTAACGAGATCAAGGGGACGGCGACTGAGGGATTCGCCTCGGTGCTGCTGGAGTTCGACGCCGGCTTCGATGCCGACCGCGCCCTTGACGATGTTCGCGAGGGCGTGGACATCGCCCGCTCCGAGCTGCCCCAGGGCGCCGAGGAACCCCGTGTCAATGAGGTCAATGTCGCCCTCTTTCCGGTGCTGACGGTCGCCCTGTCAGGTCCCGTCCCGGAGCGCGCCCTCATCGATGCCGCTGAAGGCCTGCAGGATCGGATCGAAACCCTGTCCGGCGTGCTGGAGGCCGACATCGGCGGCAATCGCGAGGAACTCCTCGAGGTGGCGGTGGATGACCGGGTCATGCAGACCTACGACGTCTCCTATGCCGATCTGTTCAACCTGGTGAGTCGCAACAACCGCCTGATCGCCGCGGGTGCGCTGGACACCGGGGCTGGGCGTCTGTCCATCAAGGTCCCGGGCGTCATTGAAAACATGGAAGACATCCTGAGTCTGCCGGTGAAAGTGGCCGGTGACCGGGTGGTGACCTTCCAGGACGTGGCCAGCGTCCGGCGGACTTTCAAGGACCCGGACGAATTCGCCCGCATTAATGGCGAACCGGCGATCACACTGGAGGTCTCCAAGCGCGTCGGTGCCAATATCATCGAGGTCAACGACCAGATCCGGGGTATTGTCGAAGGCATGCAGGCGGAGTGGCCCGAGGCCATGGAGGTGACCTACCTCCAGGATCGCTCGGAGGACATCCGCACCATGCTGCGGGATCTCCAGAACAACGTGCTCACCGCGGTCGTCCTCGTCATGATCGTGGTGGTGGCGGCCATGGGCTGGCGCCCGGCGCTGCTGGTGGGTCTGGCGATTCCGGGGGCCTTTCTCACCGGCATCCTCGCCGTGCATGCCATGGGCTACACGATGAATATCGTGGTGTTGTTCAGCCTCATCCTGGTCGTGGGCATGCTGGTGGACGCCGCCATCGTCGTGGTGGAGCTGGCCGAGCGGCGCATGACCGAGGGCTGGTCGCCGGTGGAGGCCTACCGCTACGGCGCCCAGCGGATGAGCTGGCCGATCATCGCCGCCACCGTGACTACCCTCGCGGTGTTCGTGCCGCTGCTGTTCTGGGGCGGCATCGTGGGTCAGTTCATGAAGTACCTGCCCATCACCGTGATCGTCACCCTGGCCGCGTCGCTGGCCATGGCGCTGATCTTCATCCCGGTGCTCGGTGCCTGGTTCGCCCGGGGCGACGGGACCCAGGGCAGTCATCATCGGCGCATCCGCATCGCGGAGAGCGGTGACCTCGGCGAGCTCGACGGCTTCAGCGGTGGCTATGTCCGCTTTCTGCAGCGCGCGCTGCAGATGCCCGGAACCGTCCTGCTGCTCATGCTCGCGGTGGTGGTGGCCACCTATATCGCCTACGGCCGGTTCGGTGTGGGCGTGGAGTTCTTCCCGTCCACCGAACCGGACTATGCCCGGATCCAGGTCCAGGCCCGCGGCGATCTCTCCGTCCACGAGAAGGATGAGCTCGTGCGCGAGGTGGAATCGCGCCTCGCCGGCTTCGACGAGGTCGGCTACGCCTATGCACGGACCTTCGCCGACCCCACCCGCACCGGCGGCCAGTCGCTGGCCCGCGATGCCATTGGCGTCGTACAGCTGGACTTTGTCGACTGGACGCAGCGTCGACCCGCCGCGGAAATCATCGAGGATATCCGCGCTGCCGTGGCGGATATTCCGGGGATCCGGGTGCAGATCACCGAGCAGCAGCAGGGGCCGGGCCAGGCCAAGCCCGTGGAGCTGCAGGTGTCTGGACTCCCGGATCGGCTGGAAGCAGGTGTTGAAGCGCTTCGGGGCCGCATGAACGAGCTCGGCGGCTTTGCCGACGTTGAGGACAACCGGCCGCTCCCCGGCATCGAGTGGTCGCTGCGTGTGGACCGGGAAAAGGCGGCACGCTATGGCGCCGATGTCCAGCTGGTGGGCAATGCCGTGCAACTGGTCACGAATGGCGTGCAGATCGCGGATTACCGGCCGGACGATGCCGATGACGAGGTCGACATCCGGGTGCGCTTTCCGGTGGAGGACCGCAGTCTCGACAGTCTCGGGCAGCTACGGGTGCCGACGCGTTATGGCCAGGTGCCGATCAGCAACTTCGTCGAATTCGTGCCCGCTCCCAAAACCGGTACGTTGGAGCGCATCAACGGCGAGCGGGTCCTGACCATCAATGCCGATGTCGAGTCGGGCCGTCTGGTGGACGAACGCATTCAGGCCCTGCGGGCGTCCCTCGCCGACCGGCCGCTGCCGGATGGCGTCATGGTTCAGTTCAAGGGTGAGGACGAGGATCAGCGCGAGGCCCAGTCGTTCCTGTCCACGGCGTTCGTCGTGGCGATCGCCCTGATGGGCATCATTCTGGTCACACAGTTCAACAGTCTCTATCAGACGCTGCTCGTCCTCTCGGCGATCGTGCTCTCGAGTGCCGGCGTGCTGCTCGGGCTCATGCTGACCCAGCGGCCGTTCAGTATTGTCATGGGGGGCGTGGGCATGATCGCGCTGGCGGGGATCGTGGTGAACAACAATATCGTGCTGATCGACACCTACAACGCCCTGCGCGATGAGGGCATGCCGGTCCCCGAGGCCATCCTGCGAACCGCGGCGCAACGTCTGCGGCCGGTGCTGCTGACCTCGGTCACCACCGTCCTCGGCCTGATGCCCATGGTGCTCAAGCTCAATGTCGACCTGGTCAACCGGAGCATTGAGTTCAATGCGCCCTCGACCCAGTGGTGGGCCCAGCTCTCGGCTACCATTGCCGGAGGACTGAGTTTTGCGACCGTGCTCACGCTCATTCTCACTCCCTGCCTGCTGATGCTGGGATACAACGTCCGCCAGTCCGCGTCGCGCTGGCGCCGACGCCTGAAACCCGCCTGAGGGGGCCACATGGAGTTGTATACGTCACCCACATCGCCATATGCCCGTCTCGTGCGCGTTACGCTTGCCGAGAAGCAGCTGGATGAGCGGGTGACCTATCGCTTTGTCGATCCGTGGGCGTCGCCGCCGGAACTGATGGCCGTCAATCCGACCTGTCGTGTCCCCACGCTCGTGACCACCAGTGGGCATGTTCTGACCGAGGCCAGTGTCATCGTGCTGTTCGTGGAGCGTCGCTATCCGGAGCCGCGGCTGATTCCGCGGGACGCCGTGGAGCCGGTGCATGCGCGTCTGGGTCAGGCACTGGGTTGCCTCGACTGTGGCGCCGGCGTCATTGGCGAGCGGCGCTATGGTGATCCCGGCACGGCACTGGCCCGGCGCCGTGCCGATGCATTGCAGCGGGCCGTGGAAGGCGTTGCCGCCACCGTCGAGTCGGAACGCAGCGGTGATCCCGATCTGGGTGACCTGGCCGCCGCCGTGGCCCTCGACTGGGTGGCATTCCGTTTTGCCGAGGAAGTGCATTGGCAGGCCCGTTTCCCGGCCGTGCAGGCCTGGCTGGAGCGTATCCGGGAGCGCCGCTCCTTCAGCGTAACCACGCCGCCGACCACCTGAGGAAGCGGTCTCGATGTCGCCACGTCGTCAGGCACTGGCTGCCGGTCTGAAGGCCGTCGCACCCATGGTGGCCGCGATTACGCCATTCGGTGTCACGGCTGGTGTGGCGGGCCTCGATGCGGGTCTGGGGCCGGCCCTGACCATGGGCATGTCGATGATCGTTTTCGCCGGTGCCTCGCAGCTCGCCAGCATCCAGCTGATCGATGCCGGTGCGGCGGTGCCGCTGGTGGTGCTTACGGCGCTGATCATCAACCTGCGCATGCTGATGTACAGCGCCCATCTTGCCCCTCACTTCCATCATCTGCCCCTGGGCTGGCGCTCGCTGATGGCCTATGTCCTCACTGATCAGGCCTATGCCCTGACCATCTCACGGGTGATGACCGAGGACTCCAACCGGTTCAATCATTGGTTCTTCCTCGGGGTGGGAATCCCGCTCTGGGTGGTCTGGCAGCTGTCCACGGCATTCGGTTACTGGGCCGGCACTGCCATGCCGCCGGACTGGGAGCTCGGCTTCATCGTGCCGCTGATCTTTCTGGCCCTGCTGATGATGTCCATCAACAGCCGGGCCGGTGTCATTGCCGCCGTGGTGGCCGGCAGCCTGTCGGTTCTCGGGCGGGGGCTGCCCGCCGGTCTCGGGCTGACGCTGGCGGCGCTCGCCGGCATTGCCGCGGGCGTGATCGCGGAGGGCCGTCGTGGCGGCGATTGATCCGCTCTGGTGGGTGGTCGGGCTGATCGGTCTGGGTACGTTCGCCTGGCGCGGCGCTTTTCTGGTCTTCGGGCGCGGCCTGCGGATGCCCGATCTGGTTCGGCGCGGGCTCAACTATGTGCCGCCGGCGGTTTTCGCCGCGCTGGTCCTGCCGGGGCTCATGCAGTGGCAGGCGGATGGGACCCTGGACATGCCCCGGCTCATTGCCGGGGCCGTGGCGGGCGCGGTGGCCTGGTGGACCCGCGGGACGATCCCTACGCTGATCGCCGGCATGGTCATGCTGTGGAGTCTTCGCGCCCTGATGCCAGTCTAACGATTCAAGAATTGTATTCTGTGCCCAAGATGAGATAATCCGGCTCATTGGCACG
The DNA here is from genome assembly GCF_040838425.1 of Spiribacter onubensis. Taxonomy (NCBI): domain Bacteria; kingdom Pseudomonadati; phylum Pseudomonadota; class Gammaproteobacteria; order Chromatiales; family Ectothiorhodospiraceae; genus Spiribacter; species Spiribacter onubensis. The sequence goes on along the minus strand of NZ_JBAKFI010000005.1, from coordinate 116,576 downwards.
CAATTAATGAATTATTGGAAAAGGTGAACCATGGATCGAGCGGCGGAGATGCACATGTTCGTGCGTGCGGTGGACAAGGGCAGCTTTTCCGCCGCCGCCCGGGATCTCGATCTCACTCCCTCGGCGGTGAGCAAGCAGATCCGCCGGCTTGAGGACCGGCTTGGCGTTCGGCTTTTCAACCGCACGACACGCCGGGTCAGCCTCACCGAGGTCGGCCACGCCTATTACGATCGCTGCGCGCGCATCATCCAGGAAATCGAGGAGGCCGAGGAGGCGGTCACCGCCCTCAATGAAAACCCGCGCGGGACCCTGCGTGTGGCGGCGACGGTGGCCTTCGGCCGCGTTGAGGTGCTCCCTCGTATCCAGCATTTCCTGGAGAGGTATCCCGAGCTCAACGTCGAGTTCGAGCTCACTGATCGCCAGGTTGACCTGATCGAGGAGGGTATCGACGTTGCGATCCAGTGGCGGGAGCAGATGGAGGATCCCTCGCTCATCGCCCGACGCCTGTGCGTCAATCGCCGGATCATCTGCGCCTCACCCGACTACATTGAGCGCCACGGCAAGCCCCGCACGCCTGAGGCGCTGCTGGATCACAACTGCCTCACACTCTACGAAGTCTCGCAGTTCAACGACTGGGCCTTCGAGGACGCTGAGCACGGGCATCGCGTTCTGCACGTCAATGGCAACTTCCGCGCGAACACGGCCGATGCCCTCTATGAGGCCGCCCTTGCCGGGGTTGGCCTCGCCCGGCTTTCCACCTGGCTGGTCATGCCGGCGATCCGTCGGGGCGACCTCGTGCCGGTGCTGCCGCAGTATCCCCACGAGAGCTCGGCCTACTTCCTGCTCTACCCGCATCGCCGACACCTGTCACGGAAGGTCCGGGCGTTCGTCGATTTCCTCGTGGAGGTCTTCACGCCGGTCCCGCCCTGGGAGCGCGAGGGCCTGGAGTTTACCGAGGCGGAATGGCAGGAACGCATTGAGCGCGGATGACGCCCATGATCTCTGCGGGGAGTCGGGGCGTCAGGCGGGCGGTGCCGGTCCGTTGAGCAGGATGACGCCGATATTGAGGTAGGCCGCGAAACTCACCCATGCCAGATAGGGCGCGAGCAGCCACGCTGCCGGTGCATGCACGCGCCGGAAACGCAGCATGGTCAGGGCGATCAGAACCCAGAGCACGACCAGGTTCACCAGGGCCAGATCCGGGCGATGCCACTGGAAGAACAGGATGCTCCAGAGCCCGTTGGCACCCAGCTGGGCGACGAATGGCAGCAGCACCGCGAGGCCCGCGATCAGGCCCGTGCGCCGCCAGACCTGCCACGCGGCCGCGATCATCAGTCCGTAGAGGATGGTCCATGCCACCGGAAAGAGCAGATCCGGCGGCGTGAGTGGTGGTTTGTCGAGGCTGGCATACCACTCTCCGGGCGGGCTGAGAATACCGCCCATCGCGGTAATGATCACCAGCAGTGTCCAGCCCCCGAGGCCGATCAGATCGCGCCGCCGATCGTCCATCGGGCGCTGGCCGACGGCTGCCATTACCAGCTCCCCGTATTGGGCATGGAGACCCAGGGCTCCTGGGGCGGCAGTGCATCACCCTTCTGCAGCAGCTCGATGGAGATGCCGTCGGGGGACTTCACGAAGGCCATATGACCATCGCGGGGCGGCCGGTTGATGGTGACGCCGTTGTCCATGAGCCGCTGGCAGAGCCCGTAGATGTCATTCACTCGATAGGCCAGATGGCCGAAGTTGCGCCCGCCAGCGTACGCCTCCGGATCCCAGTTGTAGGTCAGCTCCAGCATGGGCGCCCGATCATCCGAACGGGCCCGATCCACGTCCGCCGGGGCGGCGAGGAATATCAGCGTGAACCGGCCCCGGTCACTCTCGCGTCGGCTGACTTCCTCCATGCCGAGCAGTCCGCAGTAGAACGCCAGTGACTCGTCGATATCGCTGATGCGCACCATCGTATGCAGGTACTGCATGATCCCCTCCACTCAAAACGCCATGATAGCGTCTCAATTGCCGGTGGTCAGCGTCCGGCGCACGGCATCGTGCCAGCCCTCCACAACGTGCTCCCGCGCACCCCGGGAGATCGCCGGCTCAAAGCGCCGGTCCAGGGCCCACCGCGACTCCAGGCTCTCCAGCGAATCGTACAGCCCGTGCTGGAGCCCCGCCAGGTAGGCGGCGCCCAGGGCGGTGGTCTCGATGATCTCCGGTCGTTCCACCGCGAGCCCGGTGAGGTCGGCCAGCCGCTGCAGCAGCCAGTTGTTGGCGACCATTCCGCCATCCACGCGCAGGGTCTCCTGGGCTGTGCCGGAGTCACCTGCCATGGCTTCCAGAAGGTCGCCTGTCTGCAGGCACACCGAATCCAGCGCCGCATGGACGAACTCGGCGACACCGGTGTTGCGGTTGAGGCCGAAAATGGCCCCGCGCGCGTTCGGATCCCACCACGGTGCGCCCAGGCCCGTGAAGGCCGGGACCAGATACAGCCCTTCCGCCTCCGCATCATTGGCGAGACCCTCGCTCTGCGAGGCATGTGCGATGATGCCGAGCTCGTCACGCAGCCATTGGATGGCGGCACCAGCGATAAAGATGGCGCCCTCAAGGGCATAGGTCGGGCGACCGTTGATGCGGTAGGCCGTGGTGGTCAGCAAGCGGTTGCTGGATGGCACCGCCTGGTCGCCGGTGTTCATCAGGGCGAAGCAGCCCGTGCCGTAGGTGCTCTTGATCATGCCGGGCTGGAAGCAGCACTGACCGACCACGGCGGCGTGCTGATCGCCGGCGATGCCCTCGATCGGCAGTTCCGCGCCCAGAAGCGCCGGATCGGTCACCCCGAAGTCGGCGGCACTGTCGAGCACCTCGGGCAGGATGGCCGCGGGGATGTCGAACAGCGCCAGCAGGTCTTCGTCCCAGGCCTGACGGTGGATGTCGAAGAGTAGCGTGCGGCTGGCGTTGGTGGCATCGGTGGCATGGCTGCGGCCACCGGTCAGTTTCCACAGCAGCCAGGTGTCCACGGTGCCGAAAGCGAGTTCGCCGTTTCGGGCACGTTCCCGGACGCCCTTCACGTTCTCCAGTATCCAGGCGATCTTGGTCGCGGCGAAGTACGGGTCGAGCAGCAGGCCGGTACGCTCGGCCACCAGCGGCTCATGGCCGGCCGACTTCAGGGCGGCGCAGCGCTCGGCGGTGCGGCGGTCCTGCCAGACGATGGCATTGTGGACGGGCTCGCCCGTGGTGCGGTCCCAGAGGATGGTGGTTTCCCGCTGGTTGGTGATGCCGATGGTGCGGGCATGGACGCCGGCGGCCTTTGCGGCTTTCAGGGCGCGGCGGCAGGTGTCGACGGTGGTGTTCAGCAGATCCTGGGGATCGTGCTCCACCCAGCCGCTGTGCGGATAATGCTGGGTGAATTCCTCCTGGGCCGTGGCAATGATCCGACCTTCGAGGTTGAAGACAATCGCCCGTGAACTGGTCGTGCCCTGATCGATGGCCAGGATGCCGCTGTTTTCAGCCATTCCGCTGCCCTCCTCCATAGAATTTGCGCCGTTTGTCCAAACCGGTATGATCGAATCCGAGCAAAAAATGTCAAGCTTGGTGTTCGCAAGCGAAAACAAGGGGGAGAACGGTGATCGCGGTAGACGATGATGCCGTTGAATTGAATCGCCGTCAGCAGGCGATGCTCAGCCTGGTGCAGGAACAGGGCTTTGTCTCCGTCGAGGAGCTCGCCCAGCATTTCTCCGTGACTTCACAGACGATCCGGCGGGACATCAATGCCCTGTGCAGCGCCGGACTGCTGCGTCGTTACCATGGTGGGGCGGGTCTGCCATCGAGTGTCGAGAACGTCGCCTACCAGGCGCGTCAGATCCTCTATCCCGAGGCGAAGGAGCGCATCGGGGCAGCGATCGCGGCACGCATTCCCAACCAGGCATCGCTTTACATCACCCTTGGAACGACCACCGAGGCGGTGGCGGCCGCACTGCGGGACCACCGCGGCCTGCGGGTCATAACGAATAACCTCAATGTCGCCAGCATCCTCGCGGACAACCCGGGCTGCGAGGTCATTGTCGCCGGCGGGGTGGTGCGCCACCGCGATCGCGGGATCACTGGTGAGGCAACCATTGATTTCATGAATCAGTTCAAGGTCGATTATGCGGTTATGGGAATCTCCGGCATTGAGTCGGACGGAACCCTGCTCGATTTCGACTACCGCGAGGTGCGGGTGCTCCAGGTGATCATGGGCAACGCCCGCTCCATCCTCCTTGGCGCCGACCACAGCAAGTTCGGCCGGAATGCGCTGGTGCGCGTGGGCGATCTCAGTCGCGTGACCGAGCTCTACACCGATGCCGAGCCGCCGGCGCCCATCCGTCGGATCCTGGCCGAGAACGGCGGTCGCCTGGTCGTCACGGACCCCTGAATAGCGCGGAAATGTTCGCTTGACACCCCGTTTGGGGATGATATGTTTGAAATCGAACATTACGAAGCGGCAATATAGCCGCCGTCATTCGAAACGGAGGAGAGGCACTCGTGTCTTCCGAGGGTCAGCAGACGGACTTCTACGACGTTGTTGTCGTCGGTGGCGGCATCAACGGTGCGGGCATCGCACGCGACGCGGCGGGCCGCGGGCTCCGGGTCCTGCTCGTCGAGCAGGGCGATCTCGCCAATTACACCTCCTCCGCCAGTACCAAGCTGGTACACGGCGGTCTGCGCTATCTCGAATACTATGAATTCCGACTCGTTCAGAAGGCGCTGAAAGAGCGGGAAGTCCTCATGGGCATCGCGCCGCACATCATCTGGCCGCTTCGTTTCGTCATGCCGCATGTCAAGGAGCTGCGGCCGGCGTGGATGATCCGCATGGGCCTGTTCCTGTACGACCACCTGGGCGGCCGCAAGAAGCTGCCGGGGTCGAAGGGCATCAACCTGCAGACGCATTTCGCCGGGGCGCCGCTCAAGGACAGCCTCCGCAAGGGCTTCATCTACTCCGACTGCTGGGTGCAGGATTCCCGGCTGGTCGTGCTCAACTGCATGGATGTCGAGGCCCGTGGCGGCAGGGTGCTGCCCCGTACGCGCTGCACGGGCGCCGAGCGCAGTGGCGACGAATGGCGCGTACAGCTCACCGACACGGTCAGCGGGGCGGTGCATGATGTTCGTTCTCGTTCGATTGTGAACGCCGCGGGCCCCTGGGTCGCCCGATTCCTCGGTAGCGCCATGCACCAGGAAGACGAAAAGGCCGAAAAGGATGTCCACCTGGTCAAGGGCAGTCACATCGTCGTGCCCAAGATGTTCGATCACGAGGACTCCTACCTCTTCCAGAACGACGACGGCCGCGTGATCTTCGCGATTCCCTACGAGCAGCATTTCACGCTCATCGGCACCACCGACGTGGCCTACGAGGGCAACCCGGCGGACGCAACGGCGAGCGACGAGGAGATCCAGTATCTCTGCGACGCCGTCAATCGCTATTTCAAGCATGGCATCGGGCCGAAGGACGTGGTCTGGACCTATTCTGGCGTCCGCGCCCTGTATGACGAGTCCGAGGAGGAGGACGTCTCGGCGGTGAGCCGCGACTACAGCCTTGAGCTTGACGACAGGGACGCACCGCTCCTCTCGGTGTTCGGGGGCAAGATCACCACCTATCGCACGCTGGCGCGTCAGGCGGTGGACCGCATCGCGCCCCTGCTCGGCGCCAGCATCACCGACTGGACCGGTCGTTCGGCGCTTCCCGGAGGCGACATCCCCGATGGTGACTTCGACGCCTACCTCGCCGCGCTGCGCAAGTCGCGGCCGTGGCTGCCGGAGAGTATGGCGTGGCGCCTGGCCCGCAACTACGGCACCTGCGTGGAGCAGATGCTGGGTGACGCCAGCTCCCTGGAGGATCTTGGCGAACATTTCGGTGCCGACCTCTACGAGGCCGAGCTGCGATATCTTGCCGAGCGGGAATGGGCGATGACCTGCGAGGATGCCATCTGGCGGCGCACCAAGCTCGGCCTGATGCTCGATGCCTCGCAGCGTGAGCGGGTGGACGCCTGGTTCACCGGCCAGAACAAGAAGAGGGCAACTGCGTAATGAGTCTGGTCCTTGAGGGGGTCGACCGCACCGTCGGTGGTGAGGTTTACCTGAAAGATATCAACCTCACCTTCGAGCGCGGTGAGTTCAATGTGCTGCTGGGCCTGACCGAGGCCGGCAAGACCACCATGATGCGGATCATGGCCGGCCTGGAGCCGCCGAACCGCGGCCGCGTGGTCGAGGATGGCCAGGACGTGACCCGCGTTCCGGTCCGCAAGCGGTCGGTCGGTATGGTCTACCAGCAGTTCATCAACTACCCGTCGCTGAGCGTCTACGACAACATCGCGTCGCCGCTCAAGCTGGCGGGGATCTCCAGGTCGGAGATCGATCGCCTGGTGCGCACCGAGGCCGAGCGCCTCGGCATTGATCACCTGATCGACCGGCTCCCGTCAGAACTTTCCGGTGGTCAGCAGCAGCGCTGCGCCATGGCCCGGGCGCTGGTGCGCGATGCCAAGCTGGTGCTTCTGGACGAGCCGCTGGTCAACCTGGACTACAAACTGCGTGAGGGCCTTCGATCGGAGCTCCGTTCGCTCTTTGCCGATCGCGACACGGTGGTGGTCTATGCCACCACGGAGCCCGAAGAAGCGCTCGTGCTGGGCGGTAAGACAACGGTATTGCATGAAGGTCGGGTCATTCAGAACGGCGTGACGGCCCAGTGCTACCGCCATCCGGCGAATACCACGGTGACCCAGGTGTTCGCTGACCCGCCCATGAATCTCATGCCGGTGGAGGTGGGAGACGGCCAGGTCAAGGTGGAAGGCCTGCTGAGCGCGCCGCTGCCGGCGCATATGAAGGATCTGGCCCCGGGCCACTACACCGTCGGTATCCGGCCGCATCACCTGTTCGTGAGCGCCGGCGAGGGGCGTATCGGGCTCCATGGCACGGTCGAGGTCGCCGAAATCGCCGGATCCGTGACCTACGTCCATCTCGAGGTCAACGGCCGGGACTGGGTGATCGAGGAGCGCGGCGTCCATCAGGTGCACCCCGGCGAGCGCTTCGAGCTTTTCATGGATCTGACCCGGGCATACGCCTTCGACAGCGCGGACCAGTTGGCGGCCGCGCCGCACAGCTAATGCGGATGACACAATGGCGCGAATAGAACTCAATAATCTGGCGCACCAGTACGCCCCTGGCGGTGATTATGCCCTGCAGCCCATGCAGCATGTCTGGGAAGACGGGGGTGCCTATGCCCTCCTCGGGCCGTCCGGCTGTGGCAAGACCACGCTGCTGAACATCATCTCGGGGCTTGTGCAGCCCTCGGAGGGTCGGGTGATGTTCGGCGACCGCGACGTCACCACGCTGGCTCCGGAGCAGCGCAACATCGGCCAGGTTTTCCAGTTCCCGGTCATCTACGACACGATGAGCGTGTTCGACAACCTCGCCTTCCCGCTGCGCAACCGCAAGCATGGCGAGGACTATGTCGAGCGTCGCGTGAAGCACATCGCGGGCATGCTCGGCCTTGAAGAGGTCCTCAAGCGCCGTGCCAATAACCTCACCGCCGACGCCAAGCAGAAGATCTCCCTGGGCCGCGGGCTGGTTCGTGAGGACGTGGCGGCGGTGCTGTTCGATGAACCGCTCACCGTGATCGACCCGCATCTGAAGTGGCAGCTGCGGCGCAAGCTCCGGGAGGTGCATGAGCAGCTCAACCTCACGCTGGTCTATGTCACGCATGACCAGACCGAGGCGCTGACCTTCGCCGACAAGGTGGTGGTCATGCTGGCCGGCCAGGTGCTTCAGGTTGGCACACCGCAAGAACTCTTCGAGCGCCCGGCCCATACCTTTGTGGGCTACTTCATCGGCAGCCCCGGCATGAATTTCTTCGACTGTCAGGTCGACGGTCATCACGCCGTGGTGGACGGAGAGCATATTCCGGTGGATCCCGCCATGGCCGAGGCCGCGCGCAGCGCCGGTGGCAAGCTGCAGCTCGGCATCCGGCCCGGGCTGATCCGTCCGGCGGCGGCCGACGAAACGGCGCTCACCGTCAAGGTGGACAAGGTTGAGGATCTGGGCGACTACGAACTGGTGACCGGCCACCTTGGCCAGCATCAGGTGCATGTGCGCCTGGAAGAGTCCGAGAAGATCGGCAGTGAGGGTCTGCGGGTGGTGTTCCCCACTGAGAACGCACTGCTGTATGCCGACGACAAGCTGGTCGGCTAGGGGGAGAGAACGTGGAAAAGCGTGAATACCAATGGGCCTGGCTGATGGTGCTGCCAGTGGTGCTGGTGGTGGCCTTCAGCGCCATCATGCCGCTGATGACCGTCGTCAACTATTCGGTGCAGGACATTTTTGGTCCCGATTCCCGGTTCTTCGTGGGCACGGAGTGGTTCAAGGAGGTGCTGCGGGATCCGGCGCTGCACGGCGCGCTGATCCGCCAGATCATCTTCTCGGCCGCCGTGCTCCTGATTCAGATCCCGCTGGGCATCGGTCTCGCGCTGTGTCTGCCCAAGAAGGGCCCATGGGTGTCCGTCTCGCTGGTCCTCCTGGCGCTGCCCCTGCTGGTGCCGTGGAACGTGGTCGGCACGATCTGGCAGGTCTTCGCCCGACCGGACGTAGGGCTCGCCGGCGTTTTCCTGAATTCCATCGGTCTGGACTATAACTACACCGGGGATTCGCTGGATGCCTGGGTCACCGTGCTCGTCATGGACGTCTGGCACTGGACGTCACTGGTGATCCTGCTCTGCTACGCCGGGCTGCAGGCCATTCCCGATGCCTTTTATCAGGCCGCGCGCATCGACGGCGCATCACGTTGGGCGGTGTTCCGGTACATCGAGCTGCCGAAGCTCAAGGGTGTGCTGCTGATCGCCATTCTCCTGCGCTTCATCTTCAGTTTCCGGATCTACGCCGAGCCGTTCGTGCTGACGGGCGGTGGTCCGGGCAACGCCACCACTTTCCTGAGTCAGCGGCTGACCACGATGGCAGTGGGGCAGTTTGATCTGGGTCCGGCGGCGGCCTTCTCGCTGATCTACTTCCTGATCATCCTGCTGTTCAGCTACGTGTTCTATCTGACCATTCTCAACATGGACCGGGAGGGTTAAGCCGTGGGTTCCAAGCGACGTTACATCTTCCTTGGCCTGTGGCTCGTCTTCCTGATGCTGCCGATCTACTGGCTCATCATGATGTCGCTGAAGACGAATCAGGAGATTCTCTCGACGTTCACGCTGTGGCCGAATGATCTGACGGTGGCCAATTACGTGAAGATCTTCACCGATCCCACGTGGTACCCGGGGTACATCAATTCCACGCTTTACGTGTTGATGAACGTGGTGATCTCGCTGACGGTGGCGCTGCCGGCGGCCTATGCCTTCTCCCGGTACAACTTCCTGGGCGACAAGCATCTGTTCTTCTGGCTGCTGACCAATATCATGGCGCCGCCGGCGGTGTTCCTGCTGCCGTTCTTCGAGCTCTACCAGAGCGTCGGCCTGTACGACACGCATATCGCCGTCGCGCTGGCGCATACGCTGTTCACCGTGCCGCTGGCGGTATGGATCCTCGAGGGGTTCATGTCCGGCGTGCCCAAGGAGATCGACGAGACGGCCTACCTCGACGGATATTCCTGGCCGCGTTTCTTCATCACAATCTTCCTGCCCCTGATCCGCTCGGGCGTGGGGGTGACGGCATTCTTCTGCTTCATGTTCTCGTGGGTGGAGCTGCTGATTGCCCGGACCATCACCTCCACCGAGGCCAAGCCGATTGCCGTCACGATGACACGGACGGTGGGTGCCTCGGGGCTTGACTGGGGCCTGCTCGCCACCGCCGGTGTGCTGACCCTGGTGCCGGGGGCGCTGGTGATCTGGTTCGTGCGCAAGCACATCGCCCGCGGGTTCGCGCTGGGCCGCGTGTGATCGGAGTAAAGACACGATGAATCAAGAAGCTGGATTTAATCTCGCGTGGATGGCCTGGACGCAGCCGGTGGCGATCTTCTTTGCCTCGATCGCGGTCATGCTGGTGGTCTTTGGTGTGCTGCAGTTCGTCATCCCGACCTACGAGCGGAAGGGCTTCCTGCCGGTGCCGACCACGCGCGGCGACCGGCTGTTCATGAGCCTGCTGGGAGCGGCTTATATCCATCTCATCTGGCTGGCGTTTACGGACGCGAGTCTTTTGATTGCCTCAGGCATTTCCATCGTCTATGCGGTGGTGATGCTGCGTTGGGGCTGACTGGCTTGCGGGTGCCTGGCACCCGCTTGGCATGAACCGGGCATGCATCGGATAGGCTGGTGCCACTGCCCTTTGGTAACGGGATCAAAGGTGATCCCCTCCAGGAGGAGAAAGAAATGAAACAGCATAAAAGCGCCATGCAGCCATGGACCGCGCTTGCGGTCGCCGCTGCACTCGGTGTGGGCGGTCTGGGCAGTGCCCATGCCGCGACCGATGCGCAGATGGCCGTCGCCGAGCAGTATCTCGACGAGTTCCAGCCATCGACACTGACCCGCGAGGAACAGCTGGAGCAGCTTGAGTGGTTCATTGACGCGGCCGAAGAGTTCCGCGGCATGGACGTCTCAGTCGTGTCCGAGACCATCCCGACCCACGAGTACGAGGCCAGTGTGCTGGCCCCGGCCTTCTCGGAGATCACTGGGATCAACGTGACCCATGATCTGATCGGCGAGGGTGACGTCATTGAGGCGCTGCAGACCGAGATGCAGTCGGGGGAGAGCATCTACGATGGCTACGTCAACGATGCCGACCTGATTGGTACGCATTACCGCTACGGCCAGGTGATTCCGCTATCCGACTACATGGAGGGCGAGGGCGCCGACGTGACCTCCCCCTACCTGGATCTGGATGATTTCATCGGTCTGGATGCCGTGACGGCGCCCGACGGCAAGATGTATCAGCTGCCCGACCAGCAGTTCGCGAACCTGTACTGGTTCCGCTATGACTGGTTCCAGCGCGAGGATCTGCAGGCACAGTTCGAGGACATCTACGGCTACGAGCTGGGCGTGCCCACCAACTGGTCGGCCTATGAGGACATCGCCGAGTTCTTTACCGAGCATGTCGGTGAGCTGGACGGCCGGACAGTCTATGGTCACATGGACTATGGCAAGAAGGACCCGTCCCTGGGCTGGCGCTTCACTGATGCCTGGCTGTCCATGGCGGGTGCCGGTGACACCGGTCTGCCGAACGGTCATCCGGTCGACGAGTGGGGCATCCGCGTCGAGGACTGCCATCCGGTGGGCTCCGACGTGACCCGTGGTGGTGCCGTGAACGGCCCGGCTGCGGTCTACGCCCTGACGAAGTACATCGACTGGCTCGATGCGTACGCTCCGCCGGAGGCTGCCGGCATGACCTTCTCCGAGGCGGGTCCCGTCCCGGCACAGGGTCAGATTGCCCAGCAGATCTTCTGGTACACCGCCTTCACCGCGCCGATGGCCGCTGAGGGGACTCCGGTGGTGAACGCCGATGGCACGCCGAAGTGGCGTATGGCGCCGTCACCCCATGGCCCATACTGGGAAGAGGGCATGAAGGTCGGTTATCAGGACATCGGTTCCTGGACCTTCTTCGAGCATGCGGATCCGGATCGTCGTAAGGCGGCCTGGCTGTATGCGCAGTTCGTGACCTCCAAGGTCGTGTCGCTGAAGAAGCTCCACGAGGGCCTCACGCCGATCCGCCAGTCCGACATCATGTCCGAGTCGATGACCGAGCGGGCACCGAAGCTGGGTGGTCTCGTCGAGTTCTACCGCAGCCCCGACCGTGCCCTGTGGACGGATACCGGCACCAACGTGCCTGACTATCCGCGTCTGGCTCAGCTGTGGTGGTCCAACGTGGCGGCGGCCGTCACCGGCGAGGTGACACCGCAGGCCGCCATGGACAACCTGGCCCAGGAGCAGGACCGCGTCATGGAGCGCCTCGAGCGTGCCGGTGTGCAGGACCGCTGCGGACCGCGCATGAACGAGGAGCGGAGTGCCGAGTACTGGTTCGACCAGCCCGGCGCACCCAAGCCCCCGCTGGATAACGAGAAGCCGCAGGGCAAGACCGTGCCCTACAACGAGCTCGTAGCCGGCTGGCGCGCCAGCATGTAATCCGGACTTATCTCCTCATCCGGACTTTTAGGGGGCCCTCGGGCCCCCTTTTTCTTTCCCGCCCTTCAGGATAGACGGTTTGACCGACCCCCCCTGGGGAGGGGTATCGTGATCCCGTTGTAACGGCAGGGAATGGTTTGCCATGTCCGAATCAACCTTCAATCTGCAAATCACGGGCCTCAACTGCGGGAGTTGCGTCCGGCGGGCGGAGACCGCACTGGGCAATGTCTCTGGAATCAACGCGGTCAGCGTCAATCTGTCCACGGCGAAGGCACGCCTGGAGATCGACTCCGGGCACGACCCGGCCACCGTCCTGCGTGCGGCCGCCGAGGCCCTGACGGAAGCCGGCTATCCGCCGGCGACGGACAGCGCAACCCTGGCGCTCACTGGTGTCACCTGCGGTGGCTGCGTGAGCCGCGTCGAGGCTGCCCTCGAGAGCGTCCCCGGCGTGCTCGATGCCAGCGCCAACCTCGGAATGAGTACCGCGCGCGTCGAGTATCTGCCGGCAGCCGCCAGCATGCCGGCCATGACCGGCGCCGTGGAGGCGGCGGGTTATGGTGCCCGGGCCACCGGCGGGGACTCCGCCGACGGAGACGAGGCTGACGCCGGTCAGCGCGAGCAGCAGCGGCTGCGTCAGCGGGTGGCCATTGCCGCGGCCTTTACGTTGCCGCTGGTGATCATTGCCATGGGCCGCCACATCCCCGCGGGCCACGACTGGTTCACGCAATGGCTGCCTGATCGGGGCTGGATCGCCATTGAGTGGCTCCTCGCCACCCCCGTGGTGTTCTGGGCGGGCCGCGATTTCTTCATCAAGGGCTTTTCGGAAATGCGCCACCGCGCGCCCGCCATGAGCAGTCTGGTCATGATCGGAGCCGGTGCGGCTTACGTTTACTCATTGCTGGCACTGACCCTGCCGGCGATCTTCCCCGAGGGAACCGCGGGCAGCTATTTCGAGGCGTCCGGCGTCATCATCACCCTGATTCTGGTGGGTCGCTACCTCGAACAGATCGCCCGCGGTCGGACCTCCATGGCCATCAAACGCCTGCTGGGGATGCAGTCCCATACGGCCCGAGTGGTGCGCGATGGCGATACCGTCGAGGTGCCGATTGATGAGGTCGCCACCGGCGACACCGTCCTGGTCCGCCCGGGAGAGCGTATCCCGGTGGATGGCGAGATCAGCGAAGGACAATCGCGGGTCGACGAGTCGATGATCACCGGCGAGCCCGTACCGGTGGCCAAGAACGCCGGCGACCGGCTGGTGGCCGGCACCGTCAACGGTCAGGGATCGCTCACGGCGAGGGTCACCGAGGTGGGTTCCGAGACTGTGCTGGCCCAGATTATCGATATGGTGGAACAGGCGCAGGCCGAGAAACCCCCCATCCAGCAGCTCGCCGATCGCATCGCCGGGGTATTCGTGCCCATCGTCCTGCTGGTGGCCCTTGCCACCGGCGCGATCTGGCTCGCGATCGGGCCCGATCCGGTGCTCTCCTATGCGTTCGTGGCCACGGTCAGCGTCCTGCTCATCGCCTGCCCCTGCGCCATGGGGCTGGCGACGCCGACGGCCGTGATGGTCGCCACCGGCAAGGGTGCCGAGAACGGGATGCTGCTGCGCCGGGGTGCCGCACTGGAGTCACTGGCCCGGGCCGATACCGTGGTGCTCGACAAGACCGGGACGTTGACCCTGGGTGAACCGCAACTGACTGATCTTGAGGTGGCCGCCGGCAGCGAGGACGACGCCCTCGCGATGATGGCCGCGGTGGAATCCCACAGCGAGCATCCGCTGGGTCAGGCCATCGTCGACGCTGCCCGCCGGCGCGGTCTCTCCATACCGGTCGCGACCGATTTTGATGCGGTCACGGGCTTTGGTGTCGAGGCGCGGGTGGATGGGCGTTACGTCCACATCGGCGCCGCCCATTACATGGAATGGCTCGGCGTGGATGTCCGCAGCGTGCAGTCCAGCGCCGAGGCGTTGATGATGCAGGCCAAAACACCGCTCTATGCGGCCGTGGACGGCCAATTGCTCGGTGTGGCCGCCGTGGCCGATCCGCCGCGGGCCGAGAGTAGCCATGTCATCGCCGAACTTCGCGATCGAGGTCTGAACGTCGCCATGGTCACCGGCGACCAGCAGGCCACCGCCAATGCCCTCGCCGAGCGACTCGGCATCGATGAGGTGATGGCTGGTGTCCTGCCGGATGGCAAGGCGCGGGAAGTCCAGCGTCTGCAGGCCGAAGGCCGTCGCGTGGCGTTCGTTGGTGACGGCATCAACGACGCACCGGCGCTCGCCCGTGCCGATGTCGGTGTGGCCATTGGCACCGGAACGGACGTGGCCATCGAGGCGGGCGATGCGGTGCTCATGCGTGCCGATCTGAATGGCCTGCTGGATGCCGTGGACCTGGCCCGACGCACTCACCGCACCATCCAGGGCAACTTCGTCTGGGCCTACGGATACAATGTGCTGTTGATCCCGGTCGCAGCGGGGCTGCTGTATCCGTTGACCGGCTGGTTGCTCAACCCGATGGCTGCTGCGGCAGCGATGAGCCTGTCCAGCCTGTTCGTCCTTAGTAATTCGCTGCGCCTGCGTCGGTTCCGTCCGGCCGCGCACCGCCAGGAAGCTGACCATGGCCGAGACCACCAAGCACTGCCAGCTCGCTCTTGATCCGACGGTCCGGGATGCCGCCCGGCAACGGCTGGCTTCCATCCGCGGCCATGTCGAGGGCATCGTCCGCATGCTTGAGCGTGATGATGTCTACTGTGTGGACGTGCTGCGCCAGCTCAAGGCGGTGGACGGGGCGCTCGCCAAGGTCGGCGACGCGGTCCTTCGCAGCCACCTGCACCACCACGTGACCAGCGCCCGCGAGCGCGGGGACGCCGACGTCATCGTCGACGAACTCATGGAGATCATGAAATACCGCTAGCCGGCGGCCGGCCGGCGGTGTTCAGCCACCGCCGGTGTCGGTCGCCAGCGGCAGGGTCACGCGGATGACGTCGCGCTCCTCGGGGTCGACGTGCTCTTCAAAGCCCAGCTGGCGGCAGAGGGCGAGCATGGGCTGGTTCTCGCGCAGCACATCGCCGTCGATCTCACCGATGCCGCGATGACGTGCATAGTCGATGACATGCTCCATCAGCAGCCGGCCCAGGCCCTGGCGGGTCAGGTCGTTGCGCACGATGATCGAGTACTCCGCCTTCTCGCCATCCGGGTCGGCATGGATGTGGACTGCCCCGTAGAGCTCCGCCTCACCGGGCACCTTGTCCGGATCGGTGATGATCAGCGCCATTTCCCGGTTGTAGTCGATCTGCGTGAAGCGGGCCGCGGCCATGTGGCTGAGCTGCTTCATCGGCGCGAAGAAGCGCAGCCGGATCTGCTCCGGTGTCAGATGGGCGAATGCGCGGTGCAGCGCGGGTTCGTCCTCCGGCAGGATCGGCCGCAGCAGATAATGCTGGCCATCGTCGGCGGTGACAGTCTTCTCGAGGCCTCTGGGGTAGGGGCGGATCGCGAGGCGCCGGGTGCCCTGGCCGTTCTCACCGATCCGAATCCGGGCATCCAGTGCCACTACGCCGTCGGCGGAGGCCAGCAGCGGATTGATGTCCAGTTCCTTGACCCGCGAGAGGTCAGCCGCGATCTGGGCGATCCGCGTCAGTGTCAGCTCGATGGCCTCCATGTCGGCGGGCCTGCGATCGCGGTAGCCCTGCAGCTGACGGTAGATCCGCGTCCTCGAGATCATGTCGCCGGCCAGTTTCAGGTTAAGGGGTGGCAGCGCCAGGGACTGATCCTTGATCACCTCGACAGCGGTGCCACCCTGGCCGAAGAGCACCACCGGTCCGAACTGTTCATCTTCGGTGAAGCCGGCGATGAGCTCCCAGGCGCCAGCCCGCTTGACCATCGGCTGCACGCTGAAACCCTGCAGCTCGGCGTCGGGATAGGTCTCCGACACGCGGCGCTGCATCCCCTCCGCGGCATGACGGACGGCATCGGCGTCTTCCAGGTCGAGCACGACACCGCCCACGTCACTCTTGTGGGTAATATCCTTGGAGAGGATCTTGATCGCCGCCGGATAGCCCAGGCGATCGGCCGCCTCAGCGGCGCGATCGGCGTCGGTGGCCACCTCGGTGGGCACGACTTCGACGCCGTAGGCCGCCAGTAGCTGCTTGGCCTCCGGCTCGCTGAGGATCTCGCGACCCTCGGCGGCTGCCTTCTCGACCAACTGATTGGCGGTCTCGTAATCCGGCGTGAACAGCTCCGGCACCGAAGGCGGCGTCTCCAGCAGCTGCTCCTGGTTGCGGCGGTAGTCGACCATGTGCATGAACGCCCGCACCGCGCCCTCGGGCGTGGTGTAACTCGGTATGCCGGCCTCGGCAAAACGACGGCGGGCGTTCTGGGCGGTGTGTTCACCGACCCAGCAGGTCAGGAGGGTCGGCCGATGGCCGCGCCCGCTGCGCTGCCGGCCCTGCTCGGCGATGACTGCCTCGGCGGCATCCATGCTGTCGGCAACCGCCGTGGGGCAGTTCAGCACGAGTATGGCATCGGCGTCCTGCGTGTCGGCAAGGATGGACAGGGAGTCTGCGTACCGCTTGCCGGGGGCATCGCCGATGATGTCCACCGGGTTGCCATGCGACCAGGTTGGCGGCAGCACCTCATTCAGTGAATCGATGGTCTCCGGCGGGAGTTCGGCCAGTTGGCCTCCATGGCCAATCAATGCGTCGGTGGCCAGCACGCCGATACCCCCCCCGTTGGTCAGGATGGCGAGCCGGTCACCCGCCGGCGGCTCCGTCGAGGCCAGGGTCTCCACCGCTGCGAAGAGCTCACCGAGCGTATCCACCCGGAGCATGCCGGCGCGCCGGAAGGCGGCGTCATACACTGCATCGGAGCCAGCCAGTGCGCCTGTATGGGAGGCGGCGGCCTGCGCACTGGCGGCATGACGGCCGGCCTTGACCACGATCACCGGCTTCATGCGGGCCGCGGCCCGCGCCGCCGACATGAACTTGCGGGCATCGGTGATGGCCTCGACATACAACAGGATGGCGCGGGTGTTGGGATCGTTGGCCAGGTAGTCGATGGTGTCGCCGAAGTCGACATCCGCCATGTCGCCCAGCGATATCATGTGCGAGAAGCCGATATTCCGGCGCTCCGCCCAGTCCAGTACCGAAGTGACGATGGCGCCCGACTGGGTCACAAAGGCGATCCGTCCCTTGGGCGGCGCCAGATGGGCGAAGCTCGCGTTGAGGCCCATGCCAGGGACCAGGATACCCAGGCAGTTCGGCCCGATAATGCGCGTGAGATGCGGCCGCGCGGCATCCAGCGTGGCCTGGCGGAGTGCCATGCCTTCCTCGTCATTCCCCTCGCCGAACCCTGCGGTGATCACGACGACGCCGCGGGTGCCGCGCTCGGCCAGCTGCCGGACGATGTCCGGCACGGTCTTGGGTGGCGTGCAGACAACGGCAAGGTCCGGCGTGACGGGCAGTTCGCTGATGTCGCGGTAGCAGAGAACGCCTTCAATGGCCTCATGCTTCGGGTTGACGGGCATGATGGGCCCGTCGAAACCCCCGTTGAACAGGTTGCGGGCGAGGACGGCGCCGACCGAGCCTGCGCGGCGGCTGGCACCGATGATCGCGATGGAACGGGGCTTGAGCAGCGCGTCGATATTGCGGACCGTCATGGGCAGTCCTCCGGGCCGGTGTATGTTGCAGAGCAACATTGTAACGCAGGAAGGCTTCAGACTTGTGACCCGCTGGACTACCCGCCTTGTCTGAAAAGCATGGGCAGTGCCGGCCTAGCGTTGCCGTTCCTGCCAGTCGACCGCCTCGTACCAGGGCTGGGGGTCACGCGCCGGCGTCGCGCCGCGAATGGCATCGGCGAGCTTCTCGGCCATCATGATGGTCGGTGCGTTGAGATTGCCGGTGGTGATCCGCGGCATGATCGAGGCATCCACCACGCGCAGCCCCGCGATGCCGCGGACCCGTCCCTGGCCATCCACCACGGTCTCGGCGTCGTCCGGCCGGCCCATGCGGCAGGTGCCGCTGGGATGATAGGCACTCTCGCCATGTATCCGGACCCAGGCATCGATCTCGGCGTCACTCTGTACGTTGACATCGGGTGACAGGGGGCGGTCACGGAAGCGGTCCATGGGCGCCTGCTCGATCACCTCGCGGGTAAGGCGCACGGCATCGCGCATCTCCCGTCGATCACGCTCGGTGCCCATGTAGTTGAAGACAATCCGCGGTGCGTCTTCGGGATCGCTGCCACCCAGGCTGACGCGGCCCCGGCTTTCCGGACGCATCGGGCCGACATGGGCCTGGAAGCCATGGCAGTCGGCCGACACGCTGCCGTCGTAGGTCACCGCGATGGGCATGAAGTGGTACTGCAGGTTGGGATAGCGCACACCCGCCTCACTGCGGATGAACCCGCCGGACTCGAAGTGATTGCTGGCGCCGAGCCCGCGCCGGGTGGTCAGCCACTGCAGCCCGATGCGCGCCTGGTTCCAGGGCTTGAGGGCACTGAACAGGGTGATCGGTTCGCGACAGGCATACTGGACATACACCTCGAGGTGATCCTGCAGGTTCCCGCCCACACCCGGCAGGTCATGGCGCACATCAATGCCATGTCCGCGCAGCTGATCCGCGGGCCCCACACCGGATCGCATGAGGATCTGCGGCGAGTTGATCGCCCCGGCACAGAGCAGGACCTCCCGCTCGGCCTGCGCCTGCTGAACGCGGCCGCGATGCCGATAGCGCACGCCACTGGCGCGGTCGGTCTCGAAGGTCAGCGTCTCGGTGAGCGCCCGGGTGCGGATGGTCAGATTGGCACGGCGCATGACAGGCCGGAGGTAGGCATTGGCCGTTGACCAGCGGATGCCGTCCCGCGTGGTCATGAACATCGGCCCGAACCCCTCCTGCTGGTAGCCGTTCATATCCTCGGTCTCCGGGTAGCCCGCGGCCATCCCCGCTTCCACGAAGGCCCGATACAACGGGTTGCGCATCGCCCCCGTGGTGACGTGGAGGGGCCCTCCGCTCCCATGGTAGGCATTCGCCCCCTGGTCGAAGTCCTCGGCGCGGCGGAAGTAGGGCAGGACGTCGGCATAGCGCCAGTCCTCGAGGCCGAAATCCTCCGCCCAGCCCTCGTAGTCCAGAGCATTGCCGCGGACATAGGCCATGCCGTTGATCGACGATGATCCACCCAGGACATGACCCCGAGGACAGTCCATGCGGCGGTTGTCCATGAAGGGTTCGGGGTCGGTCGCATAGCCCCAGTTGTAGCGGCGACTGCCCATGGGCTTGTCGAACGCCGAGGGCATGTGGATCCAGAGGCTGTAGTCCATGGGGCCGGCCTCCAGGAGCAGCACGCGACAGTCCGGGTCCTCGGTCAGGCGGTTGGCGAGCACGGCGCCGGCCGAACCGGCACCGATGATGATGTAGTCAAAGCTCTCGCGGGTCATGGCGGCGTCCGTTCAATAGGGGGCATCAACGCCGCCGCTGGCGACGAACACGCTTTTCAGCTGGGTGTAGTGATCCAGCGCCCGGCGGCTGTTCTCGCGGCCGATCCCTGACTGGCCGACCCCGCCGAAGGGCATTTCGATGGGAGTCAGGTTGTAATGGTTGATCCATACCACCCCCGCCTTCAAGGCCGCCGCCACCCGGTGTGCCCGCTGCAGGTCGGTGGTGAAGACCCCCCCGGCAAGCCCGTAGGGCGTATTGTTGGCGCGGGCGATGACATCGGCTTCGTCGGCGAATGACAGGATGCTCATCACCGGCCCGAAGATCTCCTCGCGGGCGATCACGCAGCGCTCATCGGCCACCCGGAAAACCGCCGGCGAGATGAACGTCCCGCCGTCGCAGCCCGGCACCGACACGGGTTCGCCACCAATCAACCGCTCGGCCCCCTCAGCCTCGCCACGGGCGATGAAATCGAGCACGCGGTCGCGATGGGCCGCGGAGATGAGCGCCCCCACGTCGGTGGCGGGATCGGCCGGATCCCCCATGCGCAGCCGGCGGGTGCGGTCGATCACCCGTTCGATGAATGCATCCATGATGTGCTCATGGACGTAGACCCGGGTGCCGTTGGTGCAGATCTCGCCCTGGGTGTAGAAATTCCCGAGCAGGGCGCCGGAGACGGCATCCTCCAGCGAGGCGTCGTCGAAGACGATGAGCGGCGACTTGCCACCGAGCTCCATGGTCACGGCCTTGAGGCTGTCCGCGGCGGCCCGCATCACGGCCTTGCCGGTGCCCACCTCGCCGGTGAGCGAGATCTTGTCCACGTCCGGGTGTCCGGTCAGGGCCTGTCCGGTCTCCGCCGCGCCCTGGATCACGTTGAAGACCCCCGCGGGCAACCCCGCTTCGGCGAAAATCTCCGCCAGCCGCAGTCCCGACAGGGGTGTCAGCTCGGCGGGCTTGAAAACCATGGTATTGCCGGCGGCCAGCGCCGGCGCCGCCTTCCACGCGGCGATCTGGAGTGGGTAATTCCAGGCGCCGATCCCGCCGCAGACGCCCAGCGGCTCCGGCCGGGTGTAGAAAAAGCCGCCGGCCACCTCCTGGTACTCGCCCTGCAGCGACGCCGCCTGTCCGGCGAAGTATTCCAGGCAGTCCGCCGCGGAATCCACGTCGGCCTCAGGCGTCTCGGCGATGGGCTTGCCGCCGTCCAGGCATTCCAGACGGGCCAGCTCGTCGCGGTGACCGCGCACCGCGGTGGCGGCCCGGGCAAGGAGGCGGCCCCGCTCCACGCCCGACAGTGCCGCCCAGCCCGGCTGTGCCGCCCGGGCGCTGCGGACCGCCCGGTCGACATCCGCGGCCTCGGCCTCGGCCACCCGGGCGAGTGTCTCGCCGGTGGCCGGATTGACGGTGCTGAATCGCTGCCGCGTGCTGCTGTCGACTTCGGTGTTGTCGATCCACAGCAGGCGCTCAGGCGGATTGGTCATAGCGGCCTCCGGTCAGCATCTGCAGTTGCGAGTCCAGGTAGTCATGGGCCATCGCCCGCGCGGCATCCACATCGAGCCCCCCCGTGCGCAGGCTCGCGCGGAGCCAGAGCCCGTCGATCATCACGCCCAGCCCCTCGGCGACATGCAGGGCATTGCCCCGGGGCATCAGGGTCGATAAGGCGTGGGTCAGGTTGCTGCGCAGGCGCCGTGTGACCACCCGCTGGATGCGGGCGAGGGCCGGGACGTGGTTGACCTGGGCATAGAACGACAGCCAGCTGCTGACCGTGACCTCATCGGACTGACTGGCGGCGAAGTTGGCGTCGATGATGGCCCGGACCCGGGGCAGACCCGGCGCGGTACCCCGACGGGCCTTGCGGTATTCCTCCTCGAGCGAGCGCACCAGGTGGAGGTAGGTGGCCGCGAGCAGGTGGCCCTTGTCGCCGAAATAATGGGCCACCAGCCCGGGCGAGATGCCGGCGCGCTGGCCGACCCGGCTCAGGGTCGTGGCCTGCAGGCCCTGGTCGTGGATGACCTGCAGCGTTGCCTCGATGAGCTGGCGCTGTCGGATGGCCTCCATTCCTTTCTTTGGCATGGCCCTGTCTCCCGATCTGGTGAGGCCCAGTCTAGTTTTTATTAATTGACTGCTCAATCAAAATCATGCTGAGGTGATTCTGCACAGCATTGTGTAAGCAACCTTTGGAGGATGCATGAACATCCGCACTATGAGCACGGCCGCTGGCGCGGCCCTCCTCTCGCTCACCGGCATGACCGCCATGGCGAGCGAGCCCGAGAGCTGCCAGTCGGTGGGCCTCGCCAACGTCAACTGGACCGGCGTGACCATCAAGTCCGAAGTCATGCAGTACCTGCTCGATACCATGGGCTACGAGACCGAGCTCACCACCGCCTCGGTGCCGATCGCCTTCCAGTCGGTGGCCGAAGGCCAGCGGGATCTCTTCCTCGGCCTCTGGCTGCCCACGCAGGAGAGCATGATCCGGCCCTATCTCGATGATGACGAGATCGAGCGGGTCACGGCCAATCTGGAGGGGGCCAAGTACACGCTGGCGGTGCCGGAGTATGTCTGGCAGGCGGGCGTGCGCGACTTTGCCAACCTGGATGAGTACAGCGACGAGTTCGACAGCCGCATCTACGGAATCGAGGCCGGCAATGACGGCAACGCCGCGATTCAGGCGATGATTGACGATGGCGCCTTCAGCCTCGACGACTGGGAACTCATGGAATCCTCCGAGGCCGGCATGCTCACGCAGGTCCAGCGCTCGGTCCCCCGCGAGGACTGGGTGGTGTTCCTGGGCTGGGCGCCGCACCCGATGAACATCAACATCGACATGCGTTACCTCACCGGCGGCGATGACTATTTCGGCCCCAACCAGGGCGGCGCCACGGTCTACACCGTCGCCACCGAGGGCTATACCGAGCGCTGCACCAACGTCGGCCGCCTGCTCGATCAGTATGCCTACAGCGTCGAGGAACAGAGCCAGGCTGGGGGTTACGTCATCAACGACGACATGACTCCGCTCGAGGCCGGTCAGGCGCTGATCGAGGAGCAGCCGGCCCTGCTGTCGCGCTGGCTCGACGGGGTGACCATGGCGGATGGCGACGGTGATGCACTGACGGCGGTGCGCAACGACCTGGGGCTCTGAGCTCCGCCTCAGGCCCCGGCCGCGGCGGTCGGGGCCAGCCCCGAGAGCTGTACGCCGAGCAGGCGCACGGCGCGGTGCAGCCGGTGCGCGAACAGGCATTCCTGTACGGCGTCGGCCAGGGTCGCGATGCGATCCGTGGGCGCCGGAAGGCTCCGGGAGCGTGTATGGGTGGTGAAGTCGCGGTAGCGGAGCTTGACGGTCACCGTCCGGGCGGCGAGGCCGCGTTCCGTGAGCCTGGCATGGACTCCGTCCAGCATCTGGCGGGCTTCGTAGGCCAGTCGACCGCTGCTGCGGCAGTCCTGCTGGAAGGTGCGTTCGCGGCCGATGGACTTGCGCACCCGCTCGGTCTGCACGGGGCGGTCATCCTCGCCATGGGCGGCCCGCTGCAGTGACCGGGCATGGCGTTCGCTGAATGCCCCCTGCAGTCGATCCGCCGGCAGGGCCGCCAGGTCGCCCACCGTCTCCACGCCGAGCATCGCGAGGCGCTCACCGGTCCGCGGTCCCACGCCATGCAGGGTGCGCACCGGCAGCGGCCAGACGCGATCGGCGACATCGGCCATTCGAAGCCATGTCAGCCCGTCGGGCTTTTCCAGATCGGAGGCGATCTTGGCCAGCAGCCGATTCGGACCGATCCCCACCGAGGCCACCAGGTCGGTCGCGGCGAGGATGTCGGCCTTCAGCCGTCGGCCGATGTCCAGCGCATCCTCGCGCCGATCACTGATATCCAGATAGGCCTCGTCCAGCCCCACGGGCTGCAGTCGTCCAGTCACCGCCGCCAGGTGCTCGAAGACCTGAGCGGAGGCCTCGCGGTAGGCGGCGAAATCCACCGGCAGGAAGACCGCATCGGGACAGAGCCTGGCTGCCGTGCGCAGCGGCATGCCGGAGTGAATGCCGAAGACCCGCGCTTCATAGGTCGCGGTGGAGACAACGCCGCGCCGGGTGGGGTCGCCCCGCCCGCCGACGATGACCGGACGACCGGCCAGATCGGGACGTCGCTTGAGTTCCACGGACGCGAAGAATGCGTCCATGTCGACATGCATGATGATCCGCATGGCGGTGCCGACGACGACCTCAGCCGGGGGCTGCGCCGAGATCGTCCAGGAAGCGCTGCTCCCACGCCCCGATATCCCGGTCCCGCAGCGTGGCCATCATTCGATGGTGGCGCCGACGTCGCTCGGGCAGCGGCATGGCCAGGGCCTGATTGAGACCATCGGCGATGGCGTCGATGTCGTAGGGATTGACCAGTACGGCGTCGGTGAGCTCGGCCGCCGCGCCGGCCAGCTCGGAGAGCACCAGTACGCCCGGGTTGTCGGGATCCTGGCTGGCGACGAATTCCTTCGCCACCAGGTTCATGCCGTCGCGCAGCGGCGTCACCAGGCCCACCCGCGCGGCCCGGTAGAGCCCCACGATGGAGCCCCGGGCGAAGGTCTTGTTCAGATAGTGGATGGGGGCCCAGTCCAGATCGGCATAGGTTCCGTTGATATGCCCGCTCAACCCCTCGAGGCGCTGTCGCAGCTCGGCATATTCGGCGATGTCTCCCCGCGAGGGGCTGGCGATCTGCATCAGCACGGTATGACCGCGTCGGTGCGGGTAGTCGTCGAGCAGTGTCTCGAAGGCCCGGAAGCGCTGTTCCAGGCCCTTGGAGTAGTCCAGCCGGTCGACACCGATCATCAGGTCGCGCTCACCGAGGCCGTCCAGCAGCCGGCGCACCCTTGGCGTCGTCATGGTGCGGCGACTGAGGCCCGCCAGCTCGTCCACCGCCACGCCCACCGGGTAGACGCCGGTGCGGAAATGCCGGCTCCGGTGGCGGAGATGGCCCGGCGAGAACACCAGCGCGCCGATGGCGCGGCTGGCCGACTCCTCGAAGGCGTGCCGGTCGTTCTCGGTCTGGAAGCCCAGCAGATCGAACCGGCACAGATCCTCGAGCAGCCGGCGATGGCCCGGCATCGCCCGCAGGACGTCGTAATCCGGGAACGGGATATGCAGGAAAAAGCCGATGCGGTTGCGCACGCCCCGGTCGCGCAACTCCCGGGCGAGTGGCATGAGGTGGTAGTCATGGATCCAGAGAATATCGTCATGCTCGAGCAGCGGGGCCAGCGCATCGGCGAACAGCGCGTTGACCCGGGCGTAGCTCTCGGAGTAGCGACGCTGGTAGTCCATGGCGCCCAGGTTGAAGTGGAACACCGGCCAGATCACGGCATTGGCATAGCCGAGGTAGAAGTCATCGTAGTCTTCCTTGGCCAGGGGCAGGGTGGCGTAGTCGATGCCCTCGTGCCGGACCACGCGCGGGCGCGTCACCGGACCGGCGCTCAGTTGCCCGTTCCAGCCGAACCAGAGCCCGCCACGCCGGGTCAGCGCATCGGATAGCGCCACGGCCAGGCCGCCCGCCTGGGGCTGTCCCGCCCTGGGGGTCGGGACCCGATTGGAGGCCACCACCAGCCGGCTCAAAGGCTCTCCTCCCAGCTGCGGCTCAGCCGCATGGCCGAGTGGATCAGCCCGACCATGCTGTAGGTCTGCGGGAAATTACCCCACAGTTCACCGTTCTCCGTATTCAGATCCTCGGACAGCAGCCCGAGTTTCGTGCGGTGTCCGAGCATATTGCAGAAAAGCCGCCGCGCCTCCTCGCCGCGGCCGATGGCCTGCAGCGCGTCGATGAACCAGAAGGTGCAGATGTTGAAGGCGTTCTCCGGCAGACCGAAGTCATCCTCGGCGGCATAGCGGAACAGGTGGTCGCCGCGACGCAGCTGATCCTCGATGGCCTCGACGGTGCCAATGAAGCGCGGGTCGTCGGGGGCGATGAAGCCGAGTTCATGCATCAACAGCAGGCTCGCATCCAGCGTGTCACCGCCGAAGGTCTCCGCGAAGGCGCCATGTCGCTCGCACCAGGCCTCTCGACAGATGGTTTCGTGCATGCGGTCGGCCTCGCCCTGCCAGCGTGCCGCATCGGCATCCAGGCCGAGCCGCTCGGCGATGCGCCGCAGTCGGTCGCAGGCCGCCCAGCACATCATCGCCGAGTAGGTGTGGACCCGCGCCCGGCCTCGATACTCCCAGATCCCGGCATCCGGCTGGTCATAGAGCCGCGCGGCTTCTTCGCCCAGTGCGCAGAGCCGATGGTAGAGCGCCTTGTCGCCCGGCCGCTCGAGGCGCTCGTCAAAGAACGCCTGGGTGGCGGCCAGCACCACGGTACCGTAGACATCGTGCTGATCCTGGTGATAGGCGGCGTTCCCCACCCGCACCGGCCCCATGCCGCGGTAGCCGTTGAAGGCATCGGCCCGGGTCTCGTCAATGCGGCGCTCGCCGCCGATGCCGTAGAGCGGCTGCAGACGATGATCGCCGCTCGCCGCCACCAGGTTGATGATGTATCGCAGGAAACCTTCCATGGTGCGCGTCGCGCCCAGCCGATTGAGGGCGTGGACGGTGAAATACGCATCCCGCAGCCAGCAGTAGCGGTAGTCCCAGTTGCGCCCGCTGTCGGCGGCTTCCGGGATGGAGGTGGTGAAGGCCGCGATTACCGCGCCGGTGTCTTCGTATGCGGAGAGCTTGAGGGTGATCGCCGCCCGGATCACCTCACGCTGCCATTCGAAGGGAATCGCCAGGGAGCGCGCCCACTCCCGCCAGTGGGTCTCGGTATTCTCGAGAAAGCGCCGGCCCATGGCATCGACGGATTCCTTGACGCTCTCATCCGGACCCAGCACGAAGGTCATCGTGCCATCCACGACGAACGGCGTTTCCTCCAGGACATGGGTCAGCGGTGCATCGGTGGTCACCCGCAGCACCTGCTCCTCGCGGATGAAACGGACGTGGTTGCTGCCGCGGGTGGTGGCCGGCTGCTGGCCATCCCAGCCGCTGGTGGGCCGCAGTCGGGTGCGGATGACCGGATTGCCACGCAGCACCTCGAGGCGGCGGATCATCATGACCGGCCGGTAGTAGCGGCCATACTGTCGAAAGCGCGGGCAGAAGTCGGTAATCCGGAGCACCGCGCCATGCAGGTCGCTGAGCTCCGTGCAGAGGATCGCGGTATTGTGCCGGTAGTACTGGCGCGTGTCGCAGTGGTCGATCAGTTCAATGCTGAAATGGCCCCGGTCTTCGGTGTCCACCAGCCGGGAGAAGGCCGGTTGGGCGTCGAAGCGGGGCAGGCAGGACCAGACCAGCGCCCCGCCCGCATCGATCAGTGCCGCGATCTGGCAATTGCCGATCACGCCCAGTTCCAGGTTCAGCTCGGGGGTGTCAGTCGCCTCGCCAGGCCGGTCAGCCATTGTAATGCCTCGTTGACAGACTCGATCTCGTATTGCGCCGCCGTCGGGCGGTCGGTGCCGACGCGTATGGAATGGCCGCCCAGATCGTTGACGGCCCGAAAAGCGTCTTCATCGGTCACGTCATCGCCGATGAACACCGGTGTGCGTCCCCGGAACGGTGGCTCGGCCATGAAGGCCTGGACGACGGTGCCTTTGTGATGGCTGGAGGGGCGCAGCTCGAGAACCCGTTTGCCGGGCTGGACCCGGAACTCGTCGCCGAGGGCTTCACAGTGTCTGTGCATCACCGCGGCGGCCTCTTCGGCCACTGCTGGCGCGCCTCGGTAGTGCAGGGTCAGCGCGTTGCCCTTGTCCTCCATGGAAGTGCCCGGATGCGTCTCGACGAAATGGCGCAGCGCGGCCCGCACCTCGCTGAAGCGTTCGCTGTGATCCACAGGCCGATAGAGCCGGCCCTGACCATCACGGCGCTCCAGGCCATGGATACCCGCCATGGCGGGCAATGCGCCGTCGAGCAGGGCGTCGAGGCCGGCCAGATCACGGCCGGAGACGATCGCCACCGCACCACTCAGCCGCTCGACCAGCGCCGTCAGCAGGCCCGGCAGGGCATCCGGTACCGTGACGGCATCCGGATGCTCGGCGATCTCCACCAGGGTGCCGTCGAAATCGAGGAAGAGGGCCCAACCGACATCGGGGGTCGGCAGGCCCCGCATGCTTGCCGCGCTCGTTCCGCTCATGCCACCCCGGTCAGCCGCGCCCGGCCAGGAAGTTGGCCATCTCCTCGTTGAGGAGCTGACCAAGCGCTCGGGTGATGGCCGTATCGATGGCCTCGGCGTTGGCCTTCTCGCCCGGTGGCAGCGCCCGCTGCCGCGTCAGTGTGGTCTGCGCCCGGCCCGTGAACCGCTCGCCGTTCATCCAGGCGACGCCCTGCAGGGCGATTTCCGTATCGAGCTTGTAGGGCACGCCGGCGGTGACGTCGTGGATCAGCACCTGAATGCGGATCTCCAGCCGCGGCTCCGCCTGTCCGTCCCACAGAGCGGGCTCGAAGCCGTAGTCACGCAGTGTCTCGGCGGCGGCCAGCTGGATGGCGTAGTTGACGTCATCAGCAGGCAGCAGGCGCACGATGCTGCCATCGGGATTCTCGAGCATGCCGAGGTCGCGGTCGGTGCGCATGTCCACCACCTGCAGGGAGACCGGCAGGCCGCCACCGGTGACCTCACCGGTCTCCGCCGGTTGCGGTGCCAGTCGCAGGTTCTGCGTTCCCTGGCTGCAGGCGGCGAGTAGAAACGTCAGTCCGGTCAGCAACAGGATCTGCTGGAGTCTTTTCATGGTTCAGTCCTCGATTGGAATGGCAGAAGATTAACATCCCCGGACCCTCGGCGGGCGCATCGGCACTTGACGGCGGTAAGGGGGCGCCGGAGACTGCCGAACCGTTTGCGAGTCGCTTTGATCAGGGAAAGACAACCGTGAAAACCGTTCTGGAGGCCGTTCCGCCGGAGCTGCACAAGGGAGAGGCGGCGGTGGATGCCGTGGTGGAAAAGGTGGCGGCCGTCCAGGCGGGTACGCCGCTGGATGCCGTCAATATCCCCGAAATCCATGAGGAGCCATCCCGCAGCAGCAAGGGTGAGCGGCGCAAACCCTTCGCACCGCGCATGGCGCCGCGCGATCTCGCCCGGATCATCCATGAGCGGCTCGGCCTGGAGTGCATGATCAACCATGTCGTCGTCCATCATGACAGCGATCAGGCGTTGATCGACTGGGCACGCGAGACGTGGGAGACCTGCGGCATCCGGCAGTTCGTGCTGGTGGGCGGCGGTCGCCACTCGGCGCGTTATCCGGGGCCGTCAGTTCCTGAGGCCAACCGGCTCATGCGCGACCGTGCCGGGATACCGGCGCTGCGGATCGGCAACATCTGCATCCCCTCCCGTGAGGACGAGGCGCGGCGAGTGGCCGCCAAGGTCGGAGCTGGCGCGGATTTCTTCACCACCCAGATCCTCTATGAACCCGAGGGGTTCACGGGGATGCTGGATGCGCTGGCCGGGGAGGGCGGTGCGCCCGCGGAAATCCTGCTCGCTTTCTGCCCGATCAGATCGGTACGCAACCTGCGATTCCTGCTCTGGCTGGGCGTCAGCCTCTCCGATGCGCTGGAGCAGTGGCTTACCGCCATCGATGATGCCGTACCGGAACGATCGCTGGCCCAGATCCGTCGGGCCTGGACCGAAATCATCGGGCATCAGCGCGCTCATGGCCGGGCGGAGCCGCGTCTGGGTGTCAATCTCGCCCCGATCGGTCCGATCGCCGCCGAGACCACCATTGATCTGGCCGCTGACCTGGCTGCACTGCACGGCGCCGATCAGCGCGCGGTATGATGCCGGCATGACGACCACGCTCAGAATGCTCATGAGCCAGTATCCACGCGCCGGCCGTCTGGAGTGGATCGGCCTGCGACCGGCACGTCGCGCGGCACTGGAGACGCCGGATCAGGCCGAGCTGAACGCGACCGGACTGGTGGGCGATCGCTATGCCGGCCGCAGCGGCAAGCGGGCGGTGACGCTCATCCAGGCCGAGCATCTGCCGGCGGTGGCGGCCCTGCTGGGGCGGGCCGGGCTGGATCCGGCGGTCATGCGCCGCAATCTGCTGGTCAGTGGCATCAACCTGTATGCCCTGCGCGGCGAGCGCTTCCGGGTCGGAGAGGTGCTGCTCGAGGGAACCGGCGTCTGCGATCCCTGCTCGTTCATGGAGGAATCGCTCGGGCCGGGCGGATACAATGCCATGCGTGG
The DNA here is from genome assembly GCF_040838425.1 of Spiribacter onubensis. Lineage (NCBI taxonomy): Bacteria > Pseudomonadati > Pseudomonadota > Gammaproteobacteria > Chromatiales > Ectothiorhodospiraceae > Spiribacter > Spiribacter onubensis. The sequence continues at coordinate 86,914 of NZ_JBAKFI010000005.1, read as the reverse complement.
CCATGGCGGCATTACGGCGCGGGTCGTCGACCCCGGGCGGATTGCCCTGGGCGATGCCGTCGCCGCCGAGCTGGAGGATGCATCAGCATGAGTGATCTCCCGCGTTTCTTCCGCCGGCTGGGCTGGGTGTTTCTGGCCGTGGCCCTGAATATCGTGCTGATTGGTGTCGGCGCGCTCTGGATGAAAATCGGGCCGGCCGCGATCGGCGTCCTGCTCGACCCGGGCAACGCCGTGATCTGGCTGACGACGGCGCTTACCTTCGCCCCGGCGATCGGCAGCTTCTATGCCGCGCGGCTGTTCCGCCGCCGCCAGTCCGGCGCCTGAGCCTTAGTCCCCGGCCGGCGGCACCACCTTGTTGGGGTTGAGGTGGTTGGTCGGATCCAGCGCCGATTTCAGTCGCCGCATCAGATCCTGCTCCACCGGGTCCTTGAGCCGCGATACCTCGCCGGGCTTGAGCTGACCCACCCCGTGCTCCGCGGCGAACGACCCGTTGTACGCCATGACCGTGTCGTGGACCTTTGCCGTGAGCGGGTCCCATTCGGCGAGGAAGTCCGCGTCGGTCATCGTCTCGGGCCGGGTCAGGTTGAAATGGATATTGCCATCGCCGATGTGACCGAAGGCGCAGACCCGGACACCCGGGCAGGCGGCCCGGACGATCCTGGCGGCGGCATCCATGAAGGCCGGCATGTCCGCCACCGGTACCGAGATATCGTTCTTGATGCTGGCGCCGGCACCCTTCTGGGCGGCGGGAATGCCGTTGCGCAGGCGCCAGAATGCCGCCGCCTCATCAGCGTCATCGGCGATCCGGTAGTCTCCGGTCCCCGCCGGGGCAGCAGACAGTGCCCGCTCCAGCCGGCGCCCCAGCCCGGCTTCCCGGGCGCTACTGGTCAGCTCGATGAGCAGGTACCAGGGGTATCTGGCGGGCAGCGGTTCAGCACAGCCGTCGGCATAGTCGATCGCGAAGGCGAGCGGTTGCCGGCCCATGAGTTCGCAGCTGGTGACACTGTCGCCGCTCTCGGCCCGTAGCATGCCGAACAGCGCGACCGCCGACTCGGCGCTCTCGAGGCCGACAATGGCGGTGGCCCGCTCGCGGACCGCTGGAAAGAGCTTGAGGGTCGCGGCGGTGATGATGCCGAGGGTACCCTCCGCGCCGATGAACAGGTCCTTCAGGTCGTACCCACTGTTGTCCTTGCGCAGGGCGCGCAGACCGTTCCAGATGCGCCCGTCGGCCAGGACCACCTCAAGGCCCAGGGTCAGGTCGCGGGCGTTGCCATAGCGCAGCACATTCATGCCCCCGGCGTTGGTGGCCAGGTTGCCGCCGATCTGGCACTCGCCCTCGGCCGCGTAACTCAGCGGGAAGAGTCTGTCCACTGCGGCGGCGGCCGCCTGGACGGCACTCAGCCGGCATCCGGCTTCGGCGGTGACGCTGAAGTTGTCTGCATCCACGGCCCGGATCCGGTTGAGGCGTTCCAGCGACAGGATGATGGCCCTGTCACCGGTGCCCGCCGCGGCTCCGCCGCAGAGGCCGGTATTACCGCCCTGCGGGATCACGGCAATGCCGTGCTCCGCGCTGCTTCGAACCGCAGCGGCTACGCCGGCACTGTCCGCGGGGCGCACCACCGCGAGGACCGGGCGATCGGCGAAAAGCCCGCGCCGCTCCGTGAGGTACGAAGCCATGGGCTCGCCGGGCGGAATGATCGCATCCGGGCCCAGCTGTTGCCTCAGTGCGTCGAGAAAGTCCATACCCTCAATGCTCTCATCCCCGCCGCGTCACAGCCACATGCGCAGGAGGGCGCGCACTGGGAAGACCGCGGTCCAGATGCCCAGGGCCAGTACCGCCACGCCGGCCACGCGGCGGAAGCCCTGATGCTGGAAGAACCGCGAGAGTCGGCCGCCGGCTACACCGACCAGGGCCATGGCGGGGATGGTGCCTATGCCGAAGGCGATCATGAAAGCGGCGCCGCCACCGGCGGAACCGACGCCGGCGGCGGTGAGCGCCATGGCGTAGACCAGTCCGCAGGGCAGCCAGCCCCAGAGTCCGCCGAGGGCGAAGGCCATCGCTGGGTTATGGACCGGCATGCAGCGCTGGGCAAGTGGCGCGATGTGTTGCCAGAGGCGCAGTCCGACCCGCTCCAGCGGAGCCAGCAGATTGCGATTGAGCGTCAGCTGGATCCCCACCAGGATCACCAGGACCGCGGCGAACAGCCGTAATAGCGGCGCGGCCGGGCCGAGACCCTGACCAATGCCGGCGCCCAGCAGGCCGGCAATGCCGCCGATGATGGCATAGCTCGCCACCCGACCGAGGTTGTAGCCGAGCACGCAGGCGACACCGCGGCCACCGGGGGCGGCCGTGCTGCCGAGGGCGGCGGCAATGCCGCCACACATGCCGATGCAATGGCTGCTGCCGGCCAGGCCGGCGACCAGACCGGCGATCAGTGTTGGATCCGTGCCACCCATGTTCACTGCTCGGGTTCTCCGTCTTTTCTCGAGGGGTTGTCCGGGTCCGCTGGCGGCGCGTCGCCCGCCCTGTCGGTCTGGTCGGGCGGGCGGCGGTCGTCGTCCAGCAGAATGCGCCAGGCCGGGCTGTCCAGATCATCGTACTGGCCGTTGCCAATGGCCCAGATGAACGCGGCGACGGCGACGCCCAGCAGCATCACGCCCAGCGGGATGAGGATGAAGAGGATATTCATGGGGCCGCCTCGCCGGCGGTGTTCAGCGAACCGGCCGGCGCCGGAGCGCCTCGAGGCCGGCCGCCCCGGGTCAGGCGCAGGGCGTTGAGGACCACCAGAACCGAACTCGCCGACATGCCGATGGCCGCGGCCCACGGCGGAATCTGACCCATGGCGGCAAGCGGAAGGGCGAAGGCGTTATAGCCCGCCGCCCAGCTCAGATTCTCGCGGATCACCCGACGGGTCCGCCGGGCCAGGTCAATGCCCGGTGCCAGCGCGGTGAGGCGCTCGCCGGCGAGGAGCAGATCGGCACTGCCGTGGGCGATGGCGGCACCGCTGCCGAGGGCGACGGCCAGGTCGGCGCCGGCCAGCACCGGGGCGTCATTGACGCCGTCACCCACCATGGCAGTGGCGCCGCGCTGGCGCTGTTGCGTGAGCCAATCCAGTTTGTCTGACGGCGTCAGCCCCGAGCGCCATTCCGCGATGCCCAGCTGCTCGGCCACCGCGGCCACTGCGGGTTCGGCATCGCCGCTGGCGATGCTGATCCGGATCCCGGCCTGTCTCAGCGCCGCCACTGCCGCTTCAGCATCGGGCCGGATCCGGTCGGTGAGAACGAACCGGCCGAGCAGGCCCTCGGTATCTCCCAGCAGTATTTCCGTGCCGGATTCGCTGCGGCGCCGCGGCACCGTCGCACCGCTGAGCGCGGCAACCCAGTCGGGGCGGCCGAGCCGCAGTCGTCCGTCGATGCGCCTGGCCTCGACACCCTGGCCGGGATGGCTTTCGATGGCCTCCACCGAGGGGTCGCGCCGCATTCCGTCAAAGGCCCGCGCCAGGGGATGGCCGGCCTCGGCCTCCATGGCGGCGGCAATGGCCAGACAATCCGACCCGGAGAGCTCGCCCAGCGTGTCCCGCTCGCCCAGCGAGATCCGTCCCAGTGTCAGGGTGCCCGTCTTGTCGAAGACCACCTGCTCGACGGTGGCCAGCCGCTCGATGGCGTCCGCCCTGGCCACCAGCAGGCCTTCCCGGGCGAGTCGCGAGGTCGCGCTGACCAGCGCCGCCGGCGTTGCCAGTGACAAGGCACAGGGGCAGGTCACCACCAGAACGGCCAGGGTGATCTCGAAGGCGCGCTCCGGCGCGATCTGCAGCCATACCGCGCCGGTGACCGCCGCGGCGATCAGCAGGGCGGTGACGAACACCCGGGCGATCCGGTCGGCCAGCCGCGCCACCGGAGGCCGCTCGGCCTGGGCGCGCTCCAGAAGGCGCATCACCGAGGCCACTACCGTATCGCCGCCGGTCCGCGTGACCTCGATATCCAGCGCGCCGCTGGTGTTGGTGCTGCCCCCGACCACTTCATCGCCCGCGGAACGCGGCTGCGGGACCGACTCGCCGGTGAGGAGTGATTCGTCGACATGACTGCGCCCACTCAGGATCCGGCCGTCCGCCGGGATGGCCTCGCCGGGACGCACGCGCAGATGATCACCGGGTTCCAGTGCGGCCAGCGCGACCCGTTCCTCGCCGTCGGCGCCGAGCCGCAGTGCCGTGGCCGGCAGCAGACGGCCCAGGGCGGTACTCGCGCGGCCGGCGCGCTGCCTGGCCATCAGCTCAAGGAAACGAGCAATGGTGAGGAAGAACACGAACATGGTCACCGAATCGAAGTAGACCTCCCCGGTGCCGGTGAACACATGCCAGACACTCGCGGTATAGGCACCGCCAACCGCCAGGGCAACCGGCACGTCCATGCCCGGACGCCGGGCACGCAGATCGCGCAGTGCGCCCTGGAAGAATGGATAGCCGGCATAGAGCGCCACGGGGGTGGCAACCAGCGCACTCACCCAGCGCAGCAGGGTCTCGAGCGCCGGATCCATGTCGGCCTGGATCGCACCGGCGTAGAGCCCGACCGCGTACATCATGACCTGCATCATGCCCAGACCCGCCACGGCGAGCCGTCGGACAGCGGCGCGCTGCTCGCGCAGGGCGGCGGAATCGCGCTCTCCCGGGGTGAGGGGGTGCGGGTGGTAGCCAATGCGGTCGAGCTCACGCAGCAGGACCGAAAGCGCCGTCGTCTCCGGGTCCCAGATCAGCACCGCGCGGGCGGATGCCGGGTTGACGCTGATCCCCACCACACCGGGGAGGCGGCCGAGCAGATGTTCAATCAGCCAGCCGCAGGCCGAGCAACGCAGCCCCTCGATGAGAAGCACCACCTCGCGACTGCCATCGCGGCGCGTTCGCACCAGTTCACGCTGGGCGGTATCGCTGTCCCAGGCGTTCCAGTCATCGGGTTGTGGATCGGGGCGGGGCGCACTCGCGGTGCGGTACTGGTAGAAATCCTCCAGGCCGGCACCGGCGATCAGGCTGGCGACCGCCGCACAGCCCGTACAGCAGACCGAGTGGGTCTCGCCGTTGATGGTGACCGTCGGCGGATCACCCGGGGGGAGGGGCTCTCCGCAGTGATAGCAGCCGGTCAAGGTGCACCGGCACCGGCGCCGAGCCGGGCCTCGGTGGCACCCGCGCCGATACGACCCTCAAGCCGCCAGACCTCGGCCGGATCCGTGATGATCAGGTAATGCCGCTGGTCGATCGCCTGAGGCAGCCGCCCCTCATAGCGCTGTCCATCGACGCGCACCAGCCGGATGCGCTGATCCCGGTCACCCTGAGTGGCGTGGGCCAGCCTGACGTCCAGCTGCTGAGGGTAATCGTGGGCCCCGCCCAGCCATAGACGGACCGTACCATCGGCCCGGGGCAGGCTGATCTCGGCACTCAGCCCCAGCCGGGCGGCCTCGGCGCGGGCCTTGCTGGTGCTCTGGTAGCCCAGGCCGACCTTCTCGAAATCACCGGTCACCAGATTGTCGGCATGGCGGTTGGCGATCACCACCGTACTGATCCCCGCCACCACCGCCGTCAGTGGCGGGACGATGACGAACCAGGCCCAGAACTGCCGGTACCAGGGCGTGTTGTCGACGGTCGTCTGCATGTCGCTTTACCTCGGGTGTACGCCTAGCGGCCTACCGGTGTACGGAAGCGTGTGGTCTCGGAGCCGGTGATGTCGGTGCCATCCAGGCTCTCCACGGTGACGGTCACGTCCACCCCACCGATCTTGTCCGTGGCGTCGGGATCGAGCTGGATCCGTGCCGGGATGGTGCGGGTCTCGCCAGCGGCAAGCCGCACCTCGCGGGGTTGCGTCTCGATGCGCACGCCGGCCGGCCCCTCGACGCTGAAACCGTAGGTGTGGGGTTCGCCGCTCATGTTCGTCAGCTTGAAGCTGTAGCTGTTCTCGATGAGGCCGTCACCCGTCTCGCGGTACAGGGTGTTGCGATCGGTGAGGATATCCAGCCTTACCGGCTCGCGCATCGCCAGCCCGGTGGCGCCGGCGGTGACCAGGGCCAGCAGCAGCACCGTGTAGATGATGGTGCGTGGCCGGATCACCCGGCTGGGCCTGCCCTCCAGGGCGTTCTCGGTGGTGTAGCGCACCAGGCCCCGGGGATAGTCCATCTTGTCCATCACGCTGTCACAGGCGTCGATACAGGCCCCGCAGGCGATGCACTCGTACTGGAGTCCGTCGCGGATGTCGATTCCGGTGGGGCAGACCTGAACGCAGAGATTGCAGTCGATGCAGTCGCCCAGGCCCTTTTCCCGCGGATCGACGCCCCGTTTGCGCCCGCCGCGGGGTTCGCCGCGTTCCTCGTCGTAGGAGATGATGAGGGTCTCGCGATCGAACATCGCGCCCTGGAAACGGGCGTAGGGGCACATGTACAGGCAGACCTGTTCGCGCATGAAGCCGGCGTTGAAATAGGTCGCGAAACCATAGAACAGGCTCCAGAAGGTCTCCCAGGGGCCGAGCTGGAACGAGGCGGCGCGCATCAGCAGATCGTCGATGGGGCTGAAAAAGCCCACAAAGGTGAACCCGGTCCACAGCGAGAAGACGATCCAGAGCACCTGCTTGCTACCCTTGCGCAGGATCTTCTCGACGTTCCAGGGGCTGCGGTCGAGTTTCATCCGCTTGGCCCGCTTGCCCTCGGTCCAGTGCTCCATCCAGAGGAAGACCTCGGTCCAGACCGTCTGCGGGCAGGCATAACCGCACCATACCCGGCCGGCCAGCGAGGTGACGAAGAAAAGCGCCAGCGCGCAGATGACGAGCAGCAGCGTCAGGTAGAAGAAATCCTGTGGCCAGAAGGTGAGGCCGAGGATATGGAACTGGCGGGCCGGCAGGTCGAACAGCACCGCCGGCTCACCACCGATGCGCACCCAGGGCAGCACATAGAAAAGACCCAGCAGCAGGAACACCATGATCTTGCGCACGGTCTGGTAGCGGCCCTTGATCTCCCGCGGATGGATCTTCTCGTGGGCGGCATACATCGAATCCGGGGCACTGGCCTCCCCGGGATCGGCCTTGTGGGGCCGGGCACTCATGATGATCCCTTTCCGGTGTCGCGGCAGGGGGCGCGGGCCAGCAGCACGCTGACCGCGCTGGAGAAACCGGCCACGGCCCAGAACATCAGGAAGCCGATGCTGTAGCCGGCGGTGCGGCTGATCTCCCAGTCCGGCAGTGTCTGCAGGCGCAGGGTCTCGGGATCGATGCCCGAGAAAAAGATCATCGTCGCGAGGCCGGCGGACAGGAAGGCCGGCCAGAGGCACGCGCCGACCAGCCAGGCACGGCGTGGCGGATAGGGTCGTCTGGCCGGATGCGCCACCGACGGTTGCGGCTTCGGTGTCCCTTCGACGGGATCAGCGGGCTGCGATCGCATCCCGGGCCTCCTCACCGCCCGACAGGCGGTAGACGTAGGCGGCGACCAGATGAATGCGGTCCTCGCCCAGCGTTTCGGCGAAGGCCGGCATCTGACCATTGCGGCCGTTGATCAGGGTCTGCTCGATGGTCTCCAGCGATCCGCCATAGAGCCAGGTGTCATCGGTCAGGTTGGGCGCGCCCAGCATGGGATTCCCCTTGCCCTCGACACCGTGGCAGGCCACGCAGAGCGTCTGATACTGCTTGCGGCCCTCGCTGATCAGCCGCTCTGGTGCCTCGCGACCGTTGAGGCTGTAGACATAGGCCGCCGTCGCCTCAATGGCGCTCTCATCCAGGCTCGCGCTGAAGGCGGGCATCACGGCCTGTCGGCCGTTGACCAGGGTGTGGCGGATGTCCGCCGGCGCACCGCCCCACTGCCAGTCCAGATCCGCGAGGTTCGGGTATCCCCGTGCGCCACGCCCGTCCGAGCCATGGCAGGTGGCGCAGTTGTTGGCGAACAGCCGCCCGGCGGTGGCCATGGCCTCGCCGTTCTCGGCCAGTTCCGGGATGGGTATCTCGGCATAGCTCGCGTAAAGCGGCGCGAAGCGTGCCTCGGCCTCAGCGACCTCCTCGTCGTACTGCTTGTACTGGCTCCAGCCAAGCAGGCCCTGGAAATTGCCCAGCCCCGGGTAGAGCACCAGGTAGATGAGGCTGAACACGATGGTGATGTAGAACAGCCAGAGCCACCAGCGCGGCATGGGGTTGTTGTACTCGCGAAGATCCTCGTCCCAGACATGGCCGGTGGTCTCATGGGCCTCCGCCTCGCCCTTGCGTGGCTTGGCCGTCCATCGGATCAGCCACCAGCAGGCAAAGATATTGGCCAGCACGAAGATGATGATGAAAACGCTCCAGAACAGGCTCATGACCGACCCCCTTCGTCGCCGTCTCCATCGCGGCGCTCGTTGTCATCGTTCTTCGGCGGGAGCGGCTCGTCATTCTCCAGCGGCAGCTGGGCGGCCTCGTCGAATGACTGGCGGCGCTTGCGGCTGAAGGCCCAGGCGACGATCCCCAGAAAGGTCACAAGCAGGACCACGGTGAAAATTCCGCTAACCATCGCTCGTTCCTCCGTTCACGCCGAGCCCTTGCAGATAGGCGATGATGGCCTCCATCTCGGTCACGCCCTCCAGCTCACGGGCCGCGGCGATGTCCTCGTCGCTGTAGGGCACACCGAGGTAATCACGCTGGGCCGCCATGCTCTTCGCCACCTGCTCGCCATCGACCGTGCGCTCGGCGAACCAGGGATAGCCCGGCATGTTCGACTGCGGCACCACGTCACGCGGGTTGATCAGGTGCACGTAATGCCAGTCGTCGGTGTAACGACCGCCCACCCGGGCCAGGTCCGGGCCGGTGCGCTTGGACCCCCACTGGAATGGCCGGTCGTAGACGAACTCGCCGGCCTTGGAATAATCGCCATAGCGCTCGGTCTCGGCCCGGAAAGGCCGGATCTGCTGCGAGTGGCAGTTGTAGCAGCCGTTGGCCACATAGATGTCCCGGCCGGCGAACTCGATGGCGGGCAGGGGTTCCACGCCGGGTGACGGCTTGGTGGTCTGCTGCGAGAAAAACAGCGGGACGATCTCGACCAATCCCCCGATGCTGATCACGATGAAGATCAGCACGGCCATCAGCCCGGCATTCTTCTCGACGACTTCATGCGACATGTCGATTCTCCTCAGGCGCTGGCCGCGGGGGCGGTCGCCGGACTGCTGGCCTCAACGGGGCGTATCGTGCGCCAGACGTTGTAGGCCATGATCAGCATGCCGGCGAAGAACAGCAGGCCGCCGAGCAGTCGCACCGCGTAATACGGATAGGTCGCGGAAAGAGACTCGATGAAGCTGTAGGTCAGCGTGCCGTCATCGTTGACCGCCCGCCACATGAGCCCCTGCATGACGCCGGCGATCCACATCGAGGCGATGTAGAGCACGACCCCGATGGTGGAGACCCAGAAGTGGACGTTGATCAGCGGCACGCTGTACATCTGCTCGCGGTTGAACAGCCGCGGCACCAGCATGTAGACCGAACCGATGGTGATGAAGGCCACCCAGCCCAGCGCGCCGGAGTGGACGTGGCCGATGGTCCAGTCGGTGTAGTGCGACAGGGCGTTGACCGTCCGGATCGCCATCATGGGGCCCTCGAAGGTGGACATGCCGTAGAACGACAGGCTCACGACGAGGAAGCGGATGATCGGATCGTCCCGGAGCTTATGCCAGGCCCCGGACAGCGTCATGATGCCGTTGATCATGCCGCCCCAGGACGGCGCGAGCAGGATGAGTGAAAACACCATGCCCACCGACTGGGTCCATTCCGGCAGCGCCGTCCAGTGCAGATGATGGGGGCCGGCCCACATGTAAATCGAGATCAGCGCCCAGAAATGCACCACCGACAGGCGGTAGGAGTAGATCGGCCGGCCGGCCTGCTTCGGGACGAAGTAGTACATCATCCCCAGGAAGCCGGCGGTCAGGAAGAAGCCCACGGCGTTGTGGCCGTACCACCACTGCACCATGGCGTCCACGGCGCCGGCATAGACCGGATAGGACTGGGTGAGCGAGGTGGGGATGGCCAGGCTGTTGACGATATGCAGCATGGCCACGGCGACGATGAAGGCGCCGTAGAACCAGTTCGCGACATAGATGTGCTTGGTCCGGCGGCGCAGGATGGTGCCGAAGAAGGACACCGCATAGGCCACCCAGACGATGGTGATCAGGACATCCAGCGGCCAGATCAGCTCGGCGTATTCCTTGCTCTGCGTGTAGCCGAACGGCAGCGTGAAGATCGCCCCGACGATGACGACCTGCCAGCCCCAGAAGGTGAAGGCGGCGAGCCGATCGCCCATCAGGCGGACACCGCAGGTCCGCTGCACGACATAGTAGGAGGTGGCGAACAGCGCCGAGCCGCCGAAGGCAAAGATCACCGCATTGGTATGCAGCGGTCGCAGCCGGCTGTAAGTCAGCCAGGGAATGTCGAAGTTGAGAGCGGGCCAGAGCAGCTGAGCGGCGATGATCACGCCCACGAGCATGCCGACGATGCCCCAGACCACCGTCATGATGGTGAACTGGCGCACTACGCGATCATTGTACGCAGCGGGTGTTTGCATGATGGATCCAGCGTTGGAATTGTGATGGCGGTCAAGTTTCCAACGAGCGCTTCCCGGGCGCGTTGATCCAGATCAAACCCGGATGGGTCGCGGATGGCGGGCCCTTCTATGCCCGGGGTCAGTCGGCCTCGGAGTGACCGCGACGGAGTGCCGAGGGCCCGACCGACTCGAATGAGGAGGCGCCGAGCTGCCCCAGCGCCCGGATCAGCTCGAGGTGCAGGATCTCGAAGGCGCGCTCGGCGCCGGCCGCGCCCCCGGCGCCGACGCCGTAGGCGAGTGCGCGCCCGGCAAGGGCGAAATCAGCGCCCAGCGCTTTCGCCCGCAGCATATCGGCGCCCCGCCGTACGCCGCTGTCCATGATGATGGCCATGCGGCCGCCGACCGCCTCGGCGATCGCGGGCAGCATCTCGATCGTGGGCGGGCCGAACGCGACCTGCCGGCCGCCATGGTTGGAGACGATGATGCCATCACAGCCGATCGCCAGGCATCCGCGGGCATCGTCCGGGTGGAGGATGCCCTTCACCAGCAGCTTGCCCTTCCAGCGTCCGCGCAGGCGCTCCAGTCCCTCCCAGGTGAGCGCCGGGGTGATCAGGGTTTTCTGTACGTCCGCGTAGGAGGTCGCGCTGCGCAGAAGCCCGGCGTAGTTGGCGATGTTGGGCTTGCCGTGAATGAGGGTTGCCAGCGACCAGCGTGGATTGGCCAGAAGCCCGGCGATCACGGCGGGCGTGATCCGGAACGGCACCGCGAGCTGATTGCGGATATCGCGATCCCGCTTGCCCGCGGCCGGCACGTCGGCGGTCACGATCAACGTCGTATAGCCCGCGGCCTCGGCACGCTGGATCAGGCCTTCGGTGACATCGTCATCGCTCGACACGTAGAGCTGGAACCAGCCGTTCCCGTCAGCCGCCTCGGCAAGCGCCTCCAGCGTCGTGGATGCTGCCGAGCTCGCCACATAGGGCAGGTTATGGCGCTTGCAGAGCCTCGCCAGCGTCTCGTCCGCGTTCGGCCAGAAGGCATTGAGCATGCCGATGGGCGCCATCCCGAGCGGCGCGTCATAGGTCTGGCCGAGCAGGGTCGCCCGGGTATCAAGCGCGGAGACATCCATCATGTAGCGGGGGATCAGTTCCACCTCCTCGAGCGCCTCGCTGTTGCGGCGCAGATTGCGCTCGCTCTCCGCGCCGCCGTCGACGAGGTCGAAGGCGAAACGGGGAATGCGCCGCCGGGCCCGGCAGCGCAGATCCTCGATCGAGGCCGCTCGGTCGAGGCCCATCAGCTCGACCACCCGCCGTCGATGGCCAGAGCCTGGCCCGTGGTGAAGGCCGACATGTCACCCGCGAGGTAGCAGACCATTTCCGCGATTTCCTCGGGCTGGCCGAGCCGCCCCATGGGCTGGCGCTCCTTGAACGCGGCCAGTGCCTTGTCGAAGTCGCCGGTCGCAGCCAGGCGCTCGTTCAGCGATGGACTCTGTACCGTGCCGGGGCAGATGGCATTGCAGCGGATGCCCTCCTTGACGAAATCCGCCGCGATCGACTTGGTCATGCCGATGATCGCGGCCTTGGATGCCGCATAGGCGAAACGGCGCGGCGCGCTTTTCTCGCTCGAGACGATGGAGGCGATATTGATCACCGACCCGGTGCCGGCTTCACGCATGCCCGGCAGGACGGCCCGGGTGATCCGGAATATCGCCCTGGCGTTCAGATCGAACGAACGGTCCCAGATGTCGTCGTCGCAATCGAGGATGGTGCCGTCATGGACCCATCCGGCGCAGTTCACCAGGATGTGCACGGGGGCAACGGAGGCAACCAGTGCCTCGACCGCCTCGCCATCCAGCACGTCGAGCGGGTGGCCGCTCATGCCGGGTGTGTCACGGGCGACGGCCTCTACCGCCGGGCCGTTGATATCGGTGGCGATCACCCGTGCGCCACGGGCGGCCAGCGCTTCGGCGCTGGCCCGCCCGATTCCATTCGCGGCACCGGTGACCAGCGCGGTCTTGCCTTCGAGCGTGTTCTCCATGAATCCTCCTCAGCGCGCGAGCCAGCCGCCATCGACGGTGACCACGCTCCCATGGCAGTAGTTGGCGGCATCCGACGCCAGAAAAACGGCGGCGCCGGCGATTTCCGAGGGGTCTGCGAAACGGCCCGCGGGAATGCGCTCAAGCAGCGCCCTGGAGCGTTCCGGGTCGTCGCGTAGGGCCTGGGTGTTGTCCGTCGCCGTGTAACCCGGCGCGATGGCGTTGACGTTGACGCCATGCGGCGCCCACTCGTTGCACAGGGCGCGGGTCAGGCCGATGACGGCATGCTTGCTCGATGCGTAGGCCGGCACGCGCAGCCCGCCCTGGGAACCGAGCACCGACGAGACGATCACGATCCTGCCGGCGCCCCGGTCGACCATGCGCCGGCCGGCCGCCTGAGTCAGCAGCCAGACCGAGTCGAGGTTGACCGAGAGCACCCGACGCCAGTCCGAGAGGGCCAACCCGGTGCTGTCCTCGCGATGGATGATCCCGGCATTGTTGACCAGGATGTCGAGACCGCCGAGCGCGTCCTCGGCGAAACCCACGACCTCCTCTGCGCCCGCCTGGTCCAGGTCCGTGAAATCCGCCTTCACCGCGGCGCCCCGGCGACCCTCGGCCCGGATTCGCGCGAGCGTCTCCTCGGGCTCGTGGCTGCGATAGGTCACGGCCACGTCGGCGCCGGCGGCGGCGAGGCCGAGGGCGATGCCCTCGCCGATGCCGGTCGCCCCGCCGGTGACCAGGGCCCTGCGGCCGGTGAGATCAAATGCACTGTTCATGATCAGTACCGGTTCGCAATGGGCAGTTCTTCCGCGGGGAACAGCGAGATGACCTCGCACCCGTCCGGTGTCACCACCACCTCTTCCTCGATCCTGGCTGCCGAGAAGCCGTCCTTTGCCGGGCAGTAGGTCTCCAGCGCGAAGACCATGCCGGTCTGGATCTCCATCGGATGATCGAGGCTGACCGCGCGGCTGATGATCGGCCGCTCATGCAGGGCGAGCCCCAGTCCGTGACCGAACTGCAGACCGAAGGCGGCCTCTTCCGACGGGAAGCCGAACTCCTCGGCACGGGGCCAGACGGCGGCCACCTTGTCCGTGGTCACGCCGGGCTTGATCATTGCGATCGAGGCATCGATCCACTCACGTGCCTTGACGTAGGCCTCCTCCTGGGCCGGGGTGGAGCGGCCGACGTTGAAGGTCCGGTAGTAGCAGGTGCGGTAGCCCTGATAACTCTGGAGGATGTCGAAGAACGCCTGGTCACCCGGCCGGAAATAACGGTCGGTGAAGTTGTGCGGATGGGGGTTGCAGCGCTCGCCGCTGATCGCGTTGATCGCCTCGACGTCGTCGCTGCCCATCTCATAGAGCATTTTGTTGCTGAGCGCGACGATGTCGTTTTCCCGGACACCGGGCTTCAGCTCCTCGTAGATCATGTGATAGACCCCGTCGACCATCGAGGCCGCCTGGGTCAGAAGCTGGATCTCGTCCCAGTTCTTGATCTCACGGGCCGAGAGCATGATCTGCTGCCCGTCGATGATGTTGAGGCCTTCCTCCTTGAGCGCGTGGAACATCGCGGTTTCGGCGTAATCCACGCCCACCGGCATGTCGGCCATGCCGGCCTCCTTGATCAGCCGTGCGATTTCCCTGGCATAGCGGCGCATCAGGCCGAACTCCGGCGGGATCGTGCCCCGCATGCCCACCACGCCGGCGAGGCAGTGGCTCGGCTCCAGCCAGTCGGAGTACTTCTGGTGATGCACGGCGGCGGAGCCGAAATCCCAGACATAGGGGCTGTCATCGCCGGTGAGCAGGCAGAAGCGGCACATCTTGTCGCGCTCCCACTCGCCGATCTTCGTGGCGCTGACATAACGGATATTGTTGACGTCGAAAAGCAGCAGCGTGCCGGCGCCGGAGGCCTGCAGTGCCTGGCGCGTGCGCGCCAGACGGTAGCGGCGCAGCCGGTCATGGTCGATCCGTCGTTCAAAATCGACGGACATATGGCCGGACGCAGGCAGTCTGGCTTCCCACTGCCAGTTCGGCTCGAGGTCCTGTGGGGTGAGCAGATTGGGCATCAGAGCACGGTTCATGGCAAAACTCCTTGCGGCGGGCATGACGCCCGCCTGGTGTGGTTCCGGATAGGGTTTGACGGATCAGACGGCACCGAACGGGGCGCTACTGAATGCACCAACCCCCGTCGATGTGGATCATCTGGCCGGTCATATAGTCGCTGTCATGACTGGCGAGAAACGAGGCGGTGCCGGTGATGTCGGCGGGGTAGGAGACCCGCTTGATCTGCAGGAAATTGTTGACGATATCCTCATAGGCCTGCCCCTCGCGCTCCTTGAAGCCGATATCGATCAGGTCCTGATCCAGCTGCTCCCACAGCGGGGTGACCACAACGCCCGGCGCGAAGCCGTTGACGGTGATGTTGTGCTCGGCGAGGCCGAGGGCACCGCAGTGAGTGAGCGCCAGGCAGCCGTATTTCGAAGTGCAATAGACGGTGACGTCGACAAGCGGCTTGCGCGAGGCGATGGATCCGACGTTGATGAGCTTGTAGGGGTGATCCTCCATCGGCCCCTGGGCGATCATCTGCCGGGCGGTCTCCTGCATGCCCAGCCACATGCCCTTGGTGTTGACGTCCATGATCATGTCCCAGTTGTCTTCATCGATGTCCATGAAGAAACGGGGCTTGTTGAGGCCGGCGTTGAACATGCCGACGTTGATCGAGCCGAATGCCTCGACGGTCGCGCCCACGGCGGTCGCGTTGTCCTCGCGGCGGGTGACGTCCATCTTCACGGCGATGGCCCGGCCGTTGCCCGCCTCGTTGATGCGGTCCGCCACCGCCTGTGCCTGGTCCAGGTCCAGGTCACCGATGCAGACGTTGGCGCCCTGGGCGGCGAAGCTTTCCGCATTGGCGGCGCCCATGCCGCTCGCGGCACCGGTGATCAGAATGTTTTTACCCTTCAGGCGGTTAGGGTCCATGGTCGGCTCCTCCTCGGTTTTCGATTGACTACTCGGGGTTCTCGATCAACGCGTCGGCCCTCTGCTGGGCCTGACGCAGGGCGGCGCGCGGGCTGGCCCGGCCGCGCAGCATGTCGTGGAATTCCTCGCCACAGATCTGGATGATTCCGGTGATCTCGGGGACCGGCGGCCGTGGCCAGAACTGCAGCTCGTCGCGCCATGACATCGCCTCCATCACCTCGAAGATCGGCGAGGTGCGACGCACTTCCGCATCGGCGCCGACGCTGAACCGTGGGCTGGTGCGACTGCCATTCTGTATGTAGAGCTTCTGCGCCTCGGGGCTGGTGAAGACACGCAGGGCCTTGACCGCCTCGGCGGCGCGTTCGGGCGGCAGGTTGGCCGGAATGCCCATGGCGTAGCCGCCCACCGGCGCGACGTTGGGCGCACCGGCCCCGCTGGGATGCGGCAGGTAACCGGTCTGTCCGTGGGCGGGCGACGACGGGTCGAGTTCGAAATAGGGCGCGAGCAGCGTATAGCCATAAGCCATGGCGACGCGGCCCTCAGCATACGAGCGCATCCGCTCATACCAGGACATCGTCAGGGTCTCCGGCGGCGCGTACTCCAGCAGCTGCATCAGGTACTCGGCCGCCATCAGCCCGCGCTCGGTATCAATGGTCGCGCGGTAATCCCGCCTCGGCAGTCCATCGGTTTCATACCCGATGCCCGACCCGGGCAGATCAAGTACAGGCTGGCCGAAGTCGGCCATCATCATGAGAACCGTGTGACCCAGCGCCGTGCCCCGGGCGCCATTCCAGGCAATGCCGTAGCGGCCCTTCTGCGGCGCATGCATCTCGCGCGCAGCGGTCAGCAGCTGATCGGTGGTCGCCGGCGGCTCGATGCCGGCGTCGGCGAACAGGTCGGAGCGATAGAGCAACAGTTCCGGCGTGGTCTGAGCCGGTACGCCATAGGCCCGACCGCCCCAGTGGGTCGCCTTCCAGCCGGCGGTGTGGAAATCCGCCGGATCGAGACCATCCACATCCATGATCTCGTCCAGCGGCATCAGGACCTTTTTTTCCGCGAATTCGCCGATCCACGGCAGGTCCAGGGCGATGATGTCGTACCGGCTCGCCTTGCGCTCGGCATTCTGCAGTGCCTCGGCACGCAGGCGGTCGATGGAAAAGGCGCGCTGGTGGATCTGCGTCCCGATGACCTGCTCGAACTGTCGCTTGAAGGTCTCCATGACCATGAATGTGGGATCGCCATGCACCAGAACACGCATCCCGCCCGCCAGTTTAAGCGGTTCGGACAGGACCTGGATCGGCGGAATCGTGCGCGCCGCCATGTAAGAACTGCCGAAGTAGTAGTCCCGCGCCTCTTCACGATGTTTCCGGTCGCCGAAGTAAGTCGCGGCCAGCTTGCCCACCTGTCCCGCCATCTGCGTCCACTGCGCGAGCAGTTTCTCGCTGGGATGCATCGAGTACCGTTTGCCGGATTTGGTGCGCGGGCGCTGGTCGATGAGGCCGGCCTCGATCATGTCCTTCAGCCGGCGGTTGCCGGTGGCATAGGGCACGTTGCTCGCCGCGATCAGGGAGGTCGGCGTCATCACCTTGCCTTCGAGGTGCCGCTTCACCGCGTGCAGGCACATCCGGAATACCGGGTTGGGGTCATTCAGGTCACTGCTTGATTCGAGTTCGTTCGTGCACTCCTCGAGATACGCCAGCACGTGCAGCAGCTCACCCGATGTGGGTGGCCGATGGGTCTTGCTGGCCGGAGTCGCACTCATCGCCGTCACGCGTGCCGAAGCCTCCCTCGCCGGCAGTCCACGGAATGCCGCCGTTGAAAAATTATCCGTAATGGATGAAAAAGTCTTCTTCATTTTTTGAGCATCCTCAGTGTGTTCAAGTTGATGGAATGAAGGTATCGGCTTTCAGTCCATATCGGATAAAGATATATCCATAATGAACATAATTGGCACTACGTGGACCGGCAACAAGCTGCGAGACTGATTTGGACCCCAAAGGGCGCCTACTGACGGATCGCCCGGAGAGACGGGGCTATACAGAAACAGACGGAGGAGAAACGGATGAAGCTCTACAAAGCGCTTGCCATCACCGCGGCCGGCTCACTGTTCATGGGCGCCGCGCAGGCCGAGACCTACAAGATCGGCATCACCCAGAACAATGTCGGCGTCGACAGCTACCAGACGACCTATGAGCAGGCATTCATCGAAGCCGCCGAGGCCAACCCCGATGTTGAGGTCGTCGTCATGGATGCCGGTGGCGATGTCGCCCGCCAGATCCAGCAGATGGAGGACCTCATCCAGCAGAACGTCGACGCCATCATCATCTGGCCCACGAACGGGCAGGCGGTGATTCCGGCGGTCCGCAAGGCGGCCCAGGAAGACATCCCGGTGATCGTCACCAACTCCAACATCGCTGAAGAGGGCTTCGACTTCGTCGCCTCCTTCTCCGGACCGGACAACATCACCCAGGGCCGCCGGTCCGCTGAGATCATGTGTGACAAGTTCACGGAAATGGGTATCGAGGACGAGGCCCAGATCGTCCAGATCACGGGTCAGCCCGGCTACACCACGGCCATCGAGCGCGCACAGGGTTTCGAGGACCGCCTGCCTGAGGTCTGCCCCGACGTGACGCTGATGGAAACCCAGCCCGGCGACTGGAACCGCGAGAAATCCCAGACGGTGATGGAGGCTTTCCTCGTCAAGTACGACGACATTGATGGCGTCTATGCCGGTGACGACAACATGGGTGTCGGCGCGCTGAATGCCGCCAAGGCCGCCGGCCGCGACGGGATCATCTTCGTCGGTGCCACGAACTTCGCAGTCGGTTACGAGGCGATGGACCGTGGCGAGTACTGGGGATCGATCTACCAGTCACCGGTGGATGACGCCGAGGCCGCTCTGCAGACGGCGATCGATGTGTTGAACGGCGAGGACGTGCCCTTCCTCAACTACTTCGACACGCCGAAGATCACGCAGGACAACATGGACGAGTTCTCGAAGCCCGTCTTCTGATAACCCACCTGGATAAGCGGGCCTCTGCGGAGGCCCGCGCCGACCATCCGATTATCATCGAGTGACTGGGGAGCGCGTCATGGGGCGTGTATCTGGCCGATCCTGCATTGTCACCGGCGCCGCCCAGGGTATCGGGCGCGCCATCGGCGAGGCACTGCTGGATGAGGGTGCGAGCGTCTGCTTTGCGGATATCAACGGTGACAAGGTCGCCGCCGTGACCGAGGCGAACCGCGCTCGTGCCCGGACGAACGGCGCGGCGGTCATGGGCGCCACGGTGGATGTCACCGACCGCGCCCAGGTCCGCGACATGATCGACGGTGTGGTGGAGCGCTTCGGGCGGCTCGACATCAAGTTCAACAATGCCGGCGTCAACAAGCCGATGAACTTCCTCGATGTCACCGAGGAGAACTGGCGCCGGATCATGGATATCAACGGCCTCGGCGTGCTGATCGGCATGCAGGAAGCCGCGCGGCAGATGATCGAGCAGGGTGAAGGCGGCAAGATCGTGAATACGGCCTCGATCGCGAGTCGCCAGGGTTTCGACAATGTGGCGCCGTACTGCGCCTCGAAATGGGCCGTGGTGTCGTTGACGCAATCGGCGGCCCGGGATCTGGCGAAGCATGGCATTACCGTCACCGGCTTTGCGCCGGGTGTGGTGGCGACCGAGATGTGGGAGGAGGTCGACCGCGATCTGATGGCGATTGGCGCCTCCGAGCGACCCGGTCAGGCGATGGAGGAGTTCTCCGCTGACATCCTCAAGGGCCGCGTCGCCACGCCTGCCGACATAACGGGAACGACGACTTTCCTTGCCTCTCGCGACAGCGACTACATGACCGGACAGATCGTGATGATCGACGGCGGGATGACACTGGTCTGAGCGCCCACAGGGCAGCGCCGGACCCGGGGAGGAGAACATGGCTGACACTGCGACAAACCCGGTGAGTCTCAAGGCCGCCGGGAACTTCCTGGCCCGCCAGGGCATCCTGGTGGCCTTTGTCATTTTCATGGTGGGCTTCGCGCTCGCCAATGACCGCTTCCTCGACATGGACAATGTGCTGGGGGTGGTGCGCTCTTCCACCATTCTCGGCGTCATGGCGCTCGGGGTGACGTTCGTGGTCATCAGCGGCAATCTCGATCTCTCCGTGGGCTCGATGATGTCGTTTTCGGCCATCGTGGTCCTGGATCTCCACGACAAGATCGGCCCCGAACTGGCGATCCCGGCGATGTTCATCATGACGATGTCGCTCGGGGCGCTGATCGGCTTCCTGGTGGGTTACCTCAAGCTGAACTCGCTGATCGTGACCCTGGGCATGCTCTCTGCCATCCATGGGCTGACCCTCACCTACTCCGGCGGCAAGAACATCGACATTGCCGACAAGGAAGGCACCTGGTTCAGCATCTTCGGCCAGGGCACCGCCCTGGGCATTCCGGTTCCGATCCTGATCTTCCTTGGGCTCGCGGCGCTGCTCAGCATCCTCCTGACCAAGATGCCGTTCGGGCGCAAAGTGTATGCCGTGGGTGGCAATGGCACCGCGGCGACGTTCTCGGGCATCCGCCGCGCGCGGACCGTCTTCGCCTGCTATCTGGTCTCCTCCTTCTGCGTCGCCACGGCCGGGCTGATCCAGGCCAGCCGGTCGATGGGCAGTCAGAACACCGTGGGCCAGGGGATGGAGCTCGAGGTACTGGCCGCCATCATCCTCGGCGGCGCCTCGCTGATGGGCGGGTCCGGCACGGTATTCAAGACGGTGATCGGCGTTCTCATCCTCGGGTTCATCCAGAACGGGCTGCTGCTCATCGGCCTCGAGTTCTACGTCCAGTACATCGTGACGTGGATCATCATCATCCTGGCGGTGTGGCTCGACATCGCCGCCAAGCGCGGCCGTCTCTGGTCGCCGATCGCCTGAGGAGGACGGCCCGATGCAGAACGTCTACCTGCGCAAATTCCTCAAGCGAGGGGCAATCTGGGGCTTCATCGTGCTTGAGCTGATCTTCTTTACGGTGGCGGGCCATTTCCTGTCGCTCTCGGAAGCGAGCTTCCTCGACCCCGAGAACATGCTGCTCCTGCTCAAGCAGTCGGCACCCATCGGCATCATCGCCCTGGGCATGACCATCGTGATGATCAACGGCAACATCGACCTCTCGGTGGGCGCGACGTTCGCCCTGGCCGGTGTCGTGATGCTGGATTCCATGAGCTGGGCGGTCTTCGCCGGTCTCGGTGACTGGGTCATTCCGGTGGCCTGGCTGATCGCCCTCGCGACCGGAGCGTTCCTCGGCCTGATCAACGGCATGGTCGTCTGGAAGACCGGCGTCGATGCCTTCATCGTGACGCTGGGGGCGATGCTCGGTTTCCGCGGTCTGGTGTTCATGTTCAATGGTGAGCAGCCCACCTTCCATCTCAACTGGACCATGGTCGACATCGCCGAGTCGAGCTTCTTCGGCCTGGAGCTGCCGGCGATCGTCCTGCTCCTGTGCACATTGGTGTTGTGGCTGGTGATGACCCGCACGGTCCATGGCCGCAACGCCTACGCCATCGGTGACAACCGGGAGGCCGCGGTCAACGCCGGCATCAAGGTCGGCCCGCACATGGTCTGGAATTTCGTGCTCATCGGTTTTCTCGCGGCGCTGTCCGCCGTGGTCTTCTACTCGGCCAGCGGCTCCGTCAACCCCAATGACGGCATGCTCTACGAGCTCTGGGTGATCACGGCGGTCGTCCTCGGGGGTACCAAGCTGACCGGCGGCTCCGGGTCGATCATCAACACCCTCGGCGGCGTGATCGCCATCCAGATCCTGCGCAAGGGGCTGGGGCATATCGGGGCCGACACCGAAACCGTGAACCTCGTGATCGGATCCATCCTGATCGCGGTCCTGTTCCTCGACCGGCAGCTCAATCGCCGGGGCAGGGAGGAGTTGAAGGTATGACCGAGCGGAAACCGGCGCTGAGGCTGGAGAACATCGTCAAGACATTCCCGGGCGTCCGGGCGCTCAACGGCGTCAGTTTCGAGGTGATGCCGGGCGAGGTCCATGCCCTGCTCGGCGAGAACGGCGCCGGCAAGTCCACGCTGATGAAGGTCCTGGGTGGCGTCCATCAGCCCGACGAGGGGCAGATCTACATCGAAGAGTCGCCGGCGGTGATGACCAACCCGCTGGAGGCGAAATCCAAGGGCGTTGTCTTCATTCACCAGGAGCTGAGCCTCGCCGAGGAAATGACGGCGGCGGAGAACATCTATCTGGGGGAGCTGCCCCGCAAGCGCTTTGGTCGGGTCGATTGGCCCCGGTTGCGGGCCGATGCGGGGGGCATCCTCGATCGCTTGAACTGCGGATTCGGTCCGGACCAGGTCGTCGGCGAACTGTCCATCGCCAAGCAGCAGATGGTGGAGATCGCGCGGGCGCTGACAGTGGATGCCAAGGCCGTGATCTTCGACGAGCCCACCGCCTCACTGACCGATGCCGAAAAGGAAGTGCTGTTCGACATCATCCGTGACCTGCGGGCGCAGGGGGTGGGCATCGTCTACATCTCCCACCGCATGGAGGAGATCTTCCGAATCTCCGACCGCATCAGCGTCCTGCGCGACGGGACGTATCGCGGCACGCTGACCACGCGGGAGACGGACGAGGAAGCCGTCACCAAGCTGATGATCGGGCGCAGCCTCGACCTGTCGCGGCATGTCTCGGAGGGCGAGCTCGGCGAGGTCGCGCTCGAGGTACAGGGGCTGTCCTGCGGCAACCTATACGAGGACGTCAGTTTCAAGGTCCATGCCGGTGAGGTGGTCGGTTTCTACGGCCTTGTCGGTGCCGGGCGGACGGAGATCGCCGAGACCCTGTTCGGCCTGCGCTCGCCCAGTGCCGGGCGGATCCTGCTGAAGGGCGAGCCTGCGCGTATCCACTCACCGGTCGAGGCGATCGCCCATGGCATTTCGCTGGTGCCCGAGAGCCGCAAGGAGCAGGGCCTTGTGCTGGGCATGAACTGCCGCGACAACATGACGCTGCCCCAGGTGGATGACCTGACCGCCGGCCCGTTCGTCAGCGAGGGAGCGGAGATCGCCGTTTTCGACCAATACCGCGATCGCCTGCAGATCAAGACGCCGAGCTGGCGTCAGCAGGTGAAGAACCTCTCCGGGGGGAATCAGCAGAAAATCGTCATCGGCAAATGGCTGTCGATGCGACCGGACGTGCTGATCGTCGATGAGCCGACCCGCGGCGTGGATGTCGGATCCAAATCGGAGATTCACAACCTGATCCGTGAGCTCGCCGGCCAGGGGTATGCGGTCATCGTCATCAGCTCCGAGATGCCGGAAGTGCTGCATGTCTCCGACCGCGTGGTGGCCATGTATCACGGGCGCATCACCCGCACCTTCAGCGCCGGGGAGGTCAACGAGGACAACCTCGTGCAGGCGATCTCGGGGCTCGGCACCGAACCGGTGGCATGATGCGGGTGGGATTTGCGGGACTGGGGCGGATGGGCGTCGCGATGGCCCGGAACGTCGCGGCGGCCGGCCACGAGCTGACCGTCTGGAACCGGACCGCGGCGAAGGCCGAGGCCCTCGCCGCCGAGACGGGTGCTGCGGTGGCGCCGACGCCCAAGGCCCTGGCGGATGCCTCGGACATCGTGATCACGATGCTCGCCGATGACCCGTCATCCCATGCCGTCCACCTGGGCGGCGACGGGCTGTTCTCGGGACAGGCACCGATGATCTGCCTCGAGATGGGCACCATGAGTCCCGACCATATCCGTGCCCTGGCCGAGGGAGCGCCGGCGGGCATGACCGTGATCGATGCGCCGGTCTCCGGCGCCACCCCAGTCGCGGAAAAGGGTGAGTTGATGATCATGGCGGGTTGCTCCGAGGCCACAATGGAGCCGCTCATGCCGGTCCTGGAGGCCATGGGCAGGCATGTCATCTGTCTGGGTTCGACGGGTGCGGGCTCAGTGATGAAGCTGGCCATCAACTCGCTCATCCACGGCATCAACCAGACACTCGCGGAGGCCATGACCCTGGCCGAGGCGGCGGGCATTCCGCCACGGTCGGCTTTCGACGCGATCGAGGCATCCGCCGCCTGCGCCCCCATGATCAGCTACCGCCGCCCGCTCTACCTGGATGAAGCGGCCCACGAGGTGACCTTCACCGTGGCGCTGGCGCGCAAGGACATGGAGGTTACGGCGGCGCTCGCCGAGGCCCAGGGCACCGGCATGCCGCAGGGGCGGGTGACGCTGGAGAAGCTGAAGGCAGCCGAGGCATGCGGGTACGGAGCGCGTGACATGGCCTCAATGCTTGATTTCATGCGCGAGGGGGAACGATGAAAGCAGCGCTTTTCGTGGGCGGCTGGGAAGGCCATGCGCCCACCGAGTTCGCGGACTGGTGTGAAGATCTGCTGACGCGGGACGGTTTCCAAGTGGATGTTCATGACACGCTGGCGCCGCTGGCCGACCCCGACGGGATGCGGGACGTTGACCTGATCGTGCCCATCTGGTCATCCGCGCGCTCGGCCCATCAGCCCGAGTTCGGCAACATGACCAAGGAACAGGAGGACGGGCTGTTGGAACTGGTGGCCAGCGGCTGCGGGATGGCGGGATGGCACGGGCATATGGGCGATGCATTCCGCGACCGGCCCACCTATCACTTCCTGATCGGCGGCCAGTTCGTGGCGCATCCGCCGGGCTGGCCCGACAATGCGGTGCCATCCGATGATTTCGTGGATTACGACGTCACGGTGACGCGTCCCACCGACCCCGTCATGCAGGGCATCAAGAGCTTCCGTCTGCATTCAGAGCAGTACTACATGCTGGTCGACCCCTCCAACGAGGTGCTGGCGACCACGACATTCTCCGGTGATCATCTCTGGTGGATCGAGGGCACCGTGATTCCGGTGGTCTGGAAACGCCGCTGGGACCAGGGGCGGATCTTCTACTGCTCGATCGGGCATACGCTGGACGACCTGAAGGTGCCGCAGGTGACAGAGATTATCCGCCGGGGCGCCCGCTGGGCTGCGCGGGCGCAGTAAGTGCGGCGCCGACCCGGCGCCTGCCGTCAGGTCGGGCGGGTCGGCTCCGCGAAACGTCTTCCATCTGAAAACGAGGAATATCCATGAAACTTGTTCGCCATGGCGCGCCCGGCGCCGAAAAGCCGGGGCTGCTCGATCCATCCGGCCGTGTCCGCGACCTCTCGGGGGTGGTGCCCGATATCGCCGGCCAGGCCCTGCGTCCGGCAGGACTGAGCGCCCTGAACGATCTCGATGTCGACTCACTGCCCGTCGTCGCCGGAACCCCTCAGGAGGATCTGCGGCTCGGGCCCTGCGTCGGTGGCATCGGCAAGTTCGTCTGCATCGGTCTCAATTACGCTGATCATGCCGAAGAGGCCGGTATGCCGATCCCGCCTGAGCCGATCATCTTCAACAAATGGACCTCTTCCGTGGTCGGGCCGAACGACCCGATTCAGGTGCCCCGTGGCTCCGAGAAGACCGACTGGGAGGTGGAGCTGGGTGTGGTCATCGGCGAGCCGGGCGCCTACATCGACGAGTCGCAGGCGATGCGGCATGTCGCGGGCCTCTGCGTGGTCAACGATGTCTCCGAGCGCGAATTCCAGATCGAGCGCGGCGGTACCTGGGACAAGGGCAAGGGCTGTGACACCTTCGGTCCCACTGGTCCATGGCTGGTGACCCTGGATGAGATCCCCGATCCCGATGCACTGGATATGTGGCTGGATGTGGACGGCGTGCGCATGCAGACCGGCTCCACGGCGACGATGATCTTCCGGATTCCGGAGCTGGTCTCCTACTGCAGCCGTTTCATGAGCCTGCAGCCCGGCGATATCATCTCCACCGGTACGCCGCCCGGCGTCGGCATGGGGCAGTCTCCCCAGCGCTATCTGCACGGCGGGGAGGTTGTCACCCTCGGCATCGCCGGCCTGGGCGAGCAGCGCTCGGCGGTTCTGCCATCCCGGGATCTCGGCTGATGGTGCGCTCCCGAGCCGTTTGACGTGTATATTGGGCGGGAGTCAACACGAACGCGTGAGGAGTCTCGGTCGATGAAACGATGCAGTCAAATGATCGGTGCGTTGATCGCCGCCGGCCTTGCGTTGCCGGCGGCAGCCGATTCCCTGGACATCAACCTGAGCGGTGATGCCGCACAGGTGGGCTACACGAAGGCACTGGACCGCGACGATCTGGAAGCCGGCGCGGCATTCATGCATCACGACAGCGGCGGCAATATCGTCGAGGCGGATCTGCACCTCGTGGACCGTCCAGAGCCGGGCCGTAACACCCTGGTGCTTGGCATCGGCGGCAAGATCCCCTACATCAACGATGACCATCGCAGTGCCGACGGCGCGGCGCTCGCCATCGGCGGCAAGCTGCGCTGGACCCTGCCGGACTATAACCGCGCCGGCGTGGCGGGCAGCGCCTACTACGCCCCGTCGGCCACGTCGGTGCATGACATCGACGGGTACCGGGAATACTCGTTCCGCGGCGAGTTCCGCATTCTCGAGGACGCCGATGTCTACCTCGGCTACCGCCGCATCGAGCTGAGCTACGATGGCTCGGGTGGCGACCGGAACTTCGACGATGGCGTTTACGCGGGCTTCAACGTCGACTTCTGACCGCCGGGGCCGCTGGCTGGCGGCGGTGACCGCGGGGCTGCTGGCGGTGGTGGCGCTTGTGCCCATGGCCCGGGCGCAGGATGAGGCCGGCGTGGCGGAACCGTTGGCTCCGGAGACCCTGGCCTCGGTGCTCATGTACCACCGCGTGGGTAATCCGGAGCATCCGAGCACCAGCGTGACCCGCGAGCAGTTCCGGGCGCATCTCGATTACCTGGAACGCAACGATTTCAACGTCGTGCCCCTGGGCCGGGTGGTGGAGGCCCTGCAGACCCGCCAGCCGCTACCCGATCGCACGGTGGCCATCACCTTCGACGATGCCTACGCCAGCGTGCACGAGGTTGCCGGCCCCATGCTCATGGCCCGTGGCTGGCCCTACACGGTCTTTGTCAGCACCGGCGCCGTGGATGCCGGCTACGAGGGCTATCTCGACTGGGATCAGCTGCGCGGGATGGCGGCGGGCGGCGCGCGTTTCGGCAACCACTCGCGCTCCCACGATCCATTGTTCGTCCGTCATGATGATGAGACGCGGCCACAGTGGCGCGCCCGGATCGAGGCGGATCTGACGGCGGCCCGACAGCGCCTCACCGACGAGCTGGGGGAGGCCCTCTACCAGTCGCCGCCGCTGCTGGCCTACCCCTACGGCGAGTACAGCCTCGAACTGATGGATCTGGCCGCGGAGATGGGGTTTGTCGCGTTCGGGCAGCAATCGGGTGCCATCGGCATTCACTCCAATTCCCTGGCATTGCCGCGCTATGCGATGAATGAGCGCTTCGCCGGGCTCGACGGCTTTGCGCTGAAAGTGAATTCGCGGGCCCTGCCGGTGGTGGACCAAGAGCCACTGGACCCGGTTCGGGAGGACTCACAGGCACCGCGGCTGACCCTCACGCTGGCCCCCCTGCCGGAAGACTCGACCGCCCAGCTCGCCTGTTACTACGAGGGCGAACGCCTGCTCCCGGAATGGCTTGAGGACGGAGTGCGGTTCGCGGTGCGCGGCGGG
The DNA here is from genome assembly GCF_040838425.1 of Spiribacter onubensis. Taxonomy (NCBI): domain Bacteria; kingdom Pseudomonadati; phylum Pseudomonadota; class Gammaproteobacteria; order Chromatiales; family Ectothiorhodospiraceae; genus Spiribacter; species Spiribacter onubensis. Next base: position 59,792 of record NZ_JBAKFI010000005.1, on the reverse strand, counting down.
GCGGACCTGCCGGTGGGCCGCAGCCGCTACAACTGCACCGCGCCGGATGACGCCGGTCGCTACTACTGGTTCAGTCACCTCTGGATCCGGGGCCGTGGCGGCACATGAGGGTCATGCCCCCCAATGGCCCCCGCCTGCTGCAGATAAGCGACACGCACCTGTTCGCCGATCCGGCGGCGGAGCAGGCGGGTGTCGTCCCCGAGCTCCGCTTGCGGGCCACGCTGCGGGCGATGGCCCCCTGGGCGGCCACCGCGGACGGGCTGCTGCATACCGGCGATCTGGTCCACGATGGCAGTGCCCGCGGTTATCAACGACTGCGCCGGGCATTGCGATCGCTGGATCTGCCGGGCCTCGTCATGCCGGGCAACCATGACGACCGCGAAGGGCTGCACGCCGCCTTCGCCACGGGGCCGGTGAGCGCCACACGGACCCTGCGACTGGGGGACTGGACGCTGATCGGGCTCGACTCCCTGCGGACCGGCGAGGTGCCCGGTCACCTGGGCGAGGCGGAACTCGCCGCGCTGGACAGGGCGCTGGCGGATTGCACGACCGCCTATTGCCTGGTGGCATTGCATCACCCGCCGTTCCCGGTGGGCACGCCCTGGCTGGACGCCATCGGCCTCGACAACCCCGGCGCACTATTCCGGCGACTGGCGGCGGATCACCGTGTCCGGGCCGTGGTCTGTGGCCATGTCCACATGGCATTCGACGGCCATGCCAATGGCTGCCGCGCCCTCTCCACGCCGGCCACCGCCGCCCAGTTCCTCGCCGGTGCCGAGGCCTTTGCCATCGACCGCGGACCCCCGGCGTTCCGCTGGCTCGACCTGCGCGCCGACGGCGGCATCGATACCGACGTGGTGCGCGTGACCGGCGTTTGATCCGCCGGGCTTTCCAGCCCCCGGAACAGCCTTTAGGGTAACGATGGAATTTCATTCAACGATGGAGGCAAAGGCGATGGAGTATCGCTCGTGGATGTGTGTGGTCTGCGGCTGGATTTATGAGGAGGAAGACGGTCTGCCCGATGAGGGGATCGCTCCCGGCACCCGCTGGGAGGATATCCCGGATGATTTCGTCTGCCCCGAGTGCGGTGCGGGCAAGTCTGACTTTGAAATGATCGAAATCTGATCATGGCGCGGGCCATCGCCGGGCTCTACGTCATCACCGACGCCCGCCGGCCGCGCCGGGTCGCGCTGGAGTCCGCCGTCGAGTCGGCATTGCGTGGCGGCGCCCGGGTGGTGCAGTACCGTGACAAGTCCGATGATGCCCGCCGTCGGCACCAGGACGCGAAGACCCTCGCTACGCTCTGCCGGGCGCGTGGAGCGACGTTCATCGTCAACGATGATGTAGAGCTGGCGGTGGCGGTCGCGGCGGATGGCGTCCATCTCGGCCGCGATGACGATGACCTGGCCGCGGCACGGGCGGCGCTGGGGCCCGGGGCGCTCATCGGCGTGTCCTGCTACAACGAAATCGAGCGGGCACGCCGGGCGGCCGCTGCCGGGGCGGATTACCTGGCCTTCGGCAGTGTCTACCCCTCGGCCACCAAGCCCGAGGCGGTGCATGCCCCGCTGACGCTGTTCGCCGAGGCCAGAAGTTTTACCGATCGGCCACTGGTGGCCATTGGCGGCATCAACGCCGACAATATCGCGTCGGTGATCACCGCCGGTGCCGATGCCGCGGCGGTGGTCGATGCGGTCTTCGCCGCGCCGGATGTCGAGCAGGCAACGGCCGAGCTGGTGGCATGCGGCTTCGGCCCGGCGCCGGACTGAATCCAGACCAGGGGATAGCAACAACCATGTCGAATCGATCCGAGCAGCTTTTTACCGAGGCCCAGCGGCACCTGGTCGGGGGCGTCAACTCCGCGGTGCGGGCGTTCCGTTCCGTGGGTGGGACCCCGGTGTTCATGCGCCGTGGTGAGGGCGCCTGGATCGAGGACGTCGATGGTAAGCAGTACGTCGACTACGTCCTCTCCTACGGTCCGCTGGCCATCGGCCATGCCCATCCCGAGGTCGTGCGCGCCATCTGCGACACCGCCGCCAGCGGCACCAGCTTCGGCGCCCCCACCGAGCTCGAGACCGAGCTCGCGGTGCTGGTGCGTGAACTCATGCCGGGTATTGAGCGCATCCGCATGGTCAACTCCGGCACCGAGGCATGCATGAGCGCGGTCCGACTGGCACGGGGCTATACCGGCCGCGACCGCGTGCTCAAGTTCCGCGGCAACTACCACGGCCATGTCGATGCGCTGCTGGTGGAGGCGGGCTCTGGCGTGCTCACGCTCGGCATCCCCGGCTCGCCGGGCGTGCCGGCCTCGGTCACCGAGACCACCCTGACCGCGCCCTTCAATGACATTGACGGCGTCCGGCAGCTGTTCGCTGAGTATGGTGATTCCATCGCGGCAGTGCTGGTTGAGCCGGTCGCGGGCAACATGAACTGCATCCCCGCCCTGCCTGCCTTCCTGGAGGGGCTGCGCGAGATCTGCGATGACAGCGGCGCGCTGCTTGTATTCGACGAGGTCATGAGCGGCTTCCGGGCGGCCCTTGGCGGCGCCCAGGCCTGGTACGGCGTCCGGCCCGACCTCACGTGCCTTGGCAAGGTGATCGGCGGCGGCCTGCCGGTGGGTGCCCTGGGCGGGCGCGCCGGGATCATGGATCATCTGGCGCCGACTGGCCCGGTTTACCAGGCTGGTACCCTTTCGGGCAATCCGCTGGCCATGGCCAGTGGGCTGGCGACGCTGCGCAATCTGGCCCGGCCCGATGTGCACGCTGATGCCGAGGCCTGGACCGGCCGGCTGCTGACCGGCCTGCGCGAACGGGCCGACCGGGCGGGTATACCGCTGCGCACGCATCAGGCCGGCACGATGTTCGGGCTGTTCTTTACCGACAGTGACCGGGTCATCGGTTTCGAGGATGTCGCCAACTGCGATGCCGAGCGTTTCGTGCGCTTCTTCCACGGCATGCTTGAGGCCGGCGTCTACCTCGCCCCGTCTGCCTTCGAGGCGGGTTTCGTGTCCACCGCCCATGACGAGGCGGCGCTCAGCCATACACTGGATGCGGCCGAGCGGGTGTTCGCCGATCTGTGAGCGGGCTCGAAGCGGCCCTTGAGCCGGTCTTTGCCTGGCTGGCCGCGAATCCGGCCTGGGCCGGGGCGTTCATCGGGCTGATCGCCTTCGCTGAATCACTGGCGCTGGTGGGCCTGCTGGTCCCCGGCGCCTTTCTCATGTTCCTCGCCGGCGCCGCCGTCGGCGGCAGCAATATCGATATCCTGCCCATGCTCGCCTGGGCCGTCGTGGGAGCGGTGGCCGGCGACAGTCTGAGCTACTGGCTGGGCCGGCATTTCCGCGATCAGTTGCGGGGTTTCCCCGTCGTCCGGCGCTATCCGGGTGCCCTGGCCAGGGCCGAGAGCCTGTTCCATCGGCATGGTGGCAAGAGTGTGGTCATCGGGCGTTTCGTCGGGCCGGTGCGGCCAGTCATCCCGGCGGTGGTGGGGATGCTGGGGATGCCGCCGGGGCGCTTCCTGCTGGCCAACGTCAGCTCGGCGCTGGCGTGGGCCCCGGCCTACCTGCTGCCCGGCGTGGTGTTCGGTGCCTCGCTGGTGCTTGCCATGGAAGTCATGGGCCGGCTCATGGCCTGGCTGGTGCTCGGCTTCGGCGGTTTTTTCCTGTTGCGCTGGCTTATCCCGCGGATCGATCGGCCGCTGCGACTCGCCGGCAACCGACTGGCCCGTGCCGTTGGCCGCCACCCGCCACCCGGCCAGTGGGGGCAGTGGCTGCGTCCCCTGCATGCCGCTCTGCGGGCATTGCGTCACCGGCAGGGATGGCTCTGGTGGCTGGCGTTTGTCGCGTTCCTGGGCACGCTGACGGAAGCCCTGTGGACGCCGGGTCCTCAGGGCTGGGAGCGGGGGCTGCTGGCGCTGGCGGAGGCCCAGCGCGGTGATCTCTTGCGTCGGACCGCCTGGGTCATGACCCAGGCCGGCGGTCTCCTGCCGGTGAGTCTGGCCACAGTGGCGCTGGCGGCGGCGCTGTGGCGCGCCGATGAAAGGCGCCGGGCCCGGTTCGCGGTGTTCGGTGTGGTCAGCGCCGTGCTCGTCGCCTATGCGCTCAAGGGCCTGCTGGGCACGCCCCGGCCCAATGGCCTGACGGCCACGGCGGAGTTCGCCGCCGCCTTCCCCAGCGCCCATGCCGCCGGCATCGCCGCGCTGGTGACCGTCTGGGTCACGGTGCTGCCGCCGCGGGTGCGCCTGCTTCGCTGGCTGACGCTGCTGGCGGGCGCGCTGGTCATGACACTGGTCGCCCTGACCCGCCTTCTGCTGGGGGTGCACTGGCCGCTGGATATCGTTGGTGGCCTTGCCCTGGGGATCACCCTGGGAGCCCTGCCGGGTGTGGTCGGCGGCGCCCGTCAGGCAGGGCGGCATCGGGGGATGTCCGTCGTCCTCTCCGCGGGCGTGCTGCTGGCGGCGACCGGCGTCACGCAGATGCTCGATTGGCCGGATCCCATCAATGCCTACCCCGAGCCCGCGGACCGGTCCGTGCCGATCCGTTCCCTCGATGACCCGCTGGCCACGCACCGCCTGGGCCTGGGCGGCCCGGCCGAGGGTTTCGTGGCGCAGTGGCAGGGCGGGGAACAGGTCCCGGCCGGTTTCGAGCCGGACTGGCAGCCGGCTCCGCCATGGCGCTGGCAGACCCTGCTACGGTGGATCAGTCCGCGGCCTTCGGCGGCGCGACTGCCGGTGCTGCCCCGCTGGCACGACGGCCGCCGTCCCGATGCCGTACTGATCCGGGTGGGGGAGGATCCGCGCCGGCGCTGGGTGCTGCGTGCCTGGCGCGGCGCAGTGACGCCCGACGGGCCGATCTGGCTGCTGAGCCTGGAGCGCGATGTCATTCGCCCGGGCGTGCTGCTGCCGCGGCTACGCCGCCATGCGCCTGGGCCCGAGGCGCTCGCGGCCCTGCTGGGGCCGGCCAGCCAGCGCGCCGGCCTCGTCCGGCTACCGGGGCCGGTGCCCCGCTATCGCTCGTCGTCGGATGCGGCTGCGGCCAGTCCCCAGGGCGGCACCAGCCCCTGATCGATCCCGAGCCGATCGAGCACCCGCGCCACCACGAAATCCACCACGCCGGTAATCTCGGTCGGGCGGTGATAGAAGCCGGGGTTGGCGGGCAGCATCACGGCCCCCATGCGCGTGAGACGCAGCATGTTCTCGAGATGGATTTCGGAGAGGGGCGTCTCGCGGGGCACCAGGATCAGCTGACCCCGCTCCTTGAGCACGACATCGGCGGCCCGCTCGATCAGCGCCTCGCTGCTGCCCGAGGCGATCCGTCCCAGCGTCCCCGTGGTGCAGGGGCAGACCACCATCTGCCGCGGCGCCCCGGAGCCCGAGGCCACCGGCGCGGTCCAGGCCTTGGATCCGAACACCTGGAGCTGGCCGCCGGCGGCGCTGAAGCGCTCGCTGAGCGCCGCCGCCATGTCCGCCGGGCGCCCCGGCAGCGCCAGGTCATGCTCCATTTTCAGCACCAGTCGCCCGGCCTCGGAAATCAACAGGTAGACCGGCCGGCCGGCGGCGATCAGGCACTCCAGCAGGCGTAATCCGTAAATCCCGCCGGAGGCACCGGTAATGGCCAGAGTGATCGGTTCGGTTTTCATGCACCAGCTCCTGTCGTGCCGAAGGCCTCCAGCAGGCGATCGTGAATCCCGCCGAAGGCGCCGTTACTCATGACCACCACCGTATCGCCGGGCGCGGCGGCGGCGACGATACGCTCGATCAGGCCATCAATGTCGGGGGCGGTGGTGGCGCGCGCTGCCAGCGGCGCGAGTGCCGCGCCCACGTCCCAGTCCAGTGCCGGGTCGGCGAGGACGAAGGCCTCATCCGCCGCCGCCAGGGCTGTCGCCAGATGACCGGCATGGACGCCCTGTTTCATGGTGTTGGAGCGCGGCTCCAGCACCGCCAGCAGCCGCCCCCCCGTCGGTTCCGCACGCAGGGCCTCGAGCGTGGCAGCGATCGCCGTGGGGTGATGGGCGAAGTCATCCAGCACCGTGACGCCGCCGGCCTCACCGCGCCATTCCAGGCGTCGGCGCACGCCCCGGAATCCTGTCAGCGCGGCGACTGACTGATCGAGCGGGACGCCGGCATGTCGGGCCGCCAGCAGCGCGGCGGCGGTGTTCATGGCGTTGTGCCGGCCCGGCAGGGGCGGCTCGAAGCGCTGTCCGTTCAGTCGCCAGTCGCCGCCCTCCCCCTGCAGGCGATAGGCCGCCGCCGTCTGCCCGCCGAAGGCGATCCGCTCGCTCCAGCAGCCCTGCGCCAGCACGCGGCCCAGCGCGCGGTCGTCGGCGTTCACCACAATCCCGCCAGTGCCGGGCACGGTACGGACCAGATGGTGAAACTGCCGCTCGATCGCCGCCAGATCGGGGAAGATGTCGGCATGATCGTACTCAAGGTTATTCAGCACCAGCGTTCGCGGACGGAAGTGGACGAATTTCGAGCGCTTGTCGAAAAAGGCCGTGTCGTACTCATCGGCCTCGATGACGAAAAACGGTGAGCGGCCGAGACGCGCGGAGCTTTCGAAGTTCCCCGGCAGCCCGCCGATCAGGAACCCCGGCGCCAGGCCGGCGGCATCGAGCAGCCAGGCCACCAGGCTCGCGGTCGTGGTCTTGCCGTGGGTGCCGGCCACCGCGATCACCCAGCGATCGCGCAGGAGGTGGCGCGCCAGCCAGTCCGGACCGGAGGTGTAATCGAGCCCGCGATTCAGGGTGGCCTCCACCGCCGGGTTGCCGCGGGAGAGGGCGTTACCGATGACCACCGTCTCCGCCGACTCCGCCTCGGCCAGCGTCTCATAGCCCGTATGGACCGTGATCCCGGCCTCCGCCAGGACCGCACTCATGGGCGGGTAAAGGGGGCCATCCTGGCCGGTGACCCGATACCCGGCCTGGCGGGCGAGAACAGCCAGACCGGCCATGAAGGTGCCGCCGATCCCCAGGATGTGGAGATGGCTCATACGCCGCTCGCGGCGCGCACGAAGGCGCTACCGCCGAATATGTAGGCCAGCGTGATGCCCAGGCTCAGCATACCGCCCAGGCCCAGGGCCGAGCGCAGGATGTGATTGACCACCGCGATGTTCCAGATGAGCAGTAGCAGAAAGCTCAGGGCACCGATGGGGCTCGCCTGCTCCGGACTGCCCACGAACAGCAGCACCGGCAGCGCCACCAGCGAGATGACCGCATCGGTTCCGAACAGCGCCGTCGCGCTCTGGATGAAGCGCGCCGCATGACCCCGCAGCCACAGCGCCAGGGCCAGGAAGGCCAGGTTGTAGCCCGCCAGCAGGGCGATCTGCAGCAGCGGCTCCGCCTGCGGCGTGAAGCGCTGGATGACGGGTACGTTGATGGCGGCCGTCACGGCGATCGCCATGCCCATCAGGCCGGCGGAACAGGGCAGGTCCTCGGGGCCGGCCCGCAGCAGGGCGATGGCGATCAGACGTTGTACGGGGTTGCTTTGCGACATCGCGATCGGTGGTCCACCAGCTGACAAAAAACGACGCAGGGTTGAATCCATTGGCCCGTCTGGGGTTGCATGCATGGTACCGAGTAAATGGACCGGCGTCGCGAGGGAGGGACTGGATGCTGGATCGGTTTCTGCACGATGGCATTGAGTGGGGGAGTCTGACCGTCGAGCGCCCCGGGGGGCAGACCCGGCATTTCGGGTCGGGGCAGCCTGAGGCGGACATCTCCATCCACGACCCTCGGGTCGAGCGGCGTGTGCTCAGTGATCCCGACTTCATGCTGGGTCAGACCTACATGGAGGAGGGCTGGAGTACCACCGACCTGCGCGCCTTGCTGGCGGTGCTCATGGGCAACTTCGACGACCCCGAGCCCGGTAGCGCCAGACGTCTCGCCCAGGCCGCGATCCGTCCGCTGCAGCAGTGGAATCGCCGGGCGGCGAGCCGCCGCAACGTGGCGCATCACTACGATCTCGACGAGTCGCTGTTCCGGCGCTTCCTCGATACCGACATGCAGTACTCCTGCGCCTACTGGCCGGACGGCGTCGAGGACCTGGAGAACGCCCAGGCGGCGAAGCGCGCGCTCATCCGCCGCAAGCTCTGCCTCGAGCCGGGCCAGCAGGTGCTGGACATCGGCTGCGGCTGGGGCGGACTCGCCATCGAACTCGCTGAGCAGGCCGATGCGCGCGTGATCGGCCTGACGCTCTCCGAGGAGCAGGCCCGGGTCGCCCGCGACCGGGTGCGGGAGCGGGGGCTGGAGGATCGCGTGGACATCCGCATCCAGGACTATCGCGATGTCCCCGAGCGCTTCGACCGGATCGTCAGTGTGGGCATGTTCGAGCACGTCGGCGCCAGCTACTACGACACCTATTTCCGCGCCCTGCACGATCATCTCACCCCCGACGGGGTTGTGCTCCTGCACACCATCGGCCGGCTCGGCCGACCCGGCGTGACCAATGCCTGGATCCGCCGCTATATCTTCCCCGGTGGGTACATTCCGTCGATGTCCGAAGTCAGCGCCGCCATCGAGCGTCAGCACCTGGCGACCACGGATCTCGAGGTCCTGCGCCTGCACTATGCCTACACCCTCGCCGCCTGGTTCGAGCGCTTCCAGGCGGTCCGCGGGGAGGTGGCGGCGGAGAAGGGCGAGCGCTTCTGCCGGATGTGGGAGTTCTACCTCGCCGCCAGCGAGATGGCGTTCCACTACCGGGGGCTGGTGGTCTTCCACTTCCAGCTGGCCGCCGATCAGACCGCCGTCCCGCTGTCGCGGGACTATCTGCATGAGGCTGCCGGCGCCGCTGCTTGCTAGACTCTTGCCCGAATACGGGGAAGGGGACTCACCATGCCAGCGAAAAACGCCTTCTACGCGCAGTCCGGCGGGGTTACCGCGGTCATCAACGCCAGCGCCGCCGGCGTCATCGAGACAGCGCGTGAGCATCCGGCGCAGATCGGCACCGTCTATGCCGGCGTGAACGGCATCCTCGGTGCGCTGCACGAGGAGCTGATTGATACCGCTGCCGAGTCCGCCGAGACCATCGCCGCGCTACGGCACACCCCGGCCGGTGCCTTTGGCTCGGCGCGCTACAAGCTCAGGGGGCTGGAGGAGAACCGCGCCGAATACGAACGCCTGATCGAGGTGTTCCGCGCCCACGACATCGGCTATTTCTTCTACAACGGCGGTGGCGATTCGCAGGACACGGCGCACAAGGTCTCACAGCTGGGCGAGGCCATGGGCTACCCGGTCACCTGCATCGGCGTGCCCAAGACCGTCGACAACGACCTGCCGGTCACCGATACCTGCCCCGGTTTCGGCTCGGTGGCCAAGTACGTCGCCGTCGCCACCCGCGAGGCGGGCCTCGACGTGGCCTCCATGGCCGAGACCTCCACCCGGGTCTTCATTCTCGAGACCATGGGCCGTCACGCCGGCTGGATCGCCGCCGCCTCGGCGCTGGCCCGCGAGCAGGACGGGGATCCACCGCATGTCATCCTGCTGCCCGAGGTGCCGCTGGACGAGCAGCGTTTCCTCGATCGCGTCCGCCGCAGCGTCGAGGACTTCGGCTACTGCGTGGTCGTGGTCTCCGAGGGCGTGAAGACCGCCGACGGCCGCTTCCTCTCCGACCAGGGCACCCGCGACGCCTTCGGCCATGTCCAGCTTGGTGGCGTGGCGCCTGTGGTGGCCGCGATGATCAAGAACCACCTCGGCTACAAGTACCACTACGCCATCGCCGATTATCTGCAGCGGGCGGCACGGCATATCGCCTCGGCCACTGATGTCGAGCAGGCCCATGCGCTCGGCCGGGCCGCGGTGGAGCTGGCGCTCGCCGGCCGCAATGCCGTGATGCCCACCATCGTGCGCGAGTCCGACAGCCCCTATCGCTGGCATATCGGCGAAGTGGCGCTGGAGGCGGTGGCCAACCGCGAGGCGAAGATGCCCGAGGAGTACATCGACGGGAGCGGCTTTTTCGTCACCGAGGCGGCGCTGCGCTACCTGCGCCCGCTCATCGCCGGTGAGGACTATCCGCCCTACCGCGATGGGCTGCCCGACTACGCCCGGCTGCGCGGCCAGCGCGTCGCCCGGCGGCTGGCTCCCTTCGGGACCTGACCCGGCCGGGGCGGCTGCGTATAATCCAGCAAGTTTTCAATCCATTGGACCAGGAGCAAGCGCATGGCGTACCAGGGTATCGACGCGGGCAAGAAGCTGCCGGACGACATCAACATCATCATCGAGATCCCGGCGAACGCCGATCCGATCAAGTACGAGGTCGACAAGGACTCCGGGGCCATCATGGTGGACCGGTTCATGGGAACGGCCATGCACTATCCGGCCAACTACGGCTACATCCCCGATACCCTCTGCGGTGATGGTGATCCCCTGGATGCGCTGGTGGTCACGCCCTTTCCCCTCGCCGTGGGCTCGGTCATCCGCTGCCGGCCGGTGGGCATGCTGGAGATGACCGACGAGGGCGGCGAGGATGCCAAGCTGCTCTGTGTGCCGATCAGCAAGCTCACGCCCATCTACGATCATGTCAAGGCGCCGGAGGATCTGCCGGCCCTGCTCCTCGAGCAGATCAGCCATTTCTTCGAGCGCTACAAGGACCTCGAGCCCGGCAAGTGGGTCAGGGTCAATGGCTGGAAGGGCTACGACGCCGCGGTCGCCGAGATCAACGACTCCGTCAAGCGCTTCGGCGGCTGACCGGCATGGTCAAGCTGACCCGCATCTACACCCGCACCGGGGATACCGGTCAGACAGGCCTTGGTGATGGCAGTCGCGTGGCCAAGACGGACCCCCGCGTGACGGCCTACGGCACCGTCGACGAGCTCAACGCCCTGCTCGGCATCTGCCGGCTGCATGCCGCCGGCGAGCTCGACCAGGCACTGGCGCGCATCCAGAACGACCTCTTCGACGTGGGCGCCGACCTGTGCACGCCGGAGCAGGACGATCCGCCGTTCGAGCCGCTCCGTGTCGCCGGCGCCCAGGTGGACTGGCTGGAAGCGGAAATCGATCGGGTCAATGCCGGCCTCGAGACCCTGCGCTCCTTCGTGCTGCCGGCGGGCAGTCCGGCGGCCGCGCATCTGCACCATGCCCGCACGGTGGCGCGGCGGGCGGAGCGGGATACCGCGGCGCTGGCGGCGACTACGCCCATCAACGAGGAAGTGCTGCGTTATCTCAACCGGCTGTCGGATTACCTGTTCGTCCTTGCCCGCGACGCCAATCGGGAGGCCGGCGGCGATGTGCTCTGGCAGCCCGGCGAAAACCGCTGAGCATGGCCTGGCATCAGGTGGCCTTCGAGTTGGCGGCCGACCGGGTCGGGCTGGCCGAGGCCGCACTGGAGGCCGGCGGAGCCGAGGCCGTCACCTGGGGGGAGGCGGCGGGCAGCGCCGCGGTGCTTGAGCCGCCACCCGGCGAGACGCGGCTCTGGGATCATGTCCGTATCGAGGCCCTGTTCCCCGCCGACGCCGACCGGGCCGCCATCCGCCGGGTGGTGGCCGCCGCCCTCGGCGCGCTGCCGGCGGACTGGCAGGAATCGACGCTTGCCGATCAGCCCTGGGAGCGGGCCTGGCTGGATCATTTCCAGCCCCAGCCGTTCGGCACCGGCCTCTGGGTGGTGCCCTGGGGCATGTCGCCGCCCGACCCGGAGGCGGTCAACATCCGCCTGGATCCTGGCCTTGCCTTCGGCACCGGCACCCATCCCAGTACGGCGCTGTGTCTCGAGGCCCTGGCCGCCGAGCCGCCGGTGGGCGAGACGGTGATCGACTATGGCTGCGGCTCCGGTGTGCTCGCCGTCGCTGCCCTGCTGCTGGGCGCCGAGCGCGTGGTGGCGGTGGACAACGATCCCCAGGCCGGCACCGCCACCCGCGACAATGCCGAGCGCAACGGCGTGGCCGACCGGCTCGAGGTGCTTGAGCCGGGTGCGCCCCTGCCTGAGGCCGACCGGGTGCTGGCGAACATTCTGGCCGGCGTGCTGCAGTCACTCGCGCCGACGCTCATTGGCGCCCTGCGGACGGGCGGCCGGCTGACCCTGGCGGGGATCCTGGCCGAGCAGGCCGACGCCGTGCGCGCCGCCTACCAGCCCGCCTGCCGATTCGCGCCAGCCGTGGCCCGGGATGGCTGGGTACGGCTCGATGGCGAGCGCCGGGCGCTTTAATGGCTCCGGCGTTGTGGTTATGATCCCCGGCTTTACCCCGAAGGACTGAGCTCATGGCAGACGACTCCGCCCAGGATTGTTCAGGTGTCGGTCCCATCCGTGCCTGCGTGCACGAGACGGTGACCGCCTACTTTGAGCAGCTCGACGGACACAGCTGTCATGATCTCCACCGCATGGTCATCGAGCAGGCCGAAGCGCCGCTGCTCGAAGTGGTCATGCGCGAATGCGCCGGCAACCAGACCCGGGCGGCGGAAGCGCTCGGCATCAACCGGGGAACGCTGCGCAAGAAACTGCGCCAGTACGGCCTCGAGGACTGAACAGCACGGAGTCATCTCATGGCGGCAGCGGCCCGCACCATGCCCGTTCGCCGGGCCCTGATCAGTGTTTCCGACAAGACCGGCGTAGCGCCCCTGGCCCGCGCCCTCGCCGACCACGGCATTGAAATCCTCTCCACCGGTGGGACCGCCCGTCTGCTGCGCGATGCCGGCGTGCCGGTGATCGAGGTGGGCGAGTACACCGGTTTCCCCGAGATCATGGCCGGCCGGGTGAAGACGCTCCACCCGCGCATCCACGGTGGCCTGCTCGGCCGGCGTGGTGAGGACGAGGCGGTGATGGACGCGCAGGACATCCCGCCGATCGATCTGCTCGTGGTCAACCTCTATCCCTTCGAGCAGACCGTGGCACGCCCGGACTGCATGCTGCCGGAGGCCATCGAGAACATCGACATCGGCGGCCCGGCCATGCTTCGGGCCGCGGCGAAGAACCATGCCGGCGTTGGCGTCGTCACCGATCCGGCCCAGTACGATCGGGTGCTGGCGGCGGTCGCCGGGACCGGTGGCCTGGATGACGCCCAGCGGTTCGAACTGGCTGTGGCGGCGTTCAATCATGTCGCCCGCTACGATGCCGCGATCAGCAACCATCTCTCGGCACGCGCCATCGACGGCGAGCCAACCGGCTTTCCGGGCCAGTTCAATGCCACCTGGGAGAAGGCCGCGGATCTGCGCTACGGCGAGAACCCCCATCAGGCGGCGGCGTTCTATCGCGATCCGCAGGCCGTCGCCGGCAGCTTCGCGCACTATCACCAGCGCCAGGGCAAGGCACTCTCCTACAACAACCTGGCCGATGCCGATGCCGCCTGGACCTGTGCCGGCGCCTTCGATGCGCCGGCCTGCGTGATCGTCAAGCACGCCAACCCCTGCGGCGTGGCGGTGGCCGCCGACCTGAAGACGGCTTATGACGCCGCCTTCGCCACCGACCCCACCTCGGCGTTCGGTGGCATCATCGCCTTCAACCGGCCGCTCGACGAGGACACCGCGCGCGCCATCATCGATCGACAGTTCGTCGAGGTCATGCTGGCGCCGGCGGTGAGTGAGGGCGCGCTCGCCGTCATCGGCCGCAAGGCGAACGTCCGCGTCCTCGAGATCGCCGATGGGCCGGTCATGCCGACAGGCTGGCGGCTCCAGCCCCTCGGCGGCGGCCTGCTGGTCCAGGACCAGGATATCGCCCTCACCGGCGATCAGGGCCTGCGCTGCGTGACGCGCGAGCCGGTGGATGAGGCGCTGCAGGCGGATCTGGACTTCGTCTGGCGGGTGGCGAAGTTCGTCAAGTCGAATGCCATCGTCTACGGCCGCGAGGGCCGCACCCTCGGCATCGGGGCAGGGCAGATGAGCCGCGTGGACAGCGCCCGCATCGGCGTGCGCAAGGCCGAGGATGCCGGCCTGTCACTGAATGGTTCGGTACTCGCCTCGGATGCCTTTTTTCCGTTCCGCGACGGCATCGACCAGGCGGCGGCGGCCGGCGTGCGCGCCATTATCCAGCCCGGCGGCTCGATGCGTGATGAAGAAGTGATCGCCGCCGCCGACGAGCACGGGATCGCCATGCTGTTCACCGGCATGCGGCATTTCCGTCACTGATCGAGGAGCGAGTGCAATGAACATCCTGGTAGTCGGCAACGGCGGCCGTGAACATGCCCTGGCCTGGCGCCTGTCCCGATCACCACGGGCGGGCAACGTCTATGTGGCCCCGGGCAATGCCGGCACCGCCCGTGAACCCGGCGTGCATAACGTCAACGTGGGCGCCGAGGATATCAATGGCCTCTGCGATGTGGCCCGCCAGCTCGAGGTGGACCTGACCGTCGTGGGACCGGAGGCGCCGCTGGCGGCCGGCATCGTCGACGCCTTCCAGGCCGCCGGTCTGGCCTGCCTGGGTCCGCATCGGGCGGCCGCCGAGCTGGAGGCCTCCAAGGCCTTCGCCAAGGACTTCTTCGCCCGGCATGCCATCCCCAGCGCCGACTATCAGAGCTTCGACGATCTGGATGCCGCCCGGGCCTACATCCGCGAGCGCGGGGCACCGCTCGTGATCAAGGCCGACGGTCTCGCCGCGGGTAAGGGCGTGACCATCGCCCGTACCCTCGACGAAGCGCTGATCGCCGCCGAGGACATGCTCGGCGGTGCCTTCGGCGCCGCCAGCGAGCGTATCGTGGTGGAGGACTTTCTCACCGGCGAGGAGGCGAGCTTCATCGCCCTGGTGGATGGCGAGACCGTGCTGCCGCTGGCCAGCTCCCAGGATCACAAGGCCCGCGATGCCGGGGACCAGGGGCCGAATACCGGTGGCATGGGGGCCTACTCGCCGGCGCCGGTGATCACCGATGCCGTCCATGAGCGCATTCTCGAGGCCGTGATCCGGCCGACCGTACGCGGACTCGTGGCCGAGGGCCGGGGCTTCAAGGGCTTTCTGTACGCCGGCCTGATGATTGATGACCACGGTGAACCGCGGGTGCTCGAATTCAACGTGCGTCTGGGTGATCCCGAGACCCAGCCCATTCTCATGCGCCTGCGGTCGGATCCGGTGGATCTGTTCGAGGCCACCCTGGATGGCCGGCTCGGCGGACAGCGCGTGGACTGGGATCCCCGCCCCTGCCTGGGCGTGGTGCTGGCGGCCGGTGGTTATCCGGGTCAGTACGAACGGGGGCATGTCATCCATGGGCTGCCGACCGCTGAACGACCCGACGCCAAGGTCTTCCACGCCGGAACGGTGCTGGATGACGAGGGCCGTGTCCTCACCGCGGGTGGGCGGGTGCTCTGCGCCTGTGCCCTGGGCGATGACATCATCGCCGCGCAGAAGGCGGCCTATGACCTCGCCGAAGGCATCAGCTGGGCGGGGCGTTTCATGCGCCCGGACATCGGCTACCGGGCCGTTCAGGCCCTGCTCGGGGAGTAACACCCATGCCGCAGACCATGACGCTCGCCCTGTGGTGCGTACTGATCGCCGCCTTCATCCCCTTCGTG
Source organism: Spiribacter onubensis (assembly GCF_040838425.1). Lineage (NCBI taxonomy): Bacteria > Pseudomonadati > Pseudomonadota > Gammaproteobacteria > Chromatiales > Ectothiorhodospiraceae > Spiribacter > Spiribacter onubensis. The sequence continues at coordinate 44,382 of NZ_JBAKFI010000005.1, read as the reverse complement.
TTCGCCGGTATGGCGAAATCGCAGGGCCGCTTCGACAATGCCCGCCCGCGCGCCTGGCTGGCCGAGCTGCAGGGCTGGCGGCAGCGGGCCCACTGGGCGCAGCTCAACACCTTCGAGGCCTTCCCTCCGTTCGCCGCCGGTGTGATCATCGCGGAGATGACCGGCGGTAGTCAGGCCTGGGTGAACGGGCTCGCCGTGGCCTTCGTCCTCCTGCGCCTCGGCTATGGCTTTGCCTATGTCGCTGATCGCCCGACACTGCGCAGTCTCGTCTGGACCGGCGCGTTCGGCTGCACGGTGGGGCTATTCCTGACCGCCGCCTTCGTCCGCGCCTGAATCCCTCCGGCGCGGGCCGTGGGGCCGGGTGGCCAGGAACACCACCCCGAAGGCCATGAGGCCTGTCGCCGCCAGTCGCGCATAGAGCGGCTCGACGCTCACCCACATCCAGGCCCAGCTGAGGGCAATGACCACCAGGGCGGTGATCTTGGCCCGCGGCCGGATCGCCCGGTGGTCACGCCAGTCCCGCAGTAGTGGCCCGAACCGCGGGTGACTGTAGAGCCAGGCATGCAGTGCGGGCGAGCTCCGCGAGGCACACATCGCCGCCAGCAACAGGAACGGGGTAGTGGGCAGCAATGGCAGAACCACCCCGACACTGCCGAGGCCGATGAAAAACAGCGCCAGCGCCAGCCAGGCCCGCCGCACCAGCGTGGCGCGCAGGCCGCGGGTCGGCCGCTCGGTGGCGGTGCGCTCCGGCTCATGATCCCGATTCAACGGGTTTTTCTCCTGTCCTGCTGATCCGCCTGATCCAAGTCAACCAGCTCCGGCGCAATGCGGGCTATCGTCCCAGCATTCACTGATCACGGAGGTTGGCTGACATGGCCGACAACCTACTGCTCGACCGGGAACTGCTGCGTCGCTACGACGTCACCGGTCCACGCTACACGTCCTATCCCACGGCCGCCCAGTTTACCGAGGCCTTCGACGCCCAGCGATACCGCCAGCGGGTGGCCTGGAGCAACGAGGACCCCATGCCGCGGCCGCTGTCGCTGTACGTCCACGTGCCGTTCTGCAAGACCGTGTGTTTCTACTGTGCCTGCAACAAGGTCATTACCGCCAACTACCGGCGGGCCGAACGCTATCTCGAGCGTCTCATCCAGGAGCTCGACCTCCAGGCCGCGCTGTTCGACGATGACCGGCCCGTGGAGCAGCTCCATCTCGGCGGCGGTACACCCACCTATTTCACCGACGAGGATCTGGCACGGCTCATCAACGCCATCGCGGAGCGTTTCCCGCTGGCGGACCCTGATGCCCGTGAGTTCTCCATCGAGGTGGATCCGCGCACGGTGGATCGCGACCGGGTGCGTCGCCTCGCCGAGCTGGGCTTCAACCGCCTGAGCCTGGGCGTGCAGGATTTCGACGCCGATGTGCAGAAGGCCATCAACCGCATCCAGGGCGTTCAGGACACCGCCGATGTGGCCGATGAAGCCCGTCGCTGCGGCTTCCGCTCCATCAACCTCGACCTGATGTACGGCCTGCCGCGGCAGACGCCGGAGCGCCTGTCCCGGACCCTTGATGCGGTCATGGACATCCGGCCCGATCGCATCGCGCTCTACAACTATGCGCACATGCCGCAGATGTTCCGCATCCAGCGGCAGATCCCCGACGACAGCCTGCCGCCGGCGGAGAGCAAACTCACCCTGCTCATCGAGGCCATGGAGCGCCTCTCCGGTGATGGCTATCAGTACATCGGCATGGATCACTTCGCGCTGCCCGATGACGAGCTGGCCCAGGCCGCCAACGACGGCACGCTGCACCGCAATTTCCAGGGGTATGCGACACGTCCCGACCTCGACCTGATCGGCCTGGGTGCCTCGTCCATCGGCCAGATCGGTGATGCCTACAGCCAGAACAAGCGCGATCCCGAGGGGCACGCCGAAGCGGTGGCCGCCGGGCGCCTGCCGATATGGCGCGGTGTGGAGCTCTCCGCCGACGACCGGCTGCGCCGCGATGTCATCCAGGCGGTGATGTGCCAGGGCGGTGTCGACTTTGGTGCGGTCGAGGAGCGCCATGGCATTGTCTTCCGCCAGTACTTCGGCGAGGCCCTCGCCGAGCTCACGCCGCTGGTGGACGACGGCCTGGTGGAGATCGGCCGCGAGTCACTGCGCGTCACCGGGCATGGCCGCTTCTTCCTGCGCAACGTCGCCATGCCGTTCGATGCCTACCTGGCCGAGGCCCGCGCCGAGCGACGGTTCTCGCGGGTGATCTGACGGGGCATTGAGCCCCGCGGGTCCTTCGCCTGGTTCCCGGGCCGTGCCCCTATGGTGGTCCTAATGGCTCATGTCGCCATGGTCATCCTGGTGGCCGCTGCCGCCCATGGCGGTCGGCGGTAACACCTCGACCTCCACCGGCAATTCCCCGCCGTCCTCAAGCTCAAGGACGATCTCATAGGTTTCACCCTCGGCGAGGGCCTGCTCCAGCCCCATGAGCATGATGTGCCGGCCGCCGGGCTCGAACGTCAGGCCGCCCTCTGCCGGGATACGAACCCGCGGGGTGTGCACCATCCGGCTGTTGCCGCCTTCCTCAATGGTCCGGTGGATCTCCGAGCGCGGCGCACGCGCGGTGCTCACCCCCACCAGCGCATCACTCAGTCGGCCCTTGTTGATGAGCTCGAAGTACACGGCTCCGGTGGGATGCCCGGGCGGCGTCGCCCGTGACCAGGCGTCATGCACCATGATCTCGGCACTCGCCGTTCCGATCCCGGCCATCAGCAGGCCGACGGCAACGAGGCGGGTGAGCGGTTCGCGGTAGCGGAGCATGGCGGTCTCCTCAGTTCGGTGGATACGGATCATTATAGCCGGTATGGGTGGTGTATCGGCTCCCTACCCGTCCCCCGGGCTCACGCGAGACGCGGGGCGTGGAGCGCGGTGGATAACACACCGATCGGCGTCTCAAGATCGCCCGGTGGACGGGTAGGCAGCCGATAAGCCCGGGATCTGGTGGTTATTCCCGGTCGCTCAGCGGCCGCCACCCGATTGATGGCTTGTCGCTCCCGTCTCCTTGCCCCGGGCGACCTCGGGGCGCGTTTCGGTGTGTTATCCACCGCGTGAAGCGCCTCGCGCACCGCGCGAGCCCGGGGCAAGGAGACGGGAGCGACAGGGCATGGCCCGTCTACGTCAGTGCCCGCGGCGCCTCGCCGTCCCGCAGTGTCATAACCGGCCATCCCCGCTCGCGGGCCGCGGCCGCCAGCACGGGGTCGGGGTCCACCGCCACCGGGTGGTCGACATGGGCCAGCAGCGGGAGGTCGTTCTGTGAGTCGCTGTAGAAATGCATCGCCTCCATCATGCGGCCTTCGTCGTCCAGCCACTGCTGCAGCGCCGTGATCTTGCCCTCGCGGAAGGTCGGGACACCGCGGTGGCGGCCGGTGAAGGCGCCGTTGCTGAATTCCGGCTCGGTGGCGAGCAGGACGGGGATATTGAACAGCTCCGCGATCGGTTCGGTGATGAAACGGTTGGTGGCGGTGATGATCATCAACCCGTGGCCGCGGCTGCGGTGGTCCTCCACCAGCGCCCGGGCCGCCGGCAGGATGCGCGGACGGATATGGGACTCGATGAATTCGCGCCGCCACTCGCAGAGCGTCTCGTAGGGCGTATCGGCCAGCGGCTTGAGTGCGAACTGCAGGAAGGTGTCGATATCCAGCCGTCCGGCCTCATAGTCACGCATGAAGCGCTGGTTGTCCTCTTCGAACCGGGCCCGGGAGACGGCCCCCTTTTCCATCAGATGCTGTCCCCAGAGGTAGTCACTGTCTCCACCCAGCAGGGTGTTGTCGAGGTCGAAAATGGCGAGCTGCACGGTGTCTCCCGGGTGTCTGGATTGCCGGATGATTCTCCTATGTGGAAGAATGACACACAATAACTGATTGATTTTGGTGGACTAGGTGATTGATTCGAAAGGGTTCCGTCCCAACGTCGGGATCATCCTGGCAAACGATGCCGGCCAGCTGCTTTGGGCGCGCCGCATCGGTCAGGACGCCTGGCAGTTTCCCCAGGGCGGGATCCAGCGCAACGAGAGCCCGGAAGCGGCGCTCTACCGCGAGCTCAACGAGGAGGTCGGGCTGCGGCCCTCGGATGTGGCGGTGCTCGGTGCCACCCGCGGCTGGCTTCGCTACCGACTGCCGCCGCATCTGATCCGACGCCGTCAGCGCCCCACCTGCATTGGTCAGAAGCAGGTCTGGTTCCTGTTGCGGTTGCTCGCCCATGAGGATCGGGTGCGGCTCGACGTCACAGAACAGCCCGAGTTCGACAGCTGGAGCTGGGTGCACTACTGGCACCCGATCGAAGAGGTCGTCTCCTTCAAGCGCGATGTCTATCTGCGGGCGCTGGAGCAGCTGGCGCCGCTGCTCTTTCCGGAGGGTGCCCCGGTCCGGCCGGCCAACCCGGGGCCGGGCCGGCCACCGGTCATTCCGCGGTCCGGTCAGGGGGGCTGAGGGCCATGCTGGAAACGCTCCATCGCATTGTCCAGACCGTCAATGCCGCGAGCGATTTCCGCGAAGCCCTGGATATCATCGTCGATCGGGTGGCCGATGCCACCGGCGCCGACGTCTGCTCGGTCTATCTTCTCGAGGCCGATGCCCACCACCTCCGTCTCATGGCCACTCACGGGCTCAATCCGGCCGCCGTCGGCCACGTCCGGCTTCCGATCACCGAGGGGCTGGTCGGGCTGGTGGCCGAGCGCGAGGAGTCGATCAACCTCGAGAACGCCGACCGCCATCCCCGGTTCCGGTATTTTCCGGAAACCGGTGAAGAGCATTTCCACTCGTTCCTGGGCGTGCCCATCATCCACTATCAGTCGCGCCTGGGGGTGCTGGTGGTCCAGCGCCACGCCCGGGATCGGTTCAACGACGCCGAGGTGGCCTTCCTGGTCACCATGGCGGCGCAGCTCGCCGGGGTCATGGCTCATGCCCGGGTTCGGGGCGAACTGGCCCATATGGACGGCGGCCCCCGCGACGAGGCACTGGCGCTCACCGGTATCGGCGGCTCCAGCGGCGTCGGCATCGGCCAGGGGTACGTGATTGCCGCCGGTGCCAGCCTGGATACCATCCCCGATCGCCGCATTGATGACAGCGAGGCCGAGATCGGCGAGTTCGCCAACGCCCTCGAGGCCGTGCGCGCTGATCTGCGTGACCTCGCCGGTCGCATGGAGGGTCAGCTGCCGGAGGCCGAGCAGCGGCTGTTCGATGTCTATCTGCAGATGCTCGATGGCAACAGCCTGAACGAGCGGGTGCATGATCATATCCGCGAGGGGCATTGGGCGCCCTTCGCGCTGCGGCTCACCATCGCCGAGCATGCCCGCCGTTTCGAGGCCATGGAGGACGCCTACCTGCGCGAGCGGGGCAGTGATCTCCGTGATCTCGGCCGACGGCTGCTGACGCGGTTGCTGGCGCTGGAGGAGCGCGACCGGCCGCTGCCGGCGCAGACCATCCTGGTGGGCGAAGAGGTGAGTGCCTCGCAGCTCGTCGAAATCCCGCCGGAACATCTCGCCGGCGTGGTCAGTGCCGGCGGCTCGGCCAATTCGCATATCGCCATTCTGGCCCGGGCACTGGGAGTGCCCGCTGTCATGGGTGTGCGCGAGCTGCCGGTTCACAGCCTCCACGGCCGGGCGTTGATCATCGACGGCTACCGCGGCCGGGTCGAGGTGGATCCGGCGCCGGCCCTGCGCGATGAGTACGAGCGCCTGGCCCGGGAAGAGGCCGAGCTTACCGCGGAGCTGGCGGGAATCGCCGGCGAGCCGGCGGAGACGCCGGATGGCGCCGCGATCAATCTCTACGTGAACACCGGGCTCGCCGCGGAGATCGAGCGCGCCCTGGAAATCGGCTGCGCCGGCGTCGGGCTGCACCGCACCGAGTTCCCCTTCATGGTCAGTGACCGCTTCCCGGGTGAGGAGGAGCAGGCGCGGCTCTACCGCGAGGTGCTGCAGGCCTTCGCCCCCCTGCCGGTGACCCTGCGCACGCTGGATGTCGGCGGTGACAAGCCACTGCCCTATTTCCCGACCCACGACGAAAACCCGTTCCTCGGCTGGCGCGGTCTGCGCATGACGCTGGATCATCCGGAGATCTTCCTCACCCAGCTGCGCGCCATGCTGCGGGCCTCGGTGGGGCTCGACAATCTGCGGCTGATGTTCCCCATGGTCACCCGCGTGGAGGAGGCCGAGCAGGCCGCGGCGCTGGTGCAGCGGGCGCGGGAGGAGCTGGCCGAGGAGGGGGTGGAGACACGGGCGCCGCTGGTGGGTGCCATGGTCGAGGTGCCCGCGGCGGTCTACCAGGCCGAGAGCCTGGCGCGCCGGCTCGACTTTCTATCCATCGGCAGTAACGACCTGGCCCAGTACCTGCTGGCCGTGGATCGCAACAACAGCCGCGTGGCCTCGCTCTACGACGAACTCCATCCCGCGGTCCTTCGGGCCGTCGCCGATGTCGCTGAGATGGCCCGGCGCCTGGGCAAGCCGGTGTCGGTCTGCGGCAGCATGGCGGGTGAGCCCGCCATCGCGCCGCTCCTGCTGGCGATGGGCATGGAAGGACTGTCCATGAGCAGCGGCCGACTGCTGCGGGTCAAATGGGTGCTGCGCACCATTTCCCTGTCGGAGTCGCGGGATCTGCTCGCCGAATGCCTTGCCTGCGAGACGCCCGGCGCCGTCCGTCGGCTGATCAATGCCGCCATGGACCGTCATGGTCTGGGCGGGCTGATCCGGGCCGGGCGATATTGAGGGTGTGGGAGGAGTGCCTCAGCTCGGGCGTCGCACCCGGACGATGACGTCCACGCCCTCGATGGTCTTTCCTGGCGGCGGGGTCGGAAGGCCATCCACTGCCACACTATCGTGGGGAATATCCTCCATCTCGCCGGTCTCCTCGTCGAGGAAGTGATGGTGCGGATCGACCTTGGTGTCGAAATAGATCCGCCGCGCATCGGCGAGAATCTCGCGCAGCAGCCCGGCCTCGGTGAACTGGTGCAGCGTGTTGTAGACCGTGGTCTGCGACAGTCGCATACCGGCCTCGATGGCCTCGGCATAGAGCTCTTCGGCGGTCAGATGCCGCTCACCCTGCCCGAAGATCAGCCCGGCAAGCCCCATGCGCTGCTTGGTCGCGCGCAGACCGGCATTCTGCAGCAGATCACGAATGTAGGCGTCATGCCGACGCGAAACGGAAGCCGAACTCATTTCGCTGACCTATTCTGGACACTATTGGTACGAATTAGACTATCACGAAAGGCCATGGCTGCCACAATCCCGTCATGTGGGGCCGGATTCAGGCCCATGGCTTGAACTCCACCAGCAGGACCACCGCGATCAGCACCAGGACCGGCATTTCGTTGAACCACCGGTACCAGACATGGCTGTGGGTGTTGCGGTCCTCGGCAAAGGCCCGCAGCAGCCGGCCGCAGTAGAGATGATAGATCACCAGAGCGGCCACCAGCAGGATCTTCACGTGCAGCCAGCCCTGAGACAGCCAGAACGGCTGCAGCACCAGCAGCGTGATGCCCAGCCCCACCGCCACGATGGCGCTGGGGTTCATGATGCCGCGATAGAGCTTGCGCTCCATCACCTTGAACCGCTCGCGGCTGGGCTCGTCCTCGGCCATGGCGTGATAGACGAAGAGTCGCGGCAGATAGAAGAGCGCGGCGAACCAGGTGACCACACTGATGATATGGAAGGACTTGACCCACAGTGCGGTCATGCCGACTGATCCTCCGGCAGCATGGACTGTATGTCCTCCCGGACGGCCGGAAAATCCAGGTGGCCGATCCGCTGCCAGACCACGCCCCCGTCGGGATCGATCAGCACCGTGGTCGGCGTCAGGCGCACCTCGTTGAAGGCCGTCGCGATCCCGCCACCTTCGTCGAGCACGATCTCGTAGGGCAGCTGCTTGCGCTCGACCAGCGCCTTCACCCGCTCCGGCGGGTCATAGGCCATGGCGACACCCAGGATGTTCAGCCCCTCGTCGGCCATATCCTCGTGCAACTCCACGATCTGCGGCATTTCGTCGATGCAGGTCGGGCAGGTGGTCGCCCAGAACACCAGCATGACCGGCTCGCCGCGATAGCGGGCCAGTTCGGCCGCGCCGCCGTCGAGCATCTTCAGGTCCACATTGGGCGCCGGCTCCCGGGCCGGCGGAGCCAGCCAGACATAGCCCACCAGGCCAACGATCACCAGGGCCAACAGGCCGGCCAACCATTCCTTGCGCATGGCAGAGCGTCTCCTTGTCCGAGTGCAGCTATTGTATCAACTGCCGGCCCTGACGGTTCAGTCCAGATAGGCCGATTGAATCGCCTCGCGGGTCACCACGCCAGCCCAGCGGTCCGCTCCGTCCGCGTCGTTGCGGACCACCAGCAGGGCATCGCCGTGCTCGCCACGCAGCCGCTCGATGGCCTCGCGCAGACTGACGCGTTCATCGATGGGGGTGAGCCTTGCCGCCCCCGCCAGCACCGGACGGCCTGCGGCGCGGTTGGCGGCCACCGTTTCGGCGTCACAGACGCGGGTCGGGATATCGCCGTCGCCGTCCAGTATCCAGCGCGGCGGCTCGGCCAGCAGGGCGTCCAGACCCGCGGCGTCGGTGGATGCCGGCAGGCGCGCGCAATCCTCATCCACCAGCTGCAGAATACCAAGCCGGCTTGCGGCCTGGAGCATGGGATTGCGGCGCGGGTCCAGCCCCCGTTCGCCCATCGCCAGATGGTAGACGGAGTCGGTGCGGAACAGTTCCCGGGCGCTCAATGTGCCGGCGGCGATGGCCAGCATCCCCGGCATGATGATGCCCGGGTTGCCGGTGAGCTCCAGCATCGCGGTCAGTGCCGCGAGCGGTGCGCGCAGGGTGGCGCCCATCATCGCGCCCATGCCCAGCAGGGCGTACAGGGCCGGTCCGCCGAAGGCCGGACTGAGCATCTGCTCGGCCAGCATGCCGACGGCGCCACCGGCAGTGGCGCCCATGATCAACGTCGGGCCCACCAGTCCGCCGGGCACACCGAGGCCCAGCACGGCGGCGGTAGCGATCAGCTTGGCGGCCACGATGGCGAGCAGCAGGCCGGCGCCGATCTCGCCGGCGAGGGCAGCGGCCACCGTGTCGTAGCCAATGCCCATGATCTGGGGGACGAACAGCGCCAGCACGCCGACAACGAGGCCACCGACCATGGTGCGCAGTACCGGTGGCCAATCGCTCAGCAGTCCGGAGGCATAGCGCAGGCTGCGGATGAAGGCCGCCGCGAGTCCGCCGAGCAGGAGGCCGAGGAGAATCACCAGCGGCAGTTCATGGATGCCCTGGATGGTCAGCGCCGGGATGGAAAAGGCGATATCGCTGCCGAATACCAGATGCGCCATGGCCGTGGCGGTGACCGCCGCGATCATGACCGGCAGGAAGCCGGCGATGGTGTACTCCATCACGACCACTTCCATGGCGAAGGCGACGCCCGCCAGCGGCGTCTTGAACGATGCGCCGATGGCGGCGGCGGTGCCGCAGGCCACGAGCGTTCGCAGGCTGTTGTGCGGCAACCCCAGCCACTGGCCGAGCTGGCTGCCGGCGGTCGCCCCCATGTGGACGCTGGGGCCCTCGCGCCCGACGGAATGCCCGCTGGCGATGGCGAGGCTGCCGGTGATGAACTGGTGAATGGCGTTGCGCAGCGGCAGCATGGCCTCGTGGTAGGCCGTGCGTTCAATCACAAACGCGATGCCCGTGCGCGGGTCGCGTCGCGCGAAGTGCTGCATGTACAGGCCGATGATGCCGGCGCCTGCCACTGCCAGCACCACCCGCTGCCAGCCGGGTAGCCCCTCGAAATCCTCCAGGCCGCCGGGCAGGAGCGCGAGCTGGCCGGATTCATAGAGCATACGGAAGGCAATGACCACGGCGCCGGCCATCAGTCCGGTGAGCATGCCGAGCACGGCCATCACCACCGGCGCGCGTCCGGTGGACAGACGCAGCTTCTCGGTTTCGATCAGCCGGCGCCAGCGGGGTGTGCCTCGCTCGCCGTCAGTGACCCGTTGCCTGCTCATTGTCTGGCATCATACCGGGTCTGTTGATCCAGCTCAGAGGAGCGCAATGATGATTACCGCCGGGATTGTGGGCGGCACCGGGTATACCGGCGTCGAACTGCTCAGGCTGCTGGCCGGCCATCCGCAGGTGACGCTCGAGGTCATCACCTCGCGGGTCCAGGCCGGGCAGCCCGTCAGTGCCATCTACCCGAACCTCCGTGGCCACCTGGATCTGGCGTTCAGCGAGCCGGATCCCGCCGCACTGGGCGCCTGCGATGTCGTCTTCTTCGCCACGCCCAACGGCACGGCCATGGAAATGGCTCCCGGGTTGATCGAGCGTGGGGCGCGTGTGATCGACCTGGGCGCGGACTTTCGCATCCGCGATCTCGATGTCTGGTCGCAGTGGTACGGCATGACGCATCAGTGTCCCGAGCTCGCCGCCGAGGCGATCTATGGCCTGCCGGAGCGCCATCGCGAGGCGATTCGCGGCGCCCGCCTCGTGGCCAATCCCGGCTGCTACCCCACTGCCGTGCAGCTTGGCCTGATCCCGCTGCTTGAGACCGGCGCCGTGGATACGTCGAATATCGTCGCCGATGCAAAGTCCGGTGCCAGTGGTGCGGGGCGTCAGCCGCGGCAGCACACGCTGCTCTGTGAGGCCGGTGAGAACTTCCATGCCTATGGCGCCAGTGGTCACCGCCACCTGCCGGAGATCCGCCAGGGGCTCATGGAAGCGGCCGGGGGCGAGGTGGGGCTGACCTTCGTCCCCCACCTGGTTCCCATGGTGCGCGGCATCCACGCCACGCTCTATGCCCGCTTGCATGACCCCGCCACTGACCTGCAGGCGCTCTATGAGCAGCGGTTTGCCGACGAGCCCTTCGTCGATGTGCTGCCACCGGGAAGTCACCCGGAGACCCGTACGGTGCGCGGCAGTAATATGGTGCGCATCGCCGTGCATCGGCCCGCGGGTGGCGACATGGCCCTGGTGCTGGCGGTGGAGGATAACCTGGTCAAGGGCGCCGCCGGCCAGGCGGTGCAGAACATGAATCTCATGTTCGATCTGCCCGAGGTGATGGGACTGCAGGGCATACCGGTTCTGCCTTAGCGGTGATTGACGCTCCCCGGATCGCGCAGGAGAATGATTCCCATCGAGGGCGCGAAGGCCGGAGGCAAGGACAATGAGCGAAGTAGCCGAGCAGGAGGACCTGCTGATTTTCACCGACAGTGCGGCGACCAAGGTGCGGCAGCTGCTCGACGAGGAGCAGAACGAGGCACTCAAGCTGCGGGTCTACATCACCGGTGGTGGCTGCTCCGGCTTCCAGTACGGCTTCATGTTCGACGAGAACGAGGAGCCGGGTGACGCCGTTGTCGAGAATGCCGGTGTCACGCTGCTGGTGGATCCCATGAGCAGCGCCTATCTGGAGGGTGCGGAAATCGACTATGTCGAGGGCATCGAGGGGGCGCAGTTCGTGATCCGCAATCCCAACGCCAGCACGACCTGCGGCTGCGGCTCCTCCTTCGGCGTCTGAGGACGCTCAGGCCGGGTAGATACCGCCCAGGATGACCGGTCGCGAAGCGCCGGTCACCGTCCGTGTATCCACGGCCTCGCCACGCAACGTGGCGCGGCCCAGCCACGCGAACCCCACCGGCTCCACCGCGCCGGCGGGAAACCCCATGGCGTCGCTACGACGTAATATGACGTCGGGCAGCTCATCGGCGAGCCGCCGGCAGAGGTCATCATTCAGGGCCCCGCCACCGGTGACGATCAGGTCCGTCGGGTCGTTTCCCCAGGTCTGGACGGCGTCGGCGATGCTGCAGGCCGTCAGAGCGGACAGCGTGGCCTGCACGTCGGCGGCGGGGCGCTCCTTGTCCAGGCCCCTTTCCAGCCAGTGTAGATTGAAGTACTCGATTCCGGTGCTACGGGGCGGCGTTCGACGAAAATAGGGATCGGCCAACAGGCCGGCCAGGAGATCCCCATCGACCTGGCCGGAGGCGGCCCATCGGCCGGCGGCGTCAAAGGCCTCGCCGCGATGCCGGTGGATCCAGGCATCCATGAGGGTGTTCCCCGGCCCGGTATCGAAGCCGCGAATGATCTCGCCGCCGGGTCCCAGCACCGTGACATTGCTGATGCCGCCGATGTTGACCACGCAGCGGGGCTGTTCAGCAGCGAACATCACCGAATGGAACAGCGGGGCGAGCGGCGCGCCCTCACCCCCGGCCGCCAGATCGCGCTGGCGAAAATCCGCCACCACCGCGATCCCGGTGGCCTCGGCCAGTCGGCTGGGGTCGCCGATCTGGCTGGTCACCGGCGGGTCGGCCTGTGGGGCGTGCCAGATCGTCTGGCCATGCAGGGCGATGCCGTCAATGCTGCTTGCCGCGGTCTGCGTCTCGGTCAGAAGCGCGTCGACGGCCGCGGCGTAAATGCCGGCAAGTTCCGCATCCATGGCAAGCACGGCCTGCAGGGGTGCCTCACCATCCAGCCCGCGCAGTCGGCGAGCCAATGGGTCGGGATAGGGGGCATGGTGCATGCCGAGCAGGGTGGGCCGACCGTCCGCGTCGAAATCGACCAGCGCCGCATCCACGCCATCCAGGCTGGTGCCGGACATCAGGCCGATCAGCCGCATGGGCCGAGGGCCTACTCGCCCGCCTGGGCGATCCGCGTGCGGGTCAGGCTGTCCAGTTGGGCGACCAGGTCCGCCGTGCTGCGCTCGAAATCGGCGCGGTAGCGCTCGGCGATGGGCTCCGCCTCGGGCAGGTCCACCGTGCGCGGGTTGCGGTGTACGCCATCCACACGGAATTCATAGTGCAGATGTGGCCCGGTGGACAGACCGGTGCTGCCGACGTAGCCAATGATCTCTCCCTGGCTCACCCGGTCACCCACGGACTGGCCCTTGGCAAAGCCGCGCATATGGCCATAGAGCGTGGTGTAGCGCGTGCCATGCTTGAGCACGACGGTGTTCCCATAGCCGCCCTTGCGGCCACGCTCGATGATCTTGCCGTCGCCCGCGGCCTTGATCGGCGTTCCCGGTGGCGCGGCGTAGTCAGTGCCGCGATGGGGGCGCTTGGTCCCATAGATCGGGTGGACGCGGTTGGGGTTGAACTCCGAGCTCACTCTGGTGAAATCGGTGGGCGTGCGCAGGAAGGCCCTGCGCATGCTGCGGCCCTCCGGCGTGTAGTAGTCGCTCTCGCCCTCGGCGGTCTCGTAGCGCAGGGCACGGAAGCGCTCACCGCGGTTGACGAACTCCGCGGCCAGGATGTCACCGTTGCGCACCTTCCGGCCATCGCGGTGTAGCGTCTCGTAGACCACCACGAAACTGTCGTTACGCCGCAGATCAAGGGCGAAGTCGATATCCCAGCCGAAGATTCCGGCGAGCTCCATGATCAGCCGGTCGTCCAGACCCGCCGCCAGACCGGCGTTGTAGAGCGAACTCTCGATGCGCCCCTGGGTTTCCGCGACGCGTCGCTCCAGCGTGATGGTCTCCACCCGCACGGCCAGTTCGCCGTGGTCATCGCGGTTCAGATGCAGCGTGCGGGTCTCATCCATCGCATAGCGCAGGCCGACCAGCTCGCCATCGGGCGTGATCTGCAGATAGATCTCGTCACCGGGGAAGATCCGCGTGAGCTGATCCGCCGGGTCCTCGGCGTTGACGACCTCATGGACGTCGCGCGGCGTGAGGCCGGCGCGCTTGAAGACGGCGGCGAGATTGTCCCCGTTACGCACCGTCTCGACCTTCCACTCGGCTGCCGGTGCGACGGCCGGCTCCGACGGCCCCGTCGCGACCGGACCCTCATCGGTCGCCGCCCGCGGCGCCGACGTCTGGGGCCGGGGTAGCGCCGGTGCCTTGTCAGCACCCAGCGCCGCCTGGCGCAGCGCATCCGCATCCAGCCTCGCGGAGACGGCCACATCACCGAGGGTCGCGTCACTGGTCGGGACGCCGGGCGCCGTTGGCAGGGTCAGCTGCCGCGCCCCGCCGAGCTCGGTGCGATCCAGGGTCGCGTCGGAGTGAGGCCAGACGAGGGCCCCGACGATCAGGCCGGCGCCTGCTAGCAGCAGCGTGTTCCGGCCCGGTCTGCTGCCCGGAAAAAACCGGCGTAGACGCGATGTTGCATTCATCTGTTGAACCCGTTTGATCATGCGATCGAACGATAGCCGCGCGTGCTGGGCGGGTCAATCGGCAATGGCGGCTTGCGGGCGCCGGATCCGGGTTTGCGATAGAATCCCGCGCTCTGGACTTCAGTGGACATGGGGCAGGAGACGGGCATGAGCGGTGTGGACTCCGCACTGGCGGCGCTTTGGCGTGGGGCCGACGAGATCATACGCGAGGACGAGCTGCGCGAGCGTCTCGCCAGCGGGCGACCGCTGCGGGTCAAGGCCGGTTTCGA
>NZ_JBAKFI010000005.1:0-25000 GCF_040838425.1 Spiribacter onubensis | reverse complement strand
ACCGTAAACCGACACAGGTAGGCAGGGTGAGAATCCCAAGGCGCTTGAGAGAACTCGGGTGAAGGAACTAGGCAAAATAGCACCGTAACTTCGGGAGAAGGTGCGCCTGTATTAGGTAAAGCTCTTCGCGAGCGGAGCCGAGGCAGGCCGCAGTGACCAGGGGGCTGCGACTGTTTACTAAAAACACAGCACTCTGCTAACTCGTAAGAGGATGTATAGGGTGTGACGCCTGCCCGGTGCCGGAAGGTTAAGTGATGGGGTTAGCTCTTCGGAGCGAAGCTCTTGATCGAAGCCCCGGTAAACGGCGGCCGTAACTATAACGGTCCTAAGGTAGCGAAATTCCTTGTCGGGTAAGTTCCGACCTGCACGAATGGCGTAACGATGGCCCCGCTGTCTCCACCCGAGACTCAGTGAAATTGAAATCGCTGTGAAGATGCAGCGTTCCCGCGGCAAGACGGAAAGACCCCGTGAACCTTTACTACAGCTTCACACTGGACTTTGAATATGCTTGTGCAGGATAGGTAGGAGGCGTTGAAACCGGAGCGCCAGCTCTGGTGGAGCCATCCTTGAGATACTACCCTTGCATGTTTGAGGTTCTAACCTAGGCCCGTTATCCGGGTCAGGGACAGTGTGTGGTGGGTAGTTTGACTGGGGCGGTCTCCTCCCAAAGAGTAACGGAGGAGTGCGAAGGTACCCTCGGCGCGGTCGGAAATCGCGCTATGAGTATAAAAGCACAAGGGTGCCTGACTGCGAGACTGACAAGTCGAGCAGGGGCGAAAGCCGGCTTTAGTGATCCGGTGGTTCTGTATGGAAGGGCCATCGCTCAACGGATAAAAGGTACTCCGGGGATAACAGGCTGATTCCTCCCAAGAGTCCACATCGACGGAGGAGTTTGGCACCTCGATGTCGGCTCATCACATCCTGGGGCTGTAGCAGGTCCCAAGGGTATGGCTGTTCGCCATTTAAAGTGGTACGCGAGCTGGGTTTAGAACGTCGTGAGACAGTTCGGTCCCTATCTGCCGTGGGCGTCGGAGATTTGAGAGGATCTGCTCCTAGTACGAGAGGACCGGAGTGGACGAACCTCTGGTGTTCCGGTTGTCACGCCAGTGGCACTGCCGGGTAGCTACGTTCGGAAGGGATAACCGCTGAAAGCATCTAAGCGGGAAGTCCACCTCAAGATGAGATCTCCCCGAGGACTTGATCCTCCTGAAGGGCCGTAGAAGACGACTACGTTGATAGGCTGGGTGTGGAAGTGCAGTAATGCATGAAGCTAACCAGTACTAATTGCCCGTGCGGCTTGGCCATATAACCCCAAGTGGACTATATGGCATCGGTTGTGCATGCCATCGACAACGTTCCTGAACCGCCGGCGCCCAAAAAGCGACGACGGTAAACCGGTTTGCCTGGCGAAAATAGCGCGTGGGAACCACCCGATTCCATTCCGAACTCGGAAGTGAAACCGCGCAGCGCCGATGATAGTGCCGCCTCGCTGTGGTGCGAAAGTAGGTCATCGCCAGGTTCTTACACCAAACCCCCGCGGTCTTCGGATGGCGGGGGTTTTCTTTTGTCCGGGGGCGGAACACCCGATAATCCTGAAATGACCCTGAATCCCCGAGAGATCGCTGCACACCTCGGACCCCGGTGGTCCCATGTGGCCATCGAATGCCTTGGCCGTGTCGACAGCACCAGTGATTGGTTGGTGCGTGGCGAGCTGAAGCGCCCCACCGTGGTGACTGCGGAAGAACAGACAAAGGGGCGTGGCCGGCGCGCGCGTCGTTGGGCGTCGCCACTGGGTGGTGTTTACGTCAGCGTGGGGTGGCGGATGCCGCCGGGGACGTCCATTCCGACGGCGCTGCCGCTGGCCGTCGGGATCTATCTCTGCGAGGGCCTGGAGGCACTGGGTGTCCCGGGAGTCAGTCTCAAGTGGCCCAACGACCTGGTCGTCAACGGTGCGAAACTGGCCGGTGTCCTTGTTGAATGTGTCGACAGGGCGCCTGACGGTCGGTCGCTGGTGCTCGGGATCGGACTGAATCTTCAGACGCCGTCAGAGGCCGCCGATCTGCCCGCCGACCGGCGCGCCATCGGGCTGGCGGACATGGGGGCCGTGCCAGCGCGCGAGGCCCTGGTCGCCGCCGCGGCAAGAGCGGCGCTGGAGGCCGGTTCCCTGGAGGCCGCCGCCGTCTCGGCGCTTATGGCAGAACAATGGCCGGCGCGCGATGCGCTGACCGGCCGTGCCTGCACCATTGAACAGGCGAACGGGGAAACGCTCCATGGCGTTGCCGACGGCGTCACCGAGGGGGGCGCGCTTCGACTCGATACCGCCGACGGGCTGCGGATCCTGTGGAGTGGCGAGTGCCGCGTGCGAGGGGGATGGGAATAGCAGCCCTTGCCATATCCGGAGCCGAAGCCGCACGATATCGAAATAATGGCCGTACGGAGTGGGTGATGAGCGCTGAAACTGGAAAACTCACAATCCGCTTGCCCAG
The DNA here is from genome assembly GCF_040838425.1 of Spiribacter onubensis. Lineage (NCBI taxonomy): Bacteria > Pseudomonadati > Pseudomonadota > Gammaproteobacteria > Chromatiales > Ectothiorhodospiraceae > Spiribacter > Spiribacter onubensis. The sequence continues at coordinate 22,514 of NZ_JBAKFI010000005.1, read as the reverse complement.
GGAAGATCTGGAATTCGTCAAGGCCTATGCCAAAGCCAATCAGATGACGGTCACGGAAGTGATTGACCGCAGCCTGCGCCGGCTTCGTATGTTGGACGAGGAAGGGCTCTCCCCAGAACTTGATGCCATCACCGGGCTTCTTCCGGCCGATATCGATGCGGAGCAAGCCTACCGAGAGCACCTGGAGCGTAAGCATAGGTGATTTTGCTGGATATCAACGTCCTTCTTGATGTGCTCCAGCGACGGGAGCCGCACTATACCGCCTCCGCCAGGGTCATCAATGCGGTGGTGCGAAAACAGATTGAGGGTGTTCTGTCGGCACATGCGATTACGACCGTCGATTATCTGGTGACCCGCCACAGCGGCGCACAAAAATCTCGGGAAGTTGTCGACTGGCTGCTGAGCCGTTTCACCATCGCCGCGATCGGGCGGCCTGAACTACTCAGGGCGCAATCCCTGGCTTGGGAGGACTTCGAGGATGCAGTGACGACGGCGGCAGCAGAGTCGATGGCATGTGAGGTGATTGTTACGCGTGACGCCCGAGTGTTTGCCCGGTCATCCATAATGGTCTGTACGCCCGAAGAGTTTCTAATGTTCGACGGTTCGCAAACGCGATGACTGACCTGCTTATTGACGTCGGCAACAGCCGAACGAAATGGATCCTGGCGGAAGACGGTCACGTCCGCGGTGCGGCCCGTGCCGTCGGTCATGGCGATATCACGGCCCTGTACGACGAATGGGCCGGGCTCCGGGTACCGCCGCAGCGCATACGCGGGGTAGCTGTCGGGGGCGCGGGGATGGTGGATGCCATCGACGAGTGGATCGCCAACCGCTGGGGGCTCGCGCCGCAGTGGTTGCAGACCCCGGCGCTTGGCGGCGGGATACGGATCGCTTATTCCGACCCGGCGCAGCTGGGTACGGATCGCTGGCTCGCCATGGTGGGTGCGCGGGCCGCTGATTACCTCCCCGCTTGTATCGTTGACTGCGGCAGTGCCATCACCCTGGATGTCGTTGACTCCGACGGCCGTCACCAGGGTGGATTGATCATGCCCGGGCTGGCGGCACAGCGGACGGGGATCGCCCGGGTCGCGCCGGCGCTACCCGCCGTGGAGCTGAGTACCAGGGCCCCGTTTCTCACGGATAACACCCACGATGCGCTCACCAGCGGTTATCTCCATGGCACGGCGATGGCCCTCCAGGGCCTCATCCGGCGGGCCATGGCTGGCTCACCCGAGCGCCTGACCCCGCTTTTCACCGGCGGTGACGCCACCCTCGTCGCGCGCTACCTCGATATGGATGTGCGCCTGCGCCCGGATCTGGTTTTCGAAGGGCTTGCGTCCATCCCCTGACGGGGCTGGCTGTGCCGGGGATGGATTGCCCGGCGTCGCTGGGCCCGGTAACCTTTCATCCTGAGCGAAGCTGGCGTAGCTCAGTCGGTAGAGCAGCTGATTTGTAATCAGCCGGTCGGGGGTTCGAATCCTCTCGCCAGCTCCATTTCCCTCCGCTGCGATCAGTGCGACTGCCGATACCGCTGCGGACTCATCCCCGTCCAGCCCCGGAAGGCCCGCGAGAAGGCCGAGAGTTCGGAATATCCAAGGCTGTGTGCTACCTCGGTCAACGGCATGTTCGGGTCGTTCATATAATGCAGCGCCAGATCCTTGCGTGCCGCAGTGACCAGCTGCTGGAAAGTGACCCCGCTGTCACGCAGTTCGCGCTGGAATGACTGATCGGACATGCCGAACACCTTCGCCATCTCGCCGATTGTCGGCGGGATGTCCCCGAGGTGGAGCTTGATCTGGTTGCGTACGCGGCTTGCGAAATCCTCCGGCTGGCGAGTCAGCTCGACGCGCGAACGCAGGAAGGGCTCGAGTACCGAGAACAGATAGGGATCCTGGGTCGGCATGCGCACATCCAGATCCCGGCGCCGGAAGGCGAAGGCATTGGTTCGTCGGCCAAAACGTACCGGTGCACGGAAAACCCGTTCATGATCCTGGGGTGCGTCCGGAGCCTCGTGCTCGAAACGCACCTCCAGCGGCGCCCAGTCGTGTCCCAGCGCGTGGCGGAAGATGTTCAGGAACATCCCCATCGAGAGCTCGGCGTCCTGACGGCGCTGTTCGATATGTGGATCGAACACTGCATAGCTCAGCCAGAGCATGTCGCCGTCCTGCATCAGTCCGAAGCTGGACAGGCCCTGGTGGGCCGGAAAGAACGACTCCATGTTGCGCACCGCGGCGTAGAGCGTGGGCGAGCTGATCGCCGCGTAGCCGATGACGCCCAGTTGCTGCGGCCGGAAGGATTCGCCGAAATGCAGACCGAAGTTGTCATTGCCGGTCTGCCGCGCCGCCTCTTCGAACAGCCTGCAGAACTGCGCAAGGATGAGCTCGTTATAAGGGTCGGCGATATCCTCCGGGCGCAAACGCACCTCACCGAGGATGCGGTCAGCATCGCCTTTATTCCGCTCGATCAAATCCATCACCCCGGTGGTAGCCGAAGCGAGGACCGTGGCCGGCGTCGCGTGGATCTGCCGGAGACGGTGCACGGTGGCGGTGTCAACCATGATCGCCCCCCGGTTGTGATGCGCCGTGCACACCTTCTGTTAGCTCTATCACTATCCTCTACCAGAATGACTCCCGTCTTGCAACGCTCCAGCCTGATAACCGGGGTTTTTCTGGGCAAATACCCCCAAATGACTGATTCCGCCTGTCAAATTCCGGTTTATTCATGTCAAGCATGTTTCAGGAAAGTCGCCATAGCCTGAAATCGACTCATGTCAACAGGGCACTCACGGCCACATCGTGGCGATACTGGAGGACACAGCCATGCGATTGACGAGACGACAATTTACCGCCGGGGCGGCATCAGGGGCCGGTCTGCTCGCACTGGGTCCAATGGGCCGGCTGGCGCACGCGGCACGCAATGACGAGCTCAATATCCTCTGCTGGGAGGGCTACAACACCGATCAGGTGCTCGGGCCTTTCCGCGCCGACCACCCGGACGCCAGGGTCCGCGCCGAGAGCGGCACCTCCGATCCGGACATGATCAACAAGCTGCGCGCCGGCGAGGTGCGGGTCTGGGATCTCATCAATGTGAACCAGCCCTGGGCGCGTGACCAGCTCTACCCCGAGGGCCTGATTCGACCGCTCGACAAAGACCGGTTCATGCCGTACTTCGACAACATGCTGCCGGAGTTCTCCGACCCGCCGTACCCGCTGTCATTCGCGGATAACGGCGATCTGCTGGGCATGCCGCAGCGGTATGGGCCATTCTCCTTCGTCGTCAACACCGACCGGATCAGCCGTGAGACCGCCGAGAACGAGGGCTGGAACCTCTTCCTCGACCCCGCCATGGAAGGCCGTTATGGCGTGCTCACCTACCAGAACTGGAACATCATCCACATGTGCCTGACCGCCGGCCTTGATCCGTTCGCGCCGATGGCCGGTGCCGACATGGAGCAGTTCGAGAAAGTGGCGGGGCAGATCTTCGGCAATGCCCGGCTGCTCGCCGGCGATCTCGTGCAGATGAACCTCGCGCTCATCAACGGGGAGATCGACGCCTACTTCACCGGCGGCACCTATACCGCCTCCCCGGCCCGGCTCGACGGCGCCACCAACATCCGTGCCATTACCCCGCAGTCCGGTCCGGTGGACGGCAAGGGTGGTGTGGTCTGGGTCGAGCTGACCTCCGTGGTCAACAACCCGGATCCCTCCAGCCTCGCGCCGGAGTTCCTGGAGTTCGTCCAGCGGCCGGATATCTGCCATGCCGTGGCGTTCTCCGAGGGCACCTACAACCCGGTCGCGCAGATGGGCAACGAGGCGGTGATGGCCAAGTTCAGCGCCCGCGAGCTGGATGCCATTCAGTACGACTCGCTGGACGAGGAAATGAGCCGATCCCTCGACTACCAGGTCGTGCCGTCTTACAACGAGCTCAACAAGGCCTACAGCGCTGCCAAGCGCGGCTGACCGCCTGCGGTTCAGCATGAGGCTCTCCGGCGCGGCGCCCGCCGCGCCGGAGAGCGGGAGCTCCCGACCAGCCCGCGAGAGGATGAATTCGACCTATGTCCGTGCAACCCGCGCTCCGTCTGCAGGGCGTCATCAAGCGATTCGGCGACTTTACCGCCCTACGGGGCATTGACCTCGACATTGCGGAGGGTGAATTCCTGACCATCGTCGGCCCGTCCGGCAGTGGCAAGACCACCCTGATCCGCCTGCTCGTTGGCATGGACACCCCCAGCGAGGGTGAGATCTGGCTCCGCGACCGGCGTATCGATCCCGTGCCGGCCAACCAGCGCCCCACCTGCATGGTGTTTCAGTCGCTGGCGCTTTTCCCCCATCGCACGGTGGGGCAGAACATCGAGTTCCCGCTCAAGATCCGCGGTGTGGCCCCGGACGAGCGGGCCCGACGGGCGCTGGAGTTGCTGGAGCTTCTGCGGCTGCCCGAGTCCTACTATTCAAAACGGATTACCCAGTGCTCCGGCGGCGAGCGCCAGCGCATCGCGCTGGCCCGGGCGCTTGCCTTCGACCCGGAGATCCTGTTCTTCGACGAGCCGCTCTCGGCGCTCGACTACCGCCTGCGCAAGACCCTCGAGAAGGAACTCAAGGATCTGCACCGGCGCACCGGGAAAACGTTCGTCTACATCACCCACAGCCTCGAAGAGGCGATGGTCATGTCCGATCGGATCGCCATCATGCGTGATGGTCATCTGGAGCAGGTGGGTGACGCCGAGGGGATCTATGTCCGTCCCGTGAGTCGCTTCGTGGCGGAGTTCATGGGCGAGGTGAACATGTTCCCCATGCGTGGCATCGCCGATGGCGGCCTGCGCAGTGAAGGCGTCGCCGTGGAGGTCGGCGAGCGTGTCGGCGCCTCCGGCCTGACGCTCGCGCCCGAGGAGCCGGGTACGGTGATCGTGCGCCCGGAATTCGTGCGCTTCCTCGAGCCCTCGGAGAGCAATGATTTCGTGGTCCAGGGGCGGCTGCTCGAGGAATACGCACTGGGTTCTCGCCTGCAATACGCCGTCGAGGTCGAAGGCGGGGCACGCCTGACCGTCGAGAAGCTGCGCGAAAACCGTTACCGCGGTGAGGTCGGCGATGCCGTCAGGCTCGGCTGGGATGTCGACCACACTCACCTGATCCCGGAGGCGTGATGGACAGTCTCAACCGCCGGATGGGTTCTCTCAGCGCCATCCCGATGGGTGTGCTGCTGATGCTCGCGTTCCTTGCCCCGCTGGGCGTCGTGGCCGGCTTCTCGATCATGCCGCCCAATGTCTTCGACCTCGCGCATGTGCCGGATTTCTCCGCCTACGTCCAGGTCATCGAGCAGGGTTACTGGACATCACTCGCCTGGTCGCTGGGACTGGCGGCGGCCTCCACGCTGCTGCTTTTCATCATCTGCTGGCCGCTCGCCTTTGGCATGGCCAAGGTCTTCAACCGCTTCACCGTGGTGCTGCTCCTGGCCGTGGTGATCACCCTGTTCGTCTCCGAGAACATCCGGCTCTTCGGCTGGGTGCTGACGCTCATGAAGGGGGGTCTGATCGACGGTTATCTCAACGCCTGGTTCGGTCTTGAACTCTCCGGTGCGCTCTACAACGGGCCGGTGATCGTGCTGGGTCTGGTCTATGTCTACCTGCCCTTCATGCTCTTCCCCCTGGCCCAGGGCATCGCCATGGTGCCGGACGATGCACGTCAGGCGGCCATGGATCTGGGCGCCTCGCGCTGGCGGGTGTTCCTCGAGATCGACCTGCCGCTCGCTTCGCCGGGCATCCTGGTCGGCTCGCTGATCAGTTTCGTGCTGGCGGCCGGCGCCCTTGCCGAGTCCAAGCTGCTCGGCGGCCAGGAGGTGATCGTCATCGCCGATGACATCGAGAGCGCCTTCAGCTATGGCCAGAACTGGCCGCTGGGATCGGCCCTGGCCATGGTCCTGATCCTGATCGTGGCCGCGCTGGCCATCTTCGGGCTCTCGCGGATCGACCTCGATCGCATCATGGGGAGGGCCGGCTGATGGGTCCATCACGCGTGATGCGGGTCGGGCTTTTCCTCTACGGGTTGCTCGTCATCGCCTTTCTCTATCTGCCGCTGGTCTCGGTGGGCTTTGCCTCTATTGCCGAGTCGCGTTATCTCACCTTTCCCATCCAGCGCTACTCGCTTGGCTGGTACCGCGAGGCGCTCGGCAGCGCCACCGTCTCGGAGCTGGTCACGACCTCGCTCATCGTCGCGCTGGTGGTCACCGCGATTTCAGTGGTGGTGGGTTTCTTCGGCGCGCTCGCCTTCGCCCGCTATGAGTGGCGCTACCGGCGGCTGTTCCAGAAGTTCATTCTGCTGCCGATCTTCTTTCCACAGACGGTGCTGGGCCTGGCCATCCTGCTTTGGTTCAACACCGCCGGTGTCATGCCGACCTGGAAGACCGCGATCGTCGCGCATCTGGTCTGGATATCGCCCATCGTCACGCTGATCATCGCCATCCGCGCCTATTCCTTTGATGGCTCGCTCGAGGAAGCGGCCCGCGATATGGGCGCCTCCACGCCGACCATTCTGCGCGAAGTGACTTTCCCGCTGCTGCTCCCGGGCGTGATCACCGGCGGGCTGTTCGCGTTTCTGCTGAGCTGGGGCAACTTCCCGCTCTCGCTGTTCACGACCGGAGTCGATCAGACCCTGCCCGAGTGGCTCTACGCCAAGATGGTCTCCGGCTACTCACCGCTCGTGCCCACGCTGGGCATGCTCTCGGTGCTGGGTTCGGTGCTGCTTCTGGGCGGTGCGCTGATGCTCTTCTGGCTGGTTCGGGCGCTGCGGCGGCCGGCCGGGGGAGCGGCGTCCGGCGCGGGATGAATACGTTATTCACGAATCGTTAGGGAGGAGAGAACCATGCTGACATCCATCAAGGATCGGAGTGTGATCGTCACCGGCGGGTCCAAGGGCATCGGCCGGGGTATTGCCAGCGTCTTTGCCCGTCAGGGTGCCCGCGTCATGATCGCGAGCCGCGGCGAGTCGGCCGCGCGTGAGGCGGTGGAAAGCCTTCGTGCCGAGGGCTGCAGCGTCGACTGGACCAGCTGCGACGTCGCCGACTGGGCATCGGTCGAGGCCATGGTCAACCACACCGTCGAGGCATTCGGCGGACTCGATGTCATGTGCGCCAACGCCGGCATGTTCCCGCAGACCAAGATGGTCGACATGGATCCCGCCGAGTGGGATCAGGTGATCGCCACCAACCTGCGTAGCGCTTTTCTCAGCGTCAAGGCGTGCATTCCGCATTTCGAGAAGGCCGGCAAGGGCCGCGTGGTCCTGACGTCCTCCATCACCGGTCCGGTCACCGGCTTCCCGGGCTGGACGCACTACGGTGCCTCCAAGGCGGGCCAGCTCGGCTTCCTCAAGACCGCGGCCATGGAGCTCTCGCGATACAACGCCACGATCAACGCGGTCATGCCCGGCAACATCTACACCGAAGGCCTGCAGGACCTCGGCCAGGACTACCTCGACACCATGGCCGCCTCGATTCCGCTCAAGCGCCTGGGTGCCGTCGAGGACATCGGCAACGCGGCACTGTTCTTCGCCTCCGACGAGGCCGGCTACATCACCGGCCAGCAGATCGTGGTCGACGGCGGACAGATCCTGCCGGAGTCCCTCGAGGCCCTCGAGGAAATCTGATCATGGACGGCGCAAAGCAGGCAGGAGGCGGTTATGGAACAGACTTCTCTGGCGCATGAGACATTGCTCGAGCGGCTCGATGCCCTGGCCAACGACTCGCTGCGTTACTGGGCGCTGCCCGCCGGCAGCACCGCGCGGCTGCTCAACGTCTCGGAAAACGCCACCTATCTGGTGGAGTCGCCCGACGGCACGCGGCGGGTCCTGCGGGTCCACCGCGAGGCCTACCACAGCGAGCGGGCCATCGAATGCGAGCTGGCCTGGGCGCATGCCCTGCGGGCGACCGATTTCGTGCGAACGCCGGCGGCCATCCCCGGCCGCGATGGCCGCCTGGTCCAGACCGGTGTCTCCGCCGATCTGCCCAATCCCCGGCACATGGTCATGTTCGAGCATGTGCCGGGGGAGCAGCCCGACGAAAGCCGCGATCTGGTCGGCCCCTTTGAAGAGCTCGGTGCCATGGCCGCCCGGCTGCATGAACATGCCATTCACTGGCAGCGACCGGTGCCGTTCGAGCGGCTGACCTGGGATCTGGACGCGGTCTACGGGCCCGAGGCGACCTGGGGCGACTGGCGCAGGGCGCCCAATCTCGACGCCGAGATGCAGATGGTGCTCGAGCGGGTGGAGCAGACGGTCAGGACGCGCCTGCAGCGCTTTGGCCAATCGGCCCAGCGCTACGGGCTGATTCATGCCGACATGCGACTCGCCAATCTGCTGATGGATGGCGACCGGACCTGGCTGATCGATTTCGATGACTGCGGATTCGGCTGGTTCCTCTACGACTTCGCCGCCGGCATCAGTTTCATCGAGGACTCACCCGCCATCCCCGCCATGCGCGAGGCCTGGGTGCGCGGCTATCGCCTTGTGCGGGATCTGCCCGACGAAGAGGAGCGGGAAATCGACAGCTTCATCATGCTCCGTCGCATGGCGCTGACCGCCTGGATCGCCTCGCATATCAACGTGCCCGAGGCCCAGGCCCTGGCGCCCGACTTCGCGCGGGTCTCCGCGGAGCTTGGCGAGGGCTATCTCACGCGCATGGGCTGAACGCTGTCAATTCGCGCCGGGCTCCTGTCAAGCAGGGGCCGCGGGGCCGCGGCTAGTGTCAGCCGCAAAGATGAGAGGGGAAACCGTGAGCGAAGCGAAGCAGGAATTCATCGAGCGCTCGAAATCGTTCTGGAATCCGGGCAAGACCCAGGACTGGCAGGACATGGGCGTCGATCTCGTCATCGATCGGCGTGAGGGCTATTACCTCTACGACATGGATGGCCGGCGTCTGATCGACCTGCACCTCAACGGTGGCACCTACAACCTCGGGCATCGCAACCCGGAGCTGGTCGAGGTCCTGAAGGGCGCCACCGCGCGCTTCGATATGGGCAACCACCACTTCCCGGCGCTGGCCCGCACGGCGCTGGCCGAGGCGCTGGCCGCCTGTGCCCCGTCGCCGACCATGCGCTACACCGCCTACGGCTCCGGCGGCGGCGAGGCGGTGGATATCGCGCTCAAGACCGCGCGCTATGCCACCAAGAAGCGCAAGATCGTCTCGGTGATCAAGGCCTACCACGGCCACACCGGGCTCGCGGTGAAGACCGGCGACGAGCGCTTCTCCAAGACCTTCCTGTCGGAGGATCGCGAGGGGGAGTTCATCCAGGTGCCGTTCAATGATCTGAACGCCATGGAGGATGCCCTCAAGGGCCGCGACGTCGCCGCGGTCATCATGGAGACCATCCCCGCCACCTACGGCTTTCCCATGCCGGCCGAGGGCTATCTGCCGGCGGTCAAGAAGCTCTGTGAGCGCTACGATGCGGTCTACATCGCCGACGAGGTCCAGACCGGGCTCATGCGCACCGGCGAGATGTGGGGCTGCATGCGCTACGGCATCGAGCCCGACATCATGGTCACCGCCAAGGGCATCGGCGGCGGGCTCTACCCGCTGGGCTGCACGCTGATCTCCGAGCACTGCGCCGGTTGGCTCCATGACGATGGCTTTGGCCATATCTCCACGGGGGGCGGCGCGGAGCTCGGCTGCATCGTCGCCATGAAGGTGCTGGAGATGGTCCAGCGGCCCGAAGTCCGCTACACCGTCAACCTGATCGCCGACTTCATGCGCGCCGGCCTCGAGGACATCATGGCCGAGTACCCGGATTTCTTCCTCGGCATCCGCCAGCACGGTCTGGTGATGGGCCTTGAATTCAATCATGAGCAGGGCGCGAAGCCGGTCATGAAGCACCTCTACCGCAACGGAGTCTGGGCGATCTTCTCAACGCTGGATCCCCGCGTGCTGCAGTTCAAACCCGGGCTGCTGCTCAGCCAGGCCGACTGCGAGGAGGTCCTGCGTCGGGTCGAGATCGGGATCGGCCTCGCCCGCGAGGAGCTGATGGGTGCCGGCCCCCGGAGGATGATGTGATGGAACCGGAAATCCGTACCCTGGTGGATATCTCGGAGAGCCAGGCGGCCCTGCGCAGTCATGCCGACCTCACCCTGGAGCGCGCCCGCTGGGCGGCGAGCATCTTCCAGCGCTTCGACCGTGACCGCACCCGGCGGATCGTCGATGCCGTGGCGCAGGTCGCCCACGATAACGCCGCCCACTACGCGGCCTGGGCCGTGGAGGAGACCGGTTTCGGCGTCGTCGAGGACAAGACCCTCAAGAACCAGCTGACCTCGGTGGCCTTCGCCGCCCATTACGCCGATGATGACTTCGTCAGCCCGGTGGTGGACGAGGCCCGCAAGATGGTGCGCATCCCGCGCCCGGCCGGCGTCGTCTTCGCCCTGACGCCTTCCACCAACCCGGTCGCCACGGTCAACTTCAAGATCCTCATGGCGCTGATGACGCGCAACGCCATCGTCATCAGCCCCCACCCCGGCGCCCGGGCGTGCTGTGTGGATGCCGTGCACACGCTGGCCCGCGCGGCGGTGGAGGCCGGGGCGCCCGATGGCTGCATCCAGGTCATCGAGCAGCCGACGATCCCGCTCATCGAGGAGTTCATGGCCTCGCCCAAGACCTCGGTGATCCTCGCCACCGGCGGCACCGCGATGGTCCGCTCGGCCTATTCCTCCTCCAACCCCGCGATCGGAGTGGGGCCGGGCAATGCGCCGGTCTATGTCGACCCCAGCGCCGATATCCCGATGGCGGCGAAGCACATCGTCGACTCCAAGAGCTTCGACAACTCCGTGCTCTGCACCTCGGACAGCGTGGTCGTGACCCTGCCGGAGGCCGATGACAAGCTCCGTCACTCGCTCCGTCAGGCCGGCGCCTATATCTGCGACGAGGACGAGGTCGAGCGGCTGCGTCGCTTCCTCTTCCACGAGCGTGGCTTCAACGTGGCCGCCATCGGCCGCGATGCCACCTGGATCGCCCAGGAGTGCGGCATCCGGGTGCCGGCAAAGACCCGTGTACTGGTGGCCCCCTTCGCGCTGGTGGGCATCGAGGAGCGCATGTCGCGCGAGAAGCTCTGCCCGGTGCTGGGCTATCACGTGGCCAAGAACCGCAACCAGGCCCTGTCCGAGGCGCGGGCCATCCTGCGCCTGACCGGGGCCGGGCACTCCGCGGCGGTGCATGCCGGTGATCCGCAGGTGGTCATGGATTATGCGCGCATGGTCGAGAGCTATCGCATCGTGGTCAACGCACCCTGCAGCCAGGGTGCCGCGGGGCTCAAGACGCATCTCGCGCCGGCGTTCACCATCGGCACCGGCTACTTCGGCCGCAGTTCCATTGGCGAGAACATCGGCCCGCAGCATCTCGTCCACTGGAGCCGCGTTGCCTACAACAGCGACGCGGCGGTGCATTTCCCCGATTTCGAATCCGTCAACGTCGGCTTCGAGGGGCCGCTGCCCCCGGCGCCGGCGGGCGGGCTGCCCCATGGCGGCCGGTCGGCCGCCCCGGCACGGGCCACGCACAACGGCCACCACTCGCAGGCCGGCGGCGCATCCGGGGGCCTCGACGACCGCGCCCGGGAGGAACTGCGCCGTCTGATTGCCGAGGAAATCCGTAACACGCTCAAGGGAGGCCATTGATGGCCGAGCTGCGCTCATTCATTTTCATCGACCAGCTGCAGCCGCAGACGCTCTGCTATATCTCGACCTGGATGCGCGGCTCGCTGCCACGCCGCAATATGGCCGCGCAGATCATCGAGATCGCGCCCGGTCTCGACATCGAGCCGCTCACCGATGTGGCGCTGAAGGGCGCCGCGGTGCGGGCCGGCATCCTCGTCGTCGAGCGCCAGTTCGGCTATCTCGAGATCCACGCCCAGTCCACCGCCGAGGTCAAGGCCAGTGCCGAGGCGGTACTCGAGGCGCTGGGGGCAACGCCCGAGGAGGCCACGCCGCCGCAGATCCTCGCCTCGCGGATCGTCACGCGCATCGACCACCAGCATGCCTTTCTCATCAACCGCAACAAGCTCGGTTCGATGGCGCTGGGGGGCGAGTCGCTCTACCTGCTCGAGTGCCAGCCGGCGTCCTACGCCATCATCGCCTCCAACGAGGCGGAGAAGCAGGCCAACGTCAAGGTGGTGGACTACCGCATGATCGGGGCCAACGGCCGCCTCTACCTCACCGGCGACGAGGCCGAAATCCGCAACGCCAAGGATGCCGCCGAGGACGCCCTGCGTGCCCTCGGGGCCCGATAGGGGAGTGCGGCTGCCGATGAACAGCGACGACATCCGCCACCTGATCCGCGAAGTCCTCGCCGAGGAGTTGAAGGGCATGGGGGGCGATCGCCACGGCGCCAACGCCGACACCTCGCCACGCCCCCAGGTGCGGGAGGAGCGCGTTGCCATGCACAACGACGCCGATCTGCGCCGCTTTGCCCTGCGCATGATCGAGCTCGCCGCCGATGGCCGGTCCGTGCAGGAGATCAAGGCCGGCCGCTGGGTCTTCCGGCTCGATGGCGGCGCGGGTGCGGTGACGGGCACCGGCCGCGTCATGGAGCCGGGCAGCGGCCATGCCGTGGGCACCGCCGCCCCCGAGGTGCTCGAGTTCGACCGCGGCCTCGTCACCGAGCGCCAGATCGCCGGCCTGTCTCAGGGGGCGCGGCTGCGCATCGGCAAGCGTGTGCGCTTCACACCCCTCGCCGGGGACGAGATCCGGCGCAAGGGCATTCACGTAGAGAGGAAATCGACATGATCCGAGGACGTGTCACGGGCCAGGTCTGGGCCACCAAGCGTATCGAGACATTACCCCACGGGGCGCTGCTCAGCGTCGAGCTCGAAAACGGCGGTGAGCTGATCGCCCTCGACGTGCTCGGCTGCGGCGTCGGCGAGAGTGTACTGATGACCACCGGCTCGGTGGCCGCCGGCTATTTCACCGCCATGAAGGCGCCGATCGATGCCCTGATCATCGGCTCCATCGACGAGCAGGCGGGCTGAGTCATGGCCGAAACCAGAAGAAAAACCGCTTCGCGAACAACCACCCAGAATGGCCGGGGGGCCAGATCCAGTAATGGAGGAAATCCCATGTCGACTGCAATCGGAATGATCGAGACCAAGGGTTTTGTGGCGGCGCTGGCCGCGGCCGATGCCATGGTCAAGGCGGCCAACGTGACCATCTCGGCGCGCGAGGAGGTCGGTGACGGCCTCGTGTCGGTGGTTATCCGCGGCGATGTCGGTGCCGTCAAGGCGGCGGCGGAGGCCGGGGCCGAGACCGCCAACCAGGTTGGCGAGCTGGTGTCCGTACACGTCATCCCGCGTCCGCACCAGGACCTCGGCAAGCACTTCGAGGCGGCCAAGTAGACCCATGACTGAGCTGCGTGTCTATCTGCCCATCCACGATCTGCAACCGCAGTTCGCGGCGTATCTCAGCACGCCCACCCGGGCCCGGGGATATCCGCCGTTCGAGGGCGAGCACAGCCTGATCGTGGAGGTGGCGCCGGCCCTGGCCATCCATCGCCTCTGTGATCTGGCGCTCAAGGCGGCACCGCAGATGGAGCCGGGGATCCTGTTCACCGAGCGCCAGTTCGGGCTCATGGAGCTGCACTCGGAGAGCCGGGCCGATCTGGATGCGGCCGGTCAGGCGGTGCTCGACGGCATCGGCGCCAGCGCCTCCGACCAGCTGGCGCCGGTGACGCTGTTCCATGACATCGTCCGCGATATCTCGGATCAGCACGCCATCATCCTCAACCGCAGCCGCGACGCCTCCATGCTTCTGCCAGGACACTCGCTGCTGGTCTACGAGATGATGCCGGCGCTGTTCGCCTGCGTGGCGGCCAACGAGGCGGAACGGGCGGCGCCCGGTGTCACCATCAACGATGTTCAGATGATGGGGGCCTCGGGCCGTATCTTCATGTCCGGCGATGCCGCCGACCTGGAGGTGGCCCGCGACGCCATCAGCGCGACGCTGGATGCGGTGGAGGGGCGGAGCCCTTGAGCGACTGGAAAACGGCGTTCCGCTCGTTCTACTACGCGGGGGCGGAACCGCCGGATGACCCGGTGATGCCGCCCGAGCGCACGGCGCTGCTGGTCATCGACATCCAGAACACCTACCTCGAGCCCGATGCCGACCCGGACGAGGCGGCCCGCTGGGCGCCATTCCGGGCGCGCATGAACGAGACCGTCATCCCCAATACGGCAGCGCTCATCGAGTGCTGTCGCCACCGCGGCGTGGAGGTGATCTTCGCCCGCATCGCCTGCCTCAAGCCCGATGGCCGCGATCGCTCGCTCAGCCAGAAAAAGCCCGGGTTCAACTACCTGCTGCTGCCGAAGGATCGCGCCGACAGCCAGATCGTCCCCGCGCTCACGCCCGCCGCTGACGAAATCGTGCTGACCAAGACCACCGACAGCGCCCTCACCGGTACCAACCTGCGGCTGATCCTGCACAACATGGATATCCGGCATGTCGTCGTGGCCGGTATCTTTACCGATCAGTGCGTCAGCTCCACGGTGCGGAGCCTCGCCGACGAGAGCTTCGATGTGACCGTGGTCGAGGACTGCTGCGCCGCCGCCACCGACACCCTGCACACAAACGAGCTGATCAGCATCAACATGATCTACTGCCATGTGATGCAGCTTGATGATGTGCAGGGCTACCTGCGCGATTCCTCAAATTGACCATTGTCAATTTTCATCTCCCTGTAACGCCTCCAATGTGGAAAACCACAATTAATCTGCGTAGGTTGCGCCCCTACACTCTGCGCCGCAGAGGCCGAGCACCGACGGAGTAGAGATGTCCCTCACCATTGGATCCATGATGGCGCTGTCCTTCGTGGTATCGCTCATCGCACTGGCTTTCCTCATCTGGGCAGTCGCCTCCCGACAGTTCCGCATGAACCAGGAGGATGCCGAGCTCATCTTCCCCGGCGGCGAGGGCGGCGATCACCAGCCCGACGACCCCACGAGCTTCGGCTTCCAGGAGAAGGCCGAGCCCGGAGAGGGCACTGACACCCGCCATCGGAAGCTCATCTTTGCGTTGATCGGCTTCGGGACCTTCTGGTTGGTGTTCGGCTCGATGTTCGGCGTCATCGCCTCGCTCAAGTTCAACATCCCCGACTGGCTGTCCGGCTCCGCGCCGTTGACCTTCGGCCGCGTGCGCACGGTTCATCTGAACACCGTGATCTATGGCTGGCTGTCGCTCACCGGTATCGGTGTGGCCATGTTCCTGATCCCGCGGATCTTCAAGACTCACCTGCGCGGTGTGAACTTCGCCTGGGTGGGTCTGGTGCTCTGGAATATCGGCGTCGCCGCCGGTGCCTGGGCCATCGCCACCGGTTGGACCGATGGCATGGAATGGCTCGAGATCCCGCGCCCGATCGACATCATCCTGGCCGCCGGTGGCGCCTGCTTCGCGATTCCGCTGGTGATGACGGCGCTCAAGCGCAACGTCCACCATATCTATGTCACCGGCTGGTACTACCTGGCGGCGCTGGTCTGGTTCCCGGTGCTGTTCGTGCTGGGCAACCTGCCCATGCACTCGGGCGTGCAGCAGGCCACGGTCAACTGGTGGTTCGCGCACAACGTGCTCGGGCTCTGGCTGACGCCCATCGGTGTCGGCGCGGCCTATTACATCCTGCCCAAGATCATCGGCAAGCCCATCTATTCCTATCGCCTGTCGCTGCTCGGGTTCTGGGCGCTGGCGCTTTTCTACAGCCAGGTGGGCATGCATCACATCATCGGCGGGCCGGTGCCCACCTGGGTGGTGACGCTCTCGGTGGTGCAGTCGGTGATGATGTTCGTGCCGGTGATCGCCGTGGCGGTCAACCAGCACGTGCTCTGGGCGACCAATCTGTGGGCGTTCAAACAGTCGCTGCCGCTGCGTTTCGTCGCCTTCGGCGCGGTGATGTACACGCTCGCCTCCTTCCAGGGCTCGCTGGAGGCGGTGCGCGCGGTCAACACCGTGACGCACTTCACGCACTACACCGTCGGCCACGCCCATCTGGGCGCCTATGCCTTCGTCTCGCTGGTGCTCTTCGGTACGGTCTACTACCTGATGCCGATCCTCACCGGCCGGCTCTGGCCCGCGCCACGGCTCATCAGCCTGCACTTCTGGCTGGTGGCCATCGGCTTTGGCATCTACTTCGTCTCGCTGACCATCGGCGGCTGGCTGCAGGGCCTGGCCATGCTGGACGCAAGCCGCGACTGGCTCGAGTCCATGCAGCTCACCCAGCCCTATCTACAGGGGCGCACGCTGGGCGGGACGCTGATGACCATCGGCCACATCATTTTCGCGATCAACCTGGTCTCGCTGCTGTTCGCCTCGCGTCGCGAGGAAACCCCCGCAGCGACCGGTGCGCCGGCGACCACCGCCGGCTGAAGGACTGAACGATGAACAAGATCTTCCCGCTTGCCGTCATCGCCTTCGCGATCCTCGCCTTCGCCACGCTCATGCTGGTGATCCTGCCGGCGGCGCAGATCCGCACCGTGGCGCCGGCCGAGGGGCTCGAGCCCTACACGCCGGCCGAGGCGCGGGGCCGCCAGCATTACGTGGATCTGGGCTGCTACTACTGCCACTCGCAGCAGCCGCGCAGCCCGGAACAGGCGCCGGACCTGCAGCGTGGCTGGGGCCGGCCGACGACGCCTTCGGACTACGTCTACGACAACCCGCATCTGCTCGGCACCATGCGCACCGGCCCCGACCTGATGAATGTCGGGGTGCGCATGCCCAGCCAGGGCTGGCATCTCACGCATCTCTATCAGCCGCGGGCCATCGAGCCGACCAGCATCATGCCGGCCTATCCCTTTCTCTTTGAGGTCAAGCAGAACCCCAATGAGGATGACGTGATCGTGCCGGTGCCAGCGGAGTACGCGCCCGAAAACGGCGGCAAGGTCGTGGCCAAGCAGAGCGCGCTGGATCTGACCGATTACCTGCTCTCCCTCGACCGGAACTATCCGGCGAAGGACTGGGAGCTGCGCGATCTGGGCTATGACCGCGAGGAGGCACGCTGATGAGCCAGCACAATGATCAGCAGCCCGAACCGCAACGCACCCCGCTCAAGGAAAGCGGCTTCGAGCCCTATGAGGTCAACCGCCCCATCCCGATTCTGGTGCTGGCGGTGACCGTGGCGTTGATCGCCTGGGGCGTCTACACCCTGTGGGCCGACTCCGGCCCGTCCACCGAGGCGGCCGCCGAGGCCGAGGCACCGATCGCCGGCATCGACACGGCGCCGACGATCGCCGACAACGCGAGCTCGCTCGTCTCGGCCGGCGCCACGATCTTTGCCGCCAACTGCGCCACCTGCCACCAGGCGAATGGCTCGGGCATCAGCGAGGCGGTGCCGCCGCTGGTCGACTCGCGCTACGTCACCGGCGCCGCCGACACCCCCGTGCAGATCCTGCTCCACGGCATCAAGGGCCCCATCGAGGTGGCCGGCAATCAGTACGACGGGCGCATGCCCCGGTTCGGCGAGACGCTGACCGATTCGGAGATCGCCGCCGTGGTCAGCTACATCCGCCAGCAGTGGGGCAACAGTGCCGCCTTTGTCGAGCCCGCATTTGTCGCCGAGCAGCGGGCGCGCTTCGTCGCCGACCGTGGGCCCTGGAACGGCGGCGCCGAGCTCGAGCAGGTGACCGGCGTGCCGGCCCGCCTCGCCCGCGCCACCGATACGGAGGCATCCCAGTGATGATCAAACGCTACGCCATCCGTCTGACCCCGCTCATGCTGCTCTCGCTGGCCTGGCCGGTGGCCGCGCAGAAGGTCGATGAGGACCTGCCCGACGAGAGCTATGCCGCGGAGATCTATGCCGTGGAGGCGGAGAATGTCGATCCGGCGGATTACGCCACCCTGGCCCGGGAGGGTGAGGGCGATGTCTGGTCCTGTGCCAGCTGCCACGGGGCGAAGGGCCAGGGTAACGGCAACATCCCGCGCTTGGCGGGCCTTTCCACGGGCTACATCGCCAAGCAGCTGCATGCCTACGCCGAGGGTGTCCGCATCAACCACAACATGCAGTATGTCGCCGACAAACTGACCGACGACGAAATGCTCGGCCTGGCGCGCTATTACGCCGAAATGGAGGCGCCCAGCAACGCCGGGCCCGAACTGGGTGGCGATCTCGCCCGTGGTCAGGAACTGATGATCCATGGCGACTGGGATATCAACGTCCCGGCCTGCTACAGCTGCCATGGCTCCTCTGCCTGGGGCGTCGAGCAGGCCTTCCCCAGTCTCGCCGCGCAGCAACCGGCCTATACCTACGCCCAGCTCGCGGCATGGACCGACGGCCGGCGCAATAATTCTCCCCTTCAGCTGATGCAGGGCATATCCCATGCCCTGTCGGATGCGGATCGGCGCGCGGTGGCGGATTATCTTGCCACGCTGCCCGCGCCCCCCGCTGAGGAGCCGACGCAATGAGCCATTCCGAGCAGGACCCGAACACGAACCGTGACCCGGGACGGACCACGCCCCGGCGTATTCTCATCGCCTCCGTCGTGGCCGCGGTGCTGGTGGCCGTCGGCGCGGGCATCTACTCCGCGGGCATCTTCAACCCCATCGCCCAGTCGCCGGACCGCGAGGCCGACCGCGGTGAGCAGATCGCCCGGCAGGATGCCGAGCGCCGACAGGCGTGGCTGGCCGAGCGCAAGGAATACACCGCCGACCCCAAGGCCACGCCGCCGGGCCTGCCGGTGGCGGAGACCGGCTACTTCATTCCCAATGACATCGCCGACGCCCCGGATAACCAGTTCGGCGACAGCGTGCGGCGCGGCTACGAGATCTTCACCAACACCCAGACCAATGCCTCGCAGCATGTCGGCAACGGCATGAACTGCGCCAACTGCCATCTGGGCGCGGGCACGGTGCCCGGCTCGGCCCCCATGTGGGCCGCTGCCGTTGAATACCCCGCCTACCGCGGCAAGAACAAGATCATCAACACCATGGAAGACCGCATTCATGGCTGCTTCACCTATTCGATGAACGCCCAGAACTCACCCTCCGGCAGCCCGCCGCCGCGGGATGGCGACATCTACAAGGATCTGCAGAGCTTCTTTTTCTATATGGCCGAGGGCGCGCCGCTGGAGGGCAATCTGCCGGGCCGCGGCTACACGGTCCCGCCGAAGCCCGAGGATGGCTACAGCATCACGCGGGGCGAGACCGTGTTCGAGAACAACTGCGCGGTCTGCCACGGCACCGATGGCGAGGGCCGGCGCGATCCCAACGGCCGCTGGATCTTCCCCGCCCTCTGGGGCGATGACTCCTACAACTGGGGCGCGGGCATGCACCGCATCAACACCGCGGCCGGCTTCATCAAGCACAATATGCCGCTGGGTCAGGGCGGTTCGCTCACCGACCAGCAGGCCTGGGACGTGGCCGCCTACATCAACAGCTGGGAGCGTCCGGCCGATCCACGGCAGATCCGCGACGGGCTGACCGTGGCGGAGACCGATGAGCGGTTCCACGAGCACACGCCCAACTTCTACGGCGATGAGGTCCGGGGCGATCTGCTCGGTGATGGCATCCCGGGCGAGCCCACGGCGCAGCAGCCGCCGTCCATCGGCGCGCCCCGGCACAGCCAGCAGGCGAGCCGCTAGCGCCGGGCGATGAGCGCCACTGCGGCAAGCCCCCTGTCCCGTGGTGAACTGGCCGCGCTGGCACCCGCCGGCCGCGGCCTTTTCTCCATTGAGGGGATGTGGTGCCCGAGCTGTGCCGCCGCCACCGAGCGCATCATCGCCCGGGCGTCCGGGGTCACGCGGGCGCGGGTGAGTTTCGCCACCGGCTCGGCGCTGGTGGACTGGGACCCCGACCGGGTCGACCTGCCGGCGCTGCTGCGCGCGGTGGAGCGCCTGGGCTATGCCATCGGCCCACCCCGGGCGCCGGAGGAGACCGTCGCCGGCATCGACGCCGAGATCCACCGTCTGGGCCTGCGCCTGGCCGTCGCGGTGTTCTTCGGCATGTGGGTGATGGTGCTCGCCATCATGCGCTACCTCGAGCCGGTGGCCCTGGGCAGTACGCCGGTGGGTCATGCGCTGTCCATCGTCGCCATGGGCCTGGTGACGCCGGTGGTGGGCTTCTCCGCGGCGCCATTCTTCGTCGCCGGCTGGCGCACCCTGCGGGCCGGCATTCCGGGAATGGACGCACTGGTGAGCATCGGGGTGGTGGGCGCGGCCCTGCTCTCGGTGGCCGAGCTCGCCCGCGGCGGGGCGCATATCTACGCCGACACCATGGTCATGCTCATCGTCCTGCTCTCCATCGGCCGGCTGGTGGAGATGCGTACCGTCCGCCGCGCCGCCAGCGCCATCGGCGCGCTGGAGCGCGAAGTGCCCGAGCGGGCCTTCCCGGTGGATGCCGACGGCGCCGTGGATGCCGCCGAGGTGGCCGTGGACACCGACATCCGCGTGGCCGCCGGCGCCCGCGTGCCACTGGATGGGGTGGTGGTGGAGGGTGCCACCCGCGTGGACGCCAGCCTGCTCACCGGCGAATCGACACCGGTGGGCGTCGCCCGCGACGAACCGGTCCACGCCGGGACCATCAACCTCGATGCGCCGGTCACCGTGCGGGTCACCGCCGGGGTGGGCGATCGGCGCATCGACCGCATCCTCGGGCGCATGGTCGAGATGCAGGGCAACCGCAGCGAGATCACGCGCCTTGCCGACCGGCTGGCCCGCCTGCTGGTGCCCGGGGCGCTCGCCCTCGCCGCGCTGGTGGCCGTGGGCGGCGCGGCACTTGGTCTGGGTGCCGAAGAGGCCCTGCTGCGCGCCCTCTCGGTGGTCGTCATCGCCTGCCCCTGTGCGCTCAGCATCGCCGTGCCGGTGACCTTTCTCAGTTTCGCCGAGCGCGCCATGGGCCGTGGCGTGCTCTTCCGCAGCCCGGCCACCATGGAACGGGCCGGCCAGCTCAGGCATCTGCTCATCGACAAGACCGGCACCCTCACCCGGGGCGAGCCGACGGTCATCGGCCTGCGTCTGGCTGATGGCGTGGACGAGGCGGAACTCCGCCATCTGGCCGCCCTGGCCGAGGCCGGCGTGGATCATCCCGTGGCCCGCGCCCTGCAGGATCCCGTGCTGGTGCCGGACAGCGGCATCCATCGGCGCCGGGAAGGCCGGGGCGTGATCATGACCCTGCCCGGGGGCGAGGCCGTCCGGGTCGGTTCGCGGCGCTGGCTGGCCGAGGCGGCCATCACGGTGCCTGAAGATCCGGCCGAGGCTCAGACCGCGGTCAATGCCGCGACGCGCATTCATCTTGCCCGCGACGGGCAGTGGCTGGGGAGCTTCGCGCTGGGTGATCCGCTGCGCCCGGCCGCCCCCGAGACCGTGCAGCGCCTCGTCCGCGAGGGGTTTGTGCTGCAGATGGTCACCGGAGACGGTCCGGCACCGGCTGGGCGGGTGGCCGCCGAGGTGGGGCTCGCGGCGGAGGCCGTGCACGCCGGCTGCAGTCCCGAGGACAAGGCCGACCGCGTGCTGGCCGCCCAGGCGCACCAGCCGACGGCGTTTATTGGCGATGGCATCAACGACAGTGTGGCCATGGCCGCGGCGGATGTCGGGGTCGCCATCGACGGCGCGAGCCATGCCGCCACCAGCAGCGCCGGTCTGGTGGTGGCGCGCGGCGGCCTGCCCGCGCTCGCCAACGCCCTCGGCCTCGCCCGCGCCGCCCGGCGCCGGATGCTGCAGAACCTCGGGCTGGCCGTGGTCTACAACGGCTCCGCCATACCGCTCGCCGTGGCCGGTGTCATTCCGCCCTCGGCGGCGGCGCTCGCCATGCTCGCCAGCTCGCTCTGCGTCATGGCGAATGCGGCACGGCCGGCATGAATGATCTCCCTTGACATCCACCGACACTTTGCGCACGCTACGCGGCTTGATTCCGGAGGGATACCCAAGCGGTCAACGGGGGCAGACTGTAAATCTGCTGGCTTAGCCTTCGGAGGTTCGAATCCTCCTCCCTCCACCAGATTTTTGGCCCGCCCACCACGCGGGCGCGGGCATGCGGGTGTAGTTCAACGGTAGAACCTCAGCCTTCCAAGCTGATGATGTGGGTTCGATTCCCATCACCCGCTCCAGAGCGAAACGCCCATGTAGCTCAGGGGTAGAGCACTCCCTTGGTAAGGGAGAGGCCGGCGGTTCAAATCCGCCCATGGGCTCCAGAATGAACGCACAGCGCAGGGGGAACCCACCGTGTCCAAGGAGAAGTTTGAGCGCAGCAAGCCGCATGTGAACGTTGGCACGATTGGTCATGTTGACCATGGTAAGACGACGTTGACGGCGGCGATGACGAAGGTGCTGGCGGCCGAGTACGGTGGTGTGGCGCAGGCGTTCGACCAGATCGACAACGCCCCTGAGGAGCGCGAGCGCGGCATCACGATCGCCACGGCGCACGTGGAGTACGAGACGGACAAGCGCCACTATGCGCACGTCGACTGCCCCGGGCACGCGGACTATGTGAAGAACATGATCACCGGTGCCGCGCAGATGGACGGTGCCATTCTGGTGGTTTCGGCGGCGGATGGCCCGATGCCGCAGACGCGGGAGCACATCCTGCTCG
>NZ_JBAKFI010000004.1:117796-266336 GCF_040838425.1 Spiribacter onubensis | reverse complement strand
CAAGAGCCTCATCGAGGGCATCAACAACAAAATCAAGGTCACCAAGCGAATGGCCTACGGCTTCCGGGATGATGAGTACTTCTTCCTGAAGATCCGAGCCGCTTACCCCGGTAATGCGCGATGAACCTTTTTTCGTCCAGGACCCGCGAGGCGGCGGCACCGCCCCGCGATGAGCGGCTCAGGCCGCCTGTGAGCGCTGGGCGAGGCCGCGCAGGACGTAGTGCAGAATGCCGCCGTTGCGGAAGTATTCCCACTCGGTCGGGGTGTCGATCCGCACCCGTGCCTCGAAGCTCTTGACCTCGCCATCCGGCGTGACGGCGCGCACGGTGACCGAGGAGGGCTCCGAATCCAGACTGCCGATGCTGAATGTCTCCTCGCCGGTCAGTCCGAGGCGCTCGGCGCTGTCGCCCTCGGCGAACTGCAGCGGTACCACGCCGAAGCCCACCAGATTGGAGCGGTGGATGCGCTCATAGCTTTCGGCAATGACCATGCGCACGCCCAACAGTGCCGTACCCTTGGCGGCCCAGTCACGACTCGAGCCGGTGCCGTACTCCTTGCCGGCCAGAACCACCAGCGGGGTCGACTCCTCCTTGTATTTCATGGCCGCGTCATAGATGGAGGTCTGCTCACCCGTCGGGAAGTACGTGGTCCAGCTGCCCTGGGTGCCGGGGGCAAGCTCGTTCCTGAGCCGCACGTTGGCGAAGGTGCCGCGCATCATGACCTCATGGTTGCCGCGTCGTGAGCCATAGCTGTTGAAGTCCTGAGGCAGGATGCCGAGCGACTGCAGATACTTGCCTGCCGGGCTGTCGGCCTTGATCGCGCCGGCCGGTGAGATGTGGTCGGTGGTGATGGAATCACCCACCTTGACCAGGCACCGCGCCTGCTTGATCTCCGAAATATCGCCCGGCTCCAGGCCCATACCCTCGAAGTAGGGTGGGTTGCGGACATAGGTTGAATCCGGCCACTCGTAGATCTCACCCTCCGGTGCCGGCAGCTCGCGCCAGATCGTGGAGCCCTCAAAGACATTGGAGTACTGCTCCCGGTACATCTTCGAGTTGATGTGATCCTCGATGATGTCGGCGATTTCCTTCTGGCTGGGCCAGATGTCCTTCAGGTAGACCGGATCGCCATTGCCGTCCTCGCCGATGGGATCGCGGGAGATATCCCTTGCGACGCTCCCGGCCAGCGCATAGGCGACCACCAGCGGCGGCGAGGCCAGGTAGTTGGCGGGGACGTCCGGGTGGATGCGGCCTTCAAAGTTGCGGTTGCCGGAGAGCACGCCGGAGACCATGAGATCACCCTCGCGGATGGCGTCGGTGATTTCGTCCGGCAGCGGCCCGGAGTTGCCGATGCAAGTCGTGCAGCCGAAGCCCACCACGTTGAAGCCCAGGGCTTCCAGCGGTTCCATCAGTCCCGCATCGCTGAGGTAGGCGGGCACCACCTGCGAGCCCGGTGCGAAGGAAGTCTTCACCCAGGGCTTGGTGGTCAGGCCGCGCTCGTGCGCTTTCTTGGCCACCAGGCCCGCGGCGACCAGAACCGCAGGGTTGGACGTGTTGGTGCACGAGGTGATGGCGGCGATGACGACGTCGCCATGATTGAGCATGAATTCCTTACCGTTGAGCTTGACGTTCACGGCGCCGGCTTCATGCCAGAACTGATTGCCCGGGGCGGTATCGCCGCCCTCACCCTCGAAGCGGGCCTCGTCCGCATCCGGCATGGTGCCGCGGGCGGTGAGTTCCTCTTCCAGGTAGTCGAGGAACGCCGGCCTGGCGTCGGTGAGGGCGATGCGGTCCTGGGGCCGCTTGGGCCCGGCGATGCTGGGCACCACATCGGCCAGGTCCAGCTCCACCACATCGGTGTAGTCGGCATGCCGGGAGCCCGTTTCCCGCCACATGCCCTGCTCGCGGGCATAGGCCTCGACCAGCGCAATGGTCTCCTCGTCACGACCTGAGACGCGCAGGTACTCGATGGTCTCGGCATCGATCGGGAAGATACCGCAGGTGGCGCCATATTCGGGTGCCATATTGCCGATGGTGGCCCGATCCGCCAGCGGCAGGTTGTCGAGACCATCGCCGAAGAACTCGACGAACTTGCCGACCACGCCCTTCTTGCGCAGCATCTCGGTGACGGTCAGTACCAGGTCGGTGGCGGTCGCGCCCTCGCGCAGCTCGCCGTTCAGCTTGAAGCCGATGACCTCCGGCACGAGCATCGTGATGGGCTGGCCGAGCATGGCGGCCTCCGCCTCGATGCCGCCCACACCCCAGCCGAGCACGCCCAGGCCGTTCACCATGGTGGTGTGGGAGTCGGTGCCGACCAATGTGTCCGGATAGGCCAGCGTTCCGTTCTCGGTTTCCTTGGTGAACACCGCCTTCGACAGGTACTCCAGGTTGACCTGGTGGACGATGCCGGTCCCCGGCGGCACGACACGGAAGTTTGAGAAGGCCTTCTGACCCCAGCGCAGGAACTTGTAGCGTTCCTCGTTGCGCTTGAACTCGATCTTGGTATTGAGATCGAGGGCGTTGGGGGTGCCGAAGTGGTCGACCATCACCGAGTGGTCGATGACCAGGTCGGCCGGCTCCAGGGGGTTGATCAGGTTGGGGTCGCCGCCGAGCTGCTTCATCGCGTCGCGCATCGCGGCCAGATCGACCACGGCCGGGACGCCGGTGAAGTCCTGCAGGACGACGCGGGCAGGCATGAAGGAGATCTGCTCGCCCGGTCCCCCCTTGGGATCCCAGTTGCAGAGCGCTTCAATCTGCTCGCTGGTCACGTTGCGTCCGTCTTCCTTGCGCAGGAGGTTCTCCAGCAGGACCTTCAGCGAGAAGGGCAGACGGTCGACGTCATGGCGATCCTTGAGCGCATCGAGTCGGTAGATCTCGTATTGCTTGCCCTTCACGTCCAGCGTTCCGCGGGCACCGTAACTGTTACTCATGACTTCCTCCCGAAATCGTCGTGCGCGCAAGGCACCTCTGTTTTAATGGGCTTTCCGCCCGGATTCGCGGCCCGAATTCTACATGATGCAGCGCCGCAATGGGATGCCCCGAGTTGCCCTGCATCAACCGCATCACGTCTCCGCGAGCGCCGCCTGAGCCG
Organism: Spiribacter onubensis; assembly: GCF_040838425.1. Lineage (NCBI taxonomy): Bacteria > Pseudomonadati > Pseudomonadota > Gammaproteobacteria > Chromatiales > Ectothiorhodospiraceae > Spiribacter > Spiribacter onubensis. Next base: position 263,246 of record NZ_JBAKFI010000004.1, on the reverse strand, counting down.
ATTCGATCACCCGCCGACGGCCGAGGACAAGTCGCAACCGGCCGCCGCCATTGAGCTGCCAGAGTCCGGCGGCCCGGATGGCCGCCAGCAGGAGGCTGCGAATCAATGCCGCATTGCGGGCATCCTGCAGATGGACCGCATGGCCCTGCACCAGGATCCGCGGCCGCAGCGGGCTGATGTGTTCACTGTAGAGATCGGCGAGATTGTGGATGACGCTGTCGTGCGTGAGCTCGCCGAAGTAATCCGCCTGGGCGCGGGCGCGGTCGAGGCCCCGCGCCAGATCCTGCAGGCGCTGCCTGTCGCGGCGCAGTCGTCTCTCGAGCTGCATGACGCTGATCAGGTAGCGGGTGAGGTGCATGGCGGTTGGTTGGGTCAGATGCCCGATCACATCGCGCAGGCCCGGGTCGAGTGCCCCAGGGCGGCCGTAGAGTCGTTCGACCGAACCCTGGTAATCACCCAGCAGCCCGGTGATGCAGGGCTCTGTCCGACTGCGGTCATCGCGGCCATGTTCGGCGATGCTGCGGACTTCGCCCAACGCCTGGAATACGGCGCCCAGCGCCAGTGCCCGCTCGTGTTCAGGCTGCGCCACTGACCAGGCTCCGTTCCACCGGCAGACGCTCATCGATGATGCCGCCACCGAGGCAGCGCTCGCCATCATAGATCACCACGGACTGACCAGGCGCTACGGCGCGTTGTGGATCATCGAAGATCAGTTCGCGGCGCCCGTCCGCGCAGGGCGCGAGCCGGCCCGGCTGATCCGGCTGCCGGTGGCGTAGCCGAGCGGTGCAGCGGATCGGCTGATCCGGCCCCTGGCCGTCCACCCAGTGCCAGTCACCGGCCAGCAGTCCATGGTTCATCAATGCGGGGTGGTCATGGCCCTGAGCAACCACCAGCTGATTGGCGGTCATGTCCTTCCCGGCGACATACCATGGCAGCCCGGGGCGGTCGGCCCGGCCGCCGAGGTTGAGGCCGCGGCGCTGGCCGATGGTGTAGAAGGCGAGCCCCTCGTGGCGGCCGACTTCATCGCCCTCGACGGTCACGATCGGACCGGGGCGACGATCGATGTAGCGCGCCAGGAACGCCTGGAAGTCGCGCTCGCCGATGAAACAGATGCCCGTGCTGTCCGCTTTGTTGAAATTGGCGAAGCCGGCCGAGTCGGCCATTGCCCGCACCCGGGGCTTGGTGAGCGTGGCCAGCGGGAAGATGGCCGCCTCGAGCTGCTCCTGGTCCAGGGTGTAGAGGAAGTAGGTCTGGTCCTTGTCCGCGTCGGCCGCCCGGCGCAGGGTCCTCGCCCCCGGCTCTCCGCCAATGGCGGCATAATGTCCGGTGGCCACCCGATCGGCACCGAGGCGTCGGGCATGATCGAGGAATGCGCGGAACTTGATGCGCTGGTTGCAGAGGATGTCGGGATTGGGCGTGCGCCCGGCCCGGAATTCCCGCAGGCAGTGCTCGAAGACCTCTTCGCGATAGGCGGCGGAGAAATTCGCCCGATGCAGCGGGATGCCGAGCGTCTCCGCGACCTGGCGGGCATCGGCGTAGTCGGCTTCGGCCGAGCAGTGGGTCTCGGTGTCGTCGTCCTCCCAGTTCTTCATGAACAGGCCCTCGACGCGGTAGCCCTGCTCGCACAGAAGCCAGGCGCTGACCGCCGAGTCGACGCCGCCGGACAGGCCAACGATGACGCGTGAATCCCTTTCCATGACATGCAGGATAACATTGGCGATCGGCCGTCGACCTTTTAGAATCGGTCAGGCATCCCCATCTTGTTGATACCGGCCCCGGGACGTGCGGTGATGAGTGAAGAGAACGATCCGAAACGCGACGACGATCTGTCGGTCGAAGAGGCGAAGCCCAGCGTCAAGCAGCCGCCCCTCTATCGCGTCGTCCTCCTCAATGACGACTACACGCCCATGGAATTCGTGGTAGAGGTGTTGCAGACGTTCTTTCGGATGGACCGTGACCAGGCCACGCAGGTCATGCTCCATGTCCACACCCGCGGCAAGGGAGTCTGCGGCGTTTACAGCCGCGACATTGCGGAGACAAAGGTCGATCAGGTCAACGACCATGCCCGCGAGAATGATCACCCGCTCATGTGCACGATGGAGCCCGCATGAGCCGGAACCGATCCGGGACGGCCCGGGTCAAACCAACAGGATTTCAGGTGAGAGGCCGATGCTAAGCAAAGAGCTCGAGTTCACGTTGAACCTCGCTTTCAAAGAGGCGCGTGACAAGCGTCATGAATTCCTCACGGTGGAGCATCTGCTGCTGGCGTTGACCGACAACCCGGCGGCACTCGAGGTGCTGCGTGCCTGCGGTGCGGATCTCGACGCCCTGCGTCAGGACCTGGAGGCGTTTCTTGACGAGACCACCCCCTTGCTGCCGCCCAACGACAACCGTGAGACGCAGCCCACACTGGGTTTCCAGCGCGTGCTTCAGCGCGCGATCCTGCATGTGCAGTCCTCGGGCAAGAAGGAAGTCAGCGGCGCTAACGTGGTGGTGGCCATTTTCAGCGAGCAGGAGTCACAGGCGGTCTACTTCCTCCACAAGCAGAACATCTCACGGCTGGATGCGGTGAATTTCCTCTCCCACGGTATCTCCAAAGTCTCCGGCGAGGAGGGAAGCAGCGAACCGGATCCCTCGCAGGAGGAGGGAGACACCGCGGAGGAGGGCGGTAGCGCCAAGCCGCTGGAGAGCTTCGCGACGGATCTCAACGCACGTGCACGACAGGGCCGGACCGACCCCCTTATCGGTCGGAAGCATGAGATCGAGCGCACCATCCAGATCCTCTGCCGGCGGCGCAAGAACAATCCGCTCTATGTCGGCGAGGCCGGCGTCGGCAAGACCGCGATCGCCGAGGGACTCGCCAAGCTGATCGAGGATGGCGATGTCCCCGAAGTGCTCGCCGACGCCACGATCTACTCCCTCGATCTGGGCGCGCTGGTGGCGGGTACGAAATACCGCGGCGACTTCGAGAAACGGCTCAAGGGCCTGCTGGCCCAGCTCAGGAAGGAAGATCACGCGATCCTCTTCATTGACGAGATCCATACGATCATCGGCGCGGGGTCGGCATCGGGGGGCGTCATGGATGCCTCCAACCTGCTCAAGCCCATGCTGGCCAGCGGTGAGCTGAAGTGCATCGGCTCCACCACCTACCAGGAGTATCGCGGGGTGTTCGAGAAGGACCGCGCCCTGGCCCGGCGTTTCCAGAAGATCGACGTGCCGGAGCCGACGGTGGATGAAACCGTGCAGATCCTCCGTGGACTGAAGGATCGGTTCGAATCGCACCATGGGGTCCGCTATACGCATCCGGCGCTGGAATCGGCGGCAGAGCTGGCGGCCAAGTACATCACCGACCGGCACCTACCGGACAAGGCAATTGATGTCATCGACGAGGCCGGTGCCAATCTCCGTCTGCTGCCGCCGTCGCGCAAGAAAAAGACGGTCGGCGTCGGCGATGTGGAGACCATCGTTGCCAAGATGGCACGTATTCCGCCCAAGCGCGTGTCCACCTCGGACATGCGCCTGCTCGAGACGATGGAGAAGGATCTCAAGCGCGTCATCTATGGCCAGGACGAGGCCATCGACACGCTCGCGGCGACCATCAAGATGTCCCGGGCCGGACTGCGCGACACCGAAAAGCCGGTGGGCAGCTTCCTGTTCGCCGGACCGACCGGTGTCGGCAAGACCGAAGTGACCCGGCAGCTGGCCGAGATCATGGGCATCAACCTGATCCGGTTCGACATGTCCGAGTACATGGAACGGCACACTGTCTCGCGACTGATCGGTGCACCACCGGGGTATGTGGGGTTCGACCAGGGTGGGCTGCTCACTGAGGAGGTGCTCAAGCATCCGCATTCGGTGGTTCTTCTCGATGAGATCGAGAAGGCGCACCCGGATGTCTTCAATCTGCTCCTGCAGGTGATGGACCACGGCTCGCTGACCGACAACAACGGTCGGCATGCGGACTTCCGCAATGTGATACTGGTGATGACCACCAACGCCGGTGCGGAGGAGCAGAGCCGACGGACCATCGGTTTCACCCCGCAGGATCAGAGCAGCGATGCCCTCGAGGTCATCCGCAAGCAGTTCACGCCGGAGTTCCGCAATCGACTGGATGCCATCATTCAGTTCAACGGCCTGGCCGCCGAGGTGATTCAGCGGGTGGCGGAGAAGTTCATCCGTGAGTTACGCCATCAGCTGGCGGAGAAGCGTGTGACCCTCGAGGTGAGCGACGAAGCCAGGGCCTGGCTGGCGGAGCAGGGCTATGATCCGAAGATGGGGGCGCGGCCGATGGCACGGCTCATCCAGGACAAGCTCAAACGGCCACTGGCCGACGAGCTGCTGTTCGGACGCCTCGCCAATGGTGGCCATGTGCAGGTGGGTCTGGATGAAACCGGGGAAGCGCTGGCCTTTCACATCGATACGCCGGAGCCGGTCGAATAGACCGGCTCAGCGGGCGCGATAGACGATCCGGCCCTTGTTGAGGTCGTAGGGGGTCAGCTCCACGGTGACCTTGTCACCCCGCAGGATGCGGATGTAGTGCTTGCGCATCTTGCCCGAGATGTGAGCCGTCACGGTGTGACCATTCTCCAGCTCGACACGGAACATCGTATTGGGCATCACCTCGGTGATGGTGCCCTGCATCCGGATGTTTTCTTCCTTCGCCATTCAGCCTCTCTCTTATGGCCGTAAAAGCGAGGATTCTACCGGAGCCCGGGGCGTTCACCAATAACTCCGCGCGCTAATCGCTCGGGATCCAGCCCTCGGATGACAGGCGCTCGTGCGGCCGGAAGCTCGATTTGTAGTCCATGCCCGGGCAGCCGGCAATCCAGTATCCGAGGTAAAGCCACTCACGGCGCCGCCGCCGCGCCTCCTCGATCTGCAGGAGAATCGCCAGGGTGCCCAGACCCCGCCGGACGGCATCGGGTTCGTAGAAGGTATAGACCGCCGAGAGGGCACCGCCCGTGTCATCGGTCACCGCGACGCCAAGCAGCTCGCCGCCGGGTCGCCGGCGCAGTTCGATGAATTCGGTCGGACACCAGCTGGCCGTCAGGTATTGCCAGTAAAGATCGGGGTCGGCCTCGTCCATGCCGCCGCCTGGGTGACGCGCGGTGACATAACGGCTGTAGAGGTCGAAATGCTCGGGCCGGTAGCGGAACCCGACGTTGACCGGTTCGATATCCGCATTGTCGCGCAGGCACCGGCGATGCCGTCGTCTTGGCCGGAAGTCAGCGACAGGAATGCGCAGGCTCTGGCAGGCGTGGCAGCCGGGGCAGGCGGTTCGATAGATATGTTCTCCACCGCGCCGGAATCCCTGGGCGAGCAGCTCGTCGTAGAGGGCCGGCGTCGGCGAGAGGCGCGGGTCGACGAAATCGAACTGCGAGGGCCGGTCGTGCAGGTACGGACATGGGCGATAGCCGGTACCGAACAGCCGGATACGCCGGGTGCTGCGGGCCTCAGTCATCATCCCACTCCCCGGTGACCGCGCCGCGGGTGATCTCCAGTTGCCAGGGACCGGTTCGCGTCGGCTGACGCTGGCTGGCGGCCAGAGCCAGAAGGAAACGCTTGCGGGGAATTTCCTCGGCACCCATGCGGAGCAGGTGAGCGGTGGGCATCTGGCAGTCGAGGAAGTGGAAGCCCCAGGCCTGGATCTGCCGCATCAGCCACGCCATGGCGATCTTGCTCCCGTTCGGGGCGCGGCTGAACATGGATTCGCCGAAAAAGGCGCTCCCCAGCGAGACCCCGTAGAGGCCGCCGATGAGCGCATCTCCCCGCCAGACCTCGATGGAGTGGGCAAGCCCAGCGACATGAAGGCGACTGTAGGCGGCCCGCATATCGGTGGTGATCCACGTGCCCAGTTGATCCGCCCGGGGTTCGGCACAGGCCGCCACCACGGCGTCGAAGGCGGTGTCCAGGCTGACCCGGTAGTCGTCCCGACGCAGCGCGCGGCGGAGCGAGCGGCTGATATGAAAACCGGATGGCGGGATGATCGCTCGAGGGTCCGGACTCCACCAGAGTATCGGCTCGCCCGGCGAGTACCATGGGAATACGCCGGCGCGGTAGGCGGCCTGGAGCCGCCCGGGTGATAGTGAGGCACCGATGGCGAGCAGGCCATTGGGCTCGGCGAGGGCGGTTTCGGGGTCCGGCAGCGGCGTGGTCTCGTCATCGGGTGCCAGCCAGGGAATCGGCAGCAGGGCGTCAGTCACGGGGGAGCTGCTCCAGGACGTCCGGCCGGTAAGGGCCCTGGATGGTCAGATCATGGGCGTAGCGGGCCACCGCCGGTCGCTCGCGCTCGAGAAAGTCGTCCACCGCCGCGCGGAACTCTGCATCACGCAGGTAATGGGCCGAGTGCGTGAGCACCGGCAGGAAGCCCCGCGCCACCTTGTGCTCGCCCTGGGCACCGGGCTCGAAGCGTGTCAGGCCGTGCCGGATGCAGTAGTCGATGCCCTGGTAATAGCAGGCCTCGAAATGCAGTCCATCGTATTCCCGTGCGGCACCCCAGTAGCGGCCATAGAGCGTATCCTCGCTGAGCAGGCAGATCGCGCCGGCGACCGGCTCACCATCGTCTTCGGCCACGAACAGCACGATGCGGTCGCCCAGCGTCCCGCCGAGCTCGATGAAGCAGTCGCGTGTGATGACCGGCAGGTTGCCGTGGGCATGGAAGGTGTCCTCGTAGAACCCATGCAGGGCCTCCCATAGCGCCGGGCTGGCCTCATCGCCGTGGACGGTCCGCAGTGCCAGGCCCTGTTCCGTCACCCGACGACGTTCGCGGCGGATATTTTTGCGCTTCTTTGCGCTGAGGCCGGCGAGGAAATCATCGAAGTCGGCGTAGCCGGCATTTCGCCAGTGATACTGGCAGCCCTCGCGGCGGGCGTATTCCGCCTCCTCCAGAATGTCCATGTCAGCATCCCGCGCGAACAGCCAGTGCACCGAGCTGATTTCCATCGCGTCGGCCATCTGACGGGCGCCATCAGCGAGCGCATGACGCAGTCCCTCGGCGGGATAGTCGGGGTTCAGCAGCATGCGCGGTCCGTTCACCGGGCTGTAGGGCACGGCGATGATCAGCTTGGGGTAATACGCCATGCCATTGCGCTCGTAGGCATGGGCCCAGGCGAAGTCGAAGACGAATTCGCCCCAGGAGTTGCCCTTGATATAGGCGGGCGCGGCGGCGGTCAGGGTCTCGCCGTCCTCAAGCAGCAGGTGGTAGGGGATCCAGCCGTTTTCGCGGGACACGGCGCCGTGGCGCTCCAGCGCATCGAGGAATTCATGACGCAGGAACGGATTGTCGGCCCCCTGCAGCGCATTCCAGCGCCGGGGGTCGATCTCGCGCATTGCCGGTATCGCTCTGAGTTGCATGCCTCGACAGACCGCAGATGGCGTCGTGAAGTGCCCGGGGTCATCCCGCTGCTAAAGGTCAGGCGCCTACTGTACACTCAGCGCCATGGCAGGCAAGACAACAGCCCGGCAGCCCGTGACCCCCATCAGCCAGCAGATCGGCCGGATGCTCCGTGAGGCGGCCCTACTGCTGCTGATGGCGGTGGCGGGCTTCCTCATGCTGGCGCTGATCACCTACAACCCCGCCGATCCGGGCTGGAGTCATTCCGGTCCGGCGGCCGGGCTCAGTAATGCCGGAGGCGTCGTGGGCGCGTACTGGGCGGATCTGAGCCTCTACCTCTTCGGTTATCTGGCGTTTCTCTTCCCGGTGCTGATCGGGCTGCTCGCCACGCTGGTCTACCGGTGGCAGCGCCGCGACGGCGAGGTGCACTGGGGTGTGATCGGCGTGCGGGTGTTCGGTTTCATTCTGACGCTGCTGGCCGGCGCGGCGCTGGCGAGGCTGCATGTCGAGCCGGTGGCCGGGACCGTGCCGCTGAGCTCCGGCGGGGTGCTGGGCAATCTCGTCGGCGACCAGATCAGGGAGGCATTCAGTTTCACCGGTGCCACGCTACTGGCGCTGGCGGTGCTCCTTGCCGGCGTGACGCTGTTCACCGGGCTTTCGTGGATCGCGCTCATGGATCAGCTGGGGCATTTCATCCTCGCCCAGGGCAAGTATCTGGCCCTGCTGCGGGCCTGGATCCATGATCGGATCATGGCCCGGCGTGCGCGTCGCGAACGGGAGGTGGCCCGGCGCGAAGAGCGCCGCCGGGCGCGCAAACGACAGAAACCGGCCATTGCCCCGCCAGCGAAGGAGGCCCGGCCGAGCGAGAAGGCACGTCAGGAGCAGCAGATCCAGCTCTTCGATAAACCGCCGGCGCCTGGCGAGCGTCCGCCGGTCTCGCTGCTCGATGCGCCCAAGGCCGAGCAGCCCGGTTATACGCCGGAGGCCCTTGAGGCCATGTCCCGGCTGGTCGAGCATAAACTGCGCGACTTCGGTGTCGAGGTGGAAGTGGTCGCGGTGCAGCCCGGCCCGGTGATCACACGCTTCGAGCTCAAGCCCGCCGCCGGCGTCAAGGTGAGCCAGATCACCAATCTCGCCAAGGACCTGGCCCGGGCGCTGTCGGTCACGGCAGTCCGTGTCGTCGAGGTCATTCCCGGCAAGTCGGTGGTGGGGCTTGAGATCCCCAACGAGCATCGCCAGGTCATCGCGCTGTCCGAGATCATTCGCTCGGAAGCCTTCGATAAGGCGGCATCGCCGCTGACGCTGGCCATTGGCAAGGACATCGGCGGCTATACCCAGGTGGTGGATCTTGCCAAGATGCCGCATCTCCTGGTCGCGGGTACCACCGGCTCGGGTAAATCGGTGGGCATCAACGCGATGATCATCAGCCTGCTCTACAAGAACGGTCCCGAGCAGGTCCGCACCATCATGATCGATCCGAAGATGCTGGAGCTCTCGGTCTACGATGGCATCCCGCATCTGCTGGCGCCGGTGGTGACCGACATGAAGGAGGCGGCCAACGCCCTGCGCTGGTGCGTTGGCGAGATGGAGCGACGCTATCGCTTGATGGCCAGCCTCGGCGTGCGCAACATCGGCGGCGCCAACCGGAAGATCCGTGACGCCCGGGAGCGGGGTGAGCCGCTCACCGATCCGCTCTGGCGTGCGCCGGAAGGGCGGGTCGAACCGACCCTGGACGGCCACGGCGAGGTGCCGCAGGCACCGATGCTGGAGCCGCTACCCTATATCGTCGTGGTCGTGGATGAATTCGCCGACATGATGATGATGGTCGGCAAGAAGGTTGAGGAGCTCATCGCCCGGCTGGCGCAGAAGGCCCGCGCTGCGGGCATACACCTCGTTCTGGCCACCCAGCGCCCGTCCGTGGACGTCATCACCGGCCTGATCAAGGCCAATATCCCCACCCGCATGGCCTTCCAGGTATCCTCGCGCGTGGACTCGCGGACGATCCTCGACCAGATGGGCGCGGAGTCGCTGCTGGGTCATGGCGATATGCTCTATCTGGGGCCGAGCAGCCGCGGCATTCCGGAGCGGGTTCATGGTGCGTTCGTATCCGACGCCGAGGTCCATCGCGTCGCCGAGCACCTCAAGCAGAGCGGCGAACCGGAGTACGTCGACGGCATCCTCGATGAAAGCGAGGGCGAGGCCGCCGCGCTGGGGGCTTTGCCCGGGGAGATGAGTGCCGGCGGCGGCGAATCGGATCCCCTCTATGACCAGGCGGTCCGTATCGTCACCGAGACCCGCAAGGCCTCCATCTCCGGTGTCCAGCGACGGCTGAAGATCGGCTACAACCGGGCGGCGAGGCTGGTCGAGGAGATGGAGGCGGCGGGGATCGTCGGCCCGCTGCAGGCCAATGGATCGCGCGAGGTCATCGCGCCACCACCTCCCGGGGACTGAACATGATGTGGGTGCGTCACTGCCTGGCCATGCCGGTTTTCCTGATCGTCGTCGTTCTGCTCGCCGCGTTCTCCGTGACCCGGGCGGCCGGGCAGGAGGGCAGTGCGGAGGCCGAGGACAACGGCCCGGTCGCTGGCCTGACCCACTATTTCGAGGCCGTGGAGACGCTCGCCGGGGCATTTCGCCAGACGACCCGCGACGAGACGGGCGAGGTGATCGAAGAGGCGAGTGGGCATTTCGTCATCGCCCGTCCGCAGCGGTTCGTCTGGGATTACCGCACCCCCTGGGAGCAGCTCATCGTCTCCGACGGTGAAAAACTCTGGGTCCATGACGTGGCGCTCGAGCAGGTCGTGGTCCGCCCCCTCGAAGAGGCGCTCGGTGTGGGGGCCGCGCAGCTGCTGAGCGGTGACCTGTCACGGCTCGAGGAGAATTTCTCACTCACCGCCGGTGGTGAGGATGTCGTCATCCTGCGACCTACCGATCCGGCCTGGGATTTCCAGCGGGTACAACTGGAGCTGGAGGAGGGCATTCCGGTATCGATCACGGTGGAGGATGGGCTGGGACAGCGGGTCGAGGTTGTCCTGCGTGACCTGACCCTGAATCCCGATCTGAGCCCAGGCCGCTTCCAGTTCGAACCCCCCGCCGGCGCGGATGTCATGCAGGGGTCATGATTGATCGAAGTCGCCCGCTCGCGGATCGCATGCGCCCCCGAACACCGGCGGAGTTCGTCGGCCAGGCCCATCTGCTGGGCCCGGGGCGCCCGCTGGGCGAGGCGCTTGCCGCCGGGCGGCCCCACTCCATGGTGCTGTGGGGGCCGCCGGGGACCGGCAAGACAACCCTGGCGCGTATGGTGGCCACCGCGGCGGAGGCCGAGTTCCTGACCCTCTCGGCGGTCATGGCTGGCGTCAAGGATATTCGCGAGGCGGCGGCACGCGGTCAGCGCAACCGCGAGGCGGGGCTACGCACCCTGTTGTTCGTCGACGAAGTGCATCGATTCAACAAGGCGCAGCAGGACGCCTTTCTTCCCTACATCGAGGACGGCACGTTGCTGTTCATCGGGGCCACCACCGAGAACCCTTCCTTCGAGCTGAACAACGCGCTCCTCTCCCGGGTGCGGGTCTATGTCCTGCGGGCGCTGGAAGCCGGGGATATCGGCCGGCTGATTGATGCCGCCATGGCCGATGCCGAGCGCGGTCTCGCCGAAGACGGGCTCGCGCTGGCGGGTGACGCCCGCGATGCGCTCACGCGGCTCGCCGATGGGGACGCCAGGACCGCGCTCAGTCTGCTGGAGGTGGCCGCCGATCTCGCCGGCGATGCCCGCCGGATCGACCTGGCATTGATCCGCGAAGCGGCCGCTGGCGGGCGTGCGCGTTTCGACAAGGGCGGAGACGCCTTCTACGACCTCATCTCGGCGCTGCACAAGTCCGTTCGCGGATCGGCCCCGGATGCCGCGCTCTACTGGTATGCGCGCATGCTTGATGGCGGTTGTGATCCGCTCTATATCGCGCGGCGGGTCGTGCGGATGGCCTCGGAGGATATCGGCAACGCCGACCCGAGGGCGCTGCAGGTGGCGCTGGACGCCTGGCAGGCGCAGGAAAGACTGGGCTCGCCCGAGGGCGAGCTCGCCATCGCCCATGCCATCACCTACCTGGCCGCCGTTCCCAAGAGTAACGCGGTCTACCGCGCCTTCAATGCCGCCATGGCTGACGCGCGAAGCCAGGGGTCGCTTGAGGTGCCCGTCCATCTGCGTAATGCGCCGACCCGACTGATGAAGTCCCTCGGTTATGGGCACGACTACCGCTATGCCCACGACGAACCGCATGCCTACGCCGCGGGGGAGATCTACCTGCCCGATGCGCTGGCCGGCACGCGCTATTACCAGCCCACTGACCGCGGCCTTGAGAAGCGCATCGCCGACCGGCTCGACTGGCTCGCCCGGCTCGACGCGGCAGCCCGTCACCGGTAGGCGCTTCGATGGGCCGTCGAATTCGCGTACACTCCCGCCGTTTCGTGAGCGAGGAATCGGCCGATGGCCTTCTTCGGTGAGTGGACGGCGGTTGCCGCCGGCGGCGCGCTGGGGGCCCTGCTGCGTCATGGCGCCACCATGGCAGCGGCACAATGGCTGCCCCGCGGGTTTCCCTGGGGCACCCTGGCCGTGAATGTGCTGGGCAGCCTGCTCATGGGCGTCGCTTTCGTGCTGCTGGTCGAGCGCGGCCTCGTCGCGCCCGCCTGGCGGTTGTTTTTCACGGTCGGTCTGCTGGGCGCCTTCACCACTTTCTCGGCGTTCTCGATGGACGCCCTTGCGATGTTCGGCACCGGCGCCACGGCGAGGGCGATGATCTACATACTGGTGAGCGTAGCGACCTGCCTGGCCGCTGCCCTTGCGGGTATCATGTTGACCCGAAATTTCTAGGATGCGATCGAATCGATGCTGGATCAGAAAGCCCTCAGACAGGACCCGGAAACCATTGCCGAGCGGTTGGCCTACCGGGGACATGACTTCGACGCCGGGCACTATGGGGCGCTCGAGTCGCAGCGACGTGAGCTTCAGTCCCGCGCCGAGTCACTCCAGCATGAGCGGAATGAACGCTCCCGGGCCATCGGCCAGGCCAAGAAGGCCGGCGAGGACATCCAGCCCCTGCTGGACGAGGTCGCCAGCCTGGGTGAGGCCCTGAAGGCCGCCGAGGCCGATCTGGATACCGTGCAGTCGAGCCTGCGGGAGATTCATCTGGGTCTTCCCAACCTGCCGCATGAAAGCGTTCCGCCGGGGGATGACGAGACCGCCAATGTCGAGGTGCGGCGCTGGGGAGCGCCCCCCGAATTCGATTTCCGTCCCCGCGATCATGTGGAGTTGGGCGAGGCGTTGGGCAACGGTCTTGACTTCGCCGCCGGCGCGAAACTCTCCGGCTCGCGTTTCGTCGTCATGCGGGACGGGATCGCGCGTCTTCATCGGGCGCTGGCGCAGTTCATGCTCGATGTGCATACCGGCGAGCACGGTTACCGCGAGACCGCTGTTCCCTATCTCGTGGGGCAGGAGGCGCTGATCGGCACCGGCCAGCTGCCGAAGTTCGCCGAGGACCTCTTCGCCATCGAGAATTTCGAGCCGCGGCTGCATCTCATTCCCACCGCGGAGGTGCCGCTGACCAACCTCGCCGCCGGCGAGATCATCGACGCCGAACATCTACCGCTCGGGTATGTCAGCCATACGCCGTGCTTCCGCTCCGAGGCCGGATCGTACGGACGCGACACCCGCGGCATGATCCGCCAGCACCAGTTCGACAAGGTCGAGCTGGTCCAGCTGACCCGGCCGGACGACTCCTACGCGGCGCTGGAGCGACTCACCGGCCATGCCGAGCAGATCCTCCAGCGACTCGGACTGCCCTACCGTGTGGTGACGCTCTGCGCCGGGGATATGGGGTTCGCTGCGGCCAAGACCTATGACATCGAGGTCTGGCTGCCTGGCCAGTCGGCCTATCGCGAGATCTCCTCCTGCAGCAATACCGAGGCCTTCCAGGCACGGCGCATGCAGGCGCGCTGGCGCAATCCGGACACCGGCAGACCCGAACCGCTGCACACGCTCAATGGTTCGGCGCTGGCGGTCGGGCGTTGCCTGGTCGCGGTGCTGGAGAACTACCAGCAGGCCGATGGCCGGGTGGTGATTCCCGAGGCGCTGAAGCCCTATATGGCCGGCACGGAGTGGCTCGCGCCATGAACGGCGATGTCCATGGCGCCATGCAGGCCTGGCAGGCGCATACCGTGCCCGCCGAGGTCACCGACCGGTCGATGCTGGCTTACCGCTGGTTCGGGCATGTCCGGGCCGTGCTCGAGGCCGAATCGGCGTATCTGGTGCTCATGCGCATCGAGACCGATCGCGACTGGCGGGGGCAGGGGGAGGCCAGCGCCGTGCTGGAGTGGCTGAAGGCGCTCTGTGACCGCCATGGCGTCACCCTGCTCGGGCAGGCCAACGTGGATGACGAATCAGGCCTGGGTCAGACGGCGCTGCTGCACTGGTATGCCCGGCATGGCTTTCGCATTGATGACAGTCACCAGGGCGAACCGCTGGTCTGGTATCCGGAAAAGCCGGGGACGCCGGGCCAGCGCCCGGACCCTGGACACCCCTAACGGGCTGCCGGTTCCAGCCTGACGCGGCCATCCGGCCCCAGCACCCGGCGTTGCAGCCAGGCCAGCAGCAGACCATAGGCGGGCAGGAAGAGCACCGCGGAAATCAGGATCTTCGAGGCATAGTCCACTGCCGCGATTTCCGGCCAGTTCGCCGCCATGAAGGGGTCGGGACTGTTGTGGAACGCAATGGCGAAGAACGCCACGGTATCGGCCAGATTGCCGAACAGCGTGGAGACCGCCGGTGCCACCCACCAACGGGCCGCCTGGCGCAGCCGGTCGAAGATGTGGATGTCGAGCAGCTGGCCGAGTGCGTAGGCCATGAAGCTGGCGGCGGCAATGCGGCCGACGAAGGTGTTGAGGCTCAGCAGCGCGTCTGCGCCCTGGAAACTGCCCTGCTGAAAGAGCACGCCGAGCAGGTAGGAAACCAGCAGGGCCGGTCCCATGGCGAAGAAGATGATCCGCCGTGCCGCCACCTTGCCGAACGTCCGCACGGTCAGATCCGTCGCCAGGAAGATGAACGGGAAAGAGAACGCGCCCCAGGTGGTGTGCAGTCCGAACAGCGTGATCGGCAGCTGCACGAGATAGTTGCTGGCGGCGATGATGGTGATGTGCGCACCGGCAAGCCAGAACAGGGCGCGCCGGTACTGTGCGGGAGTGATGGTTTTCATGGGCGCGGAGTATAACAGCACCGGCGGCGGGGTTCGCCCCATGCAGGCCCGACGCCGGGTCTGGGCGCTTGCCTGGCCGCTGATCGTCTCCAACATCACCGTCCCGCTGCTGGGGCTGGTGGACACGGCCGTGGTGGGGCACCTGCCGGATAACCGCTACCTCGGCGGTGTGACGCTGGGCGCGACCCTGTTCAGTTTCCTCTACTGGGGATTCGGCTTTCTGCGAATGGGCACGACCGGGCTGACCGCTCAGGCCCTGGGCCGGGACGACACCGATGACATCATTCGGGTGCTGGGCCAGAGCCTGCTGCTGGCCGTGGTCATCGGCATCGCACTGATTGCCCTGCATCCGTTGCTCATCCCGCTCGGTCTCCAGCTGCTGGATGGCAGCGCAGCCGTCACCGCCGAGGCCGATGTCTACGCCCGCATCCGCATTGCCAGTGCCCCCGCCGTACTCGCCAACTACGCGCTGATCGGCTGGTTTCTCGGCCGCGGCTACAGTCGCGTGACGCTGCTGCTGATGGTCATCAACAACAGCGTCAATATCGTGCTGGATCTGGTCTTCGTGATGGGCCTCGGCATGACCACCGCCGGTGTCGCCCTGGCCAGCGTGCTGGCCGATTATGTGACCCTGGTCAGTGGCATCGGACTCGCGCTTCTCGCCTGGCATGGGTGGGGCTGGCGCCGGGTCTCCGGGGTCTTCGCGGACATGGCCGGCTATGGACGTCTGCTGTCGGTGAACCTCGCGCTCTTCATCCGCACCCTGTGTCTGCTCTTCGCCTTCGCGTTCTTCCATTCCCGGGGTGCCCAGCTTGGTGATGTCACCCTGGCGGCCAACGCCGTACTGCTGCAGTTCGTTCTGCTCGCCTCCTACGGATTGGATGGTTTCGCCCACGCCACCGAATCCCTGGTGGGTCAGCGTATCGGTGCCGCCGATCAGGCCGGCTTCCGGTCGGTGGTGCGGGCGGCCACCGAATGGTCACTGGTCACGGCCGGGGCCGCCAGTCTGGGGTTCGCCCTGGGCGGCGGGGCGTTGATTGATCTGCTGACCGATCTGCCCGCCGTTCGCGAGACGGCCGATCAATACCTGCCCTGGATGGTGGCGATGCCGGTGCTGGCCGTGGGGAGTTACCTGCTGGACGGGCTGTTCATCGGCGCGACGCGGACACGGGCGATGCGGGATACGATGATCGCCGCGGTGCTGTTTTTCTACCTGCCCGTCTGGTGGCTTACCCAGTCACTGGGCAACCACGGGCTCTGGCTGGCGTTTGTCAGTTTCACCGTGGCCCGCAGCCTTCTGCTCGGCGCCGTTTTCTGGCGTGAATGGCGCCGCGGCAGCTGGTTTGGCGAGACGCGCACGGCCTAAGGGGAGAGCAGGGCATCCAGGCCACGCAGTAGCGCGTCGTTCTGCTCGGGGGTGCCGACGGTGATGCGAAGGCAGTCGACGAGTCGCGGCGTGCCGAAATGCCGGACCAGGATGCCGCCTTCCTTGAGACCGCGGTAGAGTTCTGCCGCCGGCTGCCGGCTCTGGTCCGGCACCCGTGCAAGGCAGAAATTGGACTCGCTGTCCGGAATCGCGAACCCGCGTTCACGCAGTGCATGGATCAGACGCGTGCGCTCCGCTCTTACCGCCTCCCAGCTCGCCCGCGCGGTGGGCTGATCGGCGAGCGCGGCGGCGCCCAGGACGTCGGCCACGGCATCCACGCTGTAGCTGTCGCGGGTCTTTCGGGCCATGGGCTCAATCAGCCCGACAGGGCCGATCCCATAGCCCAGGCGCAGCCCGGCCAAGGAGTATCCCTTGGATAGTGTGCGCAGGATCATGAGGTTGTCGTGCCACCGGGTGAGCCCGATGAGATCATGACCCGGATCGGTGAAGTCCACGTAGGCCTCGTCGACCAGCAGTACGCCGTCCAGGGCCGCCGCGATGGCGCTGATGGCGTTGGCGTCCAGCAGCCGACCGCTGGGTGCATGGGGATTGACGAGCAGGGTCAGGGCAACGCCGGCCGCGTTCATCCGCGAGGCGAAATCCGCGGGCAGGGACCAGTCGCCGTCCAGTTCCACCGCATGCACCGGGCTGTCGTGGATGGCCGCGAGGACCGGGTACAGCGAATAACTGGGCTCGGCGACGCCAATGGGCGCACCGGGCGGGACGAACGTGGTGATGGCAAGCCGTAACAGTTCGTCGCCGCCGTTGGTTGCGACAAGCTGATCGGACCCTATGCCGTGGAGCCTGGCTGCCTCGGCGAGAAAGCCAGCGGCGGTCGGCGAGGGGTACCGGCGCAGATCCTCCGGTGCAATGGCAGCAAGCGCCGACATCACCGCTGGAGAGGGTGGCCAGGGATTCTCGTTGGTATTGAGCTTGATCACCCGGGTGTCGGTGGGCTGCTCACCCGGCGTGTAGCCGGCCATCCGTTGAATGTTGTCGCGCTCGTAGGTCATGGGCGGATGATACCCCGATGGACGAAGGCAAGTCAGCGAAAGGCCGGTCATGCGGCTGAAAAACAACAAGCATGTGGGTATTATGCGGACGAAATAAGTCCTGTTCCCATACCGACGGGAGAGTCGCGCCTTGGCTGTCTCCGCTCACTCCCTGCCGCTGTTCGCCCGCATGGCCCTCGCAGCCCGCCGCACCGGTCTCTGGCCGCTGATGATGGCGCTCATCGCCCTGTTCGTCGCGTTGCCGGTCCTGACCGTTCTGGGGCATGTGTTCGTGCCGGCACCGGAGATCTGGTCACATCTGGCCAGCACCGTTCTGCCACGTTACCTCTTCAATACGGCGGGGCTGGCCGTCGGTGTCGCCGCCGGGGTGCTGGTGATGGGGGTCGGCACGGCATGGCTCGTGGTGATGTGCCGTTTCCCGGGGCAGCGCATCTTCGAGTGGGCCCTGCTATTGCCGCTGGCGGTGCCCACTTATGTCATCGCCTATGCCTACACCGATTTCCTGCAGTTCTCGGGGCCGCTGCAGACGCTGCTGCGGGATACCTTCGGCTGGGCAGCGGGCGACTACTGGTTCCCGCCGGTACGGTCACTGGGGGGCGCCATCGTGCTGCTCTCGCTGGTGCTCTACCCCTATGTCTATCTGCTGACGCGGGCGGCCTTCCTCGAGCAGTCGGTCTGCGTGCTCGAGGTCGGGCGGACCCTCGGCCGGGGGCCGTGGAAGCTGTTCGGCACCATCGCCGTGCCCCTGGCGCGGCCAGCCATCGCAGGTGGCGCGGCGCTGGCGCTCATGGAGACGCTCAACGAGTTCGGTGCGGTGCAGTTCTTTGCCGTGGATACGTTCACCACGGGTATCTATCGAACCTGGTTCGGCCTCGGCGAGCGTACGGCGGCGGCACAGCTCGCCGGCGTGCTGCTGCTCTTCGTCCTCGTGCTCTTGCTGCTCGAGCGGGTCTCGCGTGGCAAGGCGCAGTTCTTCCACACCTCCAGCCGCTACCGCGAGTTGCCGCAGTATGAGCTCACCGGACTGCGTCGCTGGCTCGCGGTGCTCGGCTGCGGTCTCCCGGTGGTGCTGGGTTTCCTGGTTCCGGCGATGTTGTTGCTGGAGATGAGCCTGACCGCTGGCGATCAGCAGTTCGGCTGGTCATTCCTTCCCTATGTGTTCAACAGCATCAGCCTGTCCACGATTGCCGCGCTGGCGGCCGTCGGGCTGGCGGTGCTGCTCTCCTACGGCGTGCGTCTGGCGCCGTCACCGCTCACCCAGGCGGCCGTGCGCATCTCGGCCATGGGGTATGCCATCCCCGGTGCGGTCATCGCCGTGGGGATTCTGATCCCGCTTGGCTGGATGGATCAGCAGCTCTACGCATTGCTCCGTGGCGAGTTCGGCTGGAATGTCGGGCTGCTGCTGACCGGGACCGGCTTTGCGCTGGTCTATGCCTATCTGGTTCGCTTCCTCGCCGTGTCCTACAACGCGGTGCAGGCCAGCCTGACCAAGGTGACGCCGAGCATGGATGCGGCCTCACGGACACTGGGCAAGACCGCCGGCGGCACCCTGCGGCGGGTGCATGCGCCGATCATGCGGGGCAGTCTCCTGGGGGCCGGAATCCTGGTGTTCGTGGATGTGATGAAAGAGCTGCCGGCCACCATCATCCTGCGGCCGTTTGATTTCACCACCCTGGCGGTCCGGTCCTACGAGCTGGCCTCCGATGAGCGGCTCAGCCAGTCGTCGACGGCATCACTGGCCATCGTGCTGGTCGGGATCGTGCCGGTGATTCTGCTCAGCCGGGCGATGCGGCGGTCGCGGCCCGGTTACAGCGACGCCGGCGGCTGAGCCGCCGCCGCTCGCCCGGGCCATCAGATCGGGAAGACGAACGTCTGGCTGGGGTCCAGGTGGATGTTGATGGGATCGTCCCGTTCCGGAAGGAACACGCCGGGCATATGAGCGTGCATGTGGAATTCGTCGTTGCCCTGGTGCACGCAGAGATGGATGAAGCTCGCGCCGCCAAGCAGCCGTGACATCAGCACGTGGCTGCCACTGTGGTCGCGCGGTCCATTACGCCGCTCCACCTGGAGGGCCTCGGGCCGGATCAGCACCTGAACCGCGGTCCCTTCAGCCAGGTGCCGGGCGTCCACCGGCCCCACCGGCGTCTCCACCCGGCCGTCGGCCACGATCCCGCGTACCTCGTTGACGTCGCCGAAAAAGCGAACGACGAATGGGTCCTGCGGGTTGCAGTAGATCTCCGTCGGGTTGCCCTGCTGGACGATCCGCCCGTCCCGCATCACCGCGATGCGGTCGGCCATGAACAGGGCCTCTTCGGGGTCATGGGTGACCAGCAGGGTAGCGGTACCGTTGCGCTTGAGCAGATGCAGCGTGTCATCGCGGATCCGGTCGCGCAGGCGCGCGTCAAGGCCGGAGAACGGTTCGTCCAGCAGCATGATCCGGGGCGAGGGAGCCAGTGCCCGTGCCAGCGCGACACGCTGCTGCTGTCCACCCGAGAGTACATGGGGAAAGCTCTCCGCGAACGGGGCGAGCCCCAGCTGTGCCAGCAGGGCGCGCGAGCGCTGCTCCCGCTCCCGCGCCGATACCTTGGGCAGGCCGAAGCCGACGTTGTCGAGTACGCTCAGGTGCGGGAAAAGCACCGCATCCTGGAAGACCAGGCCGACATGGCGTTGTTCCGGCGGTGTCCAGACACTGGAGCCGGAATCCGACATAAGCTGGCTGCCAATTCGCACACGCCCCTGCTGGGGACGCTCCAGACCGGCCGCAAACCGCAGCAGCGTGGTCTTCCCGCAGCCCGAGGGGCCGAGCAGGCAGAGTAATTCTTCGGGCTCGACACTCAGGCTGATGTCATCCGCCGCGGTGACGGTGTCGAAGTCGTGGCTGATTTCCTCCAGCTGCAGCGCCTCGCCGGCCGGGGCCGGACATGGCGCCTGCACGGCAGCGACGCCGCCGGCGGGAAACCGCGAAACCAGACTCTGTTGCTCTGCGCTCATGGTGCGGAGTTTCCGTCATCAGACGGCGTTTTTGCAAGCGATTCTCATTGGCGCTTGACGCCGGCCAATGGGTTCGGTTGAATACCTCCCAAGATGCGAATGGTTCGCATCCGCATTTAAATTGGTGGAATTTCAAGGAGACGATCATGGCGAAGATGACCCGCGGGACAGCGGCGCTGCTGGGAGTGGGCCTGGCCGCCGGGGCCAGCGTGGCCGGTGCGCAGACGCTGAACCTCTATACCGCCCGTCATTACGATTCCGACGAGCAGTTGTACAGCGCCTTCGAGGATCGCACGGGTGTGGAGGTCAATGTCCTCCAGGGCGATTCCGATCAGCTGATCGAGCGTATCGAGCGTGAAGGCGAGGCAAGTCCGGCCGACGTCTTCATGACCGTCGACGCCGCCCGTCTGCGGCGGGCCGAGGAGGCGGACATTCTGGCGCCCGTGGAATCCGAGGTGCTCATGGAGCGGATTCCTTCGGAGCTGCGGCATCCCGACGATCTCTGGTTCGGTCTGAGTGAGCGGGTTCGGGTCGTCTACTACGACACCGAGGTCTATGACGAGCCGCCGCTTGAGCGCTACGAGGAACTCGCCGATCCCCGCTTCGAGGGCGAGATCTGCATCCGTTCCTCCAATAACGATTACAACCAGTCACTGGTCGCCTCGCTCATTGAGGCCAACGGCGTCGAAGCCACCGAGGAATGGGCCGAGGGCCTGGTCGATAACATGGCCCGCACCCCCCAGGGTGGGGATACCGACCAGATTCGTGCCGTGGCGGCCGGCGAGTGCAGCATCGGCGTGGGGAACCACTACTACTGGGTGCGCCTGTCGCTGTCCGATGATCCGGCGGATCAGGCGGTGGCCGAGCGCGTGGGCATGATTTTCCCCAATCAGGACGGCCGGGGCACCCATCGGAACATTGGTGGTGCCGCCATGGTGGCCGGTGCGCCGCATCCCGAGGCAGCCCGGGAGTTCCTCGAGTTCCTGGTCTCGGACGAGGCCCAGAAACTGTTCTCGGCCGGTAACAACGAATTCCCGGCCGTCGAGGGCGTCGATCCGATTGCAGTGCTGGAGCCCTATGTGGGTTACAAGCTGGATGATCTCAACGTCGCCGTTCTCGGGGAGAACAACGCCGAGGCCGTGCGCCTGATGGATCGGGCCGGCTGGCGTTAATTCGCAAGACTTTTCTCCCTTGGATTGATTGGCCGCGGTCGGGGGCGAACCCCATCGCGGCCTTTTCTGTCCCAGAGCCATGAAGGTTGCGAAAGGGAGAATCGGATGACGATACCGGTGCTGATTGTCCTCGGCGCGTTGGCCGCCATCGTCGTTGCTTCCTTCCGGGTGTTCCGCGAGTACGAGCGGGCCGTCGTTTTCCTGCTCGGGCGCTTCTGGAAGGTGAAAGGCCCCGGCCTGCGCCTCGTGATTCCCGTGATTCAGCAGGCGGTGAAAGTCGATCTGCGGCTGATCACGCTGGATGTGCCCTCCCAAGACGTGATCTCCAGGGACAATGTCACGGTCAAGGTCAATGCGGTGCTCTATTTCCGGGTCATGGATCCGGAGCGCGCGGTCATCCACGTCGAGGATTACTACGCAGCGACCAGCCAGTTGGCCCAGACGACCCTGCGCTCGGTCCTGGGCAAGCATGATCTCGACGAGATGCTCTCCGAACGCGACCGGCTCAACACCGACATTCAGGAAATCCTCGACACGCAGACCGACGCCTGGGGCATCAAGGTGGCCAATGTCGAGATCAAGCATGTCGATCTTGATGAATCGATGATCCGGGCCATCGCCCGTCAGGCCGAAGCGGAGCGCAACCGCCGTGCCAAGGTGATCCACGCCGAGGGTGAGTACCAGGCGTCACAGCAGCTTCTCCAGGCCGCCAATGTCCTGGCCGAAAACCCCCAGGCCATCCAGCTGCGCTATCTGCAGACCCTGAGTGACATCTCCATTGACAACGCCTCGACCATTGTCTTTCCTGTTCCCATGGACATGCTAAAGGCACTGGGGCCCGGCGCGCTGCAGACTGGCGGTGCCCCACTCAGCCCGGCCGGCGGTGCCCGGTCGGAACATCCGGCGGATGACGACTGATCCGCCCCTGCCTGATACCGAACAGGATGTCATCACGGCGTTCCTGGACGCCCTGTGGATGGAGCGGGGGCTCGCCGACAACACGCTGAGCGCCTATGGCAACGACCTGCGGGGGTTCGCTGGCTGGTTGGCGACGGATGGTCGCTCGGGCCTGCTGGGTGCGGATCGTGCCGATGTGATGGCCTATCTTGCGGCTCGCGTGTCTATGGGGAGCAGCCGGCGCAGCAGCGCCCGGCTGCTGTCGAGCCTGCGTCGCTTCTATCGCTACCAGCTCCGCCAGGGCGCCATTCCGGTCGATCCGACCGCGCGCGTGGAGTCGCCCAAAGCCGATCGACCGCTGCCGGAAGCGCTGACGGAGGCCGAGGTCGAGCGGCTCCTGAATACGCCGGACGCGGCGTCCCTCATCGGACAGCGCGACCGCTGCATGCTCGAGGTGCTCTATGCCACCGGCCTGCGGGTCTCGGAGCTCGTGCACCTGCGCATGGACCAGGTCAATCGCCAGCAGGGCGTGGTGCGCGTGACCGGCAAGGGGGGCAAAGAGCGACTGGTGCCACTTGGGGAATCGGCGCTGGATGCGCTGTCGGATTACCTGCAGACGGTCCGGCCGCATCTGGCCCGGGGGGCCCGGGATGCGGCCGTATTCATCACCCGTCGCGGCGTTGGCATGACACGCCAGGCGTTCTGGTACCGGATCCGCGACCATGCCCGGACCGCGGGTATCACCAAGCCTCTCTCACCGCATACGCTGCGGCATTCCTTCGCCACCCATCTGCTCAATCATGGCGCCGACCTGCGTGTTGTGCAGTTGCTGCTCGGACATACCGACCTGTCCACCACCCAGGTCTACACGCACGTCGCGCGGGCAAGGCTGCAGGCGTTGCACGCCGAGCATCACCCGCGGGGTTGATCAGCGCTCCAGATGCCGCAGCTTGTCGGGCTTGCCATCCCACTCCTCGGCATCTGCCGGCGGATCCTTCATCTCGGTGATGACCGGCCATTTCTGAGCCAGCTCGGCATTGAGTTCCAGGAAGTGCTCCATCTCCCGGGGCAGATCATCCTCGGAGTAGATCGCCTCGGCAGGGCACTCGGGCTCGCACAGCGTGCAGTCGATACATTCGTCCGGATCGATGGCGAGGAAGTTGGGCCCCTCGTGGAAACAGTCCACGGGGCAGACCTCGACGCAGTCGGTGTATTTGCACTTGATGCAGTTTTCGGTGACGACGTAGGTCATCGTTGACTCCGGTGATCGTCGGTTGGTTGGCGCAGAGCCTAGGCCCGAGGCGGGCATTCATCAACCTACGGTTGCTATGGTTTGGATGCCGGCGCGCTGTTGTTGGTCCCCAACAGACTTCGCCATTCACAGACAAGTTCATGGGCCTGTCGTGGCGTGAGGTCATCCGGATCGAGATCCGCAAGGCGTGTCATGATGGCCTCCGCCGTCGGGTCCGGTGCGGCGGGTGGGGGGGCAGGCTCGGGCGTGGATGCCGGTGTGGCGAAGAGGGACAGCTGAGGGGCGGCGGGTTCGCTGGCCTCAAGCCGGGCGAGCTTGGCCCGGGCGGTATCCAGTACGGTGGCCGGTACTCCGGCCAGAGCCGCGACCTGCAGACCGTAGCTCTGGTTGGCCGGGCCATTGCGCACGCTGTGCAGGAAGACGATTCGCTCGCCGTGCTCCACCGCCTCGAGGTGAACATTGCCCGCGGCCGGGTACTGCTCGGGCAGCGCGGTCATCTCGAAATAATGCGTGGCAAAGAGCGTGAACGCGCCGATCCGCTCGCAGAGCGCTTCGGCCGTGGCCCAGGCAAGGGCAAGACCGTCGAAGGTGCTCGTTCCGCGGCCGATTTCATCCAATAGCACCAGGCTTTCGCGGGTGGCGTTATGGAGGATGTTGGCGGTCTCGGTCATCTCCACCATGAACGTAGACCGGCCACCGGCCAGATCATCGGAGGCACCGATGCGGGTGAATATGCGGTCCACCGGGCCGAAGCGGGCGTCAGCGGCCGGAACGAAGCTGCCGATGTGTGCCATGAGGGTAAGCAGGGCGATCTGGCGCATATAGGTGGACTTGCCGCCCATGTTCGGCCCCGTGATCACCAGCATCCGGCGCTGGTCATCAAGGCGGATATCATTGGGGATGAAGGGGCTCTCGATGCTGCGTTCCACCACCGGGTGGCGGCCCGCGGTGATCTCGATACCGGGCGTGCTGTCGAGGACCGGGCGGGTATAGTCCAGTGTCTCGGCGCGCTCGGCGAGGGCGGTGAGCGCATCCAGCTCGGCGAGCGCCCGGGCGAGGTCGAGGATCCGGTCGAGCCGCTCGCGCAGCCATTCGACGAGTGCTTCGTAGAGGGCCTTTTCACGGGCCAGCGCACGCTCCCGGGCAGAAAGCACCCTGTCCTCGAATGTCTTCAGCTCCGGGGTGATGTAGCGCTCCGCGCCTTTCAGGGTCTGGCGGCGGATATAGCGCGCCGGCGCCTGCTCGCTCTGCCCGCGGCTGATCTCGATGTAGTAGCCGTGAACGCGGTTGTAGCTCACCTTCAGACTGGACAGTCCGGTGGCCTCACGCTCGCGGGTCTCGAGGTCGGTCAGAAAGCCGTCGGCGTTACGGGAGAGGGCGCGCAGTTCATCCAGTTCGGCATCGTGACCGTCGGCGATGACGCCGCCGTCACGGATCACGACGGGTGGCTGCTCGATAATGGCGCCCTGCAGGACCTCCAACAGCTCGGGTTGTGGTGCGGCGTCACCGGCCAGGGTCAAGAGCCGATGGTCGCTGAACCCGGCCAGAGCCTGCTCCAGAGCCGGCAGGGCCGCCAGCGTCCCGCGCAGGCCGGTGAGATCGCGGGGTCGGGCCGATCCCATACCGATTCGCGCGGCAATCCGCTCGACATCGGCGCAGCCACGCAGGACCTCGCGCAGTGTCGCGCTGCCCCGATCGAGGAGCGCGGCAACGGCCGACTGACGCTCCCGCAGCGCGGCCTGGTCACGAAGCGGACGGTTGATCCAGCGGCGCAGGGCGCGACTACCCATGCCCGTGACCGTCGTGTCGAGTATGCCCGCCAGGGTGTATTCACCGCCTCCGCTGAGGTTGGTCTCCAGTTCCAGGTTGCGGCGGCTGGCGGCGTCAATGGTGATCGCCGCCTCGGTCTGCTCGATGCGCAGTTCCCGGATATGCGGCAGCGCCGATCGCTGTGTATCCGCGACGTACTGCAGCACGGCACCGGCGGCGGCGACAGCCAGGGGCATTGACTCGATGCCGAATCCACTGAGGTCACGCGTTCCGAAGTGTTGGGTCAGCGCACGCTCGGCGCTGTCCCGCTCGAAATGCCACGGCGGGCGACGGGTGAGTCCTCGCTCGGAGGTTATCTGCAGACGATCGGAGAGGTCCTCCGGCACCAGCAACTCGGCAGGGCTGAGCCGTTCCAGTTCGGCGGCGAGTTGCGCGCTGCCCCGACCCTCGCAGACTGTGTAGCGGCCGGCGGCGAGTTCCAGGCTGGCAAGCCCCCAGCGTTCGGCATCGCCGGCGACCGCCGTGAGCAGGTTGCTGCGTCGCTCCTCCAGCAGGGCCTCATCGGTGAGCGTGCCGGGTGTGACGACCCGCACCACCTGACGCTCGACCGGTCCCTTGGCCGTGGCCGGATCGCCGACCTGCTCGCAGATCGCCACGGCCTCGCCGCGGGCGAGCAGCCGCGCCAGGTAGCCCTCATAGCTGTGTACGGGCACGCCGGCCATGGGGATCGGCGCGCCCGCCGACTCGCCACGCTGGGTCAGGGTGATGTCCAGCAGTTCCGCCGCTCGCCGGGCATCCTCGTAGAAGAGCTCGTAGAAATCGCCCATGCGATAGAACAGCAGGATATCGGGATGCTCCGATTTGATGCGCAGATACTGCTGCATCATCGGGGTGTGTCCGGCGGCTTTGGTCATCGGCGTACTATACGAGTCCCCCAGACCCGGCCGCCAGCCATGCGCTGACCTGCTGGATGAGTGTGGGGTCGACCCGATGGCCGAGGCGGTCGAGCAGCTGACGGGTGATGGCGCTGGACTCGAGCCGTGGACGCCTGTCCAGATGGCCATGCTCGAGCAGCCAGGCCTCCAGCGTATCGACATGATCCTGGCGCAGGCGGGGGACTTCGCCGGTTCGCAAGGCCGTCAGCAGGGCCTCGGCGTCGCCATCGAGGGTCTCGGCCTTTTCCTGTACGCGCTCCACCATGCGGTCGGAAAAGGCCCTGGCCGCGATCAGGACGCCTCGATCCACGGGGCGGCCCAGCCCCTGGTTGGCGAGCCCATGCCAGGCCCGGGCCACGGCGATCCGGTCGGCGAGCGCGGTGCCGGCGCTCAGCCCGCCATATCCCTCGCGTCCCGCCGGTGTCTCCAGCCAGTTCGCCAGCGGTCCCAGCTGGCTCACACGCCACTGGCTGATCAGCTCGTGGAGGGTATCCAGCGCGTCACGGAGCAGGTGGAAGATGTGAATCTTTCCGGCATCGGCCCGGAGGTCAACTGCGGGTACCTGCAGAATGCCGGCATATTCCGAAGGTTCCATACCCGCCGGTGCCGGTGGTGCGTCCGGCAGCTTCACCGGCGCCTGGGCCGATGCCCGCTCGGCGACTCCCCGTACGGCGCCGAGGTCGATGCAGTGCGGCGGGTGGCCGGTGGTCCGCTCCCAGAGTGACAGATCCTCCTGTCGCGCGGTGAGATACAGGATCTGTCGTCCCTCACGGTCGGCGAGCGCAGCCAGGTTGCGCGCGACGGCGCCGAACCGGTCGGCGTCGGTGTTGGTCAATGCCTCGTCCAGCGCCAGTGGCAGAGGCGGGCCATTGCCCTCCTGATCGCGGGCCCAGGCGATTCGGGCGGCGAGCAGCAGTTGCATGCGCGTACCCGAGGAGAGCGCCGTGAGCGGCCGCCGTATGTCCTGACGCAGGTCGCGGGCGACGGGCTGATGGCTGCTGTCCACCTCCAGCGACCACTGGTGCCGGGTGAATTGCTCGAAGCGGTGACGGGCGTCGCGGATCAGCCCGGGTTCGTGGCGTGCCCGGTAATCGGCCTCGACTTCCGCGAGGAGCCAGTCGCCCAGATCGGCCTGCATTCGGGTGGCCCGCTTGTCGGCGAGCGACTCCCCCAGCGCCCTCTCCTCGGCAATGGCGCTGGCAAGGGCATCATCGCCGCCGGCTTGGTCGACTTCGGCCTTGAGCCTGGTGATTTCCCCGGTCAGCGCTTCGACTCGGGCGGCTTTTTCGGCCTGGCGGTCGATGGCCTCGCCGATCTCTGCCGAATCCGTCTGCTCGGCCCATGCGACCAGCGACGGATGCTCCGCGAGCGGAGTCCGCAGCTGCTGCTCCGCAAAACTGGCCTGATCCAGTCTCCGTCGTGCTTCGGTGAATTCACCGTGGGCCGTGAGCCGGGCGGCGAGGCCGGTCCGGTCATCCACTGGCAGCTCCGCCCGGGCGTAGATCATTGCCTTTTCGGTTCTGCGTGCATCCAGATCGGCGGTCAGGCGCTCATGCTGCCGTGACATCTCATCGAGCCTTGTCTGGAGCTCGCGGGCCTGGTCCAGTCGGTCGGCCAGTGATTCCACCGTTGTCTGAAGAGCGACGGTGTCGGTGGCGGTGATCGGCCCCCAGGGCGCCAGCCGCTCATGCAACTGCGCCTGCGCCGCCGCGATCTGCTGATCCTGCTCGGACAGCCTGGCGGCCTCGCGCTCATGCGTTGCGCGGGCCCGGTCGAGTTGACGCACCAGATCCATGAAGCGCTCCAGCCCGAGGTCTTCGCAGTCCAGATGCTCAAGCCCACTCTCGCGGCGCAGTTGATCGAGACGAGCCCGGGCCTCGGCCACTGGCGTGGAGAAGTCGTGACCGTCCGGCCGGGCCCTCGTGTAGGCCCGAATGACCGCGCCGATTGCTGCGATGCCGGCGATGCTTCCTGCACCGATGGTCAGCAGGTCGCCTGTGAGTAGGCCCCAGACCACGCCCAGCATGCCGCCGGCCGCCGCCGTGGCGGTCAGTAGCAGGATCGCCCGGTCGCCCTTACCGGCCTCGGGGGATTCCATGCGGGCCTGCCATTGTCGGGCGTCTCGATGGGCCTTCAGGGCCTCACCGAGGGCGTCGGTATGCCATGGGTCAAATAAAGGTAAGTGCTCATCGTCGCTGTTAAGGGCGGTTGATGCATGGTCGCGCTCGGCATGGGCGGCGGCCAGTGCCTCGGCGGTATGCCGCCGTGACTGCTCCGCACGGCGCAGCTCGTCCAGCCGCATCCGGCATTCGGTGAGCAGCGAGCGCTCGGGTCGCTGCTCGGCCAGGCCGGTCGCCTTCAGCGCGGTTTGCAGCTGCACCTGTTCCTGTTCCAGCGCCTGTATCTCTCGCTGCAATGCCTGGATGTCGCGCTCACGGTGATCGACACGCTCACCCTCGTCGCCATGCAGCGCCTCAAGGACGGCCGGGAACGTGGCAAGGTGTGCTTCCGCTGCCCGGCGCGTGTCGATCGCCGCCCTCAGCTGACGGGCCTGTCGAAGGCGTTCCAGGCCACTCTGGGCGGCGCGCGCCTCATCAAGTGATTGCTGGAGTCCGGGCAGGCGCTGACGCTGCTGATCAAGGGTTCGATAGCGTCGTTCCGTGTCTTCACGGTCGTCCCTGGCCTTCAGCCAGGCGCGGCGCTCGTTCTGCGGGAAGGAGGCTGGCGCGAGTCCGGCCTCGGTACGGACGCGCTCCAGGTCAATGCCCCCGGCCAGCGCCTCGCGGAGCCGTCGGCCGAGTCGTGCCTCGCTCTCGCCATCGGGTGAGATCAGGGTCTCCGCCCGCAGCCAGTAGCAATGCAGGGCATCCGCGGTGGGTAATGGGGGCGGTTCGGCCGGCTCGCCATCGCGCAGCCAGCGGCGATGCGGCCCGTTGCGCTGCGCCTCCCAGCGATGGGTGTCATCGCGGAATCGGGCGGTGATGGATAATGCCGGCGGGTCGCCCGGCCGCGGATCGCCGAGCACATACTGCAGGGCCCGGATCAGGCTGCTCTTGCCGATGGCGTTGGGCCCGACGATGAAATTGATGCCCGCCTGCAAGTCGTCGAGCCGTACCGGGTCGATGCCCGGCAACTGGCGGATGTCGATACCGGTGAGCCGCATCAGTCCGCTTCCTGGGCGAGCATGGCCCGTAGGGCGTCCTGGCCGCGCTCACGCAGCCAGACGGCAATGGATTCCGGATCGGGATCATCGCCGGGCAGCTGTCGCCAGCGACTGTCGGTCATGCTCGACTGCAGATGCTGCCGGGCGGCTTCGAGTAATGCCCGTCTCTCCGGATCGTCCCCGGCGCGCTGCAGCGTGAGCAGTCGACGGGCGAGGAGCCCCGGCTGATCATCGCGCTCGGCGAGTCTGGACAGCGGGATGGTGGGGCGTGTATCGATTCGCAGGTGTTCAAGAAACCACTGGATCTGCCCGGTTCCTGGCAACCCCATTGCCCGTCCGTTGTCGGGCAGTTCGGCCTCGATGGCTTCCCGTGTCAGGTTGCATTCGCCTGTCAGTCTGACGCGCAGGGCCGTCAGGTCGGGCCAGTCCGCCCCCCGGGTCAGGTCAGCGCCGAGTGCTTCCAGACGCCGGCTGAGCGCCGTCGCCACCGCCGCCCCGGTGGTGGCACCGGTGATGTCCACGTCCAGGCGTTCCCAGCGCAGGGGTGCGAGGGGACGTTGCTCGAGGCGTTGAATGCGGCCATCGCGGATCTCGACGAGCCAGGGGCCGCGCGGGCCGGGCTCGCCGGCATCCAGCCCGACCACGCTGCCCAGGTAGCCCATGGCCTGCCCGGCATGCAGGGCGTCCGGCTGATGGATGTGGCCAAGCAGCCAGCCGTCAAAGCCGGTATTACGCAGTTGCTCGGTGGTGACTGGTGCATAGGGGCTCTGCGACTGATCCCGGTCGCAGTGGAGCAGCCCCAGATGGGGGCCCCGGTCCGGCGGTGCGGGCAGGGTCGCGATGGGGCTCTCGGTGACGCGTGGCGCTGGAAATGACCAGCCCCAGATGGTGACTTGCTCGGCATCACCATTTCCATCGCCTGTTATTCCAACGGATTCCCATTCACCGCCGGCGCCCAGCAGACGGGCCTCGGGGACCTGGTCAATCAGACGGGGGAGGATGTCGACGTCGTGATTGCCGCTGACCGCCAGCAACGGTATGCCGGCGTCGTTCAATCGGGTGGCACCGGCCTGCAGTCGCGGCAGCGCCTCGAAATAGTCCTGCGTGGATTCGGCGACATCCCCGGCGAGCAGTACGGCCTGGACGCGCTCGCGCACGGCGAGATCAATGATCCGTTCCCAGCCGGTCGCGGGAGAGAAATCATCGATTCGTGCCGAGAGGTTCTCCGGCAACCGGGGTGGACGACGGCCCAGATGCAGATCGCCAACGGCAAGGAGCTTGATGGTCATTGCACCAATGCTCCGAGATCCAGCCGTGTTAAACAAGTCGACCGCCGATGCGGGAGTGCACCGGCGGTCGATCCAGCTTTGCCG
Organism: Spiribacter onubensis; assembly: GCF_040838425.1. Taxonomy (NCBI): domain Bacteria; kingdom Pseudomonadati; phylum Pseudomonadota; class Gammaproteobacteria; order Chromatiales; family Ectothiorhodospiraceae; genus Spiribacter; species Spiribacter onubensis. The sequence goes on along the minus strand of NZ_JBAKFI010000004.1, from coordinate 232,680 downwards.
TTTCGAAACCTACTGTCGGGTTTCGCGCGACATACGGGCCTTTGGCTCATGCCGCTCGGCCGGCGCGCCGCTGCGCTTGACCAGCCGGATCTGGCCGAGGGGCTGCGAGTAGATGCGCGTCAGCTGATACTCGCTGACCCGCCGAGCCTCCTGGCGGCTCACACCGATGTCATCAAGCAGATGCCCGTTGAGGCGGCTCAGCGACTCGGCGGCACGGTTGCGGAGACGGTTGCGCAGCCAGTGGCCGATGGCCCGCGAGAGGCCCATCGGCGGCATGGCCGGCATGTAGATTTCGGTGTCGTGGCGATTTGTCTGGCCGACCATAGTGCTTCACCTCCGTTCAGTTGTGCTGAATGTGCATTGCGGGACGTCTTCGCCGTCCGTGGTGGATATTGTCTCTGTGGGAGTTTGTTCAGGCAACTGAAAAAGAATAAACTTTAGAGTGAATTTCGTTGATCCATATGGCCATCCTCGGGAGACCGCGATGTCCACACCCACGTCCCCCAATTCGCCGCAGGGGCTCCCCCTCCTCGATATGGAGATCCTCCGCACGTTCCTGGCGATTGCCGAGACCGGCAGCTTTTCGCGGGCCGCGCAGCAGATCTACCGGACGCCGTCTGCGGTGAGCATGCAGATCAAGCGACTCGAGGAAATGCTCGGCCGCGCCCTGTTCGTCCGGGAACCCCGTCAGGTCCATCTGACGCCGGAGGGCGAAACCATGCTGGGGTATGCCCGGCAGCTCCTGGAGCTCAATGACGAGGCGGTGGGTCAGTTCCTCTCACCGCAGGTGGGTGGCACCGTACGCCTCGGCGCACCGGATGATCTGGGGACGCGGGTTCTTCCGGGCATCCTCTCGCAGTTCAGTCGGAGCTTTCCGGCGGTCCAGGTCAACGTCCGGGTGGGGCGCAGTCCCGATCTGATGCGCCGGCTGGATATCGGCGAGCTGGATATCGCGCTGTTGATTGCCGAGGCGGGTAACCGCCCGCATCCGCTCGCCGAACCCATCTATCGCGAGCCGCTGGTCTGGACGGGGCGCGAGGGGGGAGTTGCCCTGCAGCGATCCCCGCTGCCAATCGCGGTGGCGGACCGCGGCTGCGCCTGGCGGCGCATGGCGCTGGAGGCGCTCAACCGGAGTGGGCATCGCTATCGGATCGCCTATACTTGTGAACACACCAGCGCGCAGGAGGCCGCCATCCTCCAGGATATCGCCATTACCCCCTTCCCCCGCGGTCTGGTGCAGTCGCCGCTGCGAGTCATCGAAGAGGAGGAAGCCGGGCTTTCCCCCCTGGGCGATTATGAGGTGCTGTTGCTGCGTATGCCGGCTCGGGGTGCCGCCGTCGAGGCACTGGCCCAGCATGTCGTGGACTACTTCGCCGGGACGCCCAATGGAGCGGCGGCCTGACCGGATCGGTGAATGTCCACCTCAGCCATCGGGCCGCTCGGCGACCCGGATCGCCGCGGTGAACGAGTAGCCTACTCCCCGAGCGGTCTGGATGGGACTGACTTCGCCGGTCTCTTCCTCGAGTTTGCTGCGCAGGCGTCGGACCAGCACCTCCATACGCCGCATGTCGTAGCTGCTCTCGTTGGCACCCAGATAGCGGATGATCTCACGCCGGTCCACGGCGCTGCCCGGCTCTCGCGCGAGTGCGTGCAGAAAGCCGAGTTCCGAGGCCGTCAACCGCACCTGCTGGCCAGTGGGCGGAACCAGTGTCCAGTTCAATAGATCCAGGGTCCACTGGTTGGTGCGCGGCAGCCGCTGGATGAGGTTTCGCACCGTCAGCGTCACCTCCTCCAGATTCAGCGGCTTCTGCAGGTAATCATCCGCTCCGAGCGTCCGCGCCTCGACCCGCGCCCGAGCCGACGGATGACCGGTGATGATGATCAGGCCCGTGTTCTGGGCGGGGCGATGTGATCTGAGCCATTCAAGCCCACCGACGCCCGGCAGTGTAAGATCAAGCAGTATCGTCAGCGTCTGGTTGGTTGACAGCCAGCGTTCCGCCGCCTCTACGGACGACAGCCCAACCGCCCGCATGCCCTCCATCTGAAGCGTGGTGACGATTGCGTCCTGCAATTCGGATTCGTCTTCAACGACCAGTGCATCGATCATTGCCTGTGTCCCTACAATGCTTTTCTGGTGCAGTATATCGCGCCATCGCTTGCTGGAACTTACCAAACCTGTCACCCATAATGTCGAGGGTTGAGCAATTGCGGATGATGACCTGTGTTTAGCAGACAACGCCCGCTGCCCCGATGCCCTGTCATGGCCGGGTGGTTGTGCGTGGTCGTGGGGATGGTACAGCCCGGATCGAGCGGCGCAACGTCAACCTGAGGCTGGGTCACGGCTTTGACCTCGCGGGCATGCCAGCCTATGCCTACGGAGAGTTGCCGCTGGTTGAGTACAGGGTCAGTGGCGAGGCTTCGTCCCGATTCGACCTGGATCCGGGCAGGGGCGCCGGGGATCTGGCATTGGCCCTGGCGGTCTGGCCCCATGCTGACCGGGAAAAGGGGCAGTACGTCGGCATGGCCGGTTATCTGATCGCCCCCACCGGCGAATACGAGGCCAGCCGCACCCTCGGAGCCAACCTCAACCCGGGCAGCAATCGCTATGCGGCCATACTCCAGGCCGGTGGTCAGCAGCGCCTTGGCGAGCACTTTGAATGGAATCTGGCCGCTGATGTGATGGTCTTCGGTGACAACGACGAGTATATCGGCGAGCGGGTCGCGGTCAGCCGCGCGGGTCTCCGGCCGGCGGATCCCACCACGCTTGAGGTCAAGCCCTACATCAGTTATCAGAGTTCGCTGGCCTGGCGTCCGCATCGCGCCGTGACCCTCGCCGCGAGTTACTATATCGAACGCGGTGCCGAGTCGCGCGTGGACGGCGGTGAGTGGGGGCCTTCCATCAATCGCGAGCGGTACGGGCTCTGGGGCTTGTTCGCGCTGTCACTGCGGACCCGGCTGAACATCAGCTACAAGCGGCCGGTGGATGACAGCAGCGCCCTCGAGCTGGATGACGCATTGCAGATCAGACTGGTGCGCTTCTTCTAGTCAATCCGCTGCCATAGCGCCGCGAGCTCGGCGCTGTTGGCCGCTCCCATCTTCTCGACCACGCGTGCCCGGTGGACCTCCACGGTGCGCACGGCGATATGCAGCGCATCGGCAATGGCCCGGTTGGTCATGCCCTGGCTCACGCAGCGGGCAATCTCGCGTTCGCGATCGCTGAGCTGCCCGGCGCGGGCCGAAATATCCCGGTGTGTCGCATAATCCCTCGCCCGGTCGAATGCTGTCGCAAGCGCCTGTTGCAGGGCCTCGGCGCCCACAGGTTTCTGCAGGAAATCCACCGCGCCGCGTTTCATGGCATCCACGGCGAGATCGACATCGCCATGACCGGTGAGAATGACGACGCCCAGGCAGGCACTCCCGGCCCGCAGACGCTCATGCACCGCGATGCCATCAAGCCCCGGCATGCGCATATCGAGAATGACCGCGGCGGGCTCCTGCAGGTTGGCACCGGCCAGGAAATCCTCCCCTCGCGACCAATAGATCACATCCAGATCGAGGCCTTCGAGCAGGTAGCGGCAAGCCTCGGCTACGCCGGCATCGTCATCGACCAGGTGAACGGGCAGGGCATTGATCATGGATTGGCATCCTCGGTACTGGCCGGCAGCATGAGTCGGATCTCGGCGCCGCCGCGTGCATGGTTGCCGATTTCAATGGCACCGCCTTGACGTTGCATGAGTCGCCGGCTGATGACCAGCCCCAGGCCAAGGCCCTCGGCGCGACTGCTGTCCAGTGGCATGAATGGCTGCGACAGGCGCTCGGCGTCGAAACCGCCGGCATTATCAGCAACCCTTATCGTCACCTGCGCCAGTTCGGCATCGTATTCGGCGTCGATGCGGATCCAGCCGACCCGCCGGTCGGCCTCGAAGGCATCCAGGCTGTTATCGATCAGATTGCCAAGGACCTGTTCCATGGCAAGCCGATTGCCCTGGACCGCGAGATCGGCGGGCCGGACTTTCCAGTCGAGTGCGATGGCGAGCCGGCGGACTCTGGGTTCGGCCAGTGCGACGGCGTCCCGGAGCAGACCTTTCAGCGGTACTCGTTCGATTTCCGGCGGTTCGCGTCTGATCCACTGCCTTGCCTGCTCGATGATGCCGGCGCCGCGGGCGGCCTCCCTGCCGATGCGGGAGAATGGCTCCAGCAGTGGGCTGTCCGGCGCCTGGCGTTCCAGTCGCAGGCGTCCGCCCTCGGCATAATGCCGGATCGCAGCCAAAGGCTGATTGAGCTCGTGGGCCAGGGTTGCCGCCAGCTCACCGGAAACGCTCAGGCTCTGGGCACTGGCAAGCTCGCGCTCGCGCTCGCGCAGCGCCAGCTGGGTCGACTGCAGGGCGCGGCCATGCCGGTGCGCCTGACGCTGGATCCAGGCGTGATAGAGCAGCCCACCCAACAGCAGCAGGACGGCGAACAGCGTGTAATGCCAGTATCGCTGCAGGGTGTCGCCAAGCCGGTCCAGCAGGGGCTCCTGCAGCGGATGCAGTCTAAGGTCGTCGAAGAGCGTGGCGACCCGGGCAGCGGATACCGGTGCGCCCCAGCGAGTAGTCCCGGGGCCTTCCATGTCCAGCAGCACGCGGGCCACATCGGCGGCCAGCGCCTCGGAGACATGCGGCAGAGCGGCAAAGGTCCAGTCCGGATAGGCTGGGGTGCTGGCGAGGCATCCACCGAGCTTCCCGTTGGACATGAGGGCGCGGTAGTCCTCAGGGGCTACCAGACCTTCGGCGGCCATCTGCTCGAGCATGCAGACCGGCATGATCGCCGCTTCAGCCTGACCGTCCCGGAGCTGATAGAGCAGGGCATCCACCGGATAGCCGAGAAACGCCAGGTCCAGCTCTCCCGGGTTGATGCCGGCAGATTCGAGCTGTGGCAACAACAGCAGGTAGCCGCCGAAGGCCTGCTCATGCACGGCGACAACGCGTTTCCCGATGAGCTGTTGGGCGCTCGTGTAGGGTGCGTCCTCGCGAACCAGCAGGACCGAGCCCAGGGCCTCTCGCGCCGAATCCGCCGGATTGGAGCGCAGCGTGGCCAGCCAGCTCAACGCATAGGGCGTGCCCAGCAGGACGAACTGCCCGGGGTTGGTGAGCACAAAATCGATGCGCCCCTTGGCGACCGCCTCGGCAATGCCCTCCAGCGTGAGGGCGCGGGGCTCAAACGAGGCGCGTGGGATGGCCTCGTCCAGCGCCTGCAGGGTGGATTGCCACTGCGCGAGCGCATGAGCCTCGCCGCGTGGCGCCAGGATGCCGATGATCACGGGCCCGCCATCCACCGGGGGCGGCTGGTTCGGGCGCTGTGTCATCTGCGCCACCGCCAGTCCATGACCGATCAGCGCCAGCGCCACGATGACGCGCAGAAAGCGCCGGCCTTGCGCGAAAGCTGAATATCGCTTGTTCCAGATCAAGGTCGGTCCGGCCTTGTGGTTTTCCACAATTCGGTGCGGGACGCGCAGGCCGGATGATGAGCTCAGCGTTTTAGTACGGAGTCGCATCATGGATCCATCCCGCAGACAGTTCCTGGGCAAGGCGGCGATCAGTGCCGGCGCCGCCGTGGTGCCGCTCGCCGATGTGGAGGCTGGCTTGAACGATCAGCCGTCTCGTCGCGGCGGCGATCCCGGCAAGCGCTATGGCATGGCGATTGATCTTCGCCGCTGCATCGGCTGCCAGGCCTGTACCGTAAGCTGCTCGATCGAGAACCAGCCGCCTGTCGGCCAGTTCCGTACCATCGTGCACCAGTACGAGGTCAAGGATAACGATTCCGAGGACACCGCGGCAGTGATGCTGCCGAGGTTGTGCAACCAGTGTGACAATCCGCCCTGTGTGCCGGTCTGCCCCGTGCAGGCCACCTGGCAGCGCAAGGACGGCATAGTCGTCGTGGACAGTGACCAGTGCGTCGGTTGCGGTTACTGCGTCCAGGCCTGCCCTTACGATGCGCGCTTCATCAATCACGACACCCAGGTGGCCGACAAGTGCAACTTCTGCGTCCATCGCCTGGAGGCCGGTCTGCTGCCGGCCTGCGTGGAGAGCTGCGTGGGTGGTGCCCGCATCATCGGTGACCTCAACGATCCCGATAGCCATATCAACCAGGTCCTGCGCGAGAACGACGACGATATCAAGGTGCTCAAGCCGGAGCTCAATACGCGGCCCCATGTCTTCTACATCGGCATGACGGATGCATTCATCGAGCGCATCCAGGGTGAGAGTGGGCTGTGGTTCGACGCCGAACATGGCGGCGTGATGGGAGCGGTATCATGAATGTCGCCGAGATCATCGTCCCGCAGCAGGAAGTGGCCTGGCTGCCCTGGGCCGTGCAGTACTTCTTCTTCGTGGGCCTCGCCGCCACCGCGGCCATCATTGCCGGCGCCGGTGAGTTCCTGCGCGGTGGTCGCTGGCAGCGGCTTCAGCCCGCGGCGCTGCTGGTGGCGGTCTCCACGGGGGTGGTCGCACCGATTGCCCTGCTCGCCGATCTGCATCAGCCCGGTCGGTTCTATCACTTCTATACCGACATCACCCCCTGGTCATGGATGTCTCTGGGCGCGCTGATTCTGCCGGTATTCATGACCGGGCTGATTGGCTACTGGGTCCTCTGGCAGCGCGAGCGCTTCAAAGAGCAGGGGGCGCCCCGGTGGCTGGCGCTCTGGACGGCGGGGCACTGGTCCGGTCGGCGCCTGAGGCCGTGGCTCGCCGCGCTCATGATCATCGGCGCGATCGGCATTCTGGTCTATACCGGCTCCGAGGTGATGATCGTCAAGGCCCGGGCGCTCTGGCACACCGAGTGGCTCATCCTGAACCTGGCGATGACCGCGTTCATGGGGAGTCTGGCGGCGATGCTCTATGCCCAGGCGCGGATCTTCAGAGCCACCGCCGGTGACCAGCGTTTCACGCTGCGTCTGTTCATGCTCGCGCTGCTGGGCACCGGGGCGGGTGCGCTGGGCTGGGCAGCGGGCGGCTGGATCACGGATTCAGTGTCGTTCCAGGCCTTCGCGCGCCTGATTGGACAGTTCGCCTACTGGCGTATCGTCTTCGCGCTGTCGGTGGGCGTCGGCATCTCGCTGCTTGTGGCGGCGCTGTGGATGCTGCGTACGCCCCGGGGCGTGGCGCTCTCCTGGTGGATGGCGCCGCTGGCGCTTCTGGCCGCCTGGTCGTTCCGTTGGGCGGTCCTGATGGATGTGCAGACGGTGCCCAAATATGGCGCCGGGCTCTATCCCTACCACTTGCCGTTGGGCAGCGATGGGCTGCTCGGCATTCTGGGCATCTTTGGTCTCTGGCTGGCGGTGATGATGGTCCTCCCCGGCATCATCGCCGGCCGTGAGGCCGCCAACGAATCAATGAAAATGAGCGAGGTGGCTCATGGATAACAAGCGCCGCAACCTTCTCAAGGGCAGTGCGGCCCTGGGTGGCCTGGGCGTGTTCGGCGCGGGCTACGTGGATCCGGTCAAGAAGGCAGCCCAGGGGCTGCTCAGTGGCAGTGCCGGCGAACCGACCACAGACCGCATTACCGGTAACGCCCTGCCACCGGAATTCCGCATCGACGCCGAGACCGGCGAGCTCATACCGGCCGAGGGTCAGGTAGTGAGCCTGACCCAGTGTCTCGGCTGCTGGACTCAGTGCGGTATCCGGGCGCGGGTGGACACAGTGAATAACCGCGTGCTTCGGATCGCCGGCAACCCCTATCATCCGCTCTCCCATGAAAAGCCGCAGGTCTACGATGCTCCGGTACGGGAGGCCTATACCGGTCTCGGTGGCGATCCTGGTATCGAGGGGCGCTCGGCGGCCTGCGCCCGGGGTGCGGCGATGCTTGAGCTGCTGGATAACCCCCAGCGCATCACACGGCCGATGAAACGGGTCGGGCCGCGTGGCAGCGGGCAGTGGCAGACGATCAGTTTCGAGCAGCTTATCGAGGAGGTCACCGAGGGCGGCGACCTGTTCGGTGAGGGCCGTGTGGATGGCCTGCGCGCCATCCACGATACCGAGACGCTGATGGATCCGGAAAACCCGGAGTACGGCCCCGTAGCGAACCGTCTGCTGGTCACCGACGCCGGTCCGGATGGCCGCCGGGCGATCGTCAAGCGCTTTACTTTCAATGCCTTCGGGACGCGCAACTTCGGTCATCACGGCTCTTACTGCGGCCTGGGCTACCGGGTGGGTTCCGGAGCGCTGTTCGATGACATGAAGGGCTTCACCCATGCCAAGCCGGACTGGGATCGTGCCCGTTTCGTCATCTTCATGGGGACGGCCCCCGCGCATGCCGGCAACCCCTACAAACAGCAGGGCCGTCAGCTTGCCAGCGCCCGTACCGACCGGCGCTTCGAGTATGTGGTGGTGGCGCCCTCGCTGCCGAACTCCTCAAGCCTGGCGACCCGCGGCAATAACAACTGGGTCCCGATTCGTCCGGCCGGAGATTCGGCGATGGCCATGGCCATGATCCGCTGGATCATCGATAACGAGCGATACGATCGCGATTACCTGATCCAGCCCGGTCCCGCCGCACAGGAAGCTGCGGGCGAACCGAGCTGGAGCAATGCCACCCATCTGGTGGTGAGCAGTGAGAACCATGCGCTGACCGGTCGCATCCTCCGCGGCCGTGATCTGGGCTGGACCGACAGCGCCGGCGACTCGGTGGTCGTCGATGCCGTTAGTGGCGAATGGATGGCACATACAATGCCGCGGCCGGCGGAGCTGTTCGTCACGCGGGAGGTCGTCCTCGCCGATGGATCCACCGTGACGGTGAAGTCCGCCATGCAGCGGCTTGCCGACGAGGCGCGGCGGCTGACGCTGTCCGAGTACAGCGCCGAGTGCGATGTCCCGGAGGCCACCATCGAGGCCCTGGCGCGCAAGTTCACCAGTTACGGCAAGCAGGCGGTGATCAACACCCACGGCGGGGTGATGAACGGCAGCGCCTTCTATACCTCGTATGCCATCGTCATGCTCAATGCCATGGTGGGTAATCTGAATGCCCCGGGCGGGACCTTCGTCAAGGGCAAGCCCTATACCAACACCGGCGCCGGCGAGCGCTACGACATGGCCAACTTCCCCGGCAAGATCGGGCCGAAGGGCATTTTTCTGTCGCGCAGCCGCACCACCTATGAGGCGAGCAGCGAGTTCCGCCGCAAGGTCGAGTCGGGGCGCAATCCCTATCCAGCCAAGGCGCCGTGGTATCCGGTCTCACCCCCGCTTTTCACCGAGCATCTCTGCTCGGCCCTGGAAGGCTATCCCTACCAGGCCAAGATCTGGATCAATCATATGGGCAACCCGATCTACGGCCAGGCCGGGCTGCGCGAGGCGATCGACCAGCGCCTCAAGGATCCGGGCCGGATCGGGCTCATTATCGGTATCGAGCCGTTCATCAACGAGACCAACGCCTATGCGGACTATCTGGTTCCGGATCTGGTGACCTACGAGGGATGGGGCTTCTCCAAGGCCTGGGCCGGCGTCAAGCAGCGCATGACCAGTGCCCGCTGGCCCGTCGTCGAGCCGCGGGTCGAAAAGACCGCCGACGGCGAACCGATCAGCATGGAGGCGTTCCTGATTGCGGTTTCCAAGCGGCTTGGGCTGCCGGGGTTCGGGGACAACGCGATTCCCGATGCCGATGGCAATCTGCACCCGCTCAACACCGCGGCTGACTGGTACCTGCGCGGGGCAGCCAATGTGGCCTGGGACGGTGGTCCGGTGCCGGAGGCTGCGGAGGACGACATGCGGCTGACCGGCGTCGATCGGATCGCACCGGTGTTGCAGGCGCATCTCAAGCCCGAGGAGTGGCGTCGGGCGGCCTACGTGTTCTGCCGTGGCGGTCGGTTTGGTGAGGCACCCGCGAAGGATGCAGGCCCGGTGACGCATTGGCAGCGGCCGGCGACGATCTGGAACGAAAAGGTGGGCAGTAACCGGCATTCGCTGACGGGCGATTACTTTACCGGTTGTCCTACCTGGCATCCGCCGCGCTTCGCCGACGGTTCACGCGTGGAGCGGCATTATCCGGTGGACCAGTGGCCGCTACGCCTTACTTCTTACAAGTCGCATCTACAAAGCCCGCATTCCATCGCCGCCTCGAGGCTGCGGCAGATCCACCCGTATAACCCGGTGGGGATCAACACCCGAGACGCAGAGGCGGCCGGGATTCAGACCGGTGACCGGGTCCGTCTGGTCACACCCGGTGGCTCGGTGGAGGGCGTGGCGTTGCTGCGTGACGGCGTCAAGCGCGGCGCGGTGGCCATCGAACATGGCTACGGCCACCGCGAGCTCGGCGCCCGCACCCATACAGTCGACGGCACGCCACTCCCCGGCGACGAGGCCATCGGTGCCGGCGTCAACCTCAATGATCTGGGGCTCGTCGACCCCACCCATAGCTCGGGCAACGCCTGGGTGGACTGGGTGACCGGCGCATCGGTCCGACAGGCGCTGCCCGCGCGTATTGAAAAAGTGGGCTAACGGCCTGCGGCCGGCCTGCCCGCCGAGTCACGGGCAGGGGTTGGGTGCCTCGGCGTGAATCGCTTCGATGGCGTCGACGACCTCCTGGCTCAGCGTGAGATCGGCACTGTCGATGTCGTTCTCGAGCTGCGCCAGGGTGGTGGCACCGATGATATTACTGGTCACGAACGGCCGCGATGTGACCCATTCGAGGGCCATCTGGGCCGGATCAAGGCCGTGCTCACGCGCGACGTTGACGTAGGCCTCAGTGGCTCGGATGCCCGGGTCCCTGGTGTAGCGGGTGAAGCGGTCAAATAGCGTCAGTCGGGCGTTTTCCGGCCGCTCGCCGCCCAGATACTTGCCGCTCAGCACGCCGAAGGCGAGCGGCGAATAGGGCAGCAGGCTCACCGCCTCGCGGTGCGAGACCTCCGCCAGGCCCACCTCGTAACTGCGGTTGAGCAGGTTGTAGGGGTTCTGGACACTGACCATGCGCGGCAGGCCGTGACGTTCGGCCAGCTCGAGGAATTTCATCGTGCCCCAGGCGGATTCGTTGGAAAGCCCTACATATCGGATCTTGCCGGCGTCGACCATCTTCTGGAGCGACTCCAGAACCGCCAGCATCTCGGGGACGGGATCCGCCTCGTCGGGCTCCGGCGTAAAGCCGAGTCTGCCGAAGAAGTTGCTGTTCCGGGCCGGCCAGTGGAGCTGATAGAGATCGATGACGTCGGTGCGCAGGCGCTGCAGCGACTCGTCCACCGCGGTCTCGATGTTGGCCAGGCTGTAGTCACCCTTGCCGTCGCGCACCGTGCCGAGACCCGGGCCGGCGATCTTGGTGGCGATGATGAGATCGTCACGCCGGCCGCGCGCCGCGAGCCAGTTGCCGATCATGGTCTCTGTGGCGCCCTGGGTATCCTTCTCCGGTGGTACCGGATACATCTCCGCGGTGTCGATGAAGTTGATACCACGCTCGACGGCCAGGTCGAGCTGCGAGGAGGCCTCCTCCTGAGTGTTCTGTTTGCCATAGGTCATGGTCCCCAGGCACAGGGCGCTGACCTCGAGGTCGGTATTGCCAAGCTTGCGGTATTCCAAGATCTGACTCCTGTCGAATCGTCAATCCGGCGTTGAATACGGAATCGGGACAGTGTGAATCGCAGGGGCGGCTCTTGCCAGTCCGTCCGGGGAATATCGAAACCATCCGGTACGTTCGTTAGACTGCGCCCTCATTCGAACCGGTGTATACCAATGCGCATTTTCAGCCGTTTTGCCTGTGCCGCCGTGCTCGGGTTGGGGGTGGGTTTCGCCCAGGCCCAGTCGCCGGTGGTGGTCTCCTCGAAGATCGATACCGAAGGGTCGGTGCTGGGTCAGCTCATCATCCAGACCCTGGAAGCCAATGGCGTTCCTACGGAAAACCGCCTGCAACTGGGGGGGACCAGTATCGTGCGCGAGGCGATCAAGGCCGGCGAGATCGATCTCTATCCGGAGTACACCGGCAATGGGGCGTTCTTCTTTGACCGCGCCGATGCGCCCGGGTGGAACGACGCCGACACCGCCTACGAGATGGTGAGCGAACTCGACCGGGAGCGTAACGACCTGATCTGGCTGGAGCCCGCTCAGGCCAACAATACCTGGGCGATGAGCGTGCGCCGTGATCTGGCCGAGGCAGAGGGCCTGGAGACCCTGGATGACCTGGCCGCCTATCTGGACGACGGTGGCGACTTCCGGTTTGCCGCCAGTGCGGAGTTCGTCGACTCGGAATCGGCCCTCCCTGCCTTCCAGTCCGCCTATGGGTTTGAGCTCTCCTCGGACCAGCTGCTCACGCTCTCCGGCGGTGATACCGCGGCGACCATGCGGGCCGCGGCGCAGCCGGACAATGACGTCAACGGTGCGATGACCTATGGCACCGATGGGGGCGTCAATGCCCTGGGTCTGGTGGTGCTCGAGGATACGCGGGGTGTCCAGCCGGTCTATCAGCCGACGCCGGTGGTCCGCGCCGGGGTACTGGAGGCCTATCCGCAGATTGCCGATTCCCTCGCGCCACTGTTTTCGCAGCTGGATCTGGAGACGCTGCAGCAACTCAATGCCCGTGTGGCCGTGGAAGGACAACCCGCCCGCGACGTGGCCGCGGATTTTCTCGAGCAGATGAACGACTGAGCCGGGCACGCTGGCGCCCGTCATGATGCGGACCAATCGGGTCAGCCTGTTCCTGGCTCTGCTCGCGCTGCTCGGTGTTGTCGGGCTGGATGCCGTGCGCATCCAGCCGAACCGGATCGTGGCCGGCACGGGCCACAGTCTATTGCAGGCGCTCGGGCCTGGCGGCCTGATCGCGGTCTGTCTGCCACTCGGGTTGATCGCTCTGCTCGCCCTGCGCTCCACCCGCACCGGAGCCGGGATCATGCTCGCCCTGGTCATGGCGCTGCTCCTGGCTTTGCCGTGGGGTCTGGGTGCTGCGGTCGGGGCATTCATCGAACCGGGCCAGAACGCCGCGCGCGCCGCCATTGCCGGCGGGACCTGGCTGCTCGGCTTTGCGCTGATGCTGATGCTGGTGGATCTTCGCCAGCGCCTTCGAATGAGGGCTGGCCCGACTGGTCTGCTCTGGGGGTTTGGTCTGGCCTCCCTGGTCATGTCGCTGACCAGTGGCTGGCTGGATCAGCTGGCACTGATCCGTGAGTATCTGGGGCGGAGCGAGTCCTTCCTCGACGCCGTGATCGAGCATCTGGTGCTGGTGGGCCTGGCGGTCGGTGCCAGTCTCGTGATCGCGGTAGCGCTCGCGCTCTGGATGCGTCGTATGCCCCGCGTACGGCAGGGGACGCTGGGGGTGCTGAGCTTTATCCAGACCATCCCGAGCCTGGCGCTGTTCGGATTGCTGCTGGCGCCCCTTGCCTGGCTCGCCGCGCGCTATCCGCTGCTCTCGGAGCTGGGCATCCAGGGCATCGGCCTGGCGCCGGCATTGCTGGCGCTGGTGGGGTACAGCCTGTTGCCCATGACCCGCAATACCTACATTGCTCTCGAGAGTGTCGATGACGCGGTCATCGAGTCGGCCCGTGGCATGGGCATGGGGCCGCTGCAGGTCTTCTTCCGGGTTCGTCTGCCGCTGGCCCTGCCGCTGCTGATCGAGGGCGTCCGCATCACCACGGTTCAGGCCATCGGCCTTGCGGCCGTGGCCGCGCTGATCGGCGCCGGGGGCCTCGGGACGTTCATTTTCCAGGGGTTGGGGCAGGCGGCGATGAACCTGGTCATGCTCGGGGCGCTGCCCATCGTCATTATGGCGATGCTGGTGGACGCACTGCTCAAGGGGCTGGCCGGTGCACTGCGCCGCGGAGACAGCGATGATCGAGCTTGATGGCGTCAGCAAGTATTTTGGCGACGAGGCCGCGGTGGATGGCATCTCGCTGACCATCCCCGACGGTAGCCTCTGTGTGCTGGTGGGGACGTCCGGCTGCGGCAAGTCGACGACACTGCGCATGATCAATCGCCTGATCGAGCACAGTGCCGGCGAAATCCGCATCGACGGCCATCAGATCCGCAGCTTCAACGAGGAAACGCTGCGCCGTCGCATCGGCTATGCCATTCAGAACACGGGCCTTTTCCCGCACTGGACCGTCGCGCGCAATATTGGTGTCGTCCCCCGCCTGCTGAAGTGGGAAAAGGCCATTGTCGAGCGCCGGGTCGAGGAGCTCATGACCCTGCTCGGGCTCGACGTCGACGAGTTCGCTGGTAAATATCCTCACCAGCTCTCGGGCGGCCAGGCACAAAGGGTGGGGGTGGCGAGAGCGCTCGCTGCCGATCCCGGGATCCTGCTGATGGACGAGCCCTTCGGTGCACTGGATCCGATCACCCGCTCGAGCCTTCAGGCGGAGTTGCTGCGGATCCAGTCACATATCCGCAAGACCATCGTGTTCGTCACCCATGACATGGACGAGGCGCTGCGTCTCGCGGACCATATCGTGGTGATGCGGGCTGGACGGATCATCCAGCAGGGCGCGCCGGCCGACATCCTGGCGCATCCGACGGATGACTTCGTCGAGACGCTGGTGGGTGGGCGCGATCGCGGCCTGAAGCGCGCCGCGCTGACCCGGGTTGGCGACATGATGGACCCTGCCGGCGATGATGCCCCCGCCGCCGCAGCCGTGACGCCTGATGACAGCATGCGTCTCGCGGTCTCCCTGATGCTCTGGCATGGGGTATCGCGGCTGGCGGTGGTGGATGAGGCGGGCCAGCGCGTCGGGACCCTGCCGTTATCGCGGCTGGTCGACCAGGCCGAATGATGCGCTTCCTGCCGCCACTCATCTGGATGGCGTTGCTACTGGCAGCGGCATGGCTGATGCCGGCACTGAAACCGGTGTTCCAGGCGCTGGCCCCGGATCGCCGCACGGTCATCTATCCCCGGGACACGTTCCTCTCGCTGCTCGGCGAGCATGTGGTCATCGTCGCTGTGGCGGCGGTAATAGCTATCCTGATTGGTGTCGGCGCGGCGATTCTGGTCACTCGCCGGATGGGGGAAGAGTTCCTGCCGCTGGTCAGCCAGCTCGCTTCCATCGGTCAGACGTTTCCGCCGGTGGCGGTGCTGGCGCTTTCCGTTCCCGCCCTCGGCTACGGTGCCGAGGCCGTGATCATGGCGCTCGTGCTCTATGGGCTGCTGCCGATCGTGCGCAATACACTGGCCGGGCTGCAGTCGGTGGATCGAGGCGTGATCGAGTCGGCCCGCGGGATCGGCCTCAGTCCGCGGCAGGTGTTATTGCGGGTGGAGTTGCCCATCGCTGCCCCGGCGATTCTCGGGGGGATCCGTACGTCGGTGACCATCAGCATCGCCACCGCCGCGATCGGCTCGACCATTGGTGCCAACACCCTTGGAGATCCGATCATCTCGGGCATCGTCAATAACAACATCGCCTTTACGCTGCAGGGCGCGGTGCTGATCGGGCTTCTGGCGGTGACCGTCGACAGCGCCTTCAGCCGGATTCGCTAGCAGCGCATGACTCAGAGGGTTGGTGGGCGGTGCTGGGATCGAACCAGCGACCCCTGCCGTGTGAAGGCATTAACATGTGTTAATTCTGCTTAACTCTGGCAAGCGTAAGCTAGCATAGAAAAACCATAAGTAGTTGACTAGAATCACATTAGTTGTTTCTTCCTCGTTCAGTCCGTATCATTCCATCTCAGCTTATCTTCCACCTACCGTTCCACCTCGGGTTCCACCTCGGTGCATAAGACAGGTGATACAGCGAGTGAGCAGCCTCGCAGGGCGCGGGGATGCGGTGCATGGAGTTGTGAGTGATGAAACCAAAAAGCGTGATAGCAACCGATCTACAGCTACGAAAGCAGAGTCCAGGCGCCGACCCGGTGGATATGGCGGTTGCCAATGCGCCGGGCTTGTTCGTGCGAGTGACCCGCAAGCAAAAGACATTCAGGTGGGACCGAGGCAGGGGCTACAAGCCGCGGATAATCACCTACGGTGCCTTCCCCCAGCTTTCGCTCCGGGAGGCGAGGGCACGACATGCTGAGGCCCAGGCCCGGCACAAGGAGGGGATGGACCCGAGAGCGGCCGGCGGTGTGAACGAGACGGTTGCCGAGTTGGCGGAGCACTTCTATGCATCGCGAATAAAGGGACACCGTAAGCGCCCGGAGGATGTGCGGAGGACGCTGGACACGGACATCATCCCGAAGCTCGGCAGACGGCGTCTGAGTGCTGTCTCCACCCCTGAGATCAGTGAGATGGTCAGAAGCGTGGTGCAGAGAGGGGCGCCTGTTCATGCGGGCAAAGTTCTGGCTCACACCAAGCAGATGTTTCGCTTTGCCTGCTCGGAGGGCCTTATTCCCATGTCCCCGGCTGATCCACTGGACCCCGATAACCTAGGAATAGAGAACAATAGGCGGGACAGGATTCTCACGGGCGACGAGATCGGTCAGCTCTATAAAGCGCTCGATCATGCACCCAAAATGTCGCTGCAGGTAAAAACCGCCATCCGGCTGCTGCTCCTGACCGGATTGCGCTCTGGTGAATTGCGGCAAGCCACGTGGTCGGCGTTTGATCCCAGCAATGCTGTACTCACTATCCCGGTCAGCAACCAGAAGCTCTCCCGAAAGCAGGAGAGGCAGGCGCAGCCGTTTGCGTGTCCGCTGCCGCGTCAGGCTGTCGATCTCATGCGAGGGCTCAGGGGATTGGATGAGACCTGGGTTATCCCTGGCCGGAGTGATGGCGCTGGGCCGGTGACTGATCACGTCTTCGGTCGCGCCGTCCGGAGGCTCCTTGGGCTCAAGGATGAACAGGGCGAGCGCGTTCTGCCTATCCCATCGTTCAGTCCGCATGACCTGCGGCGTACCTGCCGCTCTGGTCTTAGCGCCTTGGGGGTTCCACCGCATATTGCCGAGCGATGTCTCAATCACTCGCTCGGCCGTATCGCCGACATTTACGACCGGCACGATTACCTGGAAGACAGGCGCGAGGCCCTGCAGAAATGGGCGGATCAAGTCGATCTGTATATCAAGGGCTAGACGCCCGACACACCGTCACCTAGCCGGAGGAACAGTTGATGGCCGCGAAAATACCCCGGAGTGGGCGCCGCATTGGGACGTCGGATCGTCAGATGGTATGGGTCGGTCCCGGAGTATCCCTTGAGAAAGCTGAGAGCGTCCGGGATTCAGTCAATGTCCGGCGGAAAATTATTCCCGACGACTATCCGCTGGCTCGAGAGCTCACACTGGCGCTCTGTGACTTCCGAATACGAACCGAAGTGGATGGAGCAGAGTTGTCTCTGGCTGAAGCCCGAAAATATCTCTCTGAGCTCCACAAGGCCGTTGCCCGCTACCTTGACGTATCACGAGAGATGGGGGAGCTCGCTTTCAGCTTCCTAAACAGGAGTGGTGCGTTCCGGGGGCATCAGGCGGGGCTCAGTCGTCAGTCGATGTCTGACGCCCTTGCCGAAAAAGTGGCTATAGAGAACAGGCTACAAACATTCCTCGGTGCATGCACTGCCGCGCAATCTCAAATTGAGGGCAAAAGACCAGGGAAAAGATATATGGCGGATGTTGCGGTCATGCTTCTGGCTGATGTGTATGAAGAAGCCACCGGTAGGACAGCCTACGCAAAAGAAGACGATTCCACGCCCTTCACGAGATTCGTGGCTGCCGCTCGGCCATTGTTCGGAGTCCGGTCCTTGAAAGCCTATTCTCTTCGCCAGATCTTGCGCGATAGAAAGAAGCGCTCTACCAATTTGGGGGGGGTAGTTATCGATTAAAAAATCAATGAGTAACTACCTCTGATCGCATGGTCTCTCGGTACCCATCATGTCGCCATAGACATGAACCGAGAGGCCAAGATGCTACAGATCAAAACGCCAACCCAGCAGCACGTATCTCCGCCTGAGCTACCGGAGAGCGACCCGCTGACACCAGCAGCGGTCGTCCGGTTCGAGCTCGGTCGAATCTCCAACGCAACGCTACATCGGTGGATTCGATCTGGCCGAGTCCCGGAGCCGGCCGCAGTGGTCAATGGCCGGCGGCTCTGGCGTTGGTCGACCGTACTCACCGCGAGGGAACGCCTCGTTGGAGGTGCGGAATGACGACCCCTATGGAAACAGGCTCTGCACCGGTGGCAGAGGCCCGGCGGCTTGCCGAGATGGGGGTCCCGGTCTTTCCGGTGGATCCGGAGAGTAAGGCTCCTCGCGTGAAAGGTGGGTTTCTTGCAGCGACCGACGACATCCAGCAGGTCGAAGCATGGTGGAGGTGCTGGCCCGATGCCGGGGTCGGAGTGCCGACCGGCAAGAACGGTGGAAAGTTGCCGCTACTCGTTATCGACGTGGACGTGAGGCCTGACAAAAACGGGTTTGCCTCGCTGGATCAGCTAGGTATCGAAATACCTGCGACCAGAACCCACGCGACTCCCTCGGGCGGACGACATTACCTGTTTCGCGATCCTGGCGGTTTCCGCTGCTCAGCAGACAAGCTAGCTCCGGGAGTCGATGTGCGGGCGGATGGTGGCTATATCGTCTGGCATCCTGCCGCTGGATGGCCTGTGGAGCATGCTGACACATACGCTGCTGTGCCGTGGCCGCTGCAAGCACTGGCTGCGAAGGTGGATACGCGCGGGTCCTGCTCTGCGGTCAATCATGTTTCGGCATATTGCGGGCCGGAGCGCGATGGCCATGAGCTGAATGACGTGAACCGTGAGCGCGTAAGAGACATGCTTGCCTGCATCCCGCCGGACTGCTCCCGTGATGAATGGCGAGATGTGGTCTGGTCTGTCGCGGCGCTTGACTGGGGTGACGAGGGTCGTGCACTAGCGGAGGAATGGTCCAGGACTGCGCCGTCGAAATTTGACCTGACAGATTTCACGAAGGTCTGGGGATCTTACGATGCTGATAAAGGGATTGGCGTCGGGACACTGGAGTACAAGGCGAGGCAGCACGGCTTCCAGGAAGCGACCTCGGCCATATCGGTGTCCCTGGCATCTTTGATCGATGATAAAGCGCCCGGTGACATCCTCGCGGGTAAAGTCTTTGCCCACTTGAATCGCCAGCGCATGCTTTACGTCCACGAGGAGGGACGTTGGTATCGCTGGACCGGGGACCGCTGGGCGGCATGCATCCAGGGTGAGGAGATCGAAGCGGCGAAACTAGTGGCCGATAGGGCGCTTGGTCACGCGGTGAAGCGGCACCAAGCTGACCCGAATGGGGCAAAGCGGCTACTCAATTGGGCTATAGGATTGCGCAAAGCGCCGCGCCTAGAGGCGATGCTCAAGCTGGCTCAGTCGGAGCCGGAGATGTCAGCGGCCTCACTTAATGACTTCGATCAGGATCCCGACATCATAGGGGTCCGTGGCGGAGTGCTTGATCTTCGGAGTGGGCAATTCCGGAACGCTACGCCTGCGGATCGTATTACGAAGCAAGCCGGGGAAGCGTGGAACGCTCATGCTGCCTGCCCGCAGTGGTTGCAGTTTCTCGCTGAGATCTTCCAGCATGATCAAGAGATCATCAAGTTCGTACGGAGGGCTGTCGGGTACAGCCTCACGGGGCATGCCGGCGAGGAGAGAATGTTCCTGTGCGTCGGGCACGGCGCAAACGGTAAATCGGTATTCTCAAATACTCTTGCAGCGCTTCTCGCGGATTATCACCACACGGCGCCACCGAGCCTACTCACGCGCAGGAAGGACGACAAAGGGCCGAGTGATGATCTCGCTGGGGTGTGTGGATCGCGGCTGCTGAGCATCAACGAAACCTCCGACGGAGACAGATTAGCCGAGCTGACGGTGAAACGAGTGGCAAGCCGCGAGCCCATCAGGGCCCGCCACCTGTACCAGAGCAGCTTTACGTTCACCCCCACCTTTACTCCATGGCTTCGGACGAACCACAAGCCCATCGTGACTGGCACCGACACTGGGATCTGGCGGCGAATCGTGTTGATTCCTTTCGAGCGGCAGTTCACTGAGGATGAGGCGGACCCGTCGCTTGAGAGCAGGCTTAGGCAGGAATTGCCCGGGATACTGCGGTGGGCGGTCATTGGGGCAATGGCGTGGTACCGAAGCGGGCTTCAAGTGCCGGACCGTATCAAGAGTGAGTCTAAACGCTACCGTACCGAGAGCGATCTGTTGGGGCAGTTCCTGGAGGAATGCACCAAGCCTGATCCCTCGGGGCGGGTCGAGCAGAAAGTGCTCTGGCAGCGGTGGCGGACGTTCTGCCAAGACGAGGGGGTCAGCGAGGGTTCGAAGAAGACCTTCACCCGTCGGCTTGCAGAGCGGGGAATATCGGCCACACGGAGCAACGGCAAGTCATATTACGCAGGGGTTGTCCTCCCATGACTTCGCTGCTGTTCCAACAGTGCAGGTTAGTGCAGGTTTCGGGTCTTTTCTGGAAACTCTGCCTAGTAACTCTCTCGCGTGGGGGATTTTGCGAAAAACCCCTCCATGTCGCACTAACCTGCACTCCAGCCGCCCGGCTGGGGAGTCAAGACCCCCCCAGATCACCGCAAGGAGTGCATTCCGATGACTAAGACATGGTCGGACGAGTTGCGTGAGAACGCAGCTGTCCGCGACGCCGAACTTCGCGCGCGTCACGCTAAGCGAGAGCAACGGCGCCGCTGCCAGATGGAGGCCCGGCATACGCCGATGGCTGAGCGGCTTGCCCGCCTGATCCGTGACCTGCCCGAGGATGAACGCTACCGACCGCGAAGTCTCGAGTTCTTCCAGCAGGCCCTAGCACCTCGCTACCGAGGCCGACGCGCTCATCCCGCACATGTGGCTCAGGGTCTCCGCGATCTGGGATGGCGCCGCCACCGAAACTGGCGAGGCACCGAGGCCGGGTTCCGGGCGATGTGGTACCCGCCCACCGGCACCCACCGCGAAAACGTTAATCGATCAGGAGGTCATGGCAATGAAAGATAGCAACATCACAAAGCTGGACGAGTTCGCCGATCGCAACCCCGAGGTCCACACCGAGGGTAGCAAGCAGTTTGATGTGTGGATCAAGCATCATCGAGCGGAACTGCCCGACGGACCGGGTCATGGACGCGCTCTTAGAACGGCCGAGCTCGAGTCGTATCCTACGCCGGCAAAACCTAGGCTGCTGCGCCACCACGTTGAGGCCGCAGCGAGGTCGCGGAGGCTGGCATACATAAACGTCACCAACCTACCGGCTGTGAAGTATGGAATAGATCTCCGCGGGATTATTAAGAGCATACGCGCGATCCCAGTAGGCCAGCGCGACCGCCTCGATCCGGTGTTTCAGCAGTGCGGCCTCTGGGCAGATGGACACTATCACCGCAGGCAGTTCGATCGATGGGAGGCTAATTTTGTCAGTGCCCTCGATGCCATCGACGCCGCTGAACCAGGTGGGCGCGGCAAGTACAAGCGACTATACGGAGAATATCTCCGGGCGCTCGAGTACCACCAGATGGTCTTGGCTGATCTGCACTGTGACATGCTCGACGCTCTGGGAGGCATGTTCCCGGAGTAGGTGCTGATCAGCGTCTCGTGGGACCATCTCACTGGTCAATGATGGATCTGGGGTGTGCAGCTCTAGCTCACTGGCTGTGGCTGCAATACTGATGCATTCGCGAGTGTCAGAGTCTGGGGGCGACACTCCGTGCTGTACCAGGCCTTCTTGCATCCGCGCATGTCATCGACTGCCGTTGCGTTAGTTTACGTCCAGCGTCCTAAGTTATTGAAACTTCAAACGCCGGTGGGCAGGATCAAGAAGTCTTGCTGTTCTCGGGTCAAGATTGGGGCGGCGCTGCTACCCCGCGATGGGTAAGTCCATGTCTCAAGGGTGGTGCAAACCAGCCGGTCTCGACATTGGTGCGCCAGCGATTGACTCAAACTCAGCCTTGCCGCGAGGGAACCCGTGGATCAGCTCGTCGATAATATGTCGCTTAGTGCCGTGAAAGTGCTCCTTCAGTACACACACGCATCAGCATCCCGAGTCTTTCGTGTGGCCATCGCATGGAATCAAAACCACGCAGCTTGCCGCGACACCATATGTCGCAGAGTGGTGAAAGCATAGACACAGACCCCCCATGTGAAGCGGTGCGTATGGTGAATATCGGACGCGCTCGCTTAGGTGGTCAGATATTTGCGACTCAGGCACAGGATAAATCGGACATGAAAGTCACAGTTAAGCTGCTAGCCCTTGTTGCTCTTGCCACAGTAATAGCCGGATGCCAGACGGTGCCACCGACAGACTTTACGGTTCAGGACGTCGGCATGGTTGATAACCGCAAGGATGCTGAGTTGCGCTCATTGACGGTGGGGTTTGCGCCGCAGGCTCAGCAGGATGACATGGACGCAGATTCGACGGTTCCAGGCCTATGGAAAGAGGCCTTGCAGGATGCGGTTAACCGGTCACTGGTCTTCCGGGACGACGTTGATACCAAAGTAAATCTGTCTGTCCGTATCACCGAGTTCGATGTACCAGCAGCGGGCGTGTCAATGACCACGACGGTCGCCGCTATCTACGAGATCATCGACCGATCCAACGGAGACTTGTTGTTTACCCAGAAGATTCGCTCAGAGGGAGTTGTTCCGTTCGACTACGCTTTCATGGGGGTCGTCCGAGCGACGGAGTCATGGAACCGCGCAGTGAGGAATAACATTGCGGACTTTATCAACGTGCTCGATCAAGCTGACTTGTCGACCCCAGCGTTTGAGGGAGAAGCGGATGCTTAGGATCGCGACGATCGCGATGCTTGCAGTTACGGTTGTCGCCTGCACAACAGATGGTGTGGGGCAGTATCGTGTCGAGAGCATTGGCAATGCGCAGCGTTCGATATCTGGGGAGGTTATTGCCACTAACCCGGTGCAGATCGCCAAAAATACCTCCGGAGCCGGCGGCTATGCTGGAGGGGCTCTGGGAGGTGCGATGGCCCTCGACAATTCTAGCGATGCAGCTCCAGTGGTCGCCGGGATTATTGCCGGAGCGATCATTGGCAACGCGATAGAGGCCCAAGGGAACGTATTCCCTGGTACCGAGTACGTCATCGAGACCTCGACGGGCGCCGTGCTTACCGTTGCGCAACCGAACGAGGGCAATCAGATATTTGAACCGGGAGACCGAGTGATTCTAGTTTATGGATACCCTCATCGCTTGATAGAGGACCCGCGATGAAACGCTGGTTTCTCATAGGACTCGCGTTACTGGCCGTTCTGATTACACTAGCAGTAATCTCTCCGGTCACTCCAGGCTGAGTGCTACTGTTCCGGAGCTTGTCTTTTGTTCACAGTTGGCCGACCAATGCACATTCCTGCCGAGTCAACGGCTGCAGTACGTCTTCGGGTGAAAGGAACTGACAGGCCACTCACCCACAGATATTCATTTGGCAAGTACTAAATCATGCGGGACGGGAAACCCAGTCTCGGTACTGGCGCTCGCCTATGCGATGTAGCTTTACTGCCTCAGGCGGCATGAGTTAAGGAGTGATATTGTTCGTCCCGTCTACATTACCGTCGCGTTGAAAAGCCGAACAGCAAGGTAGCTTTCACTAATGTCTGACCGTCTGAAAAATCTCATCCTGTCTCTGTGCCCGCAGGACGGGTCCACCGTTAGTAATAGCTCAATGAGGCGGCACCTGGCGGGTTCGGTACCAGAGTTGTCCGAGGCGGAGTACGCCACAGCTCGTGACGAATTGATCGCATCGGGTCTGTTGCGACGTGGAAAGGGGCGGGGCGGTTCCATAGCGCTCACCGATGACGGACAAACCCGCGGTGATGGGTACTCCGAGGGAGGTTCCGCTGAGTCTGGCTCGCCCCGTCGGGCTGGCGCGGCCGATCGGCCAAAGGCAGCTGCAGCCCAGTCCGAGCCTTCGCAGATCCTGAGCTACCGCCACGACGAGACCAGAGTGAACAACCCTGAGGTCGGAATGGTTCATGCTGGTACCGATCCGGATAGTAAAAAGACCGAGTGGGCCTACGACCCGCATCTCGACCCAGATCTGAACTTCGACAGCGCGCGTGCGGGAATCGAGAGGCTGATCGATGACGCGCTGGCCAGCGACGACCGGGAGCGCATGAGAGAAGCATTACACGAGCTGAAGCGACTGCAGGCGCCCTATTTAAACTGGACAGGCAAGGCGGAGCGAACGAGCTTTGAGGTTGATACCGTTTCGCTTCATGTCCACGAACGAGTGGACCCGGCGACGATCCTCGCCAAGGCCGCGAAGCGGCTAAAGGGTAAGGACGGCGCGACGCAATTGCAGCAGTCGGACTTGTTCGCGGCGCCGTTCGAGAACCTGCCGCTGCGCCAGGCGCTGGATTTCTACCACCACGAAAAGGGCTGGTCGAATCGGCTGGTGGCGGGCGACAGCCTGCTGGTGATGAACTCGCTACTCACCAAGGAGAGTATGGGCGGCAAGGTTCAGATGATCTATATCGATCCACCCTATGGCATTAAGTACGGCTCGAACTTCCAGCCCTTCACGAACAAGCGCGACGTGAAAGACCGCTCGGACGACGACTTGACGCAGGAACCGGAGATGATCAAGGCGTTTCGGGACACCTGGGAGCTCGGCATCCATTCCTACCTCACCTATCTGCGCGACCGGCTGATGCTGTCTCGGGAATTGCTCACCGAGAGTGGGTCGGTGTTCGTCCAGATTTCGGATGAAAACGTGCACCGAGTCCGGACTTTAATGGATGAGGTTTTTGGAGAAGAAAATTTCGTTTGCGAGATAATTCTGAAAAAAGGTGGGACCGCAACCTCGAAAAAACTAGCGTCAAATTGCGACTTCATTCTTTTTTACGCAAAAAATCGACAACTCTCAAAGTATCGACAACTTTATTCTCGAAAAATTGCAGGGTTGGGCGAGTCTACTGGCGAGAGATATGACCAAGTTGAGCAAGCCAACGGTCTGCGTCGAGCAATGACAAAGCAAGAAAAAGATGGGTCTATCAGTTTTCCCAAAGGCTCGCGGATCTTCAAACAATCGAATCCAGCATCGCAGCACGATAACCCTCAGCATCGCATGGACCCTCTTGTTTTTGAGGGCAATAGCTTTGTACCCCCTGGAGATCGCCAGTGGGCAAGTAATCCGACATCGATGAGGCGTGTCTTGAAAGCTAACCGCTTGGTGTCCACCGGCAAGAACCTGGCTTACGTGATGTACTTGGATGACTACCCAGCTGTTCCGCTAAACAACTTGTGGACTGATACCTTGATGCGATCGACGAAGGTCTATGTTGTTGAAACAGCTACTTCAGCTGTGGAACGCTGCCTCCTCATGACCACCGACCCCAGCGATCTGGTGCTCGACCCGACCTGCGGCTCCGGCACCACCTCCGTCGTCGCCGAGAAATGGGGGCGACGCTGGATCACCTGTGACACCTCTCGCGTCGCGATCACGCTGGCCAAGCAGCGGCTGATGACCGCTAGTTTCGACTACTACGCCCTGCGCTATCCACATGAGGGGCTGAACGGCGGCTTCGACTACGAGACCGTGCCGCACATCACGCTGAAGAGCATCGCGAACAACCCCGATATCGACACGATCTACGACGAGGACCATCCGAAGATCGCATCGGCGCTGGAAGACCTGAACGCCGCACTGACCTCCAGCCCGCCGAAGCCGCTCCAGCCGGCTCAGGGCGTGCGCAAGGGCAAACCGGTGAACTTCGCCAAGGGTGACACCCTGCACGAATGGGAGGTGCCGTTCGACTGGTCGGACGATTGGCCGGAGGCCGCCCGCGCGCCATTCGACGCCTTCCACGCCGCCCGTCAAGCGATGCAGCGCCGCATGGATCAGTCCATCGCCGACCATGCGAAGCAGGAGACGCTCTACGACAAGCCGCGCATCGACAAATCCAAGCTGCGCATCTGCGGGCCTTTCTCGGTCGAGGCAGTACCAGCGCCGACCGTTCTGTCGCTGGACGAGAGCATGCCGCTGCAGGAAGCCGACGAGACCGTCGCCCGCTCCGGCGAGACCTCCCGCCAGGCGCTCTGGCGCGACGAACTGCTCAAGACCGGCGTGCGCGGAAAGGGCGGCGCCACGCTCCGCTTCGCCGAGTTCGAGACGCTGCCGGGGCTGAAGCACATCCACGCCAGCGGGTCGCTGGCCGAGACGGGCGAACGCGTCCTCGTCAGCTTCGGCCCCGAGCATGCGGCGCTGGAGCAGCGGCAGGTGGAACTGGCACTGACCGAGGCCGAGACCCTTCGCCCGTCGCCCAAATTCGTCCTGTTCTGCGCCTTCACCTTCGATCCCGAGGCCGCGAAGGACATCGACGAGGTGAGCTGGCCGGGAGTTACGCTGCTCAAGGCGCAGATGAACACCGACCTCTTGACCGAAGACTTGAAGAGGAAGCGCGGGTCAAACCAGTCCTTCTGGCTGATGGGCCAGCCGGACGTGGAACTGCGCAAGCGCGAGGACGGGCTTTGGGAGGTCGAGGTGAGCGGCTTCGACTATTTCGACCCGAAGACGGGCGATCTGATCTCCGGCGGCAAGAGGCAGATTGCGATGTGGGAGCTGGACACCGACTACGACAACCGGTCGCTGATGCCGCATCAGGTGTTCTTCCCGATGGCGGACGGCAAGGGCGGCTGGAACCGCCTGCGCAAGACGATCCGCGCAGAACTGGACGAAGAGCTGCTGGAACAGTTTCACGGGACCACGTCGCTGCCCTTCGAACCCGGGGAGAATCGGCGGATCGCCGTCAAGATCGTGGACGACCGCGGTATCGAGTCACTCAAGATCATGCAGCTCGGGGAATAGCACCATGTCCCTGATCATAAATAAGCCCTGGGAGTGCCCCCAGCAGCACTGGGTCGACGGCACGGGCGGCCAGCTGAAAATCAAGCCGGAGCGGCGACCGGCAAGCTATGAAGTCTTCGACGCCCGTACCAATACAAAGCGAGTACATGACCTCGACTTGGTCAACACGATCAGGGAACGCTCGGATCAATGGCGGGCGGACGGCTGGCCGGGCGTGACGATTGTGACGCGGAAACTGCTGGAGCACTGGTATGACCAGGAGGCTCGTCAGCACCCTTTCTATTTCTGTCAGCTAGAGGCCATCGAGACGCTGATCTGGTGGGTCGAGGGTTTGGCAGCCTACAAGCAAGGCATCTTCATCCCAGGCGATGGCGGCGACTGGCAGCGGCTCTGCAATAAGATGGCGACTGGCGCCGGTAAGACCATGGTGATGGCGATGGTCATCACTTGGCAGGTGCTTAATGCTGTGACCTATCCTAAGCGGAACAAGGATTTCAGCCGTGCAGTTTTCATCGTAGCGCCCGGGCTAACCGTTAAGGAACGGTTGCAGGTGCTGCGCCCGAGCGAGGGTAGCTATTATGACGAGTTCAACCTGTGCCCCTCCGAGGCCCTGCGGCAGAAGCTGAACCAGGCCGAAATCCTTATCGAGAACTGGCACACGCTGATGCCGTTGAAGGAAGTGGACCGCTCAGTGGTAAAGAAGGGCCGGGAGTCTGACGAGGCGTTTACTCGGCGGGTGCTGGGCAATCTGGCCGCGCACAAAGACATTATCGTAATCAATGACGAGGCGCACCACGCCTATCGCAAGCCACCCGAGGTCAAGATCAGCAAAAAGGACGCGGCCGAACAGGGCATCGATCTTGATGAGGCAACGCGGTGGATCGAGGGACTGGACCGTATCCACAAGACTCGTCGTATTCAGCGCTGTTTCGATCTGTCTGCGACCCCGTTCGCGCCGACCGGTAAAAAAAGCACCGAGATTGCGTTGTTCGACTGGATTGTCTCCGATTTCGGGTTGAACGACGCGATTGAAGCGGGGCTGGTGAAAACGCCGCGTGTGGTGGTTCGCGACGACGCCATCCCGGACGCAAAGACCCTGCGCTCAAAGCTATACCACCTTTACCGAGAAGATTCTGTACACCAGGACTTGAACCGAAAGGCGGAGCTTCATGAGGCGCTGCCGAAGCTGGTGCAGGACGCCTATACACTGCTCGGCGCCGATTGGCGAGAAACTCGCGCGCGCTGGCAGGAGGCAGGGCATCACTCGCCGCCCGTTATGCTCACTGTTTGCAACCGGACCGAAACCGCGGCGCGCATCGAGCACTACTTCAATCGCGGGGATGCACACTGGCCAGAGTTGAGCGCACCGACGCGGACGCTCCGGGTCGATTCCAAGGTTCTGGAAAAGGCCGAAATCGGGGAATCGGCATCATCTGACAAGGATTACGAGGCGCGTCTCAACGCGATCGTCGGTGCAGCGGATATTCCACCGACCATCCGCAACGAGATCCGCTCGTTGAAGAAGGAAGACCTGCTTCGTGAAATTATTGACAACGTCGGCAAGCGCGGGACGGGCGGACAAGATTTGCAGAACGTTGTATCCGTGCAGATGTTGTCTGAAGGGTGGGATGCCAAGAACGTGACGCACATCATGGGGCTCCGGGCCTTCACTTCTCAGTTGCTCTGCGAGCAGGTCGTCGGACGCGGCCTACGCCGCGTGTCCTACGACACCGATGAGAACGGGCTTTTCCTTCCAGAGTATGTGAACGTATTCGGTGTGCCGCTCTCGATCTCGGAAACCGCTGCAGGCGGTGAGCCGCCGCCACCACCGAAGCCAACAACGCAGATTGAGGTGGTGCCGGATCGAGCGCATCTGGAGCTTAAATGGCCGAATGTTCTGCGTGTCGAAACGGTTGTCAAACCGGAGCTCGCCATCGACTGGAACAAGATCCAGCCGCTTGTCCTCGATCCGGCCAGCACACCGATCAGCGCTGAACTCGCCCCGGCGCTAGGCGGCGCGACAGACATGGGTAAGGTCACCGCGATCGACCTTGAGGAGCTGCCGGATGGGTTCCGCCTACAGCGACTCGTGTTCCAAGCGGCCCGGAAGGCATTTGCCGAGCTCAGCCACGGCTTCAATGGGACTCATGAATACCTGGCTGCGCAGCTGGTGAGGATTGTCGAAGCCTTCATGAAATCTGATCGCCTCGAAATCCCGTCGCTGTTTCACGCCGAACCGCTCAGGCGACGCATTCTCATCGCGCTAAACATCGATCGCGTAGTTCAGCATGTTCTGAGCAACGTGACTGAGCAGAATACGCAACGTCTGACTCCAGTGTATGACGAGGAATCGCCGATCGGTACAACGGGGTTGATGCGCACCTGGTATACGACCAAGCCGTGCTTCCCAACGACCAAGTCGCATATCAGCCATCTGGTCGGAGATTCTGCCTGGGAAGGCCACGCGGCTAACGTATTCGAGAAGCGCGATGATGTTCTCGCATACGCCAAGAACGATCATCTCGGCTTTAAAGTATTTTATATGTGGGCGGGTTCCCGTCGGCGATACGCCCCCGATTTCTTGGTACTGCTTGCCAACGGGATGACGCTCTTACTCGAAATCAAAGGTACCGATAGCCCGCAGAACAGAGCTAAACATGCGACCCTCGATGAATGGGTTGCGGCAATGAATATGACTGGTGGCTTTGGGTTGTGGGCATGGGATGTAGCTTTTAATCCGAACGAAGTGGAGGACATAGTGACAAAGCACGCAACCACACCGCAACATACTATTCGACACTCTTTAATGAATTAATGAATCGCTAGTTATCGAGCAGGACATAAAATGGTAATACCTTCAAAAAACGGAAATTTTAGCGAGTAAAAATCTGATCTATGACGGATTAGGTGGATTGGTGTTTTTTAGTGATTACCTTGCGGTCCAGTTATTGGATAGACGGTTATTGCTTCTTCGTAATGTTAATCGTATTATTGAGATTATTTTGCTAGATCAGGCGCTAGCCATATTTTATAACGTTCATACATCTATTACTTGCGGGGCATTAAGAATGCGATAAGAATCGCGGGGAGGAAGAGTCCGAGTATCCACCCGGCAACGGAACTTACAAGAATTCCGATCAATCCTGCATTTGACGCGATGCCACCTGCAATCCCTCCAGCGAAACCGGCAGGTGAGAAAGATTCAACTGCGATTTCTGGTTCTTCAAATGATCTGGGGCGAATATTGAATATGACTCCGATTACGCCTCCAATAAAAGCGCCAGCTAACAACCCTGAGATGATCGTGTCTCCGAGAGATCCAGCTATTAAACCGGCTATTCCGCCAATGATTGCTGCTGATGCGACGCTGGCTATTTGCATTTAATATCCTTTTTTTAACCAGGACGAACAAATCGGAAAGGTTTTCTCATATCGGTTTGCTATTTTTGGGTTAGTTATACATTATTTTTTTCTTCCTCAGTCTTCGGAAAATGCCAGATACATGTGCTACTAGACAAGGTACTGGATTGGGTGCTGCGTATTTCTTCCGAGGGACAGGAAAAACTAGCATAAAGACCCGGTGTGGATTCCCGAGTATTCTTCGTTTTGCCAACGTTTCTAGCGTTGGGCATACGCAAAGCATATTCACTGCACAACATTCTGTATTTATTTGGCACCTTGCCAAATTACAACAAGACACGTCCAGTGTAGTTTACCGCGAAGCATCTCTGTTCCACTTTCGACATAGGCGGATTAGCTGTTCACTAACTTCTTTTTCCGACATGTTCAAATGAAGCTGTATCTCCATCGTGTTCTCTAGCCAATCAGCGGCGGCTTCTGCGCCATCTGTACGTGATATCCGAATTAAGCACTTCGTTATTTCCGGGTGTAAATGCATAAAGTTGACGCCCCGTTTATTCATAACGAGCTGGAGTTCTTTTTGAAGAGCTCTGTACTCAGATGCGTTTTTCTTCCAATCTTTAAAGAACTGCAATTTTTTCTCTTCGTTTATTTTTAAACATAGGTTAATTTCTGCTCGTATGTATGCTAGGCAATCTTTTAATATGGCCGCTATCTGCCGCCTTTCCGCCAAGGGATTTTTCGGGTCAAGTAAAATTCATTTAATTAAATGTTGTCTAAGGTTCGGGAATATTGGCAAGAAGTGTGTGAGAAATGCAAGAAGGGTGCAAGAAATGTAAGACGCCGTCGGGCGCGGTAAGATTGGTGAGGGTTTAGTTTCGGATAAACCAGCCCGCGCTCCATTTTCCGAGGTACTGTCTCAGAGCGACAGGGGTACCGACAGTGTCTGTGTTGCGGTTGGTCGCTACCTCCACTGGCGTCGCCTCGCACCACCCTTGCGAGGCAGCTACTGAATCCCTACCCCTAGCAGGAAACGTCACGGTTCCGTTGGAATGTCTCGGGGTAGGGGCGGGACCTCTCGGTTATGTATGGAACTCGCCGCCCAGTGAAGCGCCCTTGCCTCCCTCCGCGCCGGTACTGGCTGCAGGACTGCTAAGAGCCCAATTATCATGGGTAGGGTGGGGCGTTTCCAGGAAGCCTTACCGCCGACTGTAATGCGACCGTGGGAGCCTATAACTGATCGCTGCTGACACCCGGGGTAGTCCCGAAAGGGTTCGCACGGGCCGAGCTCGGCATTGAAGTCGTGTTCCGGGGTCAGTTCGCCGCAGATGAAAGAGTGGTTATGGGCCTGAAAGCGGCAGCTCGGGAGTCACTCGATCTGCTGATGGGGCGGGATGCGGCGTACAACGAGGCCACCATCCACATTTTGGGCTCCACCGAGATTTGAGGCCGTCGACCGCCAGATTTAAATGGTTGGCGGGTTATGCGCCCCATCGCCGCGAGCGGGCGCGCGAATTCGCTTTGCTGTTGTAGTACCGGCGATGGATGGCGAGTCGATCGACGGAGAGGATATCTTGCCTGACGGGGGAAAACGAACCAAAAGCCTGTGTAGAGGGCCACCTAACCGTCTCATGGCAGCCAGTGCGTAACCGACTAGCGGCTGTAAGGGCCCTAACACATTTTGGGCGAACTGGTCCGAGATGTACGAGCACGCCGTATGTGGGGGTGGGCGCCCCGAGGTCGTTGGGTCGAGGTGGGTACCCCCACCCCCCTAAGCTGGGGATGAACGCAGCTGGGCGTGTGAGTTTATCCCTCTCGGTCCACGCTCTGATGACTCTTCGAGCTCTCCGGTAATGGCTCGCAGATAGACCTTCGCGATGCTTGAGAGCACTCCCAGTCCGCATCTGCCCGCATGCGAGGGTGATCCGGCGAGCTCGAGACGCGCACGGATTCCACCCAGCGTTCCACCTTTTGTCTGTCGTTGCCAGGAGCGGAAGCACGTAAGTAATTGAAAAGGTTGGTGGGCGGTGCTGGGATCGAACCAGCGACCCCTGCCGTGTGAAGGCAGTGCTCTCCCGCTGAGCTAACCGCCCAACCGAGCGTGAAGTTTAGGAAGTCGCCCCATGACTGTCAACGCGGCCCCGCCGCGTCAGGCTGGCCGTTTACCCGCGTCAATCGCTAAACTGTCACGTTTTCAGACAACGAAGGCTGCCATGACCGTCACCACTCGATTCGCGCCGAGTCCCACCGGCTATCTGCATATTGGCGGCGCCCGCACGGCGCTATTCTGCTGGCTCTACGCACGGCGCCATGGTGGCCGCTTCGTTCTGCGCATCGAAGACACGGACCTGGAGCGCTCGACGCCTGAGGCGATCAACGCGATCCTCGAGGGGATGAGCTGGCTGGGTCTGGACTACGACGAGGGGCCTCTTTACCAGACCCACCGCTTCGATCGCTATCGCGAAGTCATCGACCGCATGCTGGAGGAGGGCACCGCCTACCGCTGCTACTGTTCTCGCGAGCGGCTTGATGCGCTACGTGCCGACCAGCAGGCGAGAAAGGAGAAGCCCCGTTATGACGGGCGCTGCCGCGATCTGACCGAGCCGCCGGCGGATGCTGAGGGCGAGCCGGTGATCCGCTTTCGTCAGCCACGCGCGGGTCATACGGTGGTCGACGACCAGGTCAAGGGCAAGGTGGTATTCGACAACGCCGAGCTCGATGACCTGATCATCGCCCGGGCGGATGGCTCGCCCACCTACAACTTTGTCGTGGTGGTGGATGACATGGATATGGACATCACCCATGTGATCCGCGGTGACGATCATCTTAATAACAGCGCCCGCCAGGGCAACATCCTCCGGGCGCTTGGCGTCGAGCCGCCGGTCTATGCGCATGTGCCCATGATCCTGGACGAGTCGGGCAAGAAACTGTCCAAGCGTGCCGGCGCGGCCAGTGTCATGGAGTATCGCGATGCCGGCTATCTGCCCGAGGCGGTCATCAATTATCTGGTCCGCCTCGGGTGGGCGCATGGCGACCAGGAGGTGTTCGGCCTCGATGAGATGATCGAGTACTTCGATATCGCCGATATCAATCACTCGGCATCAAGCCTGAATCCCTCCAAGCTTGACTGGCTCAACCAGCACTATATGAAGACGCTGCCGCCGGCGCATGTGGCCCGGCACCTGGCCTGGCATCTGGGGGCAATGGATATCGACCCGGGCGCCGATGACGGGCCGGATATCGAGCGGGTCGTCCAGGCGCAGGCGGAGCGCAGTAAGACGCTGGTGGAGATGGCCGAAAACAGCCGGTTCTTCTACCGCGAGCCCGAGGGCTATGACGAGAAGTCGGCGCGCAAGCATCTCAAGGGCTCCGACACCGTGCTGGCAGCCCTTGTCGACGCGCTCTCCGCGTTGCAGGACTGGCATGCCGAGGCCATCCATCAGGCGGTCAGCGGCGTGGCCGAGGAGCAGGAGCTCAAGATGGGCAAGGTGGCGCAGCCACTGCGTGTCGCGGTGTCGGGTGGACCGGTTTCACCGCCCATCGACATCACGCTTGAGCTCCTTGGCCGCGAGACGGCGCTGTCGCGTATCGGCAAGGCCCTTGAGTGGGCCATGCGGCAGGCGCAAAGCAACGCCTGAGCAGCGGTGGGGCGGCATTGGCCTTGACAGCATCGGGGCCAATTCCTAGACTGCGGATTCTTTGGAAACGGGGCCATAGCTCAGCTGGGAGAGCGCCTGCATGGCATGCAGGAGGTCGGCGGTTCGATCCCGCCTGGCTCCACCAATCTTCCCCTTGATCCGATGCAGCGTCACCTTGACGGAACCCTGCGTTCTGCCTATTATCCGCTGCGTCGTTTGGACAGCGTCCCCATCGTCTAGCCGGCCTAGGACACCACCCTTTCAAGGTGGCGACACGGGTTCGAATCCCGTTGGGGACGCCATTTCTTCCCTGACCCCTTCGAAATCCTGATTCACACTCCTGTAATACGGCCGGTCAATACTCCGGGAAAGACAGACAGGAGAGTCGAGATGGGTGCACAGGCAAGTCGACTGACGGAGACGCTGCGGGGCGCCGAGTTCCACCGGATTATCAGTGATGAGCGCCGGCTCAGGGCGCTGACCTGTCTGTATGAGGCCGGCGAGCTGGAGTCCGAAACCCTGGCCGGTGCGCTAAGCCAGGAGCCGGCGCAGGTTCGCCAGACCCTGGCCGAGTTGACCGCCTGCGGTGTGCTGTCGGAACGTCGCGAACGGTTTCAGGTGCATTATCGTCTGGCCGACGGGCTGCCAGCCTGGGTGGGCATCGCGCTGGGCGCGGCCCGAGACTGGGGAGTCGCCGCACCCCGCTGAACGGCGCAGCGACCCCCGCTCCGGGACCGGTTATACGCCCGGCAGCCCCGACAGCGCCATGGACTGCTCCGCGGCGCTCGCCTGCTCTTCCTTGAGGTTCCCCGCCAGGTAGTCCGTATAGGCCTGCATGTCGAAATGGCCGTGGCCACAGAGGTTGAACAGCAGGGCCTTCGACTCGCCGGACTCCCGGCAGGCAACGGCTTCGTCGATCGTCGCCTTGACCGCATGATTGGCTTCCGGTGCCGGGATGATCCCCTCCGCGCGTGCAAACTCCAGGCCCGCGGCGAAGCACTCGAGCTGCCCATAGGCGCGCGGGTGGATGTAGCCAAGTTCGGTCAGGTGACTGATCTGTGGGGCCATACCGTGATAGCGCAGCCCGCCCGCATGGAAGCCCGGCGGCATGAAGCCCGAGCCAAGCGTGTGCATCTTCGTCAGTGGGGTGAGATGACCGGTGTCGCCCCAGTCATAGGCGAACCTGCCTTTGGTCAGGGTGGGGCAGGAGGCTGGCTCGACGGCAATGAATTCAGTGGCCGGCCCGCCCCGAAGACGCTCACCAAGGAAGGGAAAGGCGATGCCGGCGAAGTTGGAGCCGCCACCGGTGCAGCCGATGACCTTGTCGGGATAGTCGTCGACCATCTCCAGTTGGCGCATGGTCTCCAGGCCGGCCACGGTCTGATGCAGTAGCACATGATTGAGCACGCTACCCAGCGCGTACTTCGTGTCCTCCCGCTGTGCCGCGAGCTCCACGGCCTCGCTGATGGCGATACCCAGGCTGCCGGTGGCGTCGGGATGATCGGCCAGGACCGCGCGCCCGGCCTCGGTGGTGTTGCTGGGGCTGGCGATGCAGGTGGCACCGAAGCTCTCCATGAAGGCCCGGCGGTAGGGTTTCTGGTTGAAACTGACCTTGACCATGAAGACCTCAATGGCGAGGTCGAACATGGCGCCGGCGAGGGCCAGCGATGAGCCCCACTGACCGGCACCGGTCTCCGTGGTGATGCGCTTCACGCCTTCGGCCTTGTTGTAGAAGGCCTGGGGGATGGCTGTGTTCGGCTTGTGGCTGCCGGCAGGACTGACCCCCTCGTACTTGTAGTAGATCCGTGCCGGGGTCCCGAGGGCCTTCTCCAGGCGTCGGGCCCGATAGAGCGGTGACGGGCGCCACTGGCGGTAGGCGTCGCGAACCGGCTCAGGGATCTGGATCTCCCGCTCGGTGCTCATCTCCTGCTCGATCACCGCCATGGGGAAAAGCGGTGCCAGGTCGTCCGGGCCTACCGGCTCGAAAGTGCCTGGATGCAGCACCGGAGCCATGGGCTCGGGCAGGTCGGCGTTGATGTTGTACCAGTGCCGCGGTATTTCGCTCTCGGGCAGAACGGTCTTTACGCGCTCGCTCATCGTGGTCGTGCCTCTCATGGGGGATCGGGCTGGAGCGCAACCATATCATCGACGCCCCGATGTGTGCTTCATCGACGCGGACTCAGGCGTCATTGACCAGCGCCCGGGACAGCGCATTATGGCGGGCCACTAGTGCCTCTAGGTCATGGTCCAGAAGTTCACCGTCCCGCACCCGCTGGATGCCGTTCACCATGACCAGATCGGCCCTTGCCGGCGGGCACAGGGCGAGCGCCGCCAGGGGGTCGTGAACCGCGCCGCCGGCCATCTCAAGGGCATTGAGCCGAAAGCCGGCGATATCGGCCGCCATGCCGGGCGCCAGCCGGCCGATGTCCGAGCGGCCCAGCACCCCGGCGCCGCCGGTTGTCGCCAGTGCCAGTGCCTGTCCGGCGCTCATCGCGGCGGCACCCTGATCGACGCGCTGCAACAGCATCGCCTGCCGGGTCTCGGCAAGCAGATTGCCGCCGTCGTTGGATGCCGCGCCATCAACCCCGATGCCCACCGGCACGCCGTGGGCCAGCATCGAGCGAATCGGGGCAATGCCATTGCCAAGGCGCATGTTCGAGCATGGGCAATGCGCGACGCCGGCGCCACTCATCCCGAGCCGGACGATTTCCGGCGCCGAGAGCGTGATCATGTGGGCGAACCAGGCATCGTCGGCGAGCCAGCCCAGCGATTCTATGTGTCCCAGCGGTGTCTGCCCCAGATTCTCCAGGCACCAGGCGTGTTCGTCGCGGCCCTCGGCGAGATGGGTATGCAGACGGACACCGGACTGCCGGGCAAGGGCGGCGGTGTCGCGCATGAAGGCCTCGCTGACCGAGTAGGGCGAGCACGGTGCAAGGACCACCTGCAGCAGGCTCCCGGGGGTCGGGTCGTGATACTGCTGGATCACCCGCTCACTGTCGGCGAGGACCTCCGACTCGTTCTCGGCGACGGCGTCCGGCGTGAGCCCACCACTGGACGCGCCGATGGTGACCGAGCCGCGGGAGACGTGGAACCGGAGGCCCATCGCCCGCATTGCCTCGATCTGATCCTCCACCGAGCAGCCATTCGGCCAGAGGTAGTTGTGATCCATGGTGGTGGTGCACCCACTGAGCAGCAGTTCCGCGGCGCGGACTTGTGTTGCGCTCCGGAGTGCCTCTGGGGTGGCGCGCGACCAGATGGGATTGTGGATCCGCAGCCATTCGCCGAGTCCGGCGTCCTGCGCGCCGGGCAGTGCCCGTGTCAGGCACTCCAGGCAGTGGTCATGGGTGTTGATCAGGCCGGGGATGAGCACGAGGCCACGGGCGTCGATCGGCGTCAGGCCATCGGTTTCCACCTCGTCCGCCGGCCCGATCTCCGCGATGAAGCCATCGCGGATGATCAGGCTGCCGTGCTGCAGCGGTGGAGTATCGGCGCCCGGATTGATGATCCAGCTGGCGTTGACGATGGCGCAGTCATTCATGGCTCGACATCCTCCCGGTATGCCCACGCAGCATGGCACATCGACAAGGGTCTCTTGAATCCGCTGCATGATGCCTCCATCTCGGAGTGAAACGCGTCGGGATATCCCGAATGCATGGAGGAATGAATGACGAACGACGAGACAACGATCGAGCAAGAGCCGGCGGTCGAGCCCTCCCGCAGCCTGGTCATCCCCAGACTCCCGGATGATGCGCTGATCCTGCTGCCGGTCCGCAACATGGTGCTGTTCCCCAATATGCTGGTCCCGGTCGGGGTCGGCCGTGCGAAATCGATCCTGGCGGCCCGCCAGGCGGTGCAGCACGAACAGCCGATGGGCGTGCTGCTCCAGCGGGACGCCGCGGTGGAGGATCCCGGTGCGGAAGACCTGCATACGGTCGGCGCGGTCGCCAACGTGATGCGTTTCGTGAATGGCCGTGAGGGCCATCACCACCTCGTGCTCCAGGGGGTTGAGCGTTTCCGGGTCACCGAATTCCTGGAGGGTTACCCTTTCCTGGTCGGGCGTGTGGAGCGAATCGCCGAGTACCAGCCCGAGGGGCCGGAAATCGATGCACGGATGCTGGCGCTGCGGGATAAGGCACTGGAGGCGCTGGAGCTGCTTCCCCAGGCGCCGCAGGAACTGGCTGGCGCCCTCACCAGCATTAAGGAGCCGGGCGTCCTTGCCGATTCCGTGGCCGGTTATCTCGATCTGGGCAGCGAGGAGCGCCAGGAACTGCTGGAGACCTTCGACATCGAGACCCGGCTGGAGCGGGTGCTGTCGCTGGTGGACTACCGCGTGGAGGTCCTCAAGCTGTCGCAGAAGATCAGCGAGCGCACCCATGAGACAATGTCCGAGCGCCAGCGTGAGGCGCTGCTCCGCGAGCAGTTGCGCTCGATCCAGGAGGAGCTGGGCGAGAGCGACGAGAAAGGCGAGGAGATCCGCGAACTGGAGCAGCGCATCGACGACGCGCAGATGCCCGAGGAGGTGGACAAGCAGGCCCGCAAGGAGCTGCGGCGTCTCGAGCGGATGCCCGAGGGCGCCGGCGAGTATTCCATGCTGCGCACCTACCTTGACTGGCTGCTCGAGCTGCCCTGGTCGCTGGAGCGGGATGAGGATATCGACATCGATCGGGCGCGGGAGATACTGGATGCGGACCACTACGGGCTGGAGCCGGTCAAGCGCCGCATC
This sequence comes from Spiribacter onubensis, assembly GCF_040838425.1. Taxonomy (NCBI): domain Bacteria; kingdom Pseudomonadati; phylum Pseudomonadota; class Gammaproteobacteria; order Chromatiales; family Ectothiorhodospiraceae; genus Spiribacter; species Spiribacter onubensis. The sequence goes on along the minus strand of NZ_JBAKFI010000004.1, from coordinate 194,329 downwards.
CTGGAGCATCTCGCGGTCCGCAAACTCAATCCCGAGGGGCGCAGCCCGATTCTCTGCTTCGTGGGTCCACCGGGTGTCGGCAAGACCTCACTGGGCCAGAGCATTGCCCGGGCAACCGGGCGTGACTTCATGCGGGCGAGCCTCGGTGGCGTCCACGACGAGGCCGAGATCCGCGGCCATCGCCGGACCTATCTTGGTGCGCTGCCCGGCAAGATCATCCAGAGCATCCACAAGGCGGGTTCGCGCAACCCGGTGCTGATGCTCGATGAGATGGACAAGCTCGGCGGCGGCATTCAGGGCGACCCATCGGCGGCGCTGCTGGAGGTCCTCGACCCGGCGCAGAACGGGACATTCCAGGATAACTACCTGGGTGTGCCGTTCGACCTGACGGGGGTCTTCTTCATCGCCACCGCCAACGTGCCCGACCAGATCCCCGGGCCGCTGCGCGACCGCATGGAGATGATCGAGATCCCGGGTTACACCCAGGAGGAGAAGGTCGAGATCGCCCGCCGCTACCTGCTGGACCGTCAGCGCGCGGGTGCGGGGTTGACCGCCGAGCAACTCGAGGTCACCGACGCGGCCATGCACCGGATCGTCGCCGAGTACACCCGCGAGGCCGGGTGCCGTCAGCTCGAGCGCGAGCTGGGTGCCGTCGCCCGTCATTTTGCCGTGCGCATCGCAGACGGCAGCCTTGAGCGGGCTCGCGTCGATGCCGGGGATATCGCGGATATCCTCGGTGCGCCCCGGTTCGAGGGCGAGGTGGCGATGCGCACCAGCGTGCCTGGGGTGGCCACCGGCCTGGCCTGGACGCCGGTGGGTGGCGATATCCTCTTCATCGAGGCCAATCGCTCCCAGGGCAGTGGACGGCTGGTGCTCACCGGTCAGCTTGGCGATGTGATGAAGGAAAGCGCACAGACGGCCCTCAGCCTGATCAAGGCCCGAGCGGATCAGCTCGATCTCGATATCAGCTCACTGCAGTCGGATGATGTGCATGTCCATGTCCCCGCCGGCGCCATCCCCAAGGATGGCCCGAGTGCCGGTGTGGCGATGTACAGCGCGCTCGTGTCGCTGCTGACCGGCCGCTGCATTCGCGAGGATGTCGCGATGACCGGCGAGATTACGCTGCGCGGACTGGTGCTGCCGGTAGGCGGCATCAAGGAGAAGGTGCTGGCGGCCCGCCGGGCTGGGATTCACACGGTGCTGCTGCCGGCTCGCAACCGCAAGGATTACGAGGATATCCCCGAATCGGCGCGCGAGGACATGACCTTCCACTGGATCGAGCATGTGGAGGAGGCCACGGAGATCGCACTGCGAGCCGCTGAGACCGATACCGCGGCAGCGGCGGGCTAGATCGGCTGATCCGTGGGCAGGGGGGCCGGGCGGATTGCTTGGCCGGTCGGGTTCTCCAGCCAGATCAGGAGGGTGTAGGTCAGGTCTCCGGAATCAGACACCGTCGGGTCGCCAGGAAAGTGGCTGGAGCGGCATCGGGCGGAAGTGTTCCGCCGGTGTCTGCGCTTCGCGCCATGGGCTGGTCCGTGGTGAGGCGGTGACCGCATGCCGGTTCATCGGCACATGCCCCTGCGCCTCGGCTGGTGTAGCCGGCAGCCAGCCCGGCGCGGTGAGGCTTGTCAGTTGCAGGAAGAGTGGAAAGAGCAACGGGCCAACCAGTGCCGGCAGGAGCCAGGGCAGCAGCGCGGGTGCAGCCGTCGCGACCAGTAAGGCCACGGCAGCGGTGGCCAGCGCAATCGGCCAGCCCAGTCGCCACGCCTGACCCGCATCGATCTGGCGCCGGCCGCGCACCCCGGTGTCCCACCCGGCCGGTCGTCCAGTCAGCAGCCTCACGATGAATCCGGTGTAGAGCACCATCATCAGCGGTGAGCGCAGGATGCCGAAGCCAAGCTCCAGCAGGCCGCCGCGCAGCAGGGCCACTCGACGCCCGGCGCCCTCCGGGCTTGCCGCGGTCACTAGAATGCCCAGCAGACGCGGGCCGAACAGGACCATGAGACTGAGCCCGAGCAGTGGGATCAGGAGTTGCGCCGGCGAGCTCGCGGCAGCCACCCAGCGGCCGGCATCCGGCGAGAGGACGGCGTCGAGCACGCCGGCGGCAATCATCAGCAGCCAGAGCGGCGCGTTGACGTAGGCCAGTCCACCAAGCAGGAAATTCAGCCTTGTGACCGGTCGCCAGCCCCGCCCCCGCAAGAGGCGCAGATGCTGGAGATTTCCCTGGCACCAGCGACGTTCACGCTTGAGGTCATCCACGAAATTCCCTGGCATGCCCTCAAAACTGCCGCCGATCTCCGGCAGCACATAGACGCCGCGGCCATGACGCCGCATCAGCCCCGCCTCGACATAGTCATGGCTCATGATGTCGCCGCCCAGTGGCGGCTTGCCGGGGAGCTTCGACAGTCCGCAGCAGGCCTGGAAATCGGCAACGCGGACAATCGCGTTATGCCCCCAGTAATTGGTGCTGTTGCCCTGCCAGAAGGCCAGTCCGTTGGCGATGTGGCGGGCATGCAGACTGGCCGCCAGCTGCTGGAACCGGCCCAGGATCGTGCGCTGGCCGACCGGTAGTGGAACGGTCTGCAGTATGCCGGCCTGCGGATTGGCCTGCATGCGTCGCACGAGTGTGAGGATGGTCTCGCCGGTCATTCGGCTGTCGGCGTCGAGTACGATCATATACTCATAATGGGCTCCCCAGCGCTCGCAGAAATCGCGGATGTTGCCGGGTTTGCGACCGGTGTTGTCCGGGCGGGCCCGGTAGAAGAGGCGCAGACCGTTGCCAAAGCGGGCGCGCAGTCGCGCTACTGCATCGCGTTCCCGGGCCCGCTGGTCGGGATCGCTGCTGTCGCTGAGCAGAAAGCAGTCGAAGTACCCGCTCTCGCCGGTCTCCTGGAGAGAGCGCCAGGTGGCGGTCAGACAGTGCACCACACCGGGCATGTCTTCGTTGTAGGCGGGCATGACCAGCGCCGTACGGGCCAGTGGCGGCGCATCGGCGGCATCCGGCCCGTGCCGGCTCAGCGTAACCGGGTGTCTGCCGGCGAGGCGCAGTAGAATGCCCGTCATCATGGTCCAGAAAGCCACGCAGGATGTGGTGAAGGTGATGGCGAACAGCATGAGAACCGCCCACTCAAGCGGCTGCATGCCCCCGGGGGCGAGTAGCCGCCAGAAAGCATGGAGACCCGCGGCCGCCGTCGCCCATACCAGCATCATCAGCACCAGTCGGCGCACTGTCAGTCCCGGCTGCATGAGATGCCAGCTTGAGTGGGTCATAGGCGGTCTCTATGGCTTTCGGAGCGCATTCCCTGAAGTGCGTCGACAGTGGCCGGCGGGTGAAGTTGCATATGGACGAGGGCGCAGGCACCTGATGGGGAACGATTGATGAGACAGGCTGCCGTGGCGCTGCTGATCGTACTGGCGATCAACCTATTGCTGGTGGCCCCGGAATGGTGGATGCCCTACACGGCGTTCCCGTACCCGTGGCTGGCTGCCGAGACGCTGGTCATTGTCGGCCTGCTCATGATGCTGCCCGCCGGTTGGGCCCGCTGGATCGCTCCGCCGCTGGCGGCGTTGCTGCTGATCTCGGTCGCTCTGGCACTCTCCGACCTGGGGACGGGCCTCGCACTGGGGCGGCCCATGAATCTGCTCATCGACCTGCCCCTCGCCGCCTCGGTTGAGCATCTGCTGCGTGGCGCCATCGGCGGGCTGCTGGCCTGGCTGACACTGGGCGCGGGCGCCCTGGTCATCACTGCCCTCATGTTCGGACTGAGCCGTGGCCTGCAGCATCTGGCATTGCCGGGGCGCCGTCTGCCGCTGAGTCTGCTCGGGGTGGCATTGGTCGGCGTGGGCCTTCTGCTGAATCATTATCGAGATGCCTGGCCGATTGGCCTGGCCGTGGATTCGCCGGCGGTGATTCGCTTCGCCGATCAGGCCGAGCGCATGCAGCGGACGGCCCGCGAGCGTGAGGCCTTTGCCGGTGCCCTCGCCGTTTCCGGGGAGCCCGTCGATCGGTCCATGGCCCGTCTCGAGGGCCGCGACGTCATCCTGGCTTTTATTGAGTCCTACGGGGTGACCATGCTGCATGATGCGCGTTACCGCGATACCGGCCGGGCGGCCCTCGAGGATCTCTCCGCTTCCCTGGAGGGCGCGGGCCTGAGTGCGGTGACCACAACCCTGCGTTCCCCGGTCCAGGGCGGGCAGTCCTGGCTCGCCCATGGCAGCGTGCTGAGTGGTCGGTGGATCAGCAATCAGATCCGCTATGACCTTTTCCTCGATGCCTCGGGTCCGTCGCTGATCCGCGATTTCGACGCGGCGGGATACGAGACGGCGGCGCTGATGCCGGCTATCACCGATCCGTGGCCGGCCGGACGGCAGTGGGGCTATGACCAGATCCATGACCACGGCCGCATCGACTACGCCGGGCCGCCTCTCAACTGGGTCACGATGCCCGATCAGTACACATGGCACTATTTCCAGACCGCCATACGTGAGCCCGCCCGCGCCCCGCTGTTCGCCGAACTGGCGCTCATCAGCAGTCATGCCCCGTGGACGCCGATCCTACCCATCGTCGACTGGAACGCCGTCACGGACGGATCGGTCTTCCACCGCTGGGCGGATGCCGGACCCTCGCCGGGCAACGTCTGGAGCGACGGCGAGCGCGTGAGGCGACACTACGCCCGCGCCGTGGACTATGCACTGCGCACGGCGGGCGAGTGGGCCGCGAGGGATCTCGGCGATGGCGTGCTCATCCTGCTGGGTGACCACCAGCCGGCGCCGCTGATTACCGGCGACGATGCATCGCGGGAGGTGCCGGTGCATATCATCGCGCGGGATGAATCGCTGCTGGCGGAGTTCCGTCGGCTGGGGTTCCGATCCGGCGTCATGCCTCAGGGGCGGGGCATCGGGACCCTGGCGGATCTACGCGGTTACCTGCTCGCCGTTTTTGATGATGGACAAGAAAACCCCGTTCCGGACCCTGCGTCGGTGAAGGCCACTGTGGCACCATCACGGCATTGACGGAAGGAGTCCCCGGGATGGAAGGCAATCGCGTGCTCGTGGTCGGTGGTGGAATGGTCGGTGCGGCGCTGGCCGTTGATCTCGGCCGCCGGGGGATTCCGGTGCGTGTGCTGGAGTCCCGCCCACCCGCACGGCCCGCCGGCGAGGAACCGCCACGGCTTCGGGTTTCTGCACTCAACCGCCGGTCCATCGAATATCTGGAGGCCATCGGCGCCTGGCCCGCACTGGATGGCGAGCGCCTCGCAGACTTTGATGAGGTCATGACCTGGGATATCGCCGGAGGCGGGCGCCTGCATTTCACGGCGGATGAACTGGGGCTGGACCGGCTGGGTCTGTTCATTGAGAACGACCATCTGCAGGCGTCACTGCTCGAGACGGCCGCGTCGCTGTCAGCGGTCCAGCTTGATGCCCCGGCGGGTGCGCTGGATATCCAGCCGGGCGCCAATGGCCCGCGTCTGACGCTTGAGGGCGAGGGGGAGCTGGAGCCGGCGTTGACCGTCGCTGCGGACGGGGCGGCCTCGCGGCTGCGGGATACCGCCGGCATAGCCGTATGGGAGGGCGATTACGGGCAGCATGCCGTGGTGGCCACCGTCCGCCCGCGACCCCTGGCAGGTCGGCAGACCTGGCAGCGATTCACGCCCGAGGGCCCGCAGGCACTGTTACCCCTCGCCAATGGCAATGCCTCGCTGGTCTGGTATGTCCGCCCGGCCCGGGCGCGTGAGCTCCTCGCCATGACCGAGGCGGACTTCGTGCAGGCAGTGGAGGCGGCCTTCCCGATCGAGCTTGGACTTATTGACACCCTGTATGCCCGTGGCAGTTTTCCCATCCGCCGGATGCATGCGCGTCGCTATTGGCAGGGCAACGTGGTGCTTGTGGGCGACTCGGCGCATGTCATCCATCCCCTGGCCGGCCAGGGCGTGAACCTCGGTCTGCGCGATGCCCGCACGCTGGCCGTGCAGATTGCCGAGGCGCATCGTCGGGCGTTGCCCCTGGCGCATCCGCCGCTGCTGGCCGCCTACGAGCGCTCGCGGCGACCGGATAACCAGCTCATGCAATCCACAATGAGCGCCTTTCACGTCGGGTTCACGGCACCGTTCGGGCCTCTCGCGCCGATCCGGGGCTGGGGCATGCAGCTGGCCGACCATGGCGGCTGGGTCAAACGGCGCGTCCTCCGATACGCCCTCGAGGGGCGCTAGCCGCGATGGGACGGTCTTGTGCCTCAGCCCACCGCGGGCAGACGCGTGATCAGCTCGCCGACGAGCGCGCATGCCGCGACCACGGCCCAGGCCGGTAATCGGAGCAGGGCCAGGGCGGCGAGGGCGAGCAGGGCGATGAGGCCGTCCATCGGGCCGCCGATTCCCTTGATCAGGATGGGGTCCCAGAGAACCGCTGCAATCAGCCCCACAACGGCGGCGTTGATGCCAAGCAGTGCCTGACGGACCCGCTGGAAGCGGCCGAGTGCGCTCCAGAATGGCAGGAGTCCGACCACCAGCAGCATGCCCGGCAGGAAGATCATCACGATCGCCAGCAGACCGGCCCATAGAGCGTGACCGGGCATGATCTGGGCGCCCAGATAGCCACCGAATGTGAAGATGGGGCCCGGGATGGCCTGGGCGGCCCCATAGCCGGCGAGGAAGCGGTCTCCATCAATGACTCCGGGTGCCACCAGTCCGGTCTCAAGCAGCGGCAGGACGACATGGCCGCCACCGAATACCAGTGCGCCGCTGCGGTATAGTACACCCCAGAGGGCCGGCATGCCGGGGAGCGGGAGCATGAGCACCAGAAGCCCGGCGGTGAACACGCCGAGGGCGATCAGTCCCTGTCGGCGGCTGATGCCGACATGCAGGGTGCCGGGGGTCTGCTTCGGTGCGTCGAGGAATGCGATGGCCGTCAGCCCGCCCAGGGCGATCATCGCCACCTGGCCGCCCATGCCCGGTAACAGGCCAGCGCCCAGCGTGGCCGCCACGGCGATGCCGATGCGCGGCGGATCGGGGCAGAGCTGGCGCGCCATTCCGTAGAGGGCGTTGGCGACGACCGCCACGGCGGCAAGTTTGAGGCCCTGCAGCCATCCGGCATCCGCGAATCCATCCAGGGTGGTGACGCCCATGCCGATCGCGATCATGATCAGCGCGGATGGCAGTGTGAATGCCACCCATGCCGCGATACCGCCGACCAGGCCGCCGCGATGGATGCCAATGGCAAACCCGGTCTGACTGCTCGACGGTCCGGGGAGCATCTGACAAAGGGCGACTGACTGCGCATAGGCGTCGTCGGTCAGCCATCGCCGCTCCTCCACGAACCAGCGCCGGAAATAGCCGAGGTGCGCCACGGGCCCGCCGAAGGCGATCAGGCCCAAACGCAGGAATGTCCAGAAAATCTCTCCGATCCGGGGCATGAACCCTCCCGACTGGCTCGCTCACGACAGGGTGAACTGTTAATATTTCATTGCGGTGGCGCTGGTCCCCCCGCGACGATAAACCGCAAATCCCGTCAGGCCCGGAAGGGAGCAGCGGTAGCGGTGGACTCGGGCGCCGGGGTGTGGCTGGCGCCCCGCCTTTTCCCCTCCTTCACCGGCGGATGCCAGTGATATACTCCCGCGATGAGCTATCAGGTGCTTGCCCGCAAATGGCGTCCCCGTCACTTTGACGAAATGGTCGGTCAGGGGCACGTGCTGCGTGCGCTGGCCAATGGCCTGGCGAACGGCCGGCTGCACCACGCCTACCTGTTCACGGGGACCCGCGGCGTCGGCAAGACCACGGTGGCGCGTATCCTCGCCAAGTGCCTGAACTGTGAAGCGGATGGTGTCACGGACCATCCCTGCGGGGAATGCGCGGCCTGCACCGAGATCGATGCCGGCCGCTTCGTTGACCTGATCGAGGTCGATGCCGCCTCACGGACCAAGGTGGAGGATACCCGCGAACTACTGGACAACGTGCAATACGCCCCGACCCGGGGACGTTTCAAGATCTATCTCATCGACGAGGTCCACATGCTCTCGGCGCACAGCTTCAACGCGCTGCTGAAGACGCTCGAGGAGCCGCCGGAGCACGTCAAGTTCCTGCTCGCCACCACCGATCCCCAGCGTCTGCCGGTGACCGTGCTGTCTCGTTGTCTGCAATTCAACCTCAAGCCGCTGCTGCCGAAGATGATCGGCGAGCAGCTCGAGCGGATCGCCGAAGCCGAGGGCATCGAGGCGGATACCGCGGCGGTTGCCCGGCTATCCCGGGCGGCGGATGGCAGCATGCGCGATGCCCTCAGCCTCACGGATCAGGCGCTGGCGTTCGGCAGTGGCAGACTCATGGATGCCGAGGTCCGTGACATGCTGGGCAGCATAGAGCAGGACTTCATTGTCGAGCTGCTGGAGCGTCTGGCCGCCTCGGATGGCCCGGGTCTGCTCGAAACCGTGTCCCGCATGGCGGAGGGCGCACCGGATTTCGGGGAGGCACTCGCGGAAATGCTGGCCATGCTGCACCAGCTCAGCCTCGCCCAGACAGTCCCGGCGGTCTTCGACAGCGACGGCCCCGCTGCCGAGCGGCTGGCGGCAATTGCCGAGCGAATGGATCCGGCCTGGGTGCAGCTGCTCTACCAGATTGTCCTGCAGGGACGGCGTGACCTGCCATTGGCCCCCGACCCGCGCGCTGGTTTCGAGATGGTCGTTCTGCGCATGCTGGCGTTCGAGCCCGAACCCGCGGATGCCGGTGGTGGATCGAGGCGGCCGTCGCCCTCACCGGCACCATCGCCGCCGGGGACATCGCCATCCGCCGCGCCCACCGCGACGCCGGCGGGGGATGCCACCGCGGCCGCGGCGGGTTCCGGGACCGGTCGCGCGCGGACGGCGCCGGCCGCCGACACAGACTGGCACCGACTGGCCGCCGAACTCTCCCTGTCGGGCATGGCGCAGGCGCTGGCCGACCACTGCGACTGGGTCGGTCGGGAGGGTGGCCGCGTCACCCTGCAGATCGACGAGGGGCACCGACACCTCGTCAATGACAACGTGACGGCCCGTCTCGCCGAGGCCCTGTCCGCGCATTTCGGGGAGCCCGTCAGCGTGCACATCGAAATGGGCGAAGTCGACGCCGAGACGCCAGCCGCGGCGGCCGAGCGTCGTGAGGCCGAGAGACAGGCCGAGGCCAGAGCCGCCATCGAGTCGGATCCGAATATTGCGGCACTCAGGGCAACCTTTGATGCCGAAGTCATCAGCGAATCCATTCGTCCACGCGACTAGGAGCAGATCATGAAAGGTGGACTCGGCAACATGATGAAACAGGCCCAGCGCATGCAGGAGGAAATGCAGAAGGCGCAGGCTGAGCTCGCGGAGATGGAAGTGACCGGCCAGGCCGGCGGCGGCATGGTCAGTGTGGTCATGACCGGACGTCATGAGGTCCGCCGCGTGACCATCGACGAGGGGGTCTACGATGACCGCGAAATGGTTGAAGACCTCGTGGCCGCGGCGTGTAACGACGCCGTCCAGAAGCTTGAGCAGGTCACCCAGGAGCGGATGGGAAGCCTGACTGAGGGGCTCAATCTGCCGCCCGGCATGAAGATGCCCTTCTAGGCGCCAGGGTCCATGGCATATTCTCCCTCAGTCCAGTCGCTCATGGAGGCGCTGCGCTGCCTCCCGGGCGTAGGTCCGAAGTCGGCTCAGCGGATGACCTTCGCGCTGCTGCAGCATGACCGGGACGGGGCGCGGCGTCTCGCGCGCGCCCTGGAATCAGCGGCGGAGACGGTGGGTGAGTGCCGGCGATGTCGCAATCTCACGGAGGAGGAGCTCTGTCCGCTGTGTGCCAGCGACCGCCGCGATGCGGCGGTGCTCTGCGTGGTCGAGAATCCTTCCGATGTGCAGGCCCTCGAGGATGCCACGGACTACTCCGGTCAGTACTTCGTTCTCAAGGGACGGCTCTCGCCACTCGATGGCGTCGGCCCGGGCGAGCTCGGGCTCGAGGTGCTCCAGGCCCGGTTCGCCGATGGCGAGGTTCGGGAAATCATTCTGGCGGTCAGCCCGACGGTGGAAGGTGAGGCAACGGCCCAGTACATCGCCGGCATGGCGGCTGACGCCGATATCCAGGTCTCGCGGATTGCCCATGGTGTGCCGCTGGGCGGCGATCTGGACTACGTCGACGCTGGCACCCTCTCCCATGCCTTTGCCGGACGGGCCCGTTACGGCTGAGATTCAGCCTGATTTCTCCTCCCTTCAGCCGTTGCCCGGTTGACCGGCCAGAGACCGATACCTCAGGGTAGTAAAGGGAACAACGACGATAACTCGGTGAATCCGGCGCTGTCACAGGCCCTAACCGGCGCACCTCGCCCTTTCCATGCAGCAGGTACAGGACCGCGGTGCCCCACCGCTGGATCACCTTCATCCGTCATGCAAGGAGCAAAGGGCATGTTCAAGAAAATCCTGGTCCCGGTGGACCTGGCGCATCTTGAGGCGATCGAGCGCTCGCTCGCGGCCAGCGCTGACCTCGCGCGGCATTACGGCGCCGAAGTCCACTATCTGGGTGTCACCACATCAACGCCGGGCACCGTGGCCCGAACCCCCGAAGAGTACGCGCAGAAACTCGAAGCATTCGCGCAGGAGCAGGCGAAGGTTCATGGCCAGCCGGCCCATTCCCGGTGTATCAATTCACCCGATCCCGTTGCCGATCTCGACCGGACCATCCTGAGATCCATCGACGATGTCGGCGCCGACCTGGTTGTCATGGCCACGCATCTGCCCAAGCACCTGGATGCCGTCATACCCGCGCATGGCGACCGTATCGCCTCGCATACCGATATTTCCGTATTCCTGGTGCGCCCCGCCTGAGCGGGCGCCTCGAATCGTAGTAAGGGAGCAGTCCTCGTGACTAACGACCATACCAACGACGATACCCAAGACAGCAACGAGTCGGTTGGCGTGCCAGCGCCGGAAGGACCGGCCAATCTCATCGATACGGATTACGTGATCGGCCAGGACAATATTGCGGCCACCAAATTCGGCGTCGATGTTGACCTGCATGGCAAGGTCTTCACCTTCTCGGCGCTGGTGATCCTCGCCTTCGTCATCATCACGCTGGCCCTGCAGGACCAGGTGGGGCCGCTGTTCGAGGGCCTTCGTGCCTGGCTCACCAGTAATATCTCCTGGTTCTTCCTCGCCGGCGCCAATGTCTTTGTTCTGGTGTCCGTCGGACTGATTTTCACGCCGTTGGGCAAGGTCAGGCTCGGCGGCCAGCACGCCAAGCCGGATTTCAGCTACACCGGCTGGTTTGCCATGCTGTTCGCCGCCGGCATGGGCATCGGGCTCATGTACTTCGGGGTGTCCGAACCGCTGGCCCATTTCAACAGTGCGATCGGCGGGACCAGTGTCGAGAACGGCGTGCGGACGGACTGGGCCCCCCTTGGAGCGGCCGCCGGCAACGAGAGTGGCGCCATCTCCCTCGCCATGGCGGCGACGATCTTCCACTGGGGGCTCCATCCCTGGGCCATCTATGCCGTGGTGGCCCTGTCGCTGGCCCTCTTTTCATTCAACAAGGGTCTGCCATTGACCATGCGCTCGGTGTTCTATCCGATTCTCGGCGAGCGTGTCTGGGGCTGGCCGGGGCACATCATCGATATCCTGGCGGTGTTTGCCACGCTGTTCGGGCTGGCGACCTCGCTCGGTCTGGGCGCACAGCAGGCCACCGCGGGTCTGTCCTATCTATTCGGCATCCCGGGGGATGAGCTGACCATGGTCCTGCTGATCGTCGGCATCACCCTCGTCGCACTGGGCTCGGTCATGCTGGGGGTGGACAAGGGCGTGCAGCGCCTGTCGCAGCTGAATATGATCGTTGCGGCGCTGCTGTTGCTGTTCGTGATCATCTTCGGGCCGACGCTGTTCATCGCCACGGGGTTCTTCCAGTTCCTGGTCTCCTATGTCGCTGACCTCCCGGCTCTATCCAACCCCTTCGGCCGCGAGGACGCCAACTTCAGCCAGGGCTGGACGGCGTTCTACTGGGCCTGGTGGATCTCCTGGTCACCGTTCGTCGGCATGTTCATCGCCCGAGTCAGCCGCGGTCGCACGGTGCGTGAGTTCCTGATTGCGGTCCTGATCATCCCGACGCTGATCTCCGTGCTCTGGATGACGGCGCTGGGCGGCACGGCCATCGATCAGGTGGTCAATCTCGGTCTGGAGAACGTCGCAGGGGCCAGTGGCGACCTGCAGCTCTTTGAGATGCTCGGTAATCTCCCGCTGGGCCTCATCACCTCGATCATTGCCATCTTTCTGGTGATCGTTTTCTTCGTGACCTCGTCGGACTCCGGATCGCTCGTCATTGATGCCATCACCGCCGGCGGCAAGGTCAACGCACCCAAGCCGCAGCGGATGTTCTGGGCCATCATCGAGGGCGCCATCGCGATTGCACTGCTGCTCGGCGGTGGCCTTTCAGCCCTCCAGGCAATGGCGGTATCGGCCGGCTTCCCCTTCACCATCGTCCTTCTGATCGCCTGCTATGCGATCATTAAGGGACTGATGTCGGAGCCTCGTGGGGCCTAGACCCAGAGGTCGCCGATGGCTGTCGAGCTGCTGTAGTGGTGCTGTATCTGCGCCAGCAGCAGCTCGGCGGTCCCTGTTGCGTCGATGACGGCCTGATGGCCCTCGTAGGCGGGCAGGTTATACCGGGCCCGGCTGTCGTTCAGCCGGATGGAGGTCGGCGCCTTTCCCAGCAGACGCCGCAGGCCCATGCGCCAGCGCTGTCGATAACGTCTGGCCTCGATGGCCATGGTATCGATCACCGGAAAGCGGAATGTCTCCAGTCCGCGCTGGTGTGCCGCGCGTTCGAGAAAGCCGCGCTCAATCGGGTGGTAGTGCACCACGGGCAACCGCCCCGCGAGTGCATCCAGAAGGTCCGGCAGAATCTCGGCAAAATCCGGCGCCTGCTCGGTATCTGCATGGGTGATGTGGTGATAGGCCACGGATTCGCCGGAGAAGCCCCGTGGGGGGCGGAGGATCCAGTAACGCCGCCTGGCGATGCTGATCCCGTTCAGGTCAAAAGGCACCAGCCCGATACTGAGGATCGCGTGCCGCCTTGGATCCAGCCCGCTGGTCTCGAGGTCGAGTGCAACCAGCGGTGTCTGGCCAACCGGCTGGTGGGCATCGGCCGGAAAACGCTCATAGAATGCGCGCAGGACCGGTGTCTCCGTCCGTCGCGCCTGGTCCTGAAGCCATGCGGACCAGCCGCCGCCCACTGCCCCGTTCTTCGTCCCCATCAACCGGACCGGTCGCTTCTCACGCCACCGGCAGGCATCGGGTAGCGGAAGCGGAGGAACTTCTGGGCCTGACTCAGCGCCCTGAATGCCTCCTTTATATCGGCACGTTCCTTGGCGGGCACGTTCTCCGGCTCGATGTTATTGTCGGGTTCCCGTTCCTGCTCGATATCGATCGCCTGATGCCGCAGACGGGTCATGCTGAGGATCTCCAGTGCATAGCTCAGCCGGTCGGCGACGCCCGGCCCCAGCAGCTGGGTCTCCGCGATATCGTTGAGCCGCTCGAACGAATTCTGGGCGCGGGATCCGCAGGCCAGCGCATGGATTCGGATCAGATCGGTGAGCGGAGCCGTGCCGCGGCGTTTGACGTTGATCGAGTTGTTCTGGCGGCCGTCCTTTTCCATGACGAAGTCGCGGAAGAAACCAATGGGCGGCGTCCGGTTGAGGGCATTCCGGGACATGGCCGCCAGAAACGCCCTGCTTCGCCCGGCTTCCGAGGCGACCAGCGCCTGCAGCGCCTCGATGAAACGTTCCTCGCCGTGAACATTGTCCAGGTCGAAGAAGATGTTGCTGTGCAGAAGCCGTTCCGGATTGGGCTGCTCGATCCAGCTGCGGAAGTACCGCTTCCAGACCGCCAGTGGCTGTCGCCAGCGCGAGTTCGTCGCCATGATGCCGCCCTTGCAGTAGCTGTAGCCGCAGGCGTCCAGGCCATCACTCACCCGCTGGGCCAGGGTCTGGAAATAATCGTCATGGAGCTGGGGATCGTATCCATCATCAAGGACCAGGGCATTGTCCTGGTCGGTGACCAGCGTCTGTTCACTCCGCGCCATGGAACCCATGGCCATGAACGCGTAGGGCACCGGCGGTGGTCCCAGTTCGGCCTCGGCCAGTTCCAGCAGTCGGCGCACGAAGCTTCGACCGATGGATGACAGGGCCGTGCTGACCGTGCGTGAGTCCGCCCCATCGCGGATCATCCGCACGGCAGAGGTCCGCACATCCGGTAGCAGCGTGGCGAGCCCGGCCGGCGTGTCCTGGCTGAACAGGCTGTCGATGAGGTAGAGACTGCTCTGCGTCTCGTAGCGGACCACGTCCTCGAGCCGGATGAGCCCGATCGGCCGGCGCCGGTGCACTACCGCCAGATGATGCACGTTGTGCCGGAGCATGGTGAGCATGGCTTCCTGGACGGTCTCGTCTGATTGCACCGCCACCAGACGATCGCTGACGATGTCTCCCACCGGCGTATCGGCAGACCGACCCGTGGCTACGACCCGGGCGCGGAAGTCGGCATCGGTCAGGATGCCGCGGACCTGCCATAACGCGCCCTCAGCATCGGCATAGGTGTAGCGCGGGTCATCGCCGCTTGCCTCGACGACCAGCAGTGCCGCGGACGGCTCGTCGGCCAGGCGCAGTGCCGCCTCGCGAGCGGTCTCACCGGATTCGGCGATCAACGGGGCACGGGTGACGAGCTTGCGGACCCGCGTGGTCATCAGGTCGTTGCCGCGCCGCTGGGTTTCCACGGCCGCCTCGAGCCGCGGGCGACCCAGCTCGACGAAGTCGGCAAAGTCATCGTCCGCCTCGCAGAGGTGATCGAAGACCGCGACCGGCATGGCATAGATGAGCGTGTCTTCGATGGCCACGGCGGGATAGTGCACGCGGCGCCCACGTAGCAGGCCGTAGTGGCCGAAGATGCTCCCCTCGCCCAGCCGGTCGAAGAGGTCGCCGGTGCGGCGGTAGACCTCGACCGCTCCGCTGCGCACATAGTAAAGCGACTCGATGGACTGGTTGGCCGCCAGGATCTGGCTGCCCGCGCGGTAGTAGCTGATCTCTATGTTCTCTGCGACCTCGTCCAGCAGCGCGTCGGAGAGGGCATCGAAGGGCGGATAGGCGCTCAGGTGACGGCGGATTTCCAGCAGCTCCGGATCCATCGCATCAGTCTCTTTCTAGGCGTCCGTCGTGCCGAGCCTCGGCTCCAGTCTTCCCTCGAGTGCCTTTCGCTGCTCGGGGGTGCGGGCCCGGATCCCCTCTGCGACGACATCCTCCGTGAGGTGCGGCGCAAAGGTTTCAATGAAGGCCAGCATGTAGCGGCGCATATAGGCATTGCGCCGGAACCCGATGCGCGTGGTGCTCGCCTCGAAGAGGTGGCTCGCGTCCAGCGCCACCAGACCCTCGTCACGCCGGGCGTCGAAGGCCATGCTGGCCATGATGCCTACACCGAGGCCGAGTTGAACATAGGTCTTGATGACCTCCGAGTCGGTGGCAGTAAATACGACCTCAGGAGACAGGCCGCGCTCGGCAAATGCCTCATCAAGCCGCGACCGCCCCGTAAAGCCGAATACATAGGTGACGATCGGGTATTCCGCGATGGCGTCGAGTGTAAGCGGAGTGCGCTCGCAGAGCGGGTGCCCCTCGGGGACGATGATGCTGCGGTTCCAGCGATAGCAAGGAAGCATGACCAGGTCTTCGTAGAGCTCGAGTGCCTCGGTGGCGATGGCAAAGTCCACCTCGCCCGCGGTGGCCATCTCGGCGATCTGTACGGGAGTGCCCTGGTGAAAGTGCAGACTCACGCGCGGGTAGCGCCGACGGAAGTCCTGTACGGCGTCCGGAAGGGCATGGCGGGCCTGAGTGTGCGTGGTGGCGATCGCCAGGCTGCCGGCGCGGTCGTCGCCATATTCCTCGGCGATGGCGTTGATGTTGCGCGTTTCAGCCAGGATCCGTTCGGCGACGGCCATGACCTCTTCACCGGCGCGCGTGAGCCGGGTGAAATGTTTGCCGCTGCGCTCGAAGATCGGCACGCCGAGCTCATCCTCAAGCAGACGGATCTGTTTGCTGACCCCGGGCTGTGAAGTGTAGAGCGCATCGGCGGCGGCGGAGACATTGAGCCCGCGGCGCTTGACTTCAACGATATAGCGCAGCTGACTGAGCTTCATACTTTTATTCCAAAATGCAGTAGAAAGGCTGTTTTTTATAACGCTTCGCTGTCAGTGCTTCAACCGGTCGCGCGCCCCGTCAGAGTGGACCCCGTCGGCGCTAAAACAAAAGCCCTGACCTGCCGGAGAGGCAGGCCAGGGCTTTCGAGAGGCGTTGTCCGGCCGTGTCCTAGCGCTCGCCGGCAAAGGCGCTCAGCAGCTGGAGCAGGCTCAGGAACAGGTTGTAGATGGTCACGTACAGCGTGATGGTGGCCATGATGTAGTTGGTCTCTCCACCACGGATGATTTCGCTGGTCTGATAGAGGATCAGCGCACTCATCAGCACCACGAAGGCAGCACTGACCGCCAGCGACAATGCGGGAATCGAGAAGAGGATCGCGGCGATGGAGCCCGCAAAGGCCACCAGCACGCCGGCGAAAATGAATCCGCGCATGAAACTGAAATCACGCTGGCTGGTCAGCGCGTAGGCGGACAGGCCAAGGAAGATGGTGCCGGTCCCGCCCAGGGCCATCATCACCAGCTCCGCACCGTTGCTGAAGGCGCCGAGATAGAGACTGATGATCGGTCCCAGCGTATACCCCATGAAACCGGTGAGCGCGAAGACGCTGACCAGCCCCCAGACGCTGTTGCGCAGGGATGTAGTCAGAAAAAGGAGACCAAAATACCCGCCCAGCACCAGCAGCCAGTGCATGGGTGGCGCGCTGGTTGCCATGGCCACGCCGGCCATGGCGGCGCTGAACAGCAGCGTCATCGCCAGAAGCGCATAGGTATTGCGCAGCACCTTGTTGCTGGCGAGTACCGAACCACCCGTAGTGCTGCGGCCTGCCGTGACTGCGCGAAAATCCTGAGCCATCGTTGTCTACCTCCGTCGGTGTTCGGGCACAAGCCCCATCAACATGCCATTAGATGGGGGCGGTGTCACGTTGGTTCAATGGCATGACGTTTTCATGAAACATCGGCCTCCGGCTTGCAGCCTCCCGGGAAAAGCCTTACTGTCCGCGACCCTGATTCTTTGGGCGCAATCAAGTGAATATCGTCTGTCTCGACCTCGAAGGGGTGCTCGTCCCCGAAATATGGATCGACTTCGCCGACCTCACCGGCATCGACGCACTGCGGGCCACCACACGCGACATTGCCGATTATGATGAGCTCATGCGGATGCGCCTCGATACCCTGGCCCGGCACGGGCTCGGGCTGCCTGATATCCAGGCGGTCATCGATCGCATGGCGCCGCTGCCCGGCGCCAGGGCGTTCCTGGATCGGCTGCGTGAGCACTATCAGGTCATCATTCTCTCGGATACGTTCTACGAATTCGCCCGACCGCTGATGCGCCAGCTCGACTGGCCGACGCTGTTCTGCCACACGCTGGAGACAGCCGGGGACGGCAGGATCAGCGGTTATCGCCTGCGTATGGCGGACCACAAGCGGGCTGCGGTCAGGGCGCTTCGCGAACTCAACTTCAACGTGGTCGCCGCGGGCGACTCCTATAACGACACGGCCATGCTGGGGGCCGCCCATCAGGGAATCCTGTTCCGGGCGCCCGAAAACGTGATCCGCGAGTTCCCGGACTTCCCGGTGACCAGCGAATACGAGCAGCTCAGCGACACCATCGCGGAGGGCTTCGCTCGGTCATGATCGACCGGCCGGTCCGTGTCGCGATCCTCGCGGATACCCACGGGTTCCTCGACAGCCGGGTGGCGGAGCAGGTCAGCCACTGCGACATCGCGCTCCATGCCGGCGATGTCGGCGGGGCCGACATCCTCTTTGCGCTGCACCCGCGCGAAGAGGTGATCGCCATCCGCGGCAACAATGATGACGCGGCCCACTGGCCGGAAACCGAGCTCGATACCCTGGAGAAGCTGCCCCGAGAGGCCTCCGTGGAACTGCCCGGCGGGCGCGTCAAGCTCATCCATGGTGACGATGGCGGGAGTATCGAACAGCGGCACCGCCGATATCGGCGCGACTATGCTGACTATCGAGCCGTCGTGTATGGCCACAGCCATCAGCAGCTCACCGATCAGTCGGCGACGCCATGGATGCTCAATCCCGGCGCCGCGGGCCGCACCCGCACCTATGGCGGGCCTGCCTGCCTGATCCTGACCTGCGGCGAGCACGACTGGCAGCTCGAGGCACTGCGGTTTGAGCCGCGCAGTATCCGCCGTCGCCGCCGCCGACCCGACACCCGCTCAGTGGACGACGCCCACGACCCGGATGACTGAACGTCGACGTCGCCGCCGGGGTAATCGTCGCGGTCAACGCCCGGAAGGCACCCCCGACCGCTCGCAGGAGCGCGCTCGCGCTGCCCGTGAGGCGCTCACGCTCCATCCGGACTTGAACCTGGACCTGCCTGTCCTCGAGCATGCCGAGGAGATCAAGGCCGCCGTGCGCGATCACCCGGTGGTGGTGATCTGCGGCGAGACCGGCTCAGGCAAGAGTACGCAGCTACCCAAGCTCATGCTGGCAATGGGACGCGGGATCGACGGCGTGATCGGGCATACCCAGCCGCGACGTATCGCCGCCCGCAGCCTTGCCGGCCGGGTGGCCGAAGAGTGCGGCACCGAACTCGGTGCAGGCGTGGGTTACCGGGTCCGATTCAGCGACCGGAGCGGCCCACAGACGCGGGTCAAGCTGCTGACCGATGGCATGCTGCTTGCCGAGACCCAGGCCGACGAGATGCTGCGGGGATACGACACCCTGATCATCGATGAGGCCCATGAGCGTAGCCTCAACATCGATTTCCTGCTGGGCTATCTCAAGCGGCTGCTGCCCCGGCGGCCGGATCTGCGGGTCATCATCACCTCGGCGACCATCGACCCGGCAAGGTTTGCCGAACATTTTGGCGATGCGCCGGTCATCGAGGTATCGGGGCGTACCTGGCCGGTGGAGGTCCGCTATCGACCGCTGATCGAGCAGTCCGAAGACGAACGCGAGCGCAGTCTTCGGCAGGCCGTGCTCGAGGCGGTGGATGAGCTCGCCGGCCTGGGCCGCGGGGATGTGCTGGTGTTCCTGCCGGGTGAGCGGGAGATCCGCCAGTGCGCGGAGGCGCTGCGCAAGCACCACCCGCCGCATACCGAGATCCTGCCGCTCTATGGCCGGCTATCGACCGCCGAGCAGCAGCGAGTCTTCGCCCCCCATCGCGGGCGTCGCATTGTCCTGGCGACCAATGTCGCCGAGACCTCCCTGACCGTGCCCGGCATCCGCTACGTGGTGGATAGCGGTCTTGCGAGGATCAGCCGCTACAGCTACCGCACCAAGGTCCAGCGGCTGCCGGTGGAGCCGGTGGCCCAGTCCAGTGCGGATCAGCGGGCCGGGCGCTGTGGCCGCGAGGGGCCGGGCGTCTGCATCCGGCTTTATGACCAGACCGACTATGAGTCACGGCCGCGTTTTACGGATCCCGAAATCCTGCGGACCAACCTCGCTTCGGTCATCCTGCAAATGAAGCACCTGCGGCTGGGCGCCATCGAGGACTTTCCGTTCATCGAGCCGCCGGACCCGCGGTTCGTCAAGGATGGCCTGAAGCTGCTGGACGAGCTGGGCGCGCTCAACCGGCGTCAGAACCTCTCCCGTCTCGGCCGCCAACTGGCCCGCCTGCCGGTGGATCCCCGGATCGCCCGGATACTGCTGGCGGGCGAGCGCGAGGGTGCACTGCGGGAACTGCTGGTCCTGGCCGCTGCGCTATCCATCCAGGATCCCCGCGAGCGTCCCATGGATCATCGTGAAGCGGCGGACACCGCGCAGTCCCGCTGGCAGGACCGGCAGTCGGACTTCGCCGGGCTGCTCCGGCTCTGGGATGAGTATCGTGAGCAGGCACACCATCTGAGCCGGCGCAAACTGCAGGCCTGGTGTCATGAGCATTTCCTCTCGCATGTCCGCATGCGCGAGTGGGCCGACGTGCATGGTCAGCTTCACGGGCTGGTCCGCGATATGGGACTGGCCGAGAACGAACGACCGGCGAAGCCCATCGCCATTCACCGGGCGCTGCTGAGCGGATTCCTTTCCAATATCGCCCGTCGCGACGACGGCGAAGAGTATGTCGGCCCGCGGGGGCTGAAACTCGCCATCCACCCCGGCTCCGGAGTCGCCAGGAAACGGCCCCGCTGGATCATGGCCGCCGAGCTCGTTGAGACCCGCCGTGTGTTTGCCCGCACGGCGGCCGAGGTCCGGCCTGAGTGGATCGAACCGCTGGCGCGGCATCTCGTCAAGCACCGGTATCACGATCCCTGGTGGGATGCCCGCAAGGGCAAGGTCTTCGGCCGCGAAGACGTGACCCTCTATGGCCTGCCGATTGTCAGTGGCCGCAAGATCGATCATGCCCGAGTGGCGCCGATGGAAGCGCGGGAGATATTCATCCGCGATGGTCTGCTCGGCGATCCGCCGCCGAATGCCCCGGCGTTCCTGAAAGCCAACCTTGCGCTGGTTGAAGAAGTCGAGGCGCTCGAGGCCAAGGCCCGGCGCCGCGACGTGGTGGTCGAGCCGGATGCATTGATCGCCTTTTATGACGAGGCCCTGCCGGAATCGGTGGTGGATGGCCCCAGTCTTGAGCGATGGCTGCGGGATGGCGGCGACGATCGGTCCCTTCGGCTGGATCGTGGTCAGCTCATGGCGCGCGCGGTGGACACGGGGCCGGCGGACTACCCCGATCATCTGGACCTGAACGGCATCCGTCTGCCGTTGCGGTATCACTTCGCGCCGGGCAGTGACGATGATGGCGTGACCGTCCGTATTCCGGTGGCGGCGCTCAACTCGCTGGCACCCGAACCCTTCGAGTGGCTGGTGCCGGGATTGCTGGAGGAGAAGGTCATCACGCTGATTCGGGCGCTGCCCAAGGCGCTGCGCCGCAACTTCGTGCCCGTGCCGGACTTCGCCCGTGCGGTGCTGGAATCGATCACGGCCCGGGAAGGTTCGCTGGAGTCGACGGTCCGCCATGAGCTCCGCCGCATGACCGGTGTCGATCTGCCCGCCGGGATCTGGGACGAGGTCGCGGTGCCGATGCACCTGCGCATGCGTTTTGCCGTCCTCGACCGTCAGGGTCAGGTCCTCGGCAGCGGCCGTGACCTGCCCGTTCTGCAGCGCGAGTTCGCCGCGCATGCCGCCGAGGGATTCGAGGCGCCCGGTGATTCAGGTTTCGAGCGTACCGGCATCAGCGACTGGGACTTTGGCGGGCTGCCCGAGCGGGTGCCTTTCGAGCAGGGCGGCATCACCCTGCAGGGCTATCCCGCGCTGCGCGTCGAGCAGGATGGTCTTGCGCTGCGACTGCTGGATGGGCCTGAACGGGCGGCGGCCTGCCATCGTGCCGGCGTCCGGGCCCTGCTCATGAAGCGCTTTGCGCAGCAGGCGCGCCATCTGCGGCGGGGGCTGGACGGGCTGGATCGCATGGCGATCGACTACCGCGATGTCGATTCAGCCGACGCGTTCAAGCGTGAGTTTGCCGAGGCGGTATTCGATCATGTTTTCCTGCGTGACGAGGTCCCGCGGGACCGGGAAAGCTGGTTGACCACCTGTCAGCAGGGACGCGCGGATATTATGCCCGCGGCGGAGCGGCTTCGTGATCGCGTCTCTGATATCCTTGCGCGGCAGAAGCGTGTACGGCGTGCCGTTACTGGTGAAATCCCGCTCGGGCTGGTGGACAGTTATCAGGATCTGCGCCACCAGCTTGACGGGCTGATTCATCCGGGATTCATGCTGGACACCCCGGCCGAGCGCCTTGAGGATCTGCCGCGTTACCTGGCGGCGATGGAGCGGCGGGTGGAGCGGATCCAGCGCGATCCGAGCCGGGACCAGGCGGGCCTCGCCACCATACAGCCGCATCAGCGCCGCCTGGATGAGGCCATGGCCCGTCATGCGCGCAAAGCCATTCGTGATCCGGCGCTGGACCAGATTCGCTGGCTGATCGAGGAGTACCGCGTGTCACTGTTCGCGCAGGATCTCGGGACGCGCGAGCGGGTCTCGGAAAAGCGGCTGGCCCGCGCCTGGGAAGCAGTGCGCTGAAGCAGCACCGGCAACGCACAAATCAAGAGGGATAACGTGCTCGATACCAATCAACTCGCCAGTCAGCTCGATGACCTCAAGGGACGCACCGAGTCCCTGAGGGGGTATCTTTGACCTCCCGGAGCAGGAGGAGCGCTTTGAGGAAGTCAATCGTGAACTGGAGCAGCCCGACGTCTGGAACGACCCGGACCGCGCTCAGGCCCTGAACCGTGAGCGGGCCGCCCTGGAGCGGGTGGTCGGGCAGATGCGTGGGCTCATCACCGGGCTCGGGGATGCCGGTGAGCTGCTCGAAATGGCCCGCGAGGAGGACGACGAGGAGACGCTGGCCGCGGTCGCCAGCGACCTGGCGGAGTACGAAAAGACCGTACAGGGGCTCGAGTTCCGTCGCATGTTCTCCGGGGAGATGGATCCCGCCAACGCCTTTCTCGATATCCAGGCGGGGTCCGGCGGGACCGAGGCGCAGGATTGGGCCGAAATGCTCCTGCGCATGTACCTGCGCTGGATCGAGCATAAGGGCTTCAAGGGCGAGCTCATCGAGGTGTCCGAGGGCGAGCAGGCGGGTATCAAGAGCGCCACGATCCGCGTTGAAGGTGATCACGCCTTCGGCTGGCTGCGCACCGAGACCGGCGTTCACCGACTGGTGCGGAAATCGCCGTTCGACTCCGGTAACCGTCGGCATACCTCGTTCGCCTCGGTATTCGTGAGCCCCGAGCTGGACGAAGACGTCGAGGTCGAGACCGATCCGTCCGACCTGCGCGTGGACGTCTATCGGGCGAGTGGCGCCGGCGGTCAGCATGTCAACCGGACGGAGTCGGCGGTGCGGATTACCCACTTGCCCACCGGCATCGTGGTGCAGTGCCAGAACGATCGCTCCCAGCACAAGAACCGTGCCACGGCCATGAACCAGCTGCGTGCCAAGCTCTACGAGCGCGAGATGGAAGCGCAACGCGAGCAGGCCGCGGCGGTGGAGGATTCCAAGGCCGATATCGGCTGGGGCAGCCAGATTCGGTCCTATGTGCTCGATCAAAGTCGAATCAAGGACTTGCGTACCGGTGTTGAAGTCGGTAATACCCAGGGCGTCCTTGATGGCGACCTGGACCCTTTCATCGAGGCAAGCCTCAAGGCCGGGCTCTAGGGCGCGGCTCAGTCAAGTACCCGCAAGAAGAGAACACCATGGCTGAAGAGCAGGAAGAGCATCGCCTGATCGCCGAGCGGCGGCGCAAGCTGGATGAGTGGCGGGCGCGCGGTGAGGCGTTCCCGAACGACTTCCGGCCCCGGGATCGGGCCGGTGACCTCCAGCAACGCTGCGCGGACTGGGACGCCGATCGTCTGGAGGCGGAGGCCATCCGCGTCAGCATCGCGGGACGCATGATCCTCAAGCGGGTCATGGGCAAGGCCAGCTTCGCCACCCTGCGCGACATGTCGGGTGACATCCAGCTCTTCATCCGGCGCGATGAAGTGCCGGAGGGCGTATACGAGGATTTCAAGGGGTGGGATGTCGGCGATATCGTCGGGGCCGCGGGCACCCTGATGCGCACCAGAACCGGGGAGCTCTCGGTGCGATGCGACGAGTTGCGCCTGTTGACCAAGTCGCTACGGCCGCTGCCCGAGAAGTACCATGGTCTCGGTGACACCGAGGCCCGTTATCGCCAGCGCTACCTCGATCTGATGACCAACCCCGAGGCGCGGCGCATCTTCAACATGCGCAGCCGCATCGTGCGGTATATCCGTGATCTGTTCCACGAACAGGGGTTCCTCGAGGTGGAAACCCCGATGATGCAGCCAATACCGGGGGGCGCGGCCGCCAAGCCGTTCGTGACCCATCACAATGCCCTTGCCCTGGATCTCTACCTGCGTGTCGCGCCGGAGCTCTATCTCAAGCGCCTGGTGGTGGGAGGCTTCGAGCGGGTCTACGAAATCAACCGCAATTTCCGCAACGAGGGTGTCTCAACCCGGCATAATCCTGAGTTCACCATGCTGGAGTTCTACGAGGCCTACGCCGATTACCGCGATGCCATGGACCTGACCGAGGGTCTGCTGCGCGGTCTGGCCCGGGAAGTGGTGGGCAGCGAGGAGATCGAGTGGCAGGGTGAGCGGATCGATCTGGCGCCGGCCTTCACGCGACTGAGCATGCGCGACGCGGTGCTGGCCGAGAACCCGGGGTTGGTCGGACGGCTGGACGACCGCGAGGCCCTGGCCGGACGCGCCGGGGAGCTCGGTATCGATGTCCAGGCCCAGTGGGGCGCTGGCAAGCTGCTGCTGGAGATCTTCGAGAAGACCGCCGAGAGCCGTCTGCGCCAGCCCACCTTCGTCATCGACTATCCCACCGAGGTATCGCCACTGGCCCGGCCCCGCGACGACGACCCCACCGTGACCGAGCGCTTCGAGCTCATCATTGCCGGCCGGGAGATCGCCAACGGATTCTCCGAGCTCAACGACGCCGAGGACCAGGCCCGCCGCTTCCGGCATCAGGCCGAGGAAAAGGCCGCCGGTGACGAAGAGGCCATGCATTACGACGAGGACTATATTCGTGCGCTCGAATATGGCATGCCGCCGGCAGTGGGTGAGGGCATCGGTATCGATCGTCTGGTGATGATGCTCACCGACAGCCCCTCCATCCGCGATGTGCTGCTGTTCCCGGCGATGCGGCCGGAGGCCTGAGCCGGCGCGTCAGGCCGGCGGCGGATAGGGGAGGTCGAGCAGTTCGAGGCCGGTGCCGTTGGCCGTCAGCTCGCCGTCGCCGGCCTTGTCGATCCGCAGGACCGCAAGCATCTCACTCCTTCCGCCAGGTGCCCCGGCGGCGCTGACCACGAGCCCGGCCTCGCCCCCTTCGGAATCATTCACGGGGGTGCCCGGTGGCGGCGGATCCCCGGTCACGCGGGCACGGTAGAGGCGGCGCTTGAGCCGGCCACGGTAGTGCATTCGCGCGACCACTTCCTGCCCCGGGTAACAGCCCTTCACGTAACTGATCCCGCCCAGCGGCTCGAGGTTGAGCATGGTGGGGATGATCGATCCGCTGGTTTCGTTCGAGATGGCGGGCAGGCCGGCGCGGATATCCTGGAGCTGCCAGAACGCCTCGCTGCCCTCGGTCAGTACGTCCCGGAAGCGCTCCCAGAATGCCTTGGTCTGCTCCTTCGGCGCGAGAAGCACATAGCGCAGCCCCCGGTCGCCCGGGAGGGCGATGATGTGCAGATCGCCGGCCCGCGCCAGTCCGTCGGGCTGGCTCGGCAGTGAGCCAGCGGCCTCGGTGAGCAGGGTTTCGGCCACTGGCCCCGCGAGCCCCAGCAGTGCCTCGGCCGGCGTCAGATCCGTGAGGGCGACCCGTGAACGCAGGATGAACATCTGCAGCTTTGGCTGGATTGCCTGGAGCAGCCCGGCATCGGCGATCAGCAGTAGGCCGGTGTCGCTCGGCACGACGCGGAAAAGCGCACGGGTCCGACCCTTGGGGTTGCACCAGGCGGCAAGGGTGGTGGTCGACTCGTCCAGGCTGTTGACGGCCTGGGTGAGCTGGTTGTGAAGAAACTCGCCGCTGTCCTCACCTGCCACATGAAGAACGCCCAGTGAGGGGAGAGGGCAGACAATGCCGCTGTCCGCCAGGGCCATTTCCATTTCATCCACGGTCGGCAAGGGTTCAGGCATGCTCAGCTCCGGATCGAATGCGTTCGGGTGAATGTCCATGAGATGATGCCACTGGCGTCATTCAACATGTACCCGGAGGGACTCCCATGACTGATGACCGCGAAGAACAGCACCTGGATGCGGCCGACGGGATCCGATCGGCCGAAGAGGTATCCCCGTCCGCCGAGACCGAGACCGGGACCGGGACCGAGACCGGGACCGGGACTCAGACCGACTGGCAGCGGCCGGAGACCTGGCCGAAGGAAGTCGGGGGGAAACGCGGACCCGAGCCGACCCGCTACGGCGATTGGGAGAGTAACGGCCGCTGTACCGACTTCTGAGTGATCAGTCGGTGTTTTGTTGCGCTGCGGCGATCTTGCGCGCGAAGCCGCTTGAGCGTAGTTTATTGGGATAATTCCAAAACACATGGCCCCCGGAGAGAGCCGCGATGAGCACGGATAATCGTCCACTTTCCCCGCATCTTCAGGTCTACCGTCTGCCCTTCACCGCGCTGACCTCCATCAGCCACCGGATCAGTGGGGTGCTGCTGTCCGCCGGGTCCCTGGTGCTGGTCTACTGGGTGCTCGCCGCTGCCGCTGGACCAGACAGTTACCAGACGGCCAGCGCCATTCTTGGCAGCCTGCCCGTGCAGATTCTGCTTTTCCTCTGGACGTTCGTCCTCTTCTACCATCTCTGCAATGGTATCCGGCACCTGATCTGGGACGCCGGTCACGGCTTCGAGCTGGAGACCGCGGAGCGTTCCGGTCAGATCGCCATCGGCGCGGCGGTGGCACTCACGCTCATCGCCTGGCTCATCGCCCTGGTCTGAGGAGAGATCCCATGCAATACCGAACACCCATCAAAGAAGCCCGGGGGCTGGGTGCCTCTCACCACGGAACAGCCCACTGGTGGGTGCAGCGCATGACGGCGATCGGCATGGTCCCGCTCATGCTCTGGCTGGTGGTCGGGCTGGCGATGCACACGGGCGGCGGCTACGCGAACGCCGTAGCCTGGCTGGGCAGCCCGTTCAACGCGATCGTGATGGTCCTCACCTTCGGCGTTCTGTTCTATCACGCATCCCTTGGGCTGCAGGTGGTGCTCGAAGACTACGTCAGCCACAAGGGGGTAAGGCTTGCCCTGGTGCTGGCCGTGCGTTTCCTCGCCCTGCTGCTCGCCACGGCGGCGATCTTTGCCGTCCTCAAGATTGCATTCGGAGGCTGACCGATGACCGCCGATTACGAGATTGTCGATCACACCTATGATGTCGTGGTGGTGGGTGCCGGTGGTGCCGGTCTGCGCGCCACATTCGGCATGGCCGAAAAGGGCCTGAAGACCGCCTGTGTCACCAAGGTGTTCCCGACCCGCAGCCATACCGTGGCGGCGCAGGGCGGTGTCAGCGCAGCCCTTGGCAACATGGGCGAGGATGACTGGCGCTGGCATGCCTATGACACCATCAAGGGCTCGGACTGGCTGGGCGACCAGGACG
Source organism: Spiribacter onubensis (assembly GCF_040838425.1). Lineage (NCBI taxonomy): Bacteria > Pseudomonadati > Pseudomonadota > Gammaproteobacteria > Chromatiales > Ectothiorhodospiraceae > Spiribacter > Spiribacter onubensis. Next base: position 167,080 of record NZ_JBAKFI010000004.1, on the reverse strand, counting down.
CCATCGAGTACATGTGCCGGGAGGCGATCCCGGCCATCATCGAGCTCGAGCACTACGGTGTTCCCTTCTCCCGGACCGAGGAGGGCAAGATCTATCAGCGGCCGTTCGGTGGCATGACCACGCACTTCGGCGAGGGCACCGCCCAGCGCACCTGTGCGGCGGCGGATCGGACCGGCCATGCGATTCTGCATACGCTCTATCAGCAGTCCCTGGCCCATCAGGCCGAGTTCTACATTGAGTTCTTCGCCCTCGACCTGATCATGGAAGACGGCGCATGCCGCGGCGTGATCGCGCTGGAGCTCGCCACCGGCAGGATCCATCGCTTCCGTGCCCATATCGTTGTGCTGGCGACGGGCGGCTATGGACGGGCCTGGTTCTCCTGTACTTCGGCGCATACCTGCACCGGCGATGGTGGCGGCATGGTGCTGCGCGCCGGCCTGCCACTGCAGGACATGGAGTTCACGCAGTTCCACCCCACCGGCGTCTACGGCGCCGGCTGCCTGATCACGGAGGGCGTGCGCGGCGAGGGCGGTTATCTGACCAACTCGGAGGGCGAGCGCTTCATGGAGCGTTACGCCCCCAACGCCAAGGATCTCGCCTCTCGCGACGTGGTGTCCCGGTCGATGACCGTGGAAATCCGCGAGGGACGGGGGGTCGGCCCCAACGCCGACCACATTCATCTGCATCTTGAGCATCTCGGGCCTGAGGTCATCCATCAGCGCCTGCCGGGTATCGCCGAGACGGCAAGGATTTTCGCCGGCGTCGACGTCACCAAGGCGCCTATCCCGGTGCTGCCGACGGTGCACTACAACATGGGCGGTATCCCGACCAACTATCGCGCGGAAGTGGTCGCGCCGCGCGACGGCGATCCGGATGCGGTGGTCCCGGGGCTGATGGCCATCGGCGAGGCGGGTTGCATCTCCGTACACGGAGCGAACCGGCTCGGCTCGAATTCCCTGCTCGACCTCGTGGTCTTCGGCCGGGCGGCGGCCATCCGGGCCGCGGAGATCGTTGCGGAAACCGGCGAGCACAAGCCGCTCCCCTCGGACAGCGCCGAATACTCGCTGTCGCGGCTCGATCGCCTCCGCAATGCGGATGGCGAGAACCCGACCGCCGGCATCCGGGAGCAGATGCAGAAGACGATGCAGGACTATGCCGCCGTCTTCCGCACCCAGGAGACCCTCGAGGAGGGCCACAAGCGCATCCATGAAATCCAGGCGATGTTCGGAGATGTGAAGCTCACCGATCGCTCGCTGGTCTGGAACACCGATCTTGTGGAGACTCTGGAACTCGAGAACCTGCTCGGGAATGCGGTGGTGAGCATGGACTCGGCGCTCAACCGCCAGGAGAGCCGCGGCGCTCACGCCCGCGAGGATTACAGCGAACGTGATGACGAGAACTGGATGAAGCACACGGTCTCCTGGCTGCAGGAGAGTGGCGATGTCCAGCTCGACTATCGACCGGTGCACATGACCACGCTGACTGACGAGATGGAAGTCATTCCGCCCAAGAAGCGCGTGTACTGACCCAGGAGAGGTTTGCCATGGCCCAGTTCATCCTGCCCCCCAATTCCCGGATCAAGCAGGGCGAGCATTACGCCGCGCCGAGTGGTGCGGTGAATACCCGGATCTTCAAGATCTATCGCTGGGAGCCGGACTCCGGCGAGAACCCGCGGCTGGACACCTACGAGGTGGACCTGGACAGCTGCGGGCCGATGGTGCTCGACGCCATCATCAAGATCAAGAACGAAATCGATCCGACACTGACCTTCCGCCGCTCCTGCCGCGAGGGGATCTGCGGTTCCTGCGCCATGAACATCGATGGCAGGAACACCCTGGCCTGCACCAAGGCGATCGATGAAATCGATGGCGACGTGCGGATCTACCCGCTGCCGTCGATGAGGGTGGTCAAGGATCTCGTTCCCGACATGACCCATTTCTACGCGCAGTATGCGTCGATCCGACCCTGGATCCGCACGCAGACACCGCCGCCCCCGGACCAGGAGCGCCTGCAGAGTCCGGAGGATCGCGAGGAACTCGACGGGCTCTACGAGTGCATCCTCTGCGCCTGCTGTCAGACCTCCTGCCCGAGCTACTGGTGGAACCCGGACCGCTATCTGGGACCGGCCGTCCTGCTGCAGGCCTATCGCTGGATCGCCGATAGTCGGGACGAGGATACCGGCGGGCGCCTTGATGATCTCGACGATGCCTTCAAGCTCTATCGTTGCCACACGATCATGAACTGCGCGTCGGCCTGCCCCAAGGGCCTGAATCCCGCCAAGGCCATTGCCGAGATCAAGCGTCTCATGGTCGCCCGGCAGTGATCCGCCGCGGCGTATGAGCGAGATATCCAGGCTGCGCTGGCGTTGCCGGCGCGGCACGACAGAGCTGGATCGCCTGCTGACCCGGTTCCTCGAGGCGCCGTCCGGCGGCTATGGGTCACTTGATACGGCCGGGCGGACAGCCTTCGAGCAGCTGCTTGACTGCGAGGATGACCATCTCATCGATTGGCTCGTGAACGGCCAGCGGCCCAGGGAGGGTGCCCTTGTCGATATCGTCAACCGAGTTAGAGGCGCCTCCGGTCTATCGACTCAGGCCTAGCTGGCGTTTGCGCGTCGCACTCCTCCTCCTGCCCGCCCTTGCGGCCACCGGACTGCTCATCAGTGTCGGCCTGCCCGCCCTGCTCAGGTCTTTCGGCGTGCTCTTCACGCTGGCGGTGACGGTCGTCACCCTGCGCTGTCACTGGCCCGACCCCGCGCGGGGTCCATGGGGTTTCAGACTGGAGTCGCCCAGGCGATGCCGCGTCCTCTGCGCTGATGGCAGTGTGGAGGTGGCACGCATCACTGACGCTCTGATCCTGCCGTCGCTGGTCGTGCTCTCACTGCGGGGCAGCGGTTGTCGCCGTGCCCTGGTCATTCCATCGGATGCGCTCGATGCCGAGTCGCACCGGCGTTTGCGCCGCGAGGCAAAGGCGTGGTGAGGCGTTTGCGGGGCTCCGGGGCATCCGCTAGCCTTGCCACCACTGTGAACTTCTACTGTATTCCCTGGTCAATTTGTTCTGGCAGCGTCCGGCTGCCGGGGGCGCCGGGCGCGGAGGGCAAATGAGTACCGCGAATGCGGACAAGGAGTTGGTTGAGCGTGTTCAGGCCGGTGACAAGCAGGCCTTCGATCTGCTGGTACTCAAGTACCAGCACAAGCTCGTCAAGCTCATTTCCCGCTATGTCCATGATCACGCCGAGGCGCTGGATGTCTCTCAGGAAGCCTTCATCAAGGCCTACCGGGCCCTGCCACGATTCCGTGGCGACAGCAGTTTCTACACCTGGCTCTATCGCATCGGCATCAACACGGCCAAGAATCATCTCGTCTCCCAGGGCAGACGGCCGCCGGATAACGATATCGATGCACAGGATGCCGAACGTTACGACATTGAATCGCGTCTCAAGGATCAGGAGTCGCCGGAGGCGCTCGCCCAGCGCGACCAGGTGCAGGAGACCGTGATGAGCGCCATCGAGGACTTGCCGGATGACCTGCGCACCGCCATTACGCTGCGGGAATTCGAGGGATTGACGTATGAGGAGATCGCAGAGGCAATGGATTGCCCGATCGGTACGGTTCGGTCACGGATTTTCCGTGCCCGCGAGGCAATAGATAAGCGGCTCCGGCCGCTTATATCTGGGACAGACGGGTGACGACGATGCAAGACGATTCACTGGAACAACTCTCCGCGTTCGTGGACGGTGAGCTGGGGCGGGACGAGTCCCGGTTCCTCGGGCGGCGGATCGCGGCGGATCCAGCGCTCCGCGAGCGGCTCAGCCGCTACCATGCGATCAATGCGGCCGCCCGTGGCGACTATGTCCCGGGTGCGGACCGGCTTGCGGGTCTCGTCAGCGAGGCATTGAGCGATGAGCCGTCGCATGAAGCCGCAGCCGGAGAGGCGGGCCGCAACCGCGGCTGGCATCGGCTGTCCCCCATCCTGCAGCCCGTGGGCGGCGTGGCGCTCGCGGCCAGCGTGGCGCTCGGTCTGGTGGTGGCGTGGCCGATGGTGTCCGGACCATCCCAGCCGTCCCAGCCATCGATGGACGTGGCGGTCCGCGTGCCTGCCGAACCCGCCGCCGGCAACCTGTCCCGGGTCGGCGGCGAGGGCAGTATCGAACCCGGCATTGCGGCATCGGGGGACGTGGAGGTCCGCCGCCGTCTCAGTCCCTACTTCGTCAACCACAGTGAGCACGCGGCAACCGGACGCCTTGGTGGAACGCTGAAATACGCCCGTATCGTCAGTCATGATGCGGAACGCTAGAGGGCTCGGGCCCATCGTCGAAGCCGCGGCCCGGCGCGTTCTCCTGCTCGCCTGCGTCGCCGTCTGCCCGATCGCCCTGGCCAGTGAGTCACCGGAGTCGGCCGCCGGCTGGGTGGAGTGGGCCAACGAGGCCCGCGACAGCCACAGCTTCATCGGCGAGTTCGTGTATCAACACGGCAGCGATATAGGCAGCATGAAAATCTGGCGCGCCGCGGACTCCGAGACCGGTATCCGTGAACGTCTCGTTTCCCTGTCGGGACAACACCGTGAAATTCTCCGTGGCGGTGATTCCGTCACCTGCATCCTGGGTAATAGCGAATCGGTGCTCATCGACCAGCGCCAGCTTCGTCGTCCCCTCAGTGCGCGCATCCCCGAGGACGTCGACCGCCTGCGCCCCCATTATGAGCTGCGCCTGGTGGGGAAAGACCGGGTCGCCGGTCGTCCCGCGATGCAGATCATGCTCGAGCCTCAGGATGAGTTCCGTTACGGCTACTCGGTCTGGCTCGACAGCGAAACCGGCCTGCTCACCCGGGCGGAGGTGCTTGGGCCCGATGATCAGGTCATCGAGCAGCTCATGATGCTGGATATCGAAATCCTGGATCGGATCGACCCGGCGCTGCTCGAGCCCACGCTATCGGGCAGGGAGGAGGAGTATTCGCGGATTACCAATGACCTCGCCCGCGCTGAAACCGACGCTCACCCGCAGCACGAGTGGGCGATGGCGGACCAGCCCGCGGGGTTCGCCGTACAGATGGACCGTATCCAACAGCTCCCCGGTCGCCCCCACCCTGTCCGCCACATGATGCTGTCTGATGGGCTGGCCACGGTATCGGTGTATATCGAGCCGGAAAGCCAGGCCGGGCGTTTCGAGGGTGGCATGCAGATGGGCGCGATGAACGCCTATGGACGAATGCATGACGGTTATCAGGCCATCGTCGTGGGCGAGGTGCCGGCGGTGACGGTGGAACGCATCGCCCGCTCGCTTGTCCCCAATATCGACAGCAGTCAGCCAGGACAATAGATTCATGAAAACTCCAGTCAATCGCGTCCGCATGCCTCGCATGCTCGTCATGGCGTTCGTCACGGTCATGACCCTGTCGGCCGGCAATGCCATCGCCCAGAATCTGCCGGAATTCACCGGGCTGGTCCGTGACAACAGCGCGGCGGTGGTCAACATCAGCACCACCCAGGAGATCGAGGCGCATCAGGGCGGCATGCCGAATATCCCGGGTATGCCCGATCCGGACGAACTGCCGGAGGGGCATCCCTTCCGCGACTTCATGGATCGGTTCATGGACGAGGATGGTGATCCAGCCCCGCGGCGGGATTCGCGGTCACTCGGGTCGGGATTCATCCTCTCAGAGGATGGCTATATCCTCACCAATCATCATGTCGTTGACGGCGCGAGTGAGATCGTCGTGCGCCTCAATGATCGGCGGCAGTTGACTGCGGAGCTGGTTGGTGCCGATGACCGGACCGACCTGGCGCTGCTGAAAGTGGACGGGAATGATCTGCCGACCGTGAAGACGGGGGAGTCGTCCGATGTCGAGGTCGGCGAGTGGGTGCTGGCCATCGGCGCGCCGTTCGGCTTCGAGCACTCGGTGACGGCCGGCATCATCAGCGCCAAGGGGCGCAGCCTGCCCACCGAGAACTATGTGCCGTTCCTGCAGACCGACGTGGCCATCAATCCGGGCAACTCGGGGGGGCCACTGTTCAATCTCGACGGCGAGGTGATCGGCATCAACTCGCACATCTACAGCCGCTCCGGTGGGTTCCAGGGCATCTCGTTCGCCATCCCCATCGAGCTGGCGATGGAGGTCGCCGACCAGCTTCGCGAGGGCGGTGAGGTGAGTCGTGCCTGGCTCGGCGTGGTGATTCAGGATGTCACCCGTGACCTGGCGGAGTCCTTTGGCATGGATCGGCCCGAGGGCGCACTCGTGGCGCAGGTGCTACCGGACAGCCCGGCAGCGGCGGCCGGTCTGGAGCCTGGGGACGTCATCGTGGAATTCGATGGACGTGACGTGCCCACGTCGGGTTCGCTACCTCCGATGGTCGGTCGGGCGCCGGTTGGTTCAACCGCCCCGGTCGTCGTCATGCGTGACGGCGGACGCGAGACCATTGATGTGACCCTCGCCCAGCTACCGGAAGATGCCGGGCAGCGGCGCGACGACGGGCGTGATGGCCAGTCGGGTGATTTCGAGGAGCTGGGGCTGAGCGTCGAGCCGCTCAATGCGGAACGCCGCGAGGCACTCGGACTCGACCCGGATGTCGAGGGAGTCGTGGTGACCGGTGTCAGCGGCGGACCGGCGGCGGAAGCCGGCGTGGAGCCGGGTGACGTGATCACACGGGTCAACCGTGAATCCATCGACAGCCTCGGGCAGTTCCGCGATCTCGTCTCCAGCATCGAGTCCGGCCGGAGTGTCCCACTGCTCGTCCTCAGGGATCAGAGCCAGCGCTTCCTTGCCCTGCGTATGCCCTGATGGGTATCGTGTCGGATTGATGTGTCGGCCGTCGGTCGGCCGGGCCGCAGCAACCCTTGTTGCTGCGGCTTCCTCGTTTCCGCAGGCGGCCTGAGCCGGGCCAGGACTTCATGGACCAGATCAGAAACTTTTCCATTATTGCGCATATCGATCATGGCAAATCCACGTTGGCGGATCGGCTGATCGAGCGATCGGCGCACTTCCAGTCCCGCCAGATGAACGAGCAGATGCTCGATTCCATGGATCTCGAGCGCGAGCGGGGCATCACGATCAAGGCGCAGAGCGTCTCCCTCGACTTCACCGCCGCCGACGGACAGACCTACCAGCTGAATTTCATCGATACGCCTGGTCATGTGGATTTCTCGTATGAGGTCAGCCGCTCGCTTTACGCCTGCGAGGGCGCACTGCTGCTGGTGGACGCCTCGCAGGGCGTCGAGGCACAGAGCGTCGCCAACTGTTATACGGCAGTGGAGCAGGGCCTCGAGGTGATCCCAGTCCTCAACAAGATCGATCTTCCCTCCGCAGAGCCTGATCGGGTGATCCAGCAGATCGAGGAGATCATCGGGCTGGACGGGGCCGAGGTGGTGCCCATCAGTGCCAAGACCGGTGATGGCATCGACGACCTGCTCGAGGCCCTGGTGCAACGCATCCCCGCGCCGCAAGGCAACGCCGACGGTCCGCTCAAGGCGTTGATCATCGATTCCTGGTTCGACAACTACCTCGGGGTGGTGTGTCTGGTCCGCGTCTTTGATGGCGAGCTGCGAAAGGGAGACAAGATCAAGGTCATGTCGACGGGGCGTGAGTTCCAGGTGGATGAGCTGGGCATCTTTACGCCCCAGCGCAAGACCTGGGATTCGCTCAGCGCCGGCCGGGTCGGTTTCGTGGTGGCCGGTATCAAGGACATCGACGGGGCGCCGGTGGGTGATACGCTCACCCACGCGAAAAACCCCACCGGCGACCCGGTGCCCGGTTTCAAGGTGGTTCAGCCGCGGGTATTCGCCGGTGTCTTTCCGACCAGTTCCGAGGACTATGAGGCGTTCCGCGATGCCCTCGGCAAGCTGCGGCTCAACGATGCGGCGCTGCACTACGAGCCGGAGAACTCCGAAGCGCTCGGGTTCGGGTTTCGCTGCGGGTTTCTGGGCATGCTCCACATGGAGATCGTCCAGGAGCGCCTCGAGCGCGAGTACGGCCTCGACCTGATCACCACAGCGCCGACGGTGGTGCACGAGGTGGTGGACAAGGAGGGAGAGGCCCATCTGGTGCACAACCCCTCCGAGCTGCCCCCGGTGAACGATGTCGAGGAGATCCGCGAGCCCATCATTCACGCCAGCATCCTGGTGCCGCAGGCCTATGTCGGTGCGGTGATCAAGCTCTGCGAGGAAAAGCGCGGAACGCAGAAGGGCATGCAGTATGTCGGCAACCAGATCGCGCTCGAGTACGAGATGCCCATGGGCGAGGTGGTGCTGGATTTCTTCGACCGCCTGAAGTCGGCTTCGCGGGGCTATGCCTCATTCGACTACGAGTTCCGGCGTTTCCAGCGTGAGCGACTGGTGAAACTGGATATCCTGGTGAACGGCGATCGAGTCGATGCCCTGTCGGTGATCGTTCATCGGGATCAGGCCGAGGGCAGGGGCCGTGAACTCACCGAGAAGCTCAAGGAGATCATTCCCCGCCAGCAGTTCGAGGTGGCCATCCAGGCTGCCGTGGGCTCCAAGGTGATCGCCCGCTCCACCGTCAAGGCGCTGCGCAAGAACGTGACGGCGAAGTGCTATGGCGGTGATATCACCCGCAAGCGCAAGCTCCTCGAGAAGCAGAAGCAGGGCAAGCGACGCATGAAACAGGTCGGCCGGGTGGAGATCCCCCAGGATGCGTTCCTGGCGGTTCTGCAGGTCGATCAGGATAAATAGACGCGCAGGCGGGCCAATCGGATGCTGGATTTCGAGCTGCTTCTTGTCCTGCTGACCGCGGTCAGTGGTGTGATCTGGTTATTCGATCGATGGCGCCGCCGCCGACGACCGGCGGATGCACGGGTCTCCTGGTGGGTGGACCTGGGCCGATCGCTCTTTCCCGTGATCATTATCGTGCTCGTCGTGCGCTCCTTCATCGTCGAGCCATTCCGCATCCCATCCGGCTCCATGCTGCCCACGCTGGAAGCGGGCGATTTCATCCTGGTCAACAAGTTCGGCTATGGGCTTCGGCTGCCGGTCAGCCATGATCTGATCGTGCCGGTTGGTGAGCCGGCGCTGGGCGATGTCGTGGTCTTCCGCTACCCGGTGGATCCCTCTCAGGATTACATCAAACGCATCGTCGGGCTGCCCGGCGATACCATCACCTATACCGGCAAGCGGCTTGCGATCAACGGCGAGCCCGTTCCCATTGAGCGCCTCGGCGAGTGGAGCGGGGATGATGCGTTCAATCTCTTCCGCGAGCGCCTCGGCGATGACTGGCACGAAATGATCGAACACCGGGGCAGCAGTGGCCGGGGATTCAGTTTTACCGTGCCGGAAGCGCACTACTTCGTGATGGGGGACAATCGGGACCGGAGCAGTGATAGTCGCTTCTGGGGGCCGGTACCGCGTGAGAATCTCGTGGGCAAGGCCTTTTTCATCTGGCTGAGCTGGAACGGTGGCCCGAACTGGTCACGCATGGGTGACGTCATTGAGTGATTGCAGGGAGCGCAGTGCTGATGAATGATCTCCAACGCCTCGCCGAGCGGATCCAGTGGGACTTTGACGAACCGACGCTGCTGCAGCAGTCGGTGACGCATCGCAGCTCGGATGGCCCCAACAACGAGCGTCTGGAGTTTCTCGGTGACGCCATCCTCAACTTCGTGATCGCTTCGGAAATCTTCGAGCGTCGGCCCGACCTGCGCGAGGGCGAGCTCAGCCGGTTGCGGGCCGCTCTGGTGAACAAGAACGCGCTGGCGGAGATCGCCCGGGATATTGCCCTTGGCCCGCACATCGTCCTGGGCAGCGGCGAGCTCAAGACCGGTGGTCGTCGTCGCGACTCCATTCTCGCCGACGCCCTTGAGGCAGTCATCGGCGCGGTCTATCTCGACGGCGGTTACGAGGCCGGTCGCGATCTCGTGCTGCGCCTGTTCAGTGTGCATCTGGCGCGACTGCCGGACATGGAGGCACTCAAGGATCCCAAGACCCGCCTGCAGGAGTATCTGCAGGCGCGGCATCTGGAACTGCCCCATTATGATGTCGAGCACGTCAGCGGCCGTGCTCATGAGCAGACCTTCCGCGTACTCTGCAACTGTGAATCCCTTCAGCTGGCAGGGCAGGGTGTCGCCGGAAACCGGCGCCAGGCGGAGCAGGCCGCCGCGGACGACCTGCTCTCGAAAATCGCCGGAGCCGACGATGACTGACCTCCATGGATCCCCCCCGCCGGATACCCTGCCGGCCGGCTTCGTCGCGCTGGTGGGCCGACCCAATGTCGGCAAGTCCACGCTGCTCAACGCGTTGCTCGGCCAGAAGGTCAGCATCGCCACCCGCAAGCCGCAGACCACCCGGCATCGTATCCTGGGCATTCATCAGCGGGATGATGCCCAGATCGTCTATGTCGATACGCCAGGTCTCCACGAGGGCGGGCGCACCGCCATGAACCGCTACATGAACGAGGCGGCCGGCAGCGCACTGAGCGAAGTCGACGTCGTGGTCTTCGTGACCGAGGCGGGTCGCTGGACCGAGGCAGACGAGCGCGTGCTCCGGCGGCTCAGGGGCAGCAATGCGCCAGTGATCGCCGTGATCAACAAAGCGGACCGCGTGCGCGACAAGAACCGCCTGCTCCCCGAGATCGCCCGGATGGCGGAGCGCGCGGAATTTCCAGCGGTCGTGCCGGTCTCGGCAGAGAAGAGAGACAACCTCGAAGCCCTTGAAACGGCCATCATTGACCACCTGCCAAGCAGCCCGCCGCTCTTCCCGCGTGATCAGGTGACCGATCGTGACGAGCGTTTCATGGCGACCGAGCTGGTTCGTGAGCAGGTCACCCTGATGCTCGGCGATGAGCTCCCCTACGCCAGTACCGTTGAGATCGAGGCGTTCGAGCAGGAGGGGCGGCTGCGCCGCATAGCCGCGATCATCTGGGTGGAGCGCGTCGGCCAGCGCCGCATCGTCATCGGCGAGGGTGGCGAGCGGATCAAGCGGATCGGCGCGGCATCCCGCCGGGAAATGGAGCGGCTCTTCGGTGGACGCGTCTACCTCAAGCTCTGGGTCAAGGTCCGCGAGGGCTGGTCCGATGATGTACGGATGCTTCAGTCACTTGGATATACCCCGCCGGAATGAATTCGGGCCCACGGGACGTGACGCTGGAACCGGGCTTCGTCCTCCATGCGCGACCCTATCGGGACACCAGCCTGCTCGTTGAACTGCTCACCCGCGATCATGGCCGTGTGGGAGTGGTGGCCCGGGGTGTCCGCAGTGGCCGCTCGCGACTGGCGGGCCTGCTCCAGCCCCTGCAGCCCCTGGCCCTGTCCTGGCGGAGCCGCGCCGAACTCGGCTCGCTGCGCGGTGCTGAGCCGGCCGGCCGGCCATTCCTGCTTCGCGGAAGGCGACTGGTCAGCGGACTCTACGCCAATGAACTGCTCATCCGGCTGCTCGGGCGCGAGGATCCCCATCCCGGGCTCTTCGAGCGTTATCTGACGCTGCTTGAGGGGCTGGCCGAGGGCGTGTCCGAACCGGTCGCCCTGCGCGGCTTCGAGCGCGACCTCCTGGCCCTGCTCGGCTACGGCCTGCCCCTGAAGCGGGATACACGTGATGCACCGCTGGTGCCTGATCAGTGGTACCGGTACGATCCCGCGCATGGCGCCACGCCGGTCGCTGGCCCGCAGACAGGGGGCGTGGTGGTCAGCGGCGCGACCCTGCTGGCCCTGGCCTCGGAATCACTGACCGAGTCCACGGCCCGCGCCAGCCGCGATCTGATGCGGGCGGCACTGAAACCGCATCTGGGTAATCGACCGCTCAAGACACGCGAGCTCTACAGCCGCTTCACAGCCAGGGGAGAACAGGAAAATGGCCCATCATCAGGGCAGCCTTGAGCCGCTGCTTGGCGTCAACGTTGATCATGTGGCGAGTCTGCGCCGGAGTCGCGGTACCCGTTACCCCGATCCCGTTCATGCCGCCCAGCTGGCGGAACAAGCCGGGGCCGATGCCATTACGGTGCACCTGCGTGAGGATCGCCGGCATATCAACGACCGCGACGTTGAACTGCTTGCCCAAACCCTTCAGACCCGCATGAATCTGGAGATGGCGATCACCGATGAGATGCTCGCCATCGCCGCTCGCGTGCAGCCGACGGACTGTTGTCTCGTCCCCGAACGCCGCGAGGAACTCACCACCGAAGGCGGGCTGGACGTCGCCGGCGAGGTCGGGCGGTGCGCGGCTGCCTGCCAGTCACTGGCGGACGCCGGTTGCCGCGTGTCGCTGTTCATCGATCCGGATCCGGCGCAACTCCATGCCGCCGTGGAGGCCGGTGCGCCGGTGGTGGAACTGCATACCGGGGCATTTGCCGAGGCCCGCAGTGATACGGATATTCACGCCGAGTTCCAGCGCATCCAGCAGGCGGCCGCGCTGGGGCACTCGCTCGGCCTGCAGGTCAACGCCGGCCATGGCCTGCACTATCACAACGTCGCGCCGGTCGCCGCGCTTCCCGAGATCACCGAGCTCAATATCGGGCACGCCATCGTCTCCCGCGCGCTCTTCACGGGGCTCACGGAGGCGGTGCGGGAGATGAAGCGGCTCATCCGCGAGGCGCGGCATTGAGCATCGTCGGTATCGGCACGGATATCGTCGAGACAGCGCGCCTTGAGCGGATGCAGGCCGACCATGGCGAGCGTCTGGCCGCCCGCCTGCTGGCAGGCAGTGAATGGCCCGGCTACCGGCGGGCGCTCTCCAGCGGCCCGGGTGAGGCGGCTGCATTTCTGGCGCGACGCTTCGCCGCCAAGGAGGCGGCGGCCAAGGCACTCGGCTGCGGAATCGGCGGGGAGGCGGGTTTCCGTGACGTTCGCGTGACGCACGATGAGGCGGGCGCACCTGTGCTCAGGTTTGATGGACCGGCCGCCCGGCGGGCCGAGCGGCTGGGTGTTCAAGCCGCGCACCTGAGCATCAGCGATGAACGCCGCTACGCCATCGCGATGGTGGTTCTCGAGCGCTAACCCGTCTCTGCCTCCGGCAGGACCTGCTCCAGCCATTGGGCGTTCAGCCGGTCGCTGAGCCGGTTCTGCTGCTGACGGGCGGAGAGATTGTCCAGGTCGATCCAGGTCAGTGGCTGATCCTGGCCGGCGCAGGAGAACACCGGTCGCGTGCGCTTGCCGGTCTCGGGGTCGACCTGCCACTGCAGGCACTGGGCACAGACGCCCTGCATCATGCACTGCATCGGGCTGCCAACGGTCCCGAATGCATCGCAGTCTTCCGCCACGAGTCCAGCCAGATCGCCGCGGACGGCATGCTGGAAGCCCTTGAGGAGTCCTGTGCCCCCCATGACCATGATGCGGTCGACATCCGACAGTGGGATACCGCCCTGAGCCGGGCCGATTTCACCGGCGCCGTAGCGCTTGACCACATCAATCATGTCGGTGGCATGAAGGCTCACGTCCTGAGGCCGTCGGGCCTCGATCAGCTCATCCTTCGCGGTACACCAGATGATCTGATCCGCACCAGCCTCCAGTTCGTCCTGGTGGTCGACATCGCCGGCACCGCCGAACGCCGCCACGTAGAGAACGCGATTGCCGGCGGCACGCAGCGCCGCACCGATATCGAGCATCACGGCGGCACCCCAGCGACCGGCCACGACCATGATCGTGCGGTTGGTGGGCATATCGGTCGGTGCGCCGGTTGGCCCCATCAGGACCAGCGGATCGCCTGGCTGCAGGCGTCCCACGAGCCGGGGGCCAGCCCCCCACTGCAGGACCATCAGCCGGATACAGTCATCGCGGACGCCGGTACCCGAGACGGTGATCAGCGGAATCTGCAGGCGGGTGTCCTGCACCACCGGCGACAGCGACTCGAAGGTCTGCAGCCGGAAGAACTGTCCCGCGCGGAAGTTACGCGCCGCCATCGGTGCACGCACCCAGATCTCCACCATGGCGGGATTGTCCCGCCGGACCTCCACCACCCGGGCGGTGAGCAGATCGTCCATCCGCCCGAGGAAATCGGCATGCGCCTCGTCACTGCCCGGTGCCTCATGGGCCATGGTGGCCTCGACATAGGGATAGGTCCGCATGCCCGAGGCGATGGCCTTGACCACACTACCGTGGAAGGCCGGATGCGTGTCGCCGATGAAGGTGACCCGACGCCCCCCTTCGTTGTAGGAGGTGAAGGGACCGAAGACCTTCGACTTGCAGTGCTCGGTGTCGTCCACGGGCTCCAGTCCCTGATCGGTGGGCGTATGCGCCAGGAAGTGATTGCCGTCGAGCCGGAAGGTGTCGTGATGTTCGCGCTCGTAAATCGTGTTGGGCACCGTGCCTGCAGCGATGAAAATGGCCCGCGCGGGCAGTCGGCGCTCGGCGCCCGTCGGCACCCAATGGCCATCCCGATGGGCCAGTTCGCGGCAGATGAGGGCGCTCACATGCTCGTACTCGTCCACCTCGGCATGGAGTGGCTCGAGCCCCTCGGCATAGTAAAGCGCTTCCTCCGTGGCCTTGATGACTTCCTCGTGGTTGCGCACGTAGGCGGGGGAATCCGTCATGCCCTTGCGGTAGGCAACGGTGACGCCGCCCCAGGCGCGAATGAGCGGATTGAAGTCGGGCTCGCGGTCCTCAGCGGCGGCCCTGGCCCGCTCTTCGCGGATGGCCCGCCCATGGTCGACGAATTCGGTCAGGGTTGCCTGATCCTCGTCGTTCATGCCGGCGGTGACGGCCTCGGTGCCGAGTTGCTCCGACAGCCGTTCATAGCGCTCCAGGATCTTCTCGACCTGTTTGACGTAATACGCCTGGACCTCGGTGGCAGTGTCGATGCCGGTCAGGCCGCCACCGACGACCACGGCGGGCAGCCGCACCTGCAGGCTCGCCAGGCTTGATGCCTTGGCGGCGCCGGTGAGCTGCAGTGCCATGAGAAAGTCGCTTGCCTGGCGCATTCCCCGGGCCAGACTGTTGCCCATGTGCACCACCCGCGGCAGCCCGGCACCAGTGGCGTTGACGACGTGATCGAAGCCAAGTGACCAGGCGTCCTCCAGCGTGACGGTACCGCCCAGCCGGGCGCCGCCGAACACTCGGAAGTTGTGCCGCCGGGCCAGCGTCAGATAGATCAGTTTCAGGAAATTCTTGTCCCAGCGCACAGTGATCCCGTACTCGGCGACACCGCCAAAGCCGAGCAGGATGCGCTCATCGAGATCTTCCTGCAGGTCGGCCCACTTTTCGACCGGATGCTTCAGCAGATCCGTTGGCAGCGGCTCGATCTTGAGTCCGTCGATACCCACCACGGCCGTGCCGTTCATGGTGAGATGATGCGCCATGGTGAAGCCTGCCGGGCCCATGCCGGCGACCAGCACGCGGCGGTTGTTGTCCGGGCGCTGGATGTACTGCTCGCGGCGTAGCGGGTTCCAGCGGGTCAGTAGATGATAGAGCTCCACGCCCCAGGTGAGGTCGAGACTGTCCGTGAGCACGCGGGTCTCGATCTGCGGGATGTTGACCGGGTCCTGCTTCTGGTAGATGCAGCCCTTCATGCAGTCATTGCAGATGCGATGGCCGGTCGCCGGGACCATGGGATTGTCGACCATGATCATGGCCAGTGCGGCGAGGTTGTAGCCATCGCGGCGCAGGACATGCATCTCGGAGATCTTCTCCTCGAGCGGGCAGCCGGTGAGCGTGACGCCCAGCGGATCCACCTTGAAGCCGAGCTCGGGCTGGGCCTTTTTCTCCGGGAAACCGCGGGAGCAGAAATCGCCCTCGTGGTCATGGCAGTAGATGCAATAGTGGATCTCGCTCTGTACGTCGCGACTGCCCATGCGGCCATCGGTCAGCGAAAAGCCGTCGCGGTGCCGCCAGCGCCCGGGATCCGCCTGCCGTCGATCCACACCGTCCACCTCCACCGTCTCGGTGGGCACCAGATCGAAGTGGTCGACCCGCTCGGGGAGCCGGAAGCTCGCCCAGCCCCTCACGCGCGCCTGACCGGCGGCTGTCTGGCGCGCAAGCTTGCACCAGGCGGTGAGTGTCTCAATGGCATCGGCGTTGGCCGCTTCGTCCTCCAGCAGTGCCATGCCGAATCGTGCGATGGCACGCTCCTCGTCGTCGTTCTCGACGTGCCCGAGACTCGCGCGGACCGCGGCATCGAGTTCCTCGAAGCCGTACTCAACCGGACGGCGGTGTTTCTTGACGCGGCGCTGGACGAAGGCCTGCTTGAACTGCATCACCACGTCGTCCGCCAGGATCGATTCGCGCAGCGCATTCAGCTCTGATTCGATCCCGAAGAGCCGGCCGATGAAGGTCTCGACATGCGGACCGAGTTCGATCAGCAGCTCGCTGTTCTCGGTGCCAGGCAGGTCCGTCCCGCGGCCGCGGTAGTCGAGCAGCCGGGCGGCCAGTGAGGGCGCTGCGGTCTTCAGGTCATCAAGAAAGGCCTGGTCAAGCCGATAGAGGCCCTCAGGCGTCTGCAGGCTGGCGAAGTCGAGGCCGTAGCGGCCGAGGCTGACGTCGAGATCCATAATCTCCCAAGGGTGCGGTGCGGATAGTGCCGCCATGATGCGCGTGGGGCGCCAACTCAACAAGCCAGACGCGATGCGGTTTTGCCCTGGATCAGTTCTCGCCGGTGAGCGGCGTATCGTCGTCATGGCCCTCGACCCGGGCCAGGAGTGTTCCCTGGCCGAGGCGGGCCTGGATCTGCTCGCCGACACTCACCGATGATGCCTCGCGGAGAATGGTGCCATCGGAGGCCTGCTGGACGATGGCGTATCCGCGATGGAGCGTCGCCAGGGGACTGACACTCTCCAGCGCACGACCGTTCTCGTGCAGCCGGGCCCTGCGCAGCGCGATCACCTCCCGCATGGCGCGCTCGAGTCGCTGTCCGAGATGGGCGCGATGGGTGCCCAGGCGCTGGATGAGATGACTCGGCGGGTGGGTCCGCAATCGCCGCTCCAGGTTGCGCAGGGCCGTCGACCGGCCGGAGAGCGTTGTCTGGATGGCCCGCGTCAGCCGCTGGTCGAGTTCATCGAGCCGCTGCGCGCGATCCCGTAACCGGCGACCCGGGTGTTGTGCAGCCAGTCGGCGGTCCAGGCCCGCGACTGTCTCGGCGCGTGTGCGGAGCGTCCGCGACAGCGCCTGACGCAGTCGGTCGACTCCCCGGGCAAGCGTTCCACTCAACGCCTCGCCATCGGGTGACAGCCGCTCGGCGGCGGCGGATGGCGTGGCGGCACGCTCATCAGCCACCAGATCGGTAATGGCGATGTCCACCTCGTGGCCGACGGCGCTGATCACCGGCAATGAGCAGCGTTGGATGGCGCGGGCGACCGCCTCCTCGTTGAACGCCTGCAGGTCTTCCAGTGAACCACCACCGCGGCCAACCACGAGAACATCCACCTCGTCGCGGAGATCGGCCAGATCAATGGCGCTGGCGATCTCCTCAGCGGCGCCGTCGCCCTGCACGCGGACCGGATAGATCAGGATGGGCAGTGCAGGGAAGCGCCGTCCCAGCACGCTGATGACATCGCGTATGGCCGCGCCGGTTGGCGATGTGATTACACCGATCCGCTTCGGCAGGGCGGGAATCGGGCGCTTGAGTGCAGGGTCGAAGAGGCCCTCACGCCCAAGGCGCTCCTTCAGTGCCTCGAAGGCCCGCTGCAATGCGCCATCGCCGGCGGGCTCCATATGCTCGGCGATCAGCTGATATTCCCCGCGCGGGGCGTAGAGGCCGATCCGGGCCCGCAGCCGCACCTGATCGCCGTTCTCGGGCGTGAAGCGCAGCCGCATCGCGCGGTTGCGGAACAACGCACAGCGCACCTGGGATTCGGCATCCTTCAGCGTGAAGTAGGCGTGACCGGAGCGGGGGCGGACGAGGTTTGAGATCTCGCCCTCGACCCATATCAACGGGAAGGCCTGTTCCAGGAGCATGCGGACCTCCTGGTTCAGCCTTGAGACGCTGTAGATGTCCTGACGCTCCGCTTCGCTCATGGGCACAGCCTAGCAGTTGACCGGCGGGTTGGCTGGGGGGGGGCGATACATTGCCGCTGTAACGAATCCGGCCGTATAATGGACGGTTATCCCGCCAAGCGCCACGAGAGGACGTCGCCATGCAGATCGCCCAGGAAGCCCTGACCTTTGATGACGTTCTTCTGCTGCCGGACTACTCCGAGGTCCTGCCCCGTGATGTCGATCTGGCCACCCGCGTGACCCGCGACATCCGGCTCAACATACCGCTGCTGTCGGCCGCCATGGATACCGTCACCGAGGCCCGGCTCGCCATTTCGCTCGCCGAACAGGGCGGGCTCGGCGTGGTGCACAAGAGCATGAGCATCGAGGCGCAGGCCCGTGAGGTGCGGACGGTCAAGAAGTTCGAGAGCGGTGTGATCAAGGAGCCGATCACCGTGCACCCCGAGGCCAGCATCCGCGAGGTCCTGCTGCTCATGGGGCAGCACGGCATCTCCGGCGTGCCTGTCGTCCAGGGCAGTCAGCTCGTCGGCATCGTGACCAGCCGGGATCTGCGTTTCGAGACCCGGCTCGATCTGCCAGTGACCGAGGCGATGACGCCACAGGCCCGTCTGGTGACGGTGCAGGAAGGGGCCGAGCGCGACGAAATCCTCACGCTGCTCCACCGTCACCGGATCGAGAAGCTGCTGGTGGTCAACGGCGAGTTCCAGCTCCGGGGCATGATCACCGTCAAGGATATCCAGAAGGCTGAGGACTTCCCGAACGCGTGCAAGGACGAGCACGGCCGGCTGCGGGTCGGCGCCGCTGTATCCACCGGCGAGGGGACGGAGGAACGCGTCGAGGCGCTCGCCGCGGCGGGGGTCGATCTGCTCGTGGTTGACACGGCCCATGGCCACAGTCGCGGCGTCATTGATCGAGTGGCGTGGGTCAAGAAGCACTTCCCGGATGTGCAGGTCGTCGGTGGCAACATCGCCACCGGTGATGCCGCCGTCGCGCTGGTCGAAGCCGGTGCCGACGCCGTCAAGGTGGGGATCGGTCCGGGGTCGATCTGTACGACGCGGGTCATCGCCGGCGTCGGCGTGCCTCAGATCAGTGCCATCGACAACGCCGTGAGCGCCCTCAAGGGCCGCGATGTCCCGGTCATCGCCGACGGCGGTATCCGGTTCTCCGGTGACATGGCCAAGGCCATGGCGGCGGGTGCGCACTGTGTGATGATGGGTAGCATGTTCGCCGGCACCGAAGAGGCACCGGGCGAGGTCGAGCTGTACCAGGGGCGCAGTTACAAGTCCTATCGCGGCATGGGCTCGATCGGTGCCATGTCGAGCAGCCAGGGCTCGTCCGACCGGTATTTCCAGGAGAATGCCGGGAATGTCGACAAGCTGGTGCCCGAGGGCATCGAGGGTCGCGTGCCCTATAAGGGGCCGATGAACGTCATCGTCCATCAGCTCCTCGGTGGGCTGCGCGCGAGCATGGGCTACTGCGGCTGCCGGGATATCGACGAATTCCGCTCGCGGGCCAAGTTTGCCCGTATCACCAACTCCGGCGTTCGAGAGGGCCACGTCCATGACGTGAGCATCACCAAGGAAGCGCCCAACTACCGCAGCGACTGAGCGCATGACCCAGGACATCCATGCCGAGCGCATCCTGATTCTGGATTTCGGCTCGCAGTACACCCAGCTCATTGCCCGGCGCGTCCGCGAGGCGGGTGTCTATTGCGAAATCCGCCCCTGGGATGTTGATGGTACCGCCATACGGGACTTTGCCCCCCGCGGCATCATCCTCTCCGGCGGGCCGGAGTCGGTTCACGAGGATAGCGAGCGGACCCCGCGGGTTGATGACGCGGTGCTCGAGGCCGGCGTCCCGGTGCTGGGCATCTGCTACGGCATGCAGGCGCTGGCCCATCAGCTGGGCGGCGTCGTCGAGGCCTCATCGACCAAGGAGTTCGGCTACGCCGAGGTGCGGGCCCGCGGTCACTCCGTGCTGCTCAGGGATATCGAGGATCGCACCAACGCCGAGGGGCATGGCCTGCTCGATGTCTGGATGAGTCACGGCGATCGGGTGGCCGAGCTACCCGACGGCTTCAAGGTCATCGCCAGTACACCGGCCGCGCCCATTGCCGGGATTGGCGATGATGCGCGCGGCCTCTACGGATTACAGTTCCATCCCGAGGTTACGCACACGCATCAGGGCCAACGCATTCTCGAGCGCTTCGTCCACGAGGTCTGCGGCTGTTCGGGCGACTGGACCGCCGGTAACATCATCGACGACCTGGTGGCCCGCGTCCGCGATGTCGTGGGTGATGAGAACGTCCTGCTGGGTCTCTCCGGTGGGGTCGACTCGTCGGTGGTGGCGGCGCTTTTGCACAAGGCCATTGGCGATCAGCTGACCTGCGTGTTCGTCGACAATGGGCTCCTGCGGCTCGGCGAGGGCGACGAGGTCATGCAGACTTTCGCCCGGCATATGGGGATCCGGGTGATCCGCGTTGACGCCGAGGATCGTTTTCTGGGCGCGCTGGCGGGCGAGGCCGACCCCGAGGCCAAACGCAAGATCATCGGGCGGACCTTCATCGAGGTATTCGACGAGGAGGCCGGCAGGCTCGACAATATCCAGTGGCTTGCCCAGGGCACCATCTACCCCGATGTCATCGAGTCGGCGGGTGCCAGCACTGGCAAGGCCCATGTCATCAAGTCGCATCACAACGTCGGCGGGCTGCCCGAGCGCATGAACCTGAAGCTCCTCGAGCCGCTGCGGGAGCTGTTCAAGGACGAAGTGCGCCGCATTGGACTGGAACTCGGCCTGCCCGCGGAGATGATCCACCGCCATCCGTTCCCGGGCCCGGGTCTCGGAGTCCGTATCCTCGGCGAGATTCACAAGGAATACGCCGACTGCCTGCGACAGGCCGACGCCATCTTTATCGAGGAGCTGCGCGCCAGCGGTTGGTATGAGAAGACCAGCCAGGCTTTCGCCGTCTTCCTGCCGGTACGCTCAGTGGGGGTAACAGGCGATGGCCGACGCTATGAGTGGGTGGTGGCCTTGCGGGCGGTGGAGACCATCGATTTCATGACCGCGCGCTGGGCGCATCTGCCCTATGACTTCCTCGATCACGTCTCGCGCCGCATCATCAACGAAATCGAGGGGATCTCGCGGGTGGTCTACGATATCTCCGGCAAGCCGCCCGCGACGATCGAGTGGGAGTAGGTGTTCATCGAGGTCCGATGATCACTGACGATCCAGCTCGTTACATGCAGCCACGAGGCTTCGCCCGGTTGCACTCGCGGCGTGGTGATAGCAGAGCTCCAGCTTGTCGGGTGCCGTCAACTCGAAGGAATACGTGCCGTCATAGTCGGCCATGACGCCCGACAGGAGGTCGGCCCTGAACGCACCCACGAGCGGCTCCTCTTCACCGCCCGAAGAGACGCGGCCGGAGAAGCTTCGCCCTTCAGCCCTGTCGATGACAAGGGTGAACTCGGTCTTGAGAAATCTGGCGCTACTGCCGCGCTCAGTGTCGAAGTGCTCATTCGCACCGATGACGGTGGCGCTGGATGCGCCTTTCCATGTGCCAAGAATATCCGGATCCTGGGCATATGCCAGAGACGATGTACATAGAAGAAACCCCAGAACGGCCATGTTGCGTGCAGCAGGCATATTCAAGTTCCCATTCAGATTTGTGAAACCAATCTCCGGCGGCGAGCCGGCATGACCGCCGGATCCGTTCCCGCGTCCAGCCCCTCCGAGCAGGCGTGAAGGAGGGGCGGAGCGTTTTTGGTTATCGGGCTGTCGCGAACCGCGCGTTCGCCTCGACGGTGGATTTTTCCTTGATCGCCGGGTCGAGTGTAACGGCATCCGGCTCGAACAGGGTGGTTACCGTCGAGCCGCCATAGCTGAAGTAACCGAGTTCATCGCCCTTGCGGACTCGATCGCCGGGCTTCACGCCCAGCGTGATCGATGAAATCTCGGTAATGCCGATCGGTGAGAACGCCACGTAACCCAGATCCTCGTCGTCGGCTTTCACGATGACCAGACCCCGCGTGTTCACCGAGGCGTCGTAGCCCTGGGATTCGATACCGGCATCGCCATCAAAGCCCAGCACTCTCAGTTCGCTGAACATGAAGCCGTCGATGACGCGCGCCTCGACGACCTCGCCACTCACCGGGCTGTTGAAGCGATGGTAGTTGTTGCCGCTCAGGAACGTCTGGACGATGGTGCCGCCAACAAAACGGTCGGTATAGGGGCTGCCCGCCAGCATTTCCTCCAGCGAGTAGGGTTCGCTTTTCAGCCAGTATTTCGCCGTGCGCTTCGCCTCCGGCTCTATCTTGTAGACGGTGCCGTCACTCGGCAGCACCACGACGCTCCCGTCATCGGGCGCCGCGATGGGACGGAGCTCGGGCTTGATCCGCTTGTGGAAGAATGCGTTGAACGATTCGAATCCCCCGTGGGGATCGTCGGCATCCGGAATGATGAACGAATCAAGGTCATTCTCGCGGTACGACTCCGGACTCAGCCACCCGTTCTCCCGATTGAGGACATGCACCGAGTCCGGCGAGTCGAGGTAGGCCTTCCACTCATCGAGCACGGCCTTCAGGGCCGCGTTGAGCTCACGGTTGGTCAGAAGATACTCGCCGGCCGGGGTGTACATCATCTGCACGAAAAGCGCGGACATCGGGAAGTGACTCGGCGCCTGGTATTCCGGGGCCTTGTGGATGATCCCGTTCATGATGCCGAGCAGTTCGTCCACGTTGCGGGCGGGGCGGATGGCCTCTGGTACCTGCTCGATCATGCGGTTCATGTTGATCTGGATGCCCGGGTCCGATTCGATCAGATCCTGCAGTGCCTGGACCGATTCGACATAGGGCTCGGGCTTTGTGTCGAGTGACCGCAGCCATTCGACATAGTGCTCATATTTCGACGCATGCATGCCGACCGCGCGGTCGGCATCACTGGCGGATACGGCCAGCGGCATCAACATCAGCGCCATCGTCATCCCGAGGGGAATTGACCGGAAGGGCATCCGTTTCGCTTTCATTTTCAGTTCTCCCTGATGATTTCCCTGGCCCGGCGCTTCGGTCACAACGCGCCGGTCTGTAAAGTGCGAGGGGAGATTAAACCAGAAAACCGTCGCCGTATGCCCCGCCGGGGATCATCCCCCGCTGGCTCATGGCATGGCGCCGCGCTAGGCTGTCGGACGATGAATGGGACAGCCGCAGATTCGGTCTTTATGGGTCACGCGCTTTCGCTCGCCGCAAGGGCGGCGACGACTGGCGAGGTGCCGGTCGGTGCGGTCCTGGTGCTTGACGGCGGGATCGTCGGTGAGGGGTTCAATCAGCCGATCGCGTTGCATGACCCCACCGCGCATGCCGAGATCGTCGCCCTTCGGGCCGCGGGCGCCCGTCTGGGGGCCTATCGTCTGCCGGGGAGCACAATGTTCGTCACGCTCGAGCCCTGTCCCATGTGCATCGGCGCCATGATTCATGCCCGTGTCGAGCGCCTCGTCTTTGCCGCCAGTGATCCAAAGACCGGCGCCTGTGGTGGCGCCATGAGCCTGCATCGAGACTCGACACACAACCATCGAATCGCGGTCGAGGGCGGGCTTGAGGGGGAGAGGGCCGCCGCGATGCTGCAGGAGTTCTTCGGGGCTCGCCGAGGGGCTTGAGCGGAGCGCCAGTTCCCCACTACATTGGAACGCCTTTCCGGTCGCCTGCCACCGGTCCCATCAATCAGCGCCCCGGCGCCCCGAGCCAGCGAGAAACCGTGAATTCGAAAGCAATCCCCGAGACCATGGCCGCCGTCCTGCTCACCCGCCATGGTGGACTCGATGCCCTGGAATACCGCACTGACGTTCCCGTGCCCAAGCCGGCCGCCGGCGAGGTGCTTATCGAGGTCCGTGCCTGCGGCATGAACAATACCGATGTGTGGGTACGCGAGGGCGCCTATGGCAGCGATACCGATCCCCAGGCGGTCTCCACGTGGCGGCGCGGGCGTTCGACCCTGACCTTTCCGCGTATCCAGGGGACGGATAGTGTCGGCCGGGTCGTCGCCGTTGGCGATGGCGTGCCAGTGTCGCGTATCGGCGAGCGGGTCGTCGTGGATTTCAGTCTCTACAATCGCGAGGACGACAGCCTTGCCGACATCGACTACATCGGTCATGGGCGGGATGGTGGCTATGCGGAGTACCAGTGCGTGCCGGCTGAAAATGCGCATGCTGTCGAGACGGATCTCACCGATGCCGAGCTCGCCACCTTCTGCTGCGCCTATCTGACCGGCGAGCATATGCTCGAGCGCGCTGCGGTCGAGGCCGGTGAGCGCGTCCTCGTCACCGGTGCCTCGGGGGGGGTCGGTTCCGGCATTGTTCAGCTCTGCCGCGCTCGTGACGCCATCCCTTACGCCGTGACACGGAGCGACAAGGCAGAGGCGCTGAAGGCGATCGGCGCCGAAGCCGTCATCGACCGTGCCGCCGATGACTGGGTCGCCGCGGTGGAGGAGGCCACTGGCGGCGAGGCCATCGACGTTGTGGCCGATCTCGTCGCCGGACCCCATTTCAACGATCTGTTGCGCATTCTCCGTCCGGAGGGCCGCTATACCACGGCTGGCGCCATCGCCGGGCCGGTGGTGGATCTCGACCTGCGTACGATGTACCTCAAGCAGCTCCAGCTGCACGGCTCCTCGCAGGGCCGGCGCAGCGATTTCAGGCGGCTGCTCGGACATGCACTCGCCGGTCGTATCCGACCGCTGCTTGATGCCGCCTACCCGCTGTCGGATTTCCACCGGGCGCAGACCGATTTCATGAACAAGGATTACGTGGGCAAGCTGGTGGTGGTTCCCGACCGGCACTGGGAACAGGTCGGGGCGCCCCATGCCGGTCGCTGACGGGGGAGCGCGCCTGGAGTGGACGGATGTCGCCGTTGGCACTGACATTCATCGCGTGGTCTTCTCCGGTGTGCCCGTCGACGCAACCCGTAGCGTGCGGCAGCGCATGGAATGGCTCAGCGGGCCGGGGGACGGCCTGCGCCGGCTGCTGATCGAGCCGCCCTATGGGTTGCCCGCCTTCTGCGTCGATCTGATCACGCCGCCGGATGATCCCGAGGCCGAGGCGGGGTTCATCATCATGGAGGTGATGGGTTATCCGTTCTTCTCCGGCTCCAACACCATGGCGACCGCCTGCGCGCTCGTCGAGAGCGGGCGGGTTCCGCGGACGACGGAGGATGGCGTGCAATGCGTGCGGCTACAGACGCCTGGCGGTCGGGTGGATGCCCATGTGACGCTGCAGGCGGGTCAGGTCACCTCGGTGTGCGTGGAAGGTGATGAAACCTTCGTCCACCGTGCCGATGCCTCGATCGAACTACCAGGTATCGGGACCGTCGCGTATGACCTGGTCTGGAGCGGTGGCCATTATGTGATGGTCGACGCCGATGCCGTCGGCCTGGCGCCTGAACGGGCCGGCGACGCAGAGGCGCTGGCCCTCGCCGCGCAGGTGATCGAGGCGGTGCAGCGGGATTTCGATCTCAGGCACCCGGTGCTGGGGGATGTGGGCCTGCCTCGATTCCTGCACTGGATGTGGCCGGAACGCGAGGAAACGCCCGGTTGCTGGGTGGCCACCGGTGGCACCTACGGGCATCCCGGTGTCCTCTGGGGCTGTCCCACAGGCACCGGCACGGTGGCACGTCTGGCACGGCTCAGCCGTCAGGGGCGTGCGGCGGTGGGCGCCACCCTGCGCAACACCAGTCCGGCTGGTACCACCTTTGAGGGCGCCGTGGTCAGTACGGGCATGGTGGGCGACTGCGCCAGCATCCGTACCCGGGTCAGTGGCGAACCCCGTGTGGTGGCGAGGATGACGCTTGATCTGCCGCCGGCAAGCCCACTGATCATGGACTGCTCACTGGACTGGCTGAACGGCTGAACGGCTGATCGGCGGGATCGCTTATCAGCCGTTCCCCATGTGCAGGTAGGTTTCGGCATAGCGCTGGCTGAGATGCTCCCCGGCGCTGATTCTCCGGCCGCATCCGGGCGGCGCGACGTTGGCCTCATAATCGGGGTTGAAGAAAAGTGGTGCCGATATCCGCTCCTCGGTGCCACCAATGACTCGATGGGGTGTGGCCTTGACCGCACCCGCGCTCCACATCTCAAGCATTTCCCCGAAGTTGATCACGAATGCGCCGGGTTCCGTATGGACGCCATGCCAGCGGCCGTCCCGGAGTTCCACCTCGAGGCCACCTCGGCCGTCGGTGGCGAGCAATGTGAGGCATCCGTAATCGGTATGGGTTGCGATGCCGAAATCGCGGTCGCCGGCCCAGGCCGGTCGTGGCGGATAGTAGTTGCCGCGTAGTAGTGCCATCGGCCGGGCGAACTTGTCGGTGAACGCGTCCGGATCGCGGCCGATGCCGCGGGCAATGCCCCGAAGCATCGTCATCGCTACCTGCCGGGCCCGTATGAAATAGTCCTCGACGGTTACCTGAAAATCGGCCGGTGAGCGGGGCCAGAGGTTTTCCGAGTAAACCGGAAGACTGGATAGTGGATCATCCGCGCTGAGCGGGACGCCGCAATCAAAGACTTCCTTGTAGTCCGGGTTGGCCACGGGGTCGACGCGCTCCGACCGGGAGGCCCCCCAGCCGCGGTTCGCGCCGGTGCGGGCCATATCCACTTCGGCCTTGAGGGCGGGATCCTGACGGAAGAACTGCCGGTAGGCCGCGAGCACCGCCCGTTGCTGCTCGGCGGTGACGGGTGTGTTCTCCAACAGAAGGAAGCCCACCTCACGGGCGCCGGAGGCTACCTCGCGCAGTGTGTCCGCATTACCCGCTTCAAGCTTTCGGAAATCGATACGTGGAATCAAGGCTGCTCCCGGGGGGATCCGCTCAGGCCTGATCGAGAATCCAGTCAGGAGCGATCCCCGAGGTGGCGATGGCGGCATCGATGTCCATTTCGGCCAGTACGCCACTGTCTGTCACGAGCGCGGTGTGAAGGCCGGCCGTCTGTCCGCCCAGCACATCGGTATGGAGTGTGTCTCCGACCATCAGCGTACGCTCGGGGTCAAAGCCGGTCTCCGGCTGCAGTCGTTCCATGGCCAGCGCGAAGATGTTGCCATACGGCTTGCCGTAGAAAACCGGCTCGACCCCGGTCTCGTCCTGTATTTCATGGGCGTAGGTGCCCGGCTCGGTGGAATATCCACCTTCCTGCGGGGCGAGCAGATCGGGGTTGGCCACGAACAGCGGGCGCGGTCGCCGCCTGAGACTTTCCACGAGGAAGGCCTGCCGCGCGGGACTCCATTCCGATGCGCCAACGAGCAGAAATCCCTCGACGGCATCGTAGTCGGTGATGTCATCGGCCAGCATGCGGTAGTCGAGGGGCGGGAATTCATCTGGGCCGAAATGCTGTCCGGCGATCATGCCCCAGTGCCGGGGAGACTCCTGCGCTAGCTGCCGTACCAGTGTCTTGCGGCTGGTAATGACGTCCTCGGCATCGAAGTCATAGCCCAGTCGTGCGTACCGCTCCATGAGTGTGCGGTGCGCGAATCCTGCGGCATTGGAGACGACCATGATGCGCTTGCCCGTGGCCTGCAGGGAGCGGATGCGCTCCGGTACGCCCGGGACGGGTTCCATGCCCCGATTCAGCACCCCATAGGCGTCCAGCAGGATCGTGTCATAGGCATCGGCAATGTCGCCAAGATCTCTGGCCCGGCGGCAGGCGCCCTCTCTTGCGGGTGCCGGTAGCCGGTGCCGGATCGCCTCGTAGGCGGTGAACCCGGGTGGGGCGGCTGTGAGAGCGTCGGTGGCGGTGCTTTGATCCATCCTGTTCCCGTGACGCGATGACGATACCGCATAGTCTAGCGCGTTCCGCTCAGATGATCGCGTGGCGCATGCGGGCCGAGATCCACTCGCTCACCACCACGGTGCCGAGAATGAGCAGGAGGATCACGCTGACCTGGCCCCAGGCGAGGGTATTCAGCGACCCCTGCAGCTTCAGGCCGATACCGCCGGCCCCCACCAGGCCGAGAATCGTGCTCTCGCGGATATTGATATCCCAGCGGAATACTGAGATGCCCCAGAAGGCCGGCATGATCTGCGGCACGATGCCGTAGTTGAGCACCTGCGCCCGGCCTGCGCCGGTGGCCGCCACCGCTTCCACCTGAAGCGGGTCGGTTTCTTCTATGGCCTCATAGAGGAGTTTGCCGACGAAACCGATCGAGCGCAGGGCGATGGCCACCATGCCGGCGAGGATGCCCGGGCCGATGATGGCGACGAGAAGTAATGCCCAGATCAACGCATTGATGGAGCGCGAGGTCACGATGATGAAGAGGGCGACAGGGCGCAGGAACCGGGGGGAAGGGGTCGTGTTGCGCGCCGCCAGGAAAGCGGTCGGCACGGCCATGAGTACACCCCCGATGGTCCCGATGGTGGCAATGTTGATGGTATCCCACAGCGGAATCAGCAGCTCCGGCAGGTATTCCCAGCGGGGCGGCCACATCCGCCCACCGATATCCGCCGCCTGGCGGGGTGCATCCAGCACAAAGAACCACATGGTCTCCCGGTTCATGAGCTGCCAGCACCAGACGAAGAGCATGACCAGCCCGAGCCAGCCGAACCAGAGCATCAGCTGCTGTCGGGTCGTGCGATGGCGCCAGATGGCCGTCTGCTCGCTGGACCGGCTCATTGGACGAACTTCCGGACGTAACCCGAGGCGTACTCGGCAACCATCACGACGGCGATGATGACCAGCAGGATGGCGCCGGCACTGTCGTACTCATATCGATCGATCGCCGTGTTCAGCGTACCGCCGATGCCGCCGGCTCCGACAATGCCGATCACCGCCGATTCGCGGAAATTGATGTCAAGCCGATAGAGTGAAAGGCCGATCAACCGCGGCATGACCTGTGGCTGGATCGCATAGTTGATCAGCTGCCACCAGGAGGCGCCCGTGGCGCGAACGGCGTCCGCTTGTCCGGGCTCGATCTCTTCAATGTCATCGGCGAGCAGCTTTGCCAGGAATCCGATGGTGGCGAAGCTCAGGGTCAGGAAGCCGGCAAAGGGACCAAAGCCGAACATCGCCACGAAAAAGATCGCGATGATGATCTCCTGCAGGGCGCGGCTCACCGCAATGATGGCGCGACAGACCAGATAGATACTGCGTGGGGCGAGATTGCGCGCGGCGCCAATCCCGATGGGTACCGAGATCAACACGCCGATGACCGTCGAGGTCAGCGTCATTGTCAGGCTCTCGATGAGCCCGCGTGAAATATCTCCCCAGCGACTGGCGAAGTCGGGGTGCAGAAAGCCCATCGCAAACCGCTGGCCGCGTTCCAGGCCCTCCACCACACGCTGCCAATCCACCTCGATCGAGCCGCCGGCGAGAAGCAGGTACGCGAGAATGCCCAGCTGAATGCCGATCCGCCAGCGGCGATCGGTGATGATCTGCGGCGGACGTCGCCAGGTCCTGGGGTAGCCCGACAGGGCGTCGCTACTCATCGGGCTGCGGCCTCGATTGACGCATCGGCCGCCTGCGCCGAACCCGCCCCGGCGGGGGCATCTTCCTCGCGGTTCGGGTTCCAGTCCTCCTCGCCGTAGATCGTGGTGAGTGTTGATTCATTGAGCTTGGCAGGCACGTCATCGAACACAACGCGGCCCCCATGCAGGCCCACGATTCGCTGCATGAACTGCTGGGCGAGGGGGACATCGTGGATGTTGATGATCGCCGGTAGATGTTGCTCGGTGCAGATCTCCGTGATCAGTCGCATGATCTGGCGTGAGGTCCGCGGGTCAAGGCTGGCCGTGGGTTCATCCACGAGCAGGAGCTCGGGCTGCTGCGCGAGGGCGCGGGCGATGCCAACACGCTGGCGCTGACCACCGGACAGGGCATCGGCGCGCTTGTCGGCCTGCTCGATCAGTCCGACGCGATCAAGCAGCTGGTAGGCGCGTTGGATATCCTCCGGCGGGAACCGGCGGGTAAAGCTGCGCCAGAAGGGGACGTACCCCAGCCGGCCGGAGAGGACATTCTCCATCACGGTCAGGCGCTCGACGAGAGAATATTCCTGGAAAATCATCCCGATCCGGCGCCGTTGCCGACGCAGTTCGCGGTGGCCGATTATCGCCAGATCCACATCACCAAGCCGAATCCTGCCGGAGGTTGGCTCGACGAGGCGGTTGATGCAGCGGATCAGGGTTGATTTGCCCGCGCCGGATGGACCGATCAAGCCCATGATCTGCCCCTGCGGGACGGCGAGCGTAACGTCCGAGAGCGCCGTGTCACCAGTCGCGTAAGTCTTGGTGAGATCGCTGATTTCCAGCATGGGAAGTGTTCCCCGGTCGAAACGAGGAGACGGGCGGCCGACCGGCCGCCCGTCCATTAGCATGAGTCGCTGTCTGCTTATTCGCAGTCGTAGACGACGCCGTTGGCTTCATCGATGGTGCGGATCACGGCCCAGTCGTCCTGGAAGGTGATGGGGATGAACTGGTCCTCACCATTCCGGCCGAACTCCTCGGCAAGCGCCGTGCCTTCCCAGTCGAAGCCGAAGAACGCCTCCTGGATCTTCTCCTGGAGCGCCGGTGTCAGGTTGTGCGCAACGCCGTATCCAGTGGTGGGGAAGGTCTGCGATTGATAGACCACCTCGATCTGGTCATCGCTGATGACGTCGCGGTCGAGCATGCGCCCCTTCACCGAGTTCGCCACGGAGGCGGCGAGGTAGTCCTGGTTGGCGACCCCAAGGATGGAGTTGTCATGGGCGCCGGAGAAGCTTGCATCAAAATCCTCGCCAGCCGCCATGTCGAACTCTGCCTTCAGAATCGCCGATGGCGCCTTGAAGCCAGAGTTGGAAGTCTCAGCGGTGAAAGTCAGTTCCTGGCCACGGATGTCCTCAACCGACTCGATGCCGGACCCGGGGTAGGTGATGATCTCCATTTCATAGCCAAATGAACCGTCGTCGGCCGCCATCATGGCGAATGGCCGGAAGCCGGCGCAGGCCACGGCGATGGGGTTGGAGCCCGTGTTGAATCCCGCGACATGCAGACGTCCCGCCCGCATCGCCTCGATCTGGGCGGCGTTGGACTGCACTGGGAAGAACTGGACGTTCTTGCCGGTCACCTCAGCCATATGGTCAAGAAATCCTTCCCAGACCTCGGCATAGACCGCCGGATCCTCGACCGGGGTGTAGGCGAAGACAAGTGTGCCCGGGTCGACCCACTCTGAGGCGTTTTCGGGAATGTCAGCGATCAGATCGCCATCGTTATCGACGTAACGATCATCCAGTGCGAACTCGGCACTGGCGGCGCCGGCAATCGCAGCGGCGGCAAGGGCAGTCAGCGCAATGGTCTGCTTTTTCATCGTGTTCTCCAGCCTGCGGTTTGGTTGATCCTGAAGACACTAAGCCGGTCCTGTTACTGAGCGATGACGGTCCCCAGGATTTTTACCCCGATCCGGGGATGATGTACACTCAGCGCTCGCTGGAGAGGTGGCTGAGTGGTCGAAAGCGCCGCACTCGAAATGCGGTGAGCCGAAAGGCTCCGGGGGTTCGAATCCCTCCCTCTCCGCCAGGCAAAGAAAGAGGGGCCTTGCGCCCCTTTTTCTTTGCCTGATGAAAGCCGGGGTTCGAACCCCCGGAGCAGGCGGATCGGGTTCGACCAATCGCCGTCAGGCAGTTGGGACGCCGAGCATGAGCGAGGCGCCCGAAGGGTGAGGCCCGAAGGATGAGGGCCGAATCAATCCCTCCCTCTCCGCCAGACACAAAAACGGGGCCATCGGCCCCTTTTCTCTTCCCGTCAGATGTCTGGATCCAGTTGCTGCGTGGATTCAACGCGCTCCAGCAGTGCCTCGCGCGGCGTTCCCGGCATCCGGAGACTTCCTCGATCCCGCGCTTGCACTTTTTCGGGAACCTTTCAGAATACGACGGATCATATTTTCGCCTACGTCGATGACTGGTAGGCCCTCTTCAATCTGTATCAGGATCTGGAATATGAAAAAACTGATTGCTACCGCTGTCATGACGGCCGCCAGTCTCTCCACCGGTGCATTCGCCGCTGATGATGATCGGGCGGAGTGGCTGTTCGTGCAGTCGGCAGAGGGTGTTGAGTTGGTGGACGAAACCACGCTTGTCGTTCCGCTTGAGCGGGAGATCTTCGCGTTCACCGATCGACCCGCCCGGGACCATCGTTATCTCAACGCACACGAATTCGTGGCGGTCTGGAACGATGGCGAGGACAGCTTTGCGGATGATCCGCCCAATGCCGTTCTGACCTGGATCGAGAATGGCGAGGTTCAGGAACTGGAGGTCGAGCTGCTGGACGCCGAGGTCGAGGACCACGGTCGGTCCGTTCACTACAAGATCGCTGTGGAAGGTGACGCGAGCGGCCCGGCTGAGGGGATTGATGCCGCGCTCTATATCGATGATTTCATGTCTAACCCGACCGCGTTCCCAATGTGACAGATAGGCACTGAACCGATGATGATGCTCAGTCGTTCATTGAAGAGCGTGATCCAAGGCGGTGCGATCGTGGCCGTTCTTTTCTCTGCGATGGGACTCGCGGCCGCGGAAAGCGAGCCCGAGTGGCTGTTCGCCCATACGGCGGACGTGGCTGAGATTCGGGACGGGAGCCTGCTTGCCTTACCCATGGAGCGGGACGTGTTCGCGTCCACTGATCAGCCCGATCGCGAGCATCGTTACCTGAATGCCCATGAGTTTGTCGCACTCTAGGACGGCGGTAAGAATAGCTTTCACGACGATCCACCCAACGCAGTGATGACCTGGATGGCGGATGGCGAGGTTGAAGAGGCAGAGGTCGAACTCGTCAATGCCGTCGTAGCCGACTATGGACGGCGCATCATCTATGAGTTTGACTTGATGTCGGACGCAACTGTGCCGGATACCATGCATCACGTATCCCTGTTCGTTGATATGCGTTGATGAGACCGGCTCGGATCTTGAGGAAGAAGTACTCGTCATCGCATAAGCCGCGGACAGGGCGCTGATCCCGCCCTTGCACTTTTTCGGGAACCTTTCAGAATACGATCTTCGTCTCGCCTGCCTTAAAGATTCGTGGGCCACCTGCAAGCTGATATCAGGATCTGGAATATGAAAAAACTGATTGCCACTGCGGTCATGACAGCCGCCAGTCTCTCCACCGTTGCAATCGCCGCCGACGATGATCGGCCTGAGTGGCTGTTTGTGCAGTCCGGGGATGGTATTCAGTTAGTGGACGAAACCATGCTTGTCATTCCGCTGGAGCGGGAGATCTTCGCATTCACCGACCGGCCCGCCCGGGACCATCGTTATCTCAACGCACACGAATTCGTGGCGGTCTGGAACGATGGCGAGGACAGCTTTGGTGATGATCCGCCCAATGCCGTTCTCACCTGGATCGAGAATGGCGGGGTTCAGGAACTGGAGGTCGAACTGCTGGATGCGAAGGTGGTGAGTCATGGCCGAGCAATCCAGTATGAGATTGCCATCGAGGAGGCGGATGTGCTGGCGGAAGCTGGGCAGGACGCTGCTTTGTACATTGATGGACTTTGCTGGGCAGTCTACATCGGCTATCCGTGTTGATACTGTCCACGGGCAGTGGAGGCCTTGTTCCATAGCCTGAAGGTCGAAACGTCCATGGTGTGCCGCTGATGCATCCCGACGCCCTGCGTCAGGTCCTTTTTCGAGACCATCGAAGCGAAGTGCAACCGGACCCGCTGCCATCCCGCCCCTTGAACCATCAGACCTGATGCGTTCGAGGCCCGGGTTGTGGCGTAATCGAGTGTCCACTGTTGCAGGGCGAGACCATGCCCCTCATGTTTCGTCAGAGGACGATCGAGGGCCGAAACAATCCCTCCCTCTCTACCCATCACGAAAAGGGGCCGCCGGCCCCTTTTCTCTTCCCGTCAGATACCTGGATTCAGTCCCTGCGTGGATTCATGCGCGCTCCAGCAGTGCCTCACGCGGCGTTCCCGGCACCCGGAAACTTCCTCGATCCCGCGCTTGCACTTTTTCGGGAACCTTTCAAAATATGACGGATCACACTTTCGCCTGCTTTGAAGACTCGCAGGTCACCTGCAAGCTGATACTAGGATCTGGAATATGAAAAAACTGATTGCCACCGCTTTCATGGCGGCCGCCAGTCTTTCCACCGTTGCACTCGCGGCCGATGAAGATCGGGCGGAGTGGCTGTTTGTGCAGTCGGCAGACGGTGCAGAGGTTGTTGATGGTACAACGCTTGCCATTCCGCTAGAGCGGGAGATCTTTGCATTCACCGAACGGCCCTACCGGAGACACCACTACCTCAACGCCCATGAGTTCGCCGCACTCTGGAGCGAGGGTAAAGATAGTTTTGAGGCCGACCCGCCGAACGCGGTGATGACCTGGGTGGTCGACGGGGAGGTCCACGAGGCTGAGTTTGAGCTGGTGGACGTCGCGACAGCCAATCATGGCAGAGTCATCGTCTACGAAGTTGATTCTGAGGCGGGCACGAGCGTTCCCGAGGAGGC
Organism: Spiribacter onubensis; assembly: GCF_040838425.1. Taxonomy (NCBI): domain Bacteria; kingdom Pseudomonadati; phylum Pseudomonadota; class Gammaproteobacteria; order Chromatiales; family Ectothiorhodospiraceae; genus Spiribacter; species Spiribacter onubensis. Next base: position 132,781 of record NZ_JBAKFI010000004.1, on the reverse strand, counting down.
TCGTCACGTGTCGTTGTTCGTGGATGGGTTTTCTGAGGTTTTTAATGCGATGGCTATTGCAGCTGGCTACAGCAGTGTGCGGTAGCCGAGGATGGCCGTGTCAACGTCTACGGAGTTGACCTTTTGTGGGCCTGTGCCCGTGTATAGCTGGACAGTACCGTCGAAACGTTATCGAAGGGAGACCAGACTGTGAAGAAGCTAATCGCTGCCATGGCCATCACGGGCACCATGCTCACAACCGCTGTATTCGCCGCTGATGAAGATCGGGCGGAGTGGCTGTTTGTACATTCGGCGGATGGTGTTGAATTGGTGGACGAAACGACGCTTGTCGTTCCGCTTGAGCGGGAGATCTTTGCCTTCACCGACCGACCCGCCCGAGACCATCTTTATCTCAACGCACATGAATTCGTGGCGATCTGGAACGATGGCGAGGACAGCTTCAGCCAGGACCCACCCAACGCCGTACTCACATGGGAAGAGGACGGTGAGATGCGGCGGGCTGAGATTGAACTGACGGATGCAGCCGTAGCGGATCACGGGCGGGCTCTTCACTACCAGGTCTCGATAGTGGACGGAGGGATGAGCCTCAACCGACCGGTCAGCGGGTCGCTGTATATCGATAGCATGGCACACTAGGCGATGCTGTATCAGATGCGGAGATTAGGCTACTAGTGATACCAGAGACCGATGAGGACGGGCGAGCGGAGTGGCTTTTCGTTCACACGGCGGACGACGCGGATGGAACGGTTGATGAGGCCGGGATCAAGTTGCGTGACGCGGCTGTAGCGGACTTCGGACGGAACATCATCTATCGGATCGATATGGAGTCAGCTGTCGATCTGCCAGATGTGTTGAATCGGGTATCACTGAAGGTATATCCGACAGTTTCTAGTGATTGGCCTGAGTCTGTTGCGCTGGAACGCAGTATGCGTGCGCACAAAAAAACAACATGTGGAGATCGATAGTGAGAAAAACCATCAGCACCGCGGCCCTCGCCGTCGCCATTTTTTCAACACCCTCATATGGCGCCGATGATCAGCGACCGGAGTGGCTTTTCGTACAGGGCGCCGAGAATGCGCAAGTGATCGACTCAGAAGCGATCGTCGTGCCGATGGAGCGAGAGATCTTCGCTTTCACGGATCGGCCCGAACGTCGACATGAGCATCTCAACGCCCATGAGTTCGTGTCGGGCTGGGAGGAGGGCAGTAACAGTTTCCGTGTCGATCCGCCCAATGTGGTCATCAGCTGGATCGAGGATGGAATTCTTAAGAGACAGGAGCTCGTGTTCATGGACGCATCCGTGCTCGATCGGGGACGCGCGATCCGATACGCCATAACCGGAGCCAACCCCGGCACACTGCCCGAGACAATGCGCGACGTCTCGATCTACGTGGATGGCAGCTGCATACCCAATGGAATGGGCGCATGCGGGTATCAGGCCGATGCTGGACCCGGGGGACTCTTCTAGTCGCCCATGGGGTTGAAATAATGCTGCTTGTGCCCCCGGTTCGATGGGGCCGTAAAGTGGCGGAATTTTTCGAAAAATGGAGATCTACGGTGTACAAGTCAATCATTACAGTGGCCATGACGGCCGGTCTTTTCGCGGCCCCTGCCTTCGCTACAGAAGATGACCGTGCCGAATGGCTGTTTGCCCACACGGCGGATGCGGTGGAGATTCAGGAAGGGAATGTCCTGATCGTCCCGATGGAACGGGAGATATTCGCGTTCACCGACCGGCCGAATCGTGCCCATCAGTATCTGAATGCGCATGAGTTTGTTGCCCTGTGGAACGACGGCGAGGACAGCTTCGAGAACGATCCGCCGAACGCGGTATTGACCTGGGTCGCCGATGGGGAGGTCCACGAGGCGGAAATCGAGCTGGTCGATGTGGCCATTGTGGACCATGGGCGAGCACTCGTGTACGGAATCGATAGCGAATCGGCCATCGCGCTGCCCATTGACGCAAGCCAGGTGTCGCTGTTCATTGACGGTGCGTACACGCTCTGATCTTTCCCATCGGCAGTGGACACCTCAGTAAGTTAGTAGACTGGAGGTGAACCATGGCAACAGCAGCCAACGACATGCCAAAGCGCAAAAGGGTCCGTTATAGCGCGGAATATCGTGCCGAGGCGCTGGCACTCGCCGAGCGCATCGGTGTTGCAGCCGCGGCCAGTGAGCTCGGCCTGCACGCGACGCAGATCTATCAGTGGCGGGCTAAGGCAGCACACGAGAAGTCCGTCACTGACCGCGAGCGCCAGCTCCGCGAGGAAAACGCCCGGCTCAAGCGCCAGCTTGCCGACAAGACCGAAACGGTCACGATCCTGGAAAAAACCGCGGCGTACTTCGCAAAGAAGCTGGACTGAAGTACGCCGCCATCCACCAGCATCGATCGGCCCACAGCATCGCCCTGCAGTGCGCGGTCCTCGGCGTCTCGCGCAGTGGCTACTACGCATGGCTGCGCCGTCGGGACAGCGTTTCGCAACGCCTGGCTGAGCGGACCAAGCGGGATGAAAAGGTGATTGAGCTCTTTGAGGCAAAGAAGCGCCGCTACGGCTCGCCTCGCCTTCGCGAGGAGCTGGAGGCTGAGGGCATGACCATGAACCGCAAAACCGTGGCTGAGAGTATGCGCCGGCAGGGGTTGCGGGCCCGCGCGGCCAAACCCTTTCGGCATACCACCGACTCGGGCCACTCGCTCGGTGTCGCGCTCAATCTCTTGGCTCAGGACTTCAGTGCGACACGGCCAGACGAGAAGTGGGCGGGTGACATCACCTACCTGCGGACCATACAGGGCTGGCTCTACCTCGCGGTGATCCTAGATCTGTGCACGCGAAAGGTGATCGGATGGGCGACCAGCACGCGCATCGACGCTGAGCTCGCCTGCACGGCCCTGCGAGCGGCGCTTGCCCGGCGTGGGGAGCCGAGCGATGTGATCATGCATACGGATCGCGGCAGCGTTTACTGTGGCTGGGATCACCGCAACCTGATCCGTCGCTACGGACTGGTCGCCAGCATGAGCGGCCGAGGCAACTGCTACGACAATGCGGTGGTGGAGAGCTTCTTCCACAGCCTGAAGGTCGAGAGCATCCACGGTGTGCGACTGATGCACCCCGATGCCCTGCGCCAGGCCCTTTTCGAATATATCGAAGTGGAGTACAACCGAACCCGTCGCCATTCTGCCCTTGGAACCATCAGCCCTGATGCGTTCGAGGCCCGGATAGTGGCGTAATCGAGTGTCCACTGTTACTGGGCAAGATCACACGGTCGGTGTCACTTTTCGTGGATTCCGTGACGAGTGCGGACAGGCAGTACACGAGGCGGCCGTTGGGCTACCAATGAGGGCTCAGCCGCGGGGAGGTCATGCCTATCGGGTGCCCTCTCCAGACCACCCGGGATATTTCGTGCGAAAGACGTTGAGAGTGATATGCCTCGCGTGCGTCCTTGCCGTCGCGCCACAGGTTGCTGCCGAGCAGTACCGGGTAATACAGAACCGGGCTGATTTCGGCTGGCTGAACCAGTACAGCCTCGACGACGCGGCCCACGACTTCGTCGGGGCCGAGGCATGTGTGCCGACGTCGAGCACCAATGCCATGACATTTTTCCAGAATGCCTATGAATTTTACTTCGCTGATCGTCTGACGGGCCGCTCCTACGCGGATTGGATAGAAACCGATACGCTTCTCATCACCGAACCCTACATGGATACCCAGCCCGGCGAGGGGACTGGAGCGCAGGACGCGCTGCGGGGTCTCGAGAAGTATATCCTCGCGGACAACGGCTTTGATCTTGTCAGCATCGAGGGGATGATTCCGGCGGAGGTTTTTGACCCGATCCAGCCCGATTACCCGGGTCGCGACAGAATAATCGATGCGATTCCGACGTGGGAGTTCATTGAATCTTCTCTGGCCGCTGGGAATGCAACGCTTATCAATTTCTTCTATCCGGATATGGAGGGCGGTCATTCCATTCTCGTTACCGGCTTTGACTGGGTGGACGCAAATGGTGACGGGGTGATCCAGGAATCCGAGGGGGCGAAGCTTTATGCGGTCGACCCGTTGGACCCGTCGCAGACTTACCCTGACGGCCAGCCAGGTGGCGGAGCGAAATTCACCGAGATCGATGTCTGGAATGATCCGGAAGACGGCGTGCTTCTGTTGAGCTATTCCCAGTACAGCGGCTCGCTTCCCTATGATCCGGAGGCCTATTTCACGACCGAGGGTGATGGTCTCCTCCTGGCCCTTTCCATAAATACCCAGCGGGTGCAGGACTTTATTGCCAGCGTTGAGTCGGCTGGTTTTTTCTTCAGTGATTTTCCCGAATCGACAGTCCGTGATCAGGCGGTTTATCAGACCCGGTTGCAGCGCCGGGCCGGCATCAATCTGCGACACGCGAGGGTCGGTGAAACGGATTTCTGGGGCAGCGCCGAGGGTGGCGATGCGGAGATGACCTACGGCGATCGCAGACCCCGCGCGGCGATGGTTGGCGTGGAGCGGCGGTTCAGCGAAACCGCCATGGTCGGTGCTGCTCTGCGCGTCGATGACAGCCGATCAGACTGGAATGACGCGGGTGATCTGAAGCGCCGGGATTACAAGGCGAGTCTCTACGGTGGATACCTGCAGGGCGCACTTTCTCTGACAGGCGCTCTGACGGTGGGGCGACAGGATTATGACTCGATCCGGCGGTTCAGCATTGGTGATGAGACCCGGCAGCATGCCGGTGACACCCGGGGGGATATTCTGGCGGGCGGTGTCGAACTGGATTACACCATGGAGGCCGGCGCACTGATGCATGGGCCCTTCGCTCGTCTGCTTGCGCAGCATGTCAGGGTCAATGGCTATACCGAGGACGCGCAGGACGGGGAGCAGTCCACTCGGCTGACGGTCGGCAGCCAGCGGTATGGCTCATTGGCCGGTGCGCTTGGATGGCAGTTCGCGCGAACCGCGGGTTCGTGGACACCCTATGGCTCCGTTGCCTTGAACCATGAATTTGACGGCGATGCCGAAGAACTGGCCCTGACCAGCTGGGCGGGCAGTGAAATGACGCTGCCGCTGGATAGTTCCCGAAAGGCCTATCGGACGCTGAATCTGGGGGTCGTAAAAACACTCGCCAGCGGTGTTCGTCTGGCGGTGGATCTTGATCTGAGAAACGATAGCGAGCGCGGCACGGATCGATGGGTGTCGGCAAGCGTTACGGTGCCTCTGTGAACGATGGCAACCCGCGACCGGAAAACAGGAGATGGATAAACCATGAAAAAACGAACGATCGGTGTCGCGGGTGGCGTCATCACCATGTGTCTGGCGGCGCCGGTGATGGGCGAGGGGGCTTCCCCATCCGACTTTATCACCCCGGAGTACCTGAGAAACTGGGGGCTTAAGTACACATTCGCGGCAGACGCCTATGCGCGCGGTTTTACCGGTAAGGGTGTCAAGATCGGCATCGCGGATTCCGCCGTTCAGTTGAGTCATCCGGAGTTCGCTGGCCGCGTCTTCTGGCCGACGCCGCAGCCCGCCTTTCCCGCTGCGGGTTATCCTGATTTTCCCTTGCACGGTACCAACGTGACAGGGATCGCAGCGGCGGGTCGCAATGGCTTCGGCATGATGGGAGTGGCCTACGACGCCTCCATTGCCAATGTGGTCGCAACGTCGGATGCCGGATACCCGGCCGTTGATGATTGGTCCGAGGATCTGGTGGAGGCCGGTGTGTCGGTGATGAACGGCAGCTTCGGCCCGCGCGCTGCGCCCATGAAGAGCTCTGAACACTATCGCGAGGTCGACTTCGAGTTCTATTACGCCGAGGACCTGCTGGCCAAGGCCGACCATGTCCAGCGCCTGGCAGAGAACGATATCGTGATGGTGTTCTCAGCGGGGAACAACCGGATCGACCAGCCGGAGGCATCGATTCTGCCCGATGGCTTCGGCACTCTGCCGTTAGTGACGCCGGATAACTCGGCTCTTGGCTACACTGATGATCCCGCCGATGCGCTTTATCGCGCCTACACAACAGACGCAGACGACCAGAATCCGGATACCTGGGAGGGCAACCAGGTGCCGGAGTCGATCGTCGAGCAGTACGACTTCTCCGATCTGGCTGGATCATTGATTGCCGTGACCGCGGTTGATATCGACGAGGAGACGGACGAGGTCACGCTGTTGAGCTTCAGCAATGAATGCGGTCTTGCGGCAGATTGGTGTATCGCGGCTCCGGGCCTGGCTATCTACTCGGCCTTTCCGATGAATACCTACGGCGATATGAACGGTACTTCGCAGGCGGCGCCGTTCGTTGCCGGTTCCGCCGCGGTGCTCAGGCAGGCTTTCCCCTACATGACGGCACGCCAGATCAACGAGGTCCTGCTGACCACGGCAACCGTGGTCGGCCAGAAAGACTCGACCAGGAAGTATGGCCATGGCCTCGTGAATATCGGCCAGGCGGTGAAGGGGCCGGCGGTATTCGCCCACCCCTCGCTGATCGAGGGCAATGACTCGATTTTCCCGGCGACCTTCGCAGTGAACACGGACGGCCATGACTCGGTCTGGAGTAACAACATCTCGGGGACGGGTGGCTTCAGCAAGGCCGGTGAAGGCCGGCTGACACTGACCGGCAGGAATACCTACACCGGAGCGACCACGATTACCGGCGGTGTGCTGCGGGTGGATGGGTCGATCGCGCAATCGGCGCTAACCGTGGCGTCGGCGGCAACGCTTGAGGGCACCGGCACGGTAGGCGACGTGAGTATCACCGGTACCCTCGCGCCCGGCAACTCTGTCGGTACGCTCACCGTGGAGGGCGACCTTACCCTCGGCGACGGGGCGACCTACGTCTACGAAGTGGACGGTGATCAGAACGCCGATCGGGTTGTCGTTAGGGGAACCGCGACGATCGAAGATAGCGCGGTGTTCCAGCTCGATGCCGCGGATGGCATCGTCCTCGATCGGACCTACTCGATGATCGAGGCGGGTACGCTCACCGGTACATTCGAGAATCTGCACACGAATTACACCTTCATCGACCTCGATTTCAACAATACCGGTGACACGCTGGGCGTGGTGGCGGAGCGCAACGCGGTCTCCATGGCCGGCTTTGCGCAGACCAACAACCAGCGCGCCGTGGCGCGGGCCATCGATGCCCAGGGGTCGGAGGCGACGCCTTACCGCGATGTGCTGCTCAACGACGACTCGAGCGTATTGCCGCAGCGGTATCAGGCGTGGTCAGGGGAGGTATACAGCGCCAATCAGGCCGCATTGCTTTCTGGCGGGCGGTTGCTGGGGCAGATGGTCAACTGGCGGCTCAACGACAGCTGGCTGACCGACGCGCAGACCGGTCGCCAGGCACAGGTCGGTGAGTCGGCGGATGGCACGACATTCTGGGCGCAGGCCTATGGCAACCGGGCTTCGTTCGATTCCAATGCAGACGCACGCAAGGCGAGCGCGGACATGAGTGGCATCCTGGTTGGCGCGGATCGGGCAGTGAACCCGCGACTGCGGGTAGGCGCAGCCTTTGGAACGGGCGATACGACCACCGAAGTGGTCTCGAGCCGGGCAAACACCTCGGCCTATCATTTGCTCGCCTATGCAACGCACGAGGACGATGGGCTGCGCCTCAACGGTGGCGTGATGCAATCCTGGAATGAGGCCGATGTGCTCCGCCCGATTGCCGTGGACGACCGGGGCGATGCGCGCTCGACGGTCGACTCCCGCGCGACTCGGGTATTTGCCGAGTTGAGCATTCCGGCTGCAGAGGATGCGGGCGTGAAGCTGACGCCGTTTGCGCGCCTCGATCAGGCCTGGCTCCATACCTCTGGCTTTTCAGAAACCGGTGCCGAGGCCGCTCTCTCGGGCCGTTCCGTGGACTCGGAAGTGGGTTTCGGGACGTTGGGGGCGCGCTGGATGCATGAGTGGCAGAAGGACGAGGACGCGTCAGTCTGGCAGGCGTCGGTCTCGGCGGGCTGGCAGCATGCCTGGGGAGATCGTGCCCCGGAGACGACCCTGTCGTTTGAAACGGGACCTGACTTCACTGTCAAGGCGGCACCCATCGCGCAGGACTCGGCGGTGCTTGAACTTGGCATTGGTGCACGGGCCGGCGAGCGTAGCCGGTTCAGTCTGGTCTACTCCACGACCCATGCCAATCAGTCCCACAATCAGCTGCTGCAGGCGCAACTGCAGTGGTGGTACTGAAAGTCATCCCAACGCTTCACGATGTAATCAGCTTGGAAGATGGCGTCGACCGGCCGAGCGCCGGACTGCCCTCGGCTGTGGCTCAGACAGAGCCGGGGGTGGTCCCGGTTCTTCTATTTCCCCAGCCAGTAGCGAAGCGTCGTCTCGGCGCTGTCGCCTGACGACACAATCCGCAGGGTGTAAGTCCCGCGGATACCGGCATAGTCGCCGGTTCCTCCGATGATCGCGCCCTCGGAGACATGCTCGGCCTCCACCGGCTTGCCATGATCAAGCGCGACGAAGTCCATTGTGTAAATCGAGCCTCCAGGGAGGATGAATTCCTTCTTGAATGACCGGGCACTTTTCCCAGCCTGCTCATCGTGAAAGACCAGTGTCGCCTGCGTGTAATAGTCGCCCACGACGGGTCCGTCCGGCGTGAGTGCAACCTCGCCATACCGCAGGTACATATCGCCCACTGAAGGGCCTGACGTGCCGGTATCGTGGTACTCCGGAGAGCTGAGCTGGGTGTAAGTGGTCAGCGTATGCTCCTGCGCCAGGGCGGTTCCGCCGAGACAAATCAGTGCACCGGTAAGGATGATCTTCTTCATCGTTTTTCCCCATGTGTATCCGTCAATCCCGCATTTTCCATTCTACACCGGCCGCACCGGACCACGGGACTTGATCTCTGTTCCAGAGGCAAGGCTACCCGCCAATCTCCTCGAGATTCTTTCCCGTCGTCTCGATTCGGAACCACGCGGTGATCAATGCACCCAGAAGGGAAGTGCCCACGAGAATGATGAGCAAGGTCTGCGTGCCAATCTTCGCCAGAAGCATGGGAAACAGAAAGGCCGTCAGGACAGCCCCGATTTTCGCGAATGAGGCGGCGAATCCTGCACCGCGTCCGCGCAGCCGTGTCGGGAAAACCTCGCCAGCGATCAGATAGGTCTGTGCGTTCGGGCCCATGTTGGTCATGAAATTGAACAGCATGAATCCCATGACCAGCAGCGTCATCTGCATCCGACCACTGAAGCTCTGGGAAAAGGCCGCGAGTGCCAGTCCAATCGCACAGCCAACAAAGCCGATCACCTGCAGGCGGATGCGTCCCACCCGATCGGCCAGCAGCACTGCTGCGACAATCCCGACAATCAGCAGAATATCGATGAGTGCGGCGCCCTTTGCCGCCAGGATATCGTTCTGAATGATCGCCGTGATGTTGTGTGGATTGGCGGTCTGATGCCCAAGGGCGGCGGCAAGGATCGTCGGCGTGAAAATGCCGATCCCGTAGGTGCCCAGATCCTGGAGGAACCACGGCATCGAGGCGAGGATTGTGGCGCGCCGGTTACGTCCCTTGAACAACTCGCGGTAACCACGCAATCCGCTCTGCCGGGAAGCGCTCTGCTGGGGTTCTGCCGGGGCGCTGAGACGAATCTTCTTCGGGTATTCCGGACTGCGCTGCAGCAGCCGCTTGAGTTCTCTCTCCGCCTTTTCCGTTCTGCCGCGCTCGAGCAGCCAGTGGCTGCTGCCGGCAATCGTGAAGCGGCCGATGATGACAAGGATCGCCGGGATGATGGCGGTCGCGTACATCCACCGCCAGGCCGTGACGTCCTGGAGGTTGGCGAGGATCAGATAGCCGATCGCGGTCCCGGCGAGCGCGCCCACCGCCTGGAAGCCGAATGCACTCAGCACCAGTCTTCCGCGGCTGCGGCTCGGGATGCTCTCGGAGATCATCAGGTGGGCCGTCGGGTAATCACAGCCAAGTGCCAGACCCATCCCGAACAGGAAAACGACGAGCAGCGGATAACTGGGGCTCACGCTCAAGGCGGCGAGGAAAACCACAAAAATGATCATCTCTACGATGAACATGTGCTTGCGGCCGAACGTATCGGCAAGGCCGCCCAACGCCGAGGCACCGAAAAGAATGCCGGCAAGCGTTGCGGCGCCGACCACGCCTTTCTCGGCGGCGGAAAGCCCGAATTCGGAGACGATCAGGGGCAGGGCAACGCCGGTCATGAAAACCACGAGCCCCTCGAAGAACTTGCCCGCCGTGGCCAGCACCCATATCCACCACTGCATGCGCGTCATCGGCGCACTGGGCACGTTGGTACCATCCCGCCATACGGGTGTTTCGTCGATGTAACCCTGAACCGTTTTGGCGGCGGGGGCCTCCGCCTGCATGGATGCCCCGGATGCGGTGCTCATCGGAAAGTCGCCATCCCTTTGCCTGATAGGAATCATGACAATATCGACGGTCTGTGACTTTTCCGTGTCGAGCGCCCTGTCCAATACCGCGCTATGATTCCGGCGGCGTCCAGGGCGGCCCGATATTGGCCGGGGCCGAATAACGGAGTTTTTGATCTTGCTGAACCGAATCTTTCAATACTGGGTGTATGCAACGCCGCCGGCGGCGCTACTGCTCATCGGGCTTTACCCGCTCTCTGGTGCCGGAATCGCGCTGCCCGTTTACCTTGCGTTACCCATCTATATGATTCATCAGTTCGAAGAGCATGATGCGGATCGTTTTGCGGTCTTTCTGAAAGGACTGCTTGGCCCGGAGCGCAGAGGCCTCACGGCGGCGGATATCTGGGTGGTCAATGTGGTATGCGTCTGGTTCGTGTTGCTCGCCGTGTTCTATCTCGCGAGCGGCAACCCGGCATGGGGTGTCCTGGCGGGTTATCTGGTGATCGTGAACGCGCTTCTGCATGCTGCCTGGGCCGTGCGGCTTCGGCGGTACAACCCCGGGCTGTGGACGGCGCTATTGCTGTTCCTCCCGCTCGCGGTCTGGATTTTCGCAGTCGTCCCGGCGCCGCTATCGATCCATCTGGCCTCCTTGCTGGCCGTGATCATTCTGCATGCCGCGATCGCCTACCGAGCCTCGCGGCCTGCATGATGCGGGCCCCTGTCCGGCAGGCGATCGGCTCTGCCGGACAGGGGCCGCGGGTCGCGGTCAGTGAATGAAGGCGAAACGCAGGACGAACAGCGCCGCAATCAGCCAGACGGCGATGTGAACCTGACCGGGCTTGCCGGCCAGGGTCTTGCCGAGCACGTAGGTAATGAAACCCAGGCCCATGCCGTCGGCGATGGAGTAGGTGAGCGGCATGGCGATGGCCGTGACAACCGCTGGCGCCGTGTCGGTGATGTCATCCCAGTCCAGCTCGGCAAGGCCACGGACCATCATGCAGGCGACGAACAGCAGCGCCGGCGCCGTGGCATAGCCCGGGATCGCGCTGACCAGCGGCAGGAAGAACAGCGACAGTAGGAACAGTCCGGCGATCACCACGGCGGTGAGTCCGGTGCGGCCGCCGGCATTCACACCCGCCGCGCTCTCGATATAGGTTGTGGTGGTGGAGGTGCCGAGGACGGCGCCGCCGATACTGGCGCCGGAGTCGGCGACCAGGGCATTGCGCAGGCGGCCGATGCGGCCATCCTTGTCGAGGAAGCCGGCGCGGTGCGAGAGGCCCACCAGGGTGCCGGTGCTGTCGAAAAGATCAACGAACAGGAAGACCAGAACTACGGACACCAGCCCGAGTTCCATGGCGCCCGCGATATCCATCTGCATGAAGGTCGGGCTTGGATCCGGTGGCAGCGAGATGACGCCGTCAAACTCGGCTACGCCAAACGGCACGCCGAGGATGCTGACCGCCAGGATGCCGATCAGCACCGCGCCCGGAATCTTGCGGTAGCTGAGTGCCACCATGATCACGAATCCCAGCATGGCCAGCAGCGTGGACGGCGTGGTGAGATCCCCGAGGGTGACCAGCGTGGCGTCGCTATTGACCACCACTCCGGCGTTTTTCAGCGCGATGATGGCAAGAAAAAAGCCGATACCCGCGGAGATCGACATCTTGAGTGACATGGGAATCGCGTTGATCAGCCACTCACGGATCGGCAGGACGGAGATGATCAAAAACAGGATGCCGGAGAGGAAAACCGCGCCCAACGCGGTCTGCCAGGCAATGCCCATCCCCAGTACAACCCCGTAGGTGAAATAGGCATTGAGTCCCATGCCCGGGGCCAGCCCGAAGGGATAGTTGGCATAAAGGCCCATGATGAGGCTGCCGAGGGCGGCGGCCAGGCAGGTCGCCACGAATACCGCGCCCCAGTCCATGCCGGTATCGGAAAGGATGCTCGGATTGACCACAACGATGTAGGCCATGGTCAGAAAGGTCGTGAGACCGGCGAGAACCTCCCGACGGATGTCCGTCCCGTTCTCGGCCAGCCCAAAGAATCGCTCCAGCATTGTTCTGCCCCCGGAAATGCCCAAATACGCAGTATAACCTCCGTATTTGCGGCTGCCATGACTTGATCCCGTCATCTTTCGTTCATTGATCTGTCACAGGGGGGTACTAGCGTGATCGGAGACATGTTCACGCAATGAGGAATGGATCAATGAAGGTGACAAGCGCCCTCGCGCTCTCCGCCCTGTTCGCCGGGGTGGCCGCGGCCCAGACAACCGCCCCGATCATGGTGACCAATGCCCAGGATGCGGGCGATGGCTCGTTGCGCGCAGCGCTCTCGCAGGCGGCCGCAACGGACGCACCCTCGCAGGTCGTCATTGCAACCGGCGATGACATCGTGATCGCCGAGAGTCTCGTCTACCAGGGTGAGGCTCCGTTGGAGATCATCGGCAATGGCCAGCGCCTTCGCTCCGATGTCAACACGCATCTGCTCGTAAGCGCGAATGGCGGGAGCCTCGCCATCAGTGATCTCGCTTTCGAGGGACCGGGTCAGTTCAGCATCGTCAACCGCGGGGATACCAACGGACAGACCGCCGGCAAGGGCATTTTCATCGATGTCCGCGACGATCAGACCGGTATCGTTGATCTCGCTCTGGATAACGTCCTGGTCAAGGGCGTGGCCAACCATGGCATCCACGTCTCTGACTGCACCCTGGCCGATGACTGTGGTGCCGGTGCGGGGGGTGGCGGCCAGGGGTCGCCCGCCTCGGTTCGTGTGCGCCTGAATAACGTCACCGTTGATGGCGTCGGCAATGGCAAGTTCGATGCCGATGGCCTGCGGGTCGATGAGCGCGGTGAGGGGGATATTCATGTCACCGGGCTGGCGTCCCTGTTCACCCGGGTGGGTGCGGATGGACTGGAGCTTGATGAAGGCCAGGCGGGTTCCATCCATTCGACCATGACGCGGACCCGTTTCATCGACAACGGCGCGTATTGTGACCCTGCCTTGCTCGCCGCCTACATGCCCGCCGAGCCGGAGGGTGAGTTCAAAGATGGCGAGGTGCGCGAGGCGGACATCCCGGGTGACGTGACGGGCACGCCGGATGACAGCTGCTTCGAGCGCGAAGTCGATCTCTACGACTCGGGCTACGTCGAGGCATACGAGATCGGCATCGATGTCGATGACGGGATCGACTACGACGAGGCCGATGCCGGCGACCTCAACCTCACCATGATCAGCAGCACCATCAGCGGCAACTACGATGAAGGTGTGGATATGGACGAGGCCGGCCCGGGCGGTGGCAACCTGGACTACATCAACACGCTTGCCTACCGCAACGCGGATGACGGCTTCAAGATGTCGGAAGAGGACGCCGGCAGCGTCCATGGCGTGGTGCTCGGCTCGGTGTCCCGGGACAACGGCGGCAAGGGCGTCGTTTTCGAGGAAGAGGGCCCGGGCAACGTCCGTGTCACCGTGACGGAGACGCACACCGTCAACAACGACGACAGCGATGACACCGGCCTTGAGGTCGTGCAGGAAGACGAAGGGAGCGGAGAGCTCATCGTCGAATCGAGCCGCATTGAGGACGGCATTGACGCCGAGGGCGTGACCGTCACGCAGTAAGTCACCGAAGGAGCTGGCGGGGGTGCTTCACCCCCGGGGCCAGGGACGGCCCGTTCGGGGGTAGTGTCGACTGCCCCCATTTTCTTTTTAACGGGATCGGGTATCGGGGTGGTGCGCCTCAAAAACGGCCGTCACGCCGTCATCCATCACCAGCAGGGTCTCGTAGGCATCCTGCTGGTCACCCATTTCCATGCCGGGCGAACCGATCGGCATCCCAGGGACGGTCAGCCCACGGGCTTCGGGTTGCTCGGAGAGCAGATCGCGGATTTCATCGGCGTGGACGTGGCCCTCGATGAAATAGCCATCCACCATCGCCGTGTGGCAGGAGGTGAGGACCGGATCGATATCCAGCTGTGCCTTGATGCCGTTGAGTTGCTGGTGGCTGACATCGTGGGCCACGACCTCAAAGCCGTTGTCCCTTAGGTGATCCACCCAGGCGCTGCAGCACCCGCAGCTGGCGGTCTTGGCGACCTCGATCTGAACGGGTTCCGCCTTTGCCAGACCGAGGCCCAACAGGATGCCGCAGGTGGTGGTGATTGCCGTTCCGATGATCCTCATCCCGATTCCCTCACGTCCTTTCCGATACACCAAAGCATAACCGATCAACTGTCCGTTTCGCCCCAATTCGCCCGAGGCTGGCGACCAGCGACGATCTTGACGCTGCCCTCCAAACCCCCCATAATCCGCGGCTCTCACAACGCGCCTGTAGCTCAACTGGATAGAGCACCTGACTACGGATCAGGAGGTTGGGGGTTCGAATCCTCCCGGGCGCGCCATATGACGAAAGAGCCGGCCGAAGGCCGGTTTTTTCGTCATATAACCGGGATCCGGGAGGTTCGAACCCCCAACAGCCGGACCAAGGGTTCGACCCGAGCGCGCAGCGCGAGAGCACGAGGCCCGCAGGGCCGAGCTAATCCTCCCGGGCGCGCCATATGACGAAAGAGCCGGCCGAAGGCCGGTTTTTTCGTCATATAACCGGGATCCGGGAGGTTCGAACCCCCAACAGCCGGACCAAGGGTTCGACCCGAGCGCGCAGCGC
>NZ_JBAKFI010000004.1:0-117696 GCF_040838425.1 Spiribacter onubensis | reverse complement strand
GAGAGCACGAGGCCCGCAGGGCCGAGCTAATCCTCCCGGCCGAGCACCGGGCACTGCGAACGTAGCCACATTCACATCGGCCGTGGAGTGCCGCGTATGCCCGTGCTGCTCGTTGCCCTCGGTGCCTTCCAATGGGGTCTGTCCGGTGGCCTGGCCAGTATTCTCATGGATGCCGGCTGGTCGCCCCAGGTCATCACGTTATGGCGGGTCGTCTTCGGGCTGGTCTGCATGGGAACGTGGCTCGCCTGGCGCTTTTACGGAGGCATGCGCGGCGAGTTCGGCTGGCGGCTCGTCGCCTGGTCCACAGTTGCCGGGCTTGGCGTTACCGGCAATCTGGTCTATTACTTTCTCAGCATCAGCGCGGGCAGTGTGGCTGTCGCGATCACCCTGATGTACACGGCGCCGGTGATGGTCTACCTGGTCTCTTTCCTGCTGCGCACCGAGCGCCCGACCCTCGGGAGCGGACTGGTGATCGTGGCAACGCTGGTGGGGATCACGCTCATGACCGGGGTGTATACGGGCTCGTCGGTTCGGCTTACCACGTTCGCCATTACCAGTGGTCTATTGTCGGGTGCCTCGTATGCGCTTTTCATATTCGCGTTCAAATCGGCCGGTCGTCATGGGTCGACGCCGGCGGCCCTTACTGTCGCCTTCACGGCGGCCGTGATCGCGCTGGCGCCGCTGGTGGACTGGTCGCAGGCGATTCGGGCGCCGGCCTCACCTGATTTCGGCCTGTTCATTCTCTTTGGTCTGATGGGTGCCGGGTTGTCGTTCCTCTGCTATTTCACCGGCCTGCGCGGTGTATTGCCGTCGACGGCGGCGGTGACTGCCATGGTGGAGCCAGCCACCGCCACCCTGTTCGGTGTGCTGCTGCTCGGGCAGTTGCTCAGCCCCAGCGAAGCGGCGGGTGTTGTCGTTATCCTGGTCGCGGTGACCTGGCTGAATGTTCAGCAACAGCTGCAGCGACGCCGCGAGGCACGCAATCCCTGAATCGCGGAGCATGTCAGCCACCAATGAAAGCCTCAGCCAGTGCGATCCATAGCGGAATCGACAGGATGGCGACCGGCGTTCCGAGCCCGGTCGAGGTCGCGATGTAAGAGGATGGGTTGGCCTCGGGCAGCGCGCCCCGAAGCGTCGGCGGGCCGGAGATGTCCGAGCTGGATGCGGCCATCACCGCCATGAGGACAACGCCACCCAGGGAAAATCCGGTTAATTCATGAGCGATCAGCCCCATCCCGAGACCGATCAGGCCATGGACGAGCGGTGCGAACAGGCCATAGAAGACATAGACGTGGGCGACGCGCCGAAGCTCGCCGAGCCGGTTCCAGGCCTCGAACCCCATCATCAGCATCAGAATCGAGAGCAGTCCCCGGAACAGAGGTTCATAGAAGCCCTCGAACACACTGTCCGGCCGGGCGAAGAGCCCAAGGCCCAGACCGAGGAGCAGCGCTGAGATCGCGGGGCTGCGGATGGTATCCATCAGAATCGAGCGGATCATCCCCCAATCCACGATCGGACCCTGGCCGCCACCGCTGCCGCCGACGATCGCGACGACGCCGCCCTGGGCGACATCGCCACGGGCTGCCCGCCGTTCGGCGGCCATCCGCGCCATGATGATGGCAGTCAACAGGGCCGCAACGTCCATGAAGGGATAGAGCGCGCCGATAAAGCCCTCATAGGCGATGCCGACGTCATCCAGCATCGCCATGCCCGCGGCGAGCGTGGATGCCGAGACGGCACCGAACAACCCCGCCGTCGCCATCCCGTCCATTTCGCTGACACCCCTGAGCCGGACCAGTGTCATCCGGCCGAGCAGAACGATCGATATACCGGCAATCACCGCCAGTGCGCCGGGGACGGCGAGGGCGACGAGTTCCGCCTCACGCACGGAGATACCCGCTGACATCCCGACCTTGAGAAGCAGTAACATCACAACCAGTTTGTAGACCGGCTCGGGTAGGTCCAGCCGGCTCGACATGGCGGCGAGGAGCATGCCGCCAATCAGGAAGGCGAGGGTGGGTTTCTGCATCTGGGCCAGCAGCGTGCTGGCAAGTTCGGGTAAGAAGTCCACGGGTAACCCCTTTACGCTTGACGGTGACGCGACGCAGCATCGCTAAAGTCAATAGTTAATACAAATACAACATTGCGTTATATACGTTCGGTTTTAACGAACGGTTAGCCATCGGCTTTCTGCTAATAATGGCGCGTGCACTAAACGAGGGGGGTGGGGCATGAACGCGCTTGGTATCCATGCGTTGGTCTGGGCTTGCGATATCGAACCGGCGAGCACCGAGCTTGCGGCCCGGCAGACCCGCGCCGCGGGTTATGACTTTCTCGAGCTCTCACTGCATGACACCACACAGTTGGACGTGGAACATGCGCGGGCCGTGCTTGCTGAACAGGGTCTGGGGGTCGCCTGTTCAAGGGGGCTTGCGTTCGATGCGGATATATCCAGTGATGATCCCGCCATCGTGGCCCGCGGGCAGCGCCTGCTGGGGGAATCCGTGGAAGTGGCTGCTGCGCTGGGCGCTCGCAATCTATGTGGCGCTCTATACAGCGCCCTTGGCAAGTACTCGCAGCCGGTCCTGGATTGCGGTGATCGCCTCGGCTATGTCCATATCGGCGAGAACCATCGCGGCTATCTCGGCGCGGGCGCCATTGATTTTGGAAGCTTCTTTCATGCCCTGCGACGAATTGACTATCGAGGGGAGATTACCTTCGAGAGCTTCTCTTCCGCCGTGGTGATGCCGGGATTATGCAGCGATCTGGCGGTGTGGCGGAATCTCTGGTCCGACGGCATGGATCTCGCCATCAGTGCCCGGTCATTCATGCAGGCGCATCTCCGGGCGGCGGCTACGATCTGATCGGCACGCGCTTATCGATCTCTGGGATGTTCCGGTATCTGCAGACCGAATCCCTCACAGGGGTGGTCGAGCAGGTCAAGCAGTTCGTCGTCCAGCTTCATGAGCGTCACCGAGGCGCCCGCCATATCCAGCGAGGTGCAGTAATGGCCGACGAAATTCCGCAGTGCCACGGCATTGCGGGCCTCGATACGCTCATGGACACGGCGGGCGAGGATGAACAGCTCCATCATGGGTGTCGCGCCCAGCGAGTTGACGAGTACGGCAACCCGATCGCCCGGGCCGAGATGCATCTCCGAGAACAGACGGTCACAGATTCGGTCGACCGCCAGATCGGCCGTGGTGATCTCTTCGCGGGCTGCGCCCGGCTCGCCGTGAATACCGACACCCACTTCCATGTCGTCTGCGGCGATTTGAAAGGTCGGCCGGCGGGTCTCGGGCAGGGAAGAGGCCTCCAGACCGATACCCATCGTGAAGGTCGCATCATTCGCCTTGCGCGTCAGACGCTCGCAGTCATCCAGGTCATAGAGCCGGTCGCATGCCGCGCCGGCGATCTTGAATACCAACACACTGCCCGCGGTTCCCCGGCGCGATTCGCGGTTCTCTGCCGCCGACGACGCGATATCGTCGGTGGTCAGGATTGTGCGCACGCGGATGCCCTCAGCACTGGCCAGCTCGGCGGCCATGTCGAAGTTCATGATGTCGCCGGTGTAATTACCATATATGTAGAGCACACCGGCCCCACGAGATGCCGCCCGCGTGCAGGTGAGGATACGATCCGGCGGTGGCGAGGCAAACACGTTGCCCACGGCGACCGAATCGGCCAAGCCACGGCCCACATAACCCAGAAAGGCGGGTTCATGCCCGGCGCCCCCACCGATCACAAGTCCGACCTTGCCCTCGCGGCGGGATCCGGCCGCCTGCAAGGCGCGCCTGGAATCGCCGATGGGCTGTAGGAACTGCGGGTAGGTGCGCAACGCCCCGTCCAGGGATTCCGAGACGGCATCGCGCGGTGAGTTGAGGAATTTCTTGACGCGGGTGCGCTCGGGTAAGGCCGCCCGCTCCGGCTTTGGCCAGCGATTGGAGGAGCGCAGCCGCTGGGTTTCGACGCCGTCCGCATGCAGGATGGCCTCACCGGTCGCCGCATCGGTGATGAGCACGCTGATCAACTGCCCGCGCAGCGCGGCGAGCATCGCGGGGACCTTGTCATATCCTCCCGCGACGGCGATCCGGGTTTTGATTGCCCGCAGCGATTCCAGCTCGATGGCGATGGTGCGATCGCTGAGCGGCCCGTCCACAGGAATGCCATTGGCATCGAAGAACCGTCCGGCGATGGACCCCACCGCACTGCGGTAGTGATCATGCTGCTCGAGGCTGCTGTCGAAGAAGCCGCTCTCGTGGATCGTCGAATCCGGCCGCAGTGACGATATGCCGAACACGATTCGGTTGACAGCACCCAATGTCGCGAACTGCTCGGCGATAACGGGCTCGGAGAGCAGCAGTGATCTTGCGTCGGACGACGACAGGATCGCGGGCGCGGAAATCGGAATGCAGCGGGCACCAAGACTTTCGGCCAATTGTGACGCACACGCCTCCGGCGTGTAGGGGATGACCGCCGTGGTGCCCCCGGTCGCCTGGACCACGCGCAGGTCCGCACGCGCCGGAACATACGTCTCAGCCGCCTTCGCCACCGATAGCATCGTCCGGCCCCAGGAGATGGCCACGGTGTCACCGGACTGGATCAGGCTCGCCAGCGCCTGCCCACCAGCCGCACCGAGACGGTCGATCAGCGATCGGCTGCCGCCTTCGCCAGGAATGACCAGGCACTCCTGGAGGCCGAAGTGAGTCTGGAGCTGCTGCGCCACGGACAATGACTTGAGGCGTTCGCCGGAGATCGAGATATTGACGATGCCGCTGGCCCGCGCCTCGGAAAGGTAGCTGTTGACCGTCGGTCGGGAGATGTTCATCGCCTTGGCGATATCACCCTGAGTGAGCCCTTCCTCGTAGTAAAGCCAGGCCGCCCAGAGCAAAGCGTCGTCCTGAAACTTCAGTGGGATCCGTTCCGCGGAAGCCGATGCCATGCTCAGTGCGCCTCCGGTGTTGCCTCGACGGTCTCGGCAAGCGCTTCGATAATGATCGCCGCGGAGACGGCACCCGGATCCCGATGACCGATGCTGCGCTCCTTAAGCCGCGCGGCGCGCCCGCTCGAGGCGATCATGCTGGCGGTGGCCTGTGCGCCTTCGGCGGCGGCTCTGCAGGCGTCGCGCGCCGCCTCGGCGGCCGATGCGCCGCGGGCGAGGCTGGCCTGGGCGGCCCGGGTCGCGGGCAGCCACGCATCGAGCATGGTCTTGTCGCCCTGGCCGGCCTTGCCCCGTCGGGCGATACCCCGGGCAATGCCCGCCATGAAGCGGGGGAACTCATTGATCTGCCAGGGTGCATCCTTTTCCATGGCCTGTGCCGTATCGAGCAGCCCCGTGGCATAGAGCGGGCCAACCGTGGCACCGACATGGCTCAGGAAGCGATCCGCTGCCTCGCGCAGCAGGGCGGCCGGGCTCCGCGCATGGCTGGAGCTGCCGCGCACGAGCTCGGTCAACGCAGCGAATCCATTGGCCATTGATGTGCCGTGATCGCCATCACCGACGAGTCCGTCAAGCTGGCAGAGTTCATCGCGACGCTCCTCAAGCCGGGCCGCTGCGTCGCGAAAGAATCGGGCGATGAAATCGGAATCGAGTTCGGCCATATGATCACTACCCGATGGCCGGGCCGAAGGCGCCCGTGCAGGTCGGTCAGGCCAGGCGGCGGATGATGCCGTCGGCCAACGTGCATAGAATCATACAGCATGAGGTGGCGCCCGCATCCAGCACGCCCCTGGAGCGCTCGCCCAGCCGGCTTGAGCGGCCGACACGGGCGATCATGTCGCGGGTGCTGTCGCGGCCCTCGGCCGCGGCGGCTTTCATGGCCTCCAGCCGGGCCTGGAAGCTGCCCGGCGTGCTGGCGAATGCGTCGGTCGCCGGACAGAGCGTATCGAGGAGGGTCTTATCCCCGACCCGCGCCGAACCGATGGAAATGACCGCCTGCTGACCCGCCTCAAGCATCCGCTGGAACTGCGTTGCATCAATCACGGGCTGGTCACTGATGGCCTCTGCCATATCCTCGAACATCATGCCGTACAGTGGGCCCATGGAGCCGCCGATTTCGGTCATGAGAACGTTTGAGAGGATCGACAGGCCGTCCGCCAGCGAATCATCGTCGCTGATCCGTTCCTCGGCCATCGCGAAACCCTTGGCCATATTGTTGCCGTGGTCTCCGTCGCCGATCCTGCCGTCAATCTCCGAGAGATAGGCCTTATTGGTGACGATGCACTCGGCGATGTCCCGGATGATCGGGGCATTGTTGGCATTGCTGACGCCGCTCATGGCATCACCCTGAGGCCGGGGCTGTTCGCTTCGGTGGCGAGCAGTCCACGGAGTTCGTCATCCAGTTTCATGACCGTCAGGGTGGCGCCCATCATTTCCAGGGACGTGAAATAGTTGCCCACCAGCGGCTGTATGATCTCGACGCTCATCGTCTCGAGCCGTGTGGCGATTCGATCATATAGTATGTAGAGCTCGTTGATCGGCGTGGCCCCGAGCCCCGAAACCAGAACGGCGACGGTATCGCCGGCGTCGAGATTCTGCTCGGTGAGGACGATGTCGAGCATGTCATCAGCAACGGCATCCGCCGCTTTGAGGCCGACCACCTCCATGCCGGGTTCACCATGATGGCCGATGCCGACCTCCATCGTCCCCGGGGCGATCTCGAAATTGGGTTTACCATTCGCGGGCAGGGTGCAGGGAGCAAGCCCCACGCCCACCGAGCGCGTCGCATCCAACGCCTTCTGTGCGGTGGCCTGAACCGCCTCCAGCGATGCACCGGTCGCCGCCTTCGCGCCACCGACTTTCCACATCAGGATCTCACCGGCCACGCCCCGGCGTTTTTCCCGTTCTGCGGCCGGCGCCGAGCAGACATCGTCATTGGCCACGACGGTGCGCACCTGGATGCCGTCCTTGGCCGCCATGCGTGCGGCCATCTTCACGTTCATGTTGTCGCCGGCATAGTTGCCATACAGCACGCAGACGCCGTTTCCGCCGTCGGCGGCCTTGATGGCGTCGTAAAAGCTCTTCGCGGTTGGGGAGGAGAACAGTTCCCCAACCGCCACCGCGTCGACCATGTTGTGGCCGACATATCCCATGAATGCGGGTTCATGTCCGGAGCCGCCGCCGGTGACGATGCCAACGCGGCCCTGGACGGGAGCGCTCCGTGAGATGATGACCCGTTCATTGTCGGGATGCAGTGTCACGAGATCGCGATGGGCTTTCACAAACCCCCTGACGGCCTCGTCGACGAGATGATCCGGATTGTTTATGAATCGTTGCATGGCTCTGTCTGGCTCCCTGCATGCATGCGCTTATTTAATGGTGTACCCGCCGTCGATGAGGATATCCGCACCGTTGATCATGTTCGCGCCCTCACTGGCGAGGTAGACGGCGGCGGCGGCGATTTCCTCCGGCTCGGCGAAGCGGCCGGCCGGGATCTGGGCCTTCATCGCCTCGCCCTTCGGTCCGGCCCAGGCTTTTCTGCCGAGTTCGGTGAGCACCACCGTGGGCGATATCGAATTCACGCAGATGCCGTGCTTTCCCCATTCCAGGGCCATGGTCTTCGTCATTCCAATGACGCCGAACTTTGACGCGCAGTAGGCAATATGCCCGTCAATTGCCACCGATCCAGCCTGGCTGGCCATGTTGATGATCTTGCCACCATGCCCCTGGCCGATCATGACATTCGCCACGGCCTGGGCCACCAGGAAGCTGCCGGTCAGATTGATATCGATGGTCCGTCGCCACACAGCGGGATCCAGATGCTCGGCCGGGGCCAGATCCACGATGCCGGCGCTGTTGACGAGGATATCGATACGGCCGAAGTCTTCGACCACGCCGGCAACGCACGCCTGCACGCTGTCTGCATCCGCTACATCGCAGCGATAGGCTATGGCCTCGGTGTCCATTGCATGGGCCAGCCGCTCCGTCCGATCACGATCGAGATCGCAGAGCGCGATCTTCGCGCCCTTGCCGGCGTACGCCCGGGCAATGGCCTCTCCAATACCCGATGCTGCACCCGTCACTAGGGCGACGCGGTCTGTCAGGGGGAAGTCGAAATCCATTGGTGTCGTCTCTCTACGGTGAAATGGGCCGGCATCCCCACGGGAGATGCCGGCCGCTCCTGCGATCAGCGCATTTCGAGGAGGCTGTCCACGTTCTCTGGGGTGACCGGCGTCCACGGGACGTTGTAGAGCTTGTCCTCGCCGTTGTTCCAAGGCATCTGCGGGTACTGCTCCCAGATGTCGGACTGTGGCTCGTAGCTCGGATCAACGGCCTTCAGGGCGACATCCAGAGCGCCCTGGGCCTGGGCACGGGCGTCCTGCAGGATGGATGCCATGTCGCCTGCCTTGACGGCATAGAGAGCGTCGGTGATGCCATCAATGCCGGCGATGGCGAAGTCCTGCGGGTCGAGACCCGCGGCTTTGATCGCCTCGATCGCACCCAGCGCCATCTCATCGTTCTGCCCGATGACGCCATCAATCTCGCCGGGGTGGGCGGTGAGCCAGTTCTCCATCAGCGTCTGGGCCTCGGCACGCGACCAATTGGCGGTCTGCTGCTCGAGCACCTGCACGTCAGGGCATTCCGAGAGAGCCTCCATGTTGCCCTTCAAGCGGCTGATCTGCGCGGACTGGCCGATCGGCCCCTCAATGATGACCACATTGCCCTCGCAACCAAGCTCGTTGAGCACGATCTCGGCCTCCATATAGCCCGACTTCACGTCATCAGAGCCCACGTACGAGTGCAGCAGGTCGCTGTTGACCCGGGTGTTGGAGCCAACCACTGGGATTCCCGCATCATAGGCTGCCTGAACCGCCGTGGCGCCGGCCTCGATATCGATGGGGGCGAAGATGATGGCGTCATACTGCTGCGTGATCATCGTCTCGAACTGATCCTGCTGCACCAGTGCGTCATAGCGGCCGTCAAAGACCGTCAGGTCGACCTCGCCGGAGAGCACCGCCGGGTGTTCCTCCATGGCCTCCGTCCAGATCTGCATGAACTCCGCCTGCAGCCCGTAGGGCGCAGCGCCGACCTTGAATGGCTCATCCTGGGCCGCCACGGGTGTCGCGGCGACAGCGAGGGCGGTCGACAGACCAAGCATGATTTCTTTTCTCATTCCTTATCTCCTCCATTGGTAGAAACTTCCCGGCAGTACCGGAAATCGAGGCAGGCCGTTTCAGGCCCGCCTGTTCCGCGACTGATCGAGCAGCACGGCTGCCACGATCAAGACACCCTTGATGACCTGCTGGTAATAGGATTCCACTCCCATCAGGTCGAGTCCGTTATTCACGACGCCGATCAACAGCGCACCAATCAGCGTTCCGGCCACATGCCCGACACCACCGGCGAGGCTGGTACCGCCGATGACCACCGCGGCGATGGCGTCCAGTTCGTAGGCGATGCCGGCCTGGGGCAGGGCAGAGCCCGTGCGGGCGGCGAGGATCATGCCGGCCAGCCCGGCCAGGGCGCCGGAGATGATGTAGACGGCCAGCCGGATTCGCCGGACGTTGATTCCGGAGACCTTGGCGGCGTGTGGGTTGCCCCCCGCCGCGTAGACCCGACGACCGAACCGCGTTGACGAGAGCACGTACCAGGACGCCAGAAAAACCATCGCGAAGATGACCACCGGCAAAGGGATGCCGGCGATGTCGCCGGTGCCGATCCAGCGGTAGCTGTCGGTGAGCGCGGGCACCGGGCGCCCGTCGGCCGCAATCAGGGTCAACCCCCGGGCGGCGGACAGCATGCCGAGTGTCGCCACGAATGCGGGCACGTTGAAGCGCGCAACCAGTATCCCGCAGACCGTACCGGTGCCAATGCCGACGGCGATGCCCACCGCGAAGGCGAGACCGGCGGGGTATGGACCCCCCGCCATGCCGGCGACCGATGAGGTGGTGGCAAAGGCCGCGGAGATCACGCCGGCCAGCGCCACCACGGACCCCACGGACAGATCGATGCCCCGGGTCAGAATGACGTAGGTCATACCGATCGCCAGGATGCCGTTGATGGACGTCTGCCGCAGGACGTTGAGAATGTTGCGCGTCGTCAGGAAGTATTCATTGAAAATCGAAAGTGCGACGCAGAGAACCACAAGGGCGATGACGATCCCGAAGCGCTGAGCGAATGCCGTGACATGCAGGGCCGCCTGGCTGTCCTTTTTCTCCGCCGGCGCCTGCTCGGCGGGCCCGGGCTGACTCGACTCGTTGCTCATGCCCTTGCTCTCCTCAAGATTATGGATTGATTGTTCGGTCAGGCGGCGAGGTGGACGAGCGTTTCGGCGTCGATTTCCTCGCGGGAGAGGACGCCGGAGACCGTGCCGTCCTTCATCACGACCACCCGGTCCACCATGCCGATGATTTCGTCGGTCTCTGAAGAGCTCATGAGCACGGTTCCGCCCTGGCTCGCAAAGTCGGACATGATCCGGTAGATCTCTCGCTTCGCGCCGACGTCGACACCCCGGGTCGGTTCATCGAGGATCAGGATGTCCGGGTTGGTCAGAAACCATTTCCCGAGAACCACTTTCTGCTGGTTGCCGCCAGAGAGCCCGGAGACCTCGAGCCGGTCGGTGCTGGTCTTGATGCCGAACATCTCGATCATGCGATGCGCGGCGTCGCGTTCAGCGGCGGGGTGCATCCCGGTCGGGTTGGAGACGGCGGGAAGACTTGCCATGCAGAGGTTGTTACGCACCGAGGCGAGCAGCACCAGCCCGCTCTCCTTGCGATCCTCGGTGACCAGGGCGAGGCCGCTGTCGATGGCTTCGGCCGGATCGTTGAACTGAACCTGCCGGCCTTGCAGCGTGATGGTGCCGGCCCGGCATTCCGACAGGCCGAACAGGCGCTCGAAAATCTCCGTGCGGCCGGATCCCATCAGTCCATAGAAACCCAGGATTTCGCCCCGATGCGCATCAAAGCTGACATCGTGAACGCCGTGACTCGCATCGATCCCGTCAATTGACAGCGTCACCTCGTCGGTGGGCCGGTTCTCCTTGAAGAACTCCTCGGACAGGGGGCGACCGACGATCATCCGGATCAGGTCGGTCTTGCTGACATCCGCGATCTCGCCCGCTTCGACGAAAGCACCATCGCGGAACACCGTGTAGTGATCGGCGATTTCGAGGATCTCGGAGAGCCTGTGACTGACGTAGATGACGCCCTTGCCCTCGGCCTTGAGTTTGTGAACGGCCTCGAAGAGCTGGTCGGCCTCGCTCTCGCCCAGTGCCGAGGTGGGCTCGTCCATGATGATGATTTCGGCATCGTAAGAGAGCGCCTTGGCAATCTCCACGAGCTGCAGCTTCGCCACGGAGAGCTCGCCCATGCGATCCGTCGCCGCAATCTGGAAACCGAGGCGGTCCAGGAGCGCCTGGGCCTGCTCGTTCATGCGGCGGAAGTCGACGCGGCCGAGGGCCCGGACCGGTTCGCGGCCGAGAAAGATGTTTTCGGCCACCGTCATCGCCGGGACCGGGCTGAGCTCCTGCTCAATGATCGAGATGCCGTGGGCAAGCGCCTCGCGGGGTGTCGCGAACACCACGTCCTCGCCCTTGCAGCGGATCGTGCCGGCATCACGCACCTGGATACCCATGATGATGGTCAGAAAAGTGGACTTGCCGGCACCGTTGCCGCCGCAGAGGGCATGGACCGTGCCGCGCTCGAGCCGGAAGCGCCCGTCCTTCAGCGCGGCGACACCGCCGAATGACTTCTGCAGGCCGACTACTTCAAGCAGTGGCGCGTCCATGATGGGCTCTCCTCTAATTTTTTTACATTTATAGAAGTCGGTCTGACAAATGTCAAACCGTAGTCGGCCGCTGTTGGCCAGGCAAGCCAATAACGGCACCACCGCCTGGGCAGACTGGGGACATGGAATGCGGTTGCGGTGGGCGCCGAGGGCGCCGAACGGCGCCATGAAGTCGTCTAGCGGGTTCGGGCGATATGCAGCTCGACACCGGTCTCGCGCAGCATGGCGAGACTCTCGGGGTCTATCTGATCATCAACGATCACGATATCGAATTCGGAAATACTGGCCAGGTGATACAGGGCACGCTGCCCGAACTTCGCATGATCAGCCATCAGGATACGGCGTTGGGCGGCCTCGAACATCGCCCGTTTGGTCTCGACCATCTCGGGTGACTGGTGAAAGAGCTCCCCGCGCATGATGGCCGAGGTGGAGAGCAGATAGGTGTCGGCCATGAACAGGCCGATCTCCTGGCGGGTGACTGGCCCGATGAAGGCGTTGCACCAGTTCTGGAAGCGCCCGCCGAGGCCGATCAGTTCCAGGTCCCGGACCTCGTGCAGGGCATTCATCAGGGTCAGCGAATTGGTGATGACGGTCAGGGGCGTCTTCTCGCCCAGCAGCGGCGCCATCTGCAGCACGGTGGTGCTGTCATCCATGAGCAGAGCCTGGCCGGAGTCGATGAATTTCATGGCCAGTTCGGCCAGTGCCTTTTTCTCATCCTGCTGCCGCGCGGCACGGTAAACATCGCTCGCCTCAATGAGCGAGGTCGGCGCAGCCGATACCAGCCCGCGGTATTTGCGGAGCAATCCCCGGGCCACGAGCTCGTCTATATCCCGATGGGCGGTCATCAGGCTGATGCCGAAGCGCCCGGTGATATCCTCGATACGTACCGAGCCTTCCGCCATGACCAGTTCGGTGATCTTCTGACGTCGATCAAGCTGTTTTGCACGGCGACTGTCAGCCGGTGCCCGCTCATTGAAAAGCGCGTCCAGTGCGTCGTTGGACGGCGAGCCGTTCAAGGCCATGCGACGGTTCCCCTGTCTCCGCGTGGGAGCAGGATAGCGTCTGCGAAGGGGTGTTGCACAATCATGCCGCGATGCATACCCCATGGCTGCCGGCGAGGCGGTCGACCAGGCGTCCGACTTCGCGATCGGTGCGAGCCGCATCCCAGCCGAGGGCCCTGGCGGTTACACTGGCAATCTGACTCAGCCCTTCCCGTGTCAGTTGTCCGGTGATGGCGAGCAGCGTCCGGCGCATGACCAGATCTTCGAGATGCACCACCTGTTCGTTCCTGACCAGCCAGTCGACTTCCGCTTCCGTGTGGTCCGGGGCGCCGGCAATGGGGGCTGTCGCCGCCACTGCTTCATGGGCGGCGATGGACGCTGCCCGGGTGCCATAGCGCGTGAGCAGCGTCTCAAGGCGTGCACGGGGCAGATACGTCCGCTGCTCAAGGGCATCGAGCCACGCATCCCGCGTCTGCGGGCCGGAGGGGAAGTCACGGCCACCACCGATGGGCAACGCGCCGGTCTCCCTGATTCTGGATCGCTGCAGCGTATCCAGCACCTGGTCCGCCACCTGCTCGGCGAAGGCTCGGAAGGTCGTCCATTTGCCCCCGACCAGTGACAGGATTGGAAACGGGCGCTCCGGGGTCTCATCGAGCAGCGGGGTGGAGTGATCGCGGCTGATCAGCCCAGGTACGTCCGATTCGCTGTTGGGTAGAGGGCGGATGCCGCTGTAGCGATAGATGATCTGATCCTTGGAGAAGGCCAGAGCCGGCAGCAGTTGCCGCAGACTCTCTAGGAAGTAGTCGACCTCATCCTCCTCGCAGCGGACCCGGTCGGGATCGTCGGCGGGGATGTCGGTCGAGCCCACGAGGGCCCGTCCATTGTAGGGAAATACCAGGCAGATCCGCCCATCGTCGGCCTCGAAGTAGATCATCCGGCCGTCGAGCTGACGGACCAGTTCGTCATGGTTGAGCAGGATATGTGAGCCCTTGGTGCCGCCGATGAATGCCGTCTTCTCCCCCAGCCGCGCATTCACGCTGTCGATCCACGGACCCGCAGCATTCACCAGGTATCCGGTGGTCGCTGTCAGCTGGCGGCCATCCGGCCGGTCGAATACAAGCTGATGGGCCTGTCGCTCCCGCAGCGGCGTCCAGTTACAGGCCATGGATTCGGGACTGGCGGCAAGGCCGTCCTCGACAAGCTCAAGCACGAGCCGCTCCGGTGCGGTCACCACCGCGTCGTAGTAGAGCCCGGCGGCGGTTACACGCTCGGTCAGCGCGGGGATCATGCGCCGCGCGGTCCGTCGGCTGAACAGCCGATGCCGGGGCATGACCCGGTCGCGGGCGCCGTAGAAGTCGTAGAGGGCAAGTCCGATCTTGACCAGCAGCGCGCCGCGGCTGCGTGGTGCATTGGTTGCGCCGAACAGGGTCCGCAGCGCAGCCCCGGTCCCGCGCAGCCACGAAAAAGCGGGCAGCATGGACGGCAGCGGATGGACGACATGCGGGGCGTTGCGCAGGAGGCGGTTGCGCTCGTGGGTGGACTCCGCCACCAGCCGCAGCTCGGCCGTTTCGAGATACTTCAGTCCGCCATGGATCAGTCGTGAGGGGGCGGCGGAGGTGCCGGCTCCGAAGTCGCCCTTGTCGACGATCAGGCAGCGGAGCCCCTGTTCGCAGAGATCTCTGAAAAGGCCGGCGCCATTGATTCCGGCGCCGATGATGATGACGTCGAATGCTTCGTCCTGCATCTCGGGCTGAGGCTCCTGTGTCATTGTGTTGCCAATGCCTCGAGGTCGGCGAGGGCTTCCCAGTGTGGCATCAGCCCGCCGGCAACCTGCTGGTGGATCCGGTAGCGCCGCTCCCGGATCGCCTGTTCGGTGGGGTCCGGTTCAAAGCGCACTTCCAGTGCGGCCAGTGGACGGGGGTCTGCGTCGAAATCCGTGTAGAGCCCAACCGCAGCCCCGGCGCAGAGAGCGGCGCCCCAGGCGGCGGCCTCCTCGGTGGCGGAAACCGTGACAGGCAGTCCAAGCACATCCGCAAAAAGCTGGGCAATCCGCGGATTACGGGAAATGCCTCCGGTCAGACGGATATCCCGCGCCGGGAAGCCCTCCCGCAGCGCATCCACATGGACGCGATGGTTGAAGGCGATGCCTTCCAGCACGGCCGCCAGCATATCGCCACGCCCATGCCAGCCGTGTAGCCCGAGGAAGCCCGCCGAGGCGACGGCGCCGTGGGGCGAGCCGTAGAGATAGGGGTGATAGAGCAGTGTCGAGGGTCGTGCCAGCGCCGCCGAGATCTCCGGCGCGAGTTGCTCGTGAACACTGTGGCCGTCGGCCGCGGCCGCATCGCGTTCGGCGGTGCAGAGCGTGTCGATGAACCAGTCGTAGTTGGTGGCGGAGGCGGGTGAAATCGCCATGTTGTTCCACTGTCCGGGCCGGACGGCGCTGCGACAGAACCAGCGAGGGTCAGTGGCGGGGGTGGTGGAGAGCACCTCGTTGATTGAGTAGGTGCCGGCGACAATCCCCACCACGTCGGGTCTGTGGGCGCCGATACCCAGTGCCGAGGCGGTGACATCATGCAGCCCGGCAGCGACCGGCGTGCCCTCAACGAGGCCGGTGACTGCCGCGGCCTTGCGGGTGACGCGTCCGGCCACCGAGGCGGAGTGCAGCATCGGCGGCAGCGCGTGCTGCACGGCGGAGAGACCCAGCAGCTCGAGCAATGCCGGGCTGTAGTCCTGGGTGTTCACGTCGGTGAAGGCAGTGCTCGCCTCGGTACGATCCATGCCCAGCTCGCCGGTCAGGCACAGCCGGAGCCAGTCCTTGCAGCCGAGTACATGGCCGATCCGCGCATAACGCGCGGGTTCATGGTCGCGAATCCAGGCAAGCAGTGTGGAGGGCGCCGAGACATGCGGCTGCTGACCCGATAGCGACAGCGTCTGTTCGGGCAGTTCGGTGCGCTGCCAGGCTGACAGCGTATCCCCGGCGCGACTGTCAAGGGAGAGAATGCCCGGTCCCAGCGCCGCGCCCCCGCAGTCCACCAGGTAGAGGCCGTCGCCATGGGCGGTCGCGGCCACCGCGACAATATCGCTGCCGGAGCGGCCGGATTGCTCGAGGGCGGTGCGGATCGCCCGCGCCGTTGCGTCCCAGAGCCCATCCATGTCCCGCTCGACATGATGTGGCCGGGGCAGGGACTGGGCGACGCGCTCCCGGCACACGGCCAACGTGGTCCCGGATTCGTCGAAGACGACCGCCTTGGTGACGGTCAGACCATTGTCGATGCCCAGCAGACAGGCCATGGGTCGGACCCCGCGGGTCGATGGAGAGAGAAGCAGGGCACCGGGCGTGATGCCGGTGCCCTGTGGTTCGGATCAGTTGGAGAGCACGAACGGTGCCGTGTACTGATCGACGTTGTCCGCGGTGATGAGGATGCAGTCGAACAGCTGCTTCTCATCGGCCACCATCGGCTCGCCGTTCTTGATGTAGTAATCGGCCTGAATCACCGCTTCCTCGGCGAACACCGCCACGGGCTGAAGCACGGTGTAGGCCATTTCGCCGGCCTTGATGGCCTCAACGGCATCGGGTGAGCCATCGAAACCGCCAACCAGCACATCATCGAGCATGCCACGCTCCTTGAGTACGGCGATGGCGCCCAGGGCCATCTCGTCGTTGCCCGAGATCACAGCGTCGATATCGGGGTTGGCCTGCAGCATCGCCGCCATCTTGTTGTAGCCCTGGGTCCGGTCCCAGTTGGCCACTTCCATCGCGAGGCGATTGACGTCCGGGTACTGGCTGATGACTGTCTCGTAACCGTTGGAGCGGGTTGCCGCGTTGTTGTCTGCCGGGTTGCCGAACAGCTCCACGTAATCACCTGATCCACCGAGCAGGTCAACCCACTCCATTGCGCCAATGGCAGCGCCCTGGGCGTTGTTGGAAACCAGCTGTGCCACCGCGAGGCCCGATTCGTTGATCTCGGCATTCACGAGGAAGACCGGGATACCGGCATCCACGGCCTTGCGTACCGCACCGATCGATCCATCCGCATTGGCGGGGTCGAGGATGATGGCGACCGAGTCATTGGTGATCGCCGTATCGATGAGCCGGCTCTCGGCGTTGGTGTCGCCCTTGTGGGCGGCGACATTCGCCTCGTAGCCCAGCTCCTCGGCGGTCTCACGCGCCACTTCACCCTCGGTGAACCAGTAGGGATTGGACGGATCGGTGATGATGATCGAGATGAGTCCCTCCGCCGATGCCGTACCGGCGAAGAGCATGGAGCCCGCCAGCACGGCGCGGCCGAGATGCTTGAGTGGATTGAACATGGTTGTCGATCTCCTTTTAGTGCTGATTGCCCGGCCGATAAACCGGCCGGCTCTCCTCCGCAGCGGGGTGATCCCCGTCTCCATGGCGGTGAAGTCGGTCGCGCGGCCGTCAGGTCTTCCTGCGGCCGCCGTATTCCAGTGAATTGAGCAGGACGGCGAGCACGATGACGGCGCCGGTGAAGACCTGCTGCCAGTATTCCGAGACGCCGATGATGACCAGCCCGTCGGCGAGAAAGCCGATCACGAAGGCGCCCAGCAGGGTGCCGCGCACCGTGCCACGTCCCCCGGCCAGTGCCGCGCCGCCGATGACCACGCCGGCGATGGCGGTCAGTTCATAGGTGAATCCGGCGGTGGGGCCGGCCGAGGTCAGCTGAGAGCTGAGCACGATCCCGGCGATGGCTGCACACATGCCCGAGAAGACGTACACGCTGATGGTGACACGCCGGGTGGGGACACCCGAGAGCTCGGCAGCGCGGTAGTTGCCGCCGGTGGCATAAAGCCAGCGCCCAAATGCGGTCCGCGATAGCAGCAGGGCGGCGACCAGGCTGACCAGGGCCAGGATGATCACGCCGATCGGAACGCCCGCGATGCGGTTGAAACCGAGCCAGTCAAAGCCGGTATTGCCCAGTTCGGCGCTGCCGCCGAGGTTGTTGAAGGTCAGGCCGTTGGTCATCAGGAGCGCCACGCCCCGCGCTACATAGAGCATGCCCAGCGTGGCGACGAAAGCGGGCACCTTGAAGATGGCCACGAGCACCCCATTGATGGCACCGATGAACGCACCGAATGCGATCGTGAGGACGGCGACGGCCCAGACCGGCGGATACAGGATGACCCCGGCGGACTCGATCTCCACGCCCTGCATGAGGAAACCGGCGAAGACACCGGAGACGGCGAGGACCGAGCCCACCGACAGATCGATGCCGCCGGTGAGTATCACCATGAGCATCCCCACGCTCAGCAGGCCGAAGATGGCGACATGCGAGGACATCGTCAGGAAATTGCTGACCGTGAAGTAATGCGGTGACAGCAGAGAGAAGACCACGATGATGGTGATCAGGGCGAAGAACGCCCTGCCCTCAAGGAGTATGCGTCCGGGGTTGAATCGCTGCCAGGCCGAAGGTTGAGCAGTGTTTTCGGTCATGGTCTGGGTGGTCTCCATGGCGTTTACGCGATCACGGC
Organism: Spiribacter onubensis; assembly: GCF_040838425.1. Taxonomy (NCBI): domain Bacteria; kingdom Pseudomonadati; phylum Pseudomonadota; class Gammaproteobacteria; order Chromatiales; family Ectothiorhodospiraceae; genus Spiribacter; species Spiribacter onubensis. The sequence continues at coordinate 99,480 of NZ_JBAKFI010000004.1, read as the reverse complement.
TTCGCCCGAGGCGGCCATGATTTCCTCCTTGGTGATGTCGTTGCTGAACTCCGCGGCAATCCGTCCGCGGTTCATGACGATGATCCGGTGGGCGATGGCGATGCATTCCTCGACCTCGGATGTCGAGTAGATCACCGCGAGTCCATCCTCGGCGTGCTGGGCGAGCAGCCGGAAGACCTCTCCCTTGGCGCCCACATCGATGCCCCGACTGGGTTCGTCGAGGAGCATGACCGAGGGCGAGGTGGCGAGCATCTTGCCGATGACGACCTTCTGCTGGTTGCCGCCCGAGAGCGAGGTGACCGGTGCATCCGGGCCATCCGTCTTGACGGTGACCTCCTTGATGGCCCGGTCGACGATTCCCCGCTCCAGACGGTCCGAGACGAATGCCCGGCGGCAGAAATCCAGGATCGAGGCGAGCGAGAGATTCTCCCCGACGCTCATGGTCTGTACCAGACCATCACGCTGACGGTCCTCTGGAACCAGCACCAGGCCATTGTCTATCCGCTCGGGGATGGTCATGTCACTGATGTCCTCACCCCGCATCAGGATCTGTCCATGCTCGGGGGGAACACGGCCTGCCAGGCACTCGAGCAGTTCGCTGCGACCGGCGCCCATCAGGCCGTAGATGCAGACGATCTCTCCTGGCCGGACGCTCAGGTTGAGGTCATTGACCGCCTTGCCGCCGGCCGCCTCCATACGGATGCTCAGGTCCCGGATCTCGAGAACGGGGTCGGCATCGGGGTTCAGCGGCGGCGGGGTTCCCAGATCGAAGTGGCTGCCGACCATCTTCTGCACGATCCAGGGCAGGTCGATCTCGTCGCGTGGCGCGCTGGCCACCATGTCGCCATCGCGCAGCACCACGGCCTGGTCGGTGACCTGGAGCGCTTCCTCGAGATGGTGGGAGATATAGACGATGGACACGCCGCGCGATTTCAGCTCACGGATCACGCCGAACAGGACCTCGACCTCCGAGGCGGAAAGCGCGGATGTGGGCTCATCCATAATCAGGATGCGTGAATTCACGGACAGCGCCCGGGCGATTTCAACGATCTGCTGCTGGCCCAGGCGGAGCGAGTCGACGGGCGCGAGCGGATCGATGGCTTCCTCAAGGTCTTCCATCAGCGCCCGCGTCTGACGGGTTTCCTCGGCGTAATCCACACCGCCCGTCCCGGGAATCTCCCGCCCGAGGAAGATGTTGTCCCGCACGCTGAGGTTCGGCGCGAGACTGAGTTCCTGGTGAATGATGGAGACGCCGTGACGGGACGCGTCCGTGGTGGACTCGAATTCCACGGGTTGGCCGTCAAGCAGTATCTCGCCTGCGGTTGGCTGAATGACACCGGAGAGGATTTTCATCAGCGTCGACTTGCCCGCGCCGTTTTCTCCGAACAGTGTCGTGACCTGACCTGCATGGACGTCGAAATTCACGCCCTTGAGGGCCTGCACGCCGCCAAAGGATTTTGCGATATGGCGGGCGGCCAGTACGACATTGTCGCCCATGCTCAGCGGACCTCCAGGGCAACGGGGGTGACGAACCAGTTATTCGGGTTGATCAGCTTGAAAACCCCCGTGACCTCGATCTGCCGCCCCGGGAGCGTCTCGCGGTCAAGTCCCTGCAGCACGTCCGCTTTCATCGCGTTGTTGATGCCAGAGCCCGCGTCCTGATACTCGATCTGGTTGGTGAACTGGCCGAAGCTGATGGTGCCGGTGGCGTCGCGCAGGTCCGTGCCATTGATTGCCGGGCCGGTCTGCACGCGAATGGTGCGATCGCTTGGGATGCCGTCGACAGACACATTGAACACGCCGCTGCTGCCGTCGCCCACGGTTCCGGTGAAGCGGACGGGAATCACCGCGCCGATGCCCGCGCTCACGCCATATTCATCGGCGGCGGCGCGTTGATCGGCGTCGATGGCCTCACTGAGGACGGGGGCGGGGACGGCATTGCCGACTACATAGTCCCGGATGCGTGGAAATTGCTCCTCACCGAAGGCTGCCGGCGAGAATTCGGCTTCGCGCTGATCCGCCTCCGATCCAATCGATACCACAGTGGTGTCCAGGCCAAGTGCGACGCCAAACACCGCCACCGCCAGTGCCGACAATAATACTGTGCGGCGGGGTTTACGCCGTACGGACGGGGTCTCGGCGGTCACGGACGCCATGCTTCTCTCCTCCTGCCTCTACCGCGGACCTGACGGTCTCTATGCGATAAACATAGATTTAAACTGTGATATCTCACACAGGCTGTCAAGCGTTATCTCGCCTCCCTGCGTCCCCCGTCTCCGGTTCAGGTCGGTTGACACCGCAAGGCCTGGGTGAAATAAATTACATAATATGAAAAAACATTCAACGGATAATTTGATCATCGGTATCGATGCCGGCACCTCGGTGATCAAGGCGGTGGCGTTCACGCTCGACGGCCGTCAGGTAGCGGTCGCCTCGAGGCATAACCGCTATACCACCGCAGATGACGGCCGGGCCGAACAGCCGCTCGCGCAGACCTGGGCCGACACCGCCGATGCGCTGCGGGCCCTCGGCGATGAAGTGGAGGGGCTGGCTTCCCGGACGGCTGCGGTCGCCGTCACCGGTCAGGGCGATGGCACGTGGCTGATGGGGCCGAAGGGCGAGCCGGTCGGGGATGCCTGGCTGTGGCTGGATGCCCGGGCCGCCGCCACCACCGCCGCGCTTGCTCGGTCAGATGCCGATCGGGCGCGCTTTGATGCGACCGGAACGGGGCTGAATACCTGCCAGCAGGGCGCGCAGATGGCCCATATGGACCGCCATTGCCCGGAGCGGCTCAACCAGGCCGACGTGGCGTTCCACTGCAAGGACTGGCTCTATTTCAATCTCACCGGTGTCGTCGCGACGGACCCCTCCGAGGCGAGCTTCACATTCGGCGACTTCCGCACCCGCGCCTATGACGGCACGGTACTCGAGGCCCTCGGGCTCAGCCATCGAAGAGGGTTGCTGCCCCCCATCATCGAGGGGACTGAACAGACCCATCCGCTGAGCGAGTCGGCCGCGGCAGCCACCGGGCTTCGGGCCGGGACGCCGATCTGCCTCGGCTACGTCGACATGGTGATGAGTGCGATGGGCGCTGGCGTGCACACCGGGGAGGCCGGTACGGCCTGTTCGGCCATCGGGTCGACCGGCGTGCATCTGCGTAGCCGTGCGGACCGGGATGTGCGGCTCAACGCCGAGCGCACCGGTTATGTCATCTGTCTGCCCATGCCGGGACAGGTCACGCAGGTGCAGACCAACATGGCGGCGACGCTGAACATCGACTGGATACTCAGCGTCATGGCGGAGATGCTGACCGAGTTCGGCCAGCCGGTAACGGGTCGCGACCTCGTCCCTCGTCTTGACGCCTGGCTTCGCGACACGACACCGGCGGATCTCCTCTACCACCCCTACATATCCGAGGCAGGCGAACGCGGTCCATTCGTCGAGGCCCGGGCCCGTGCCGGGTTCATCGGTCTGTCGACACGCCATGGCTTCAAGGAAATGCTCCGCGCGGTCGTCGATGGCATGGCGTTGGCTGCCGCCGACTGCTACGCCGTCATGGGTGATCCACCGAAGGAACTGCGGCTCAGCGGTGGAGCGGTCCGATCCCCCGCGCTGCGGGCGACGCTGGCCGCTGCTGTTGGCTCGCCGGTACGGGTCTGCAGCCGCGACGAGGCCGGAGCCGCCGGCTGCGCGATGATGGCGGCGGTGGCCATCGGCGCCTACCCCGATATGGAAGCGTGCATCGCCGATTGGGTGGTGCCACTGTTCGGCGAGCGGGACTCCCCGGACCCGGCCATCGCCGATCGCTATCAGTCATTGCTGCCCGCCTACCAGCAGGCCAGGCAGGATCTTCTGCCCGTCTGGGCCAGTCTTGCCGACAGAAAGGGAGTTTGAGATGTCCAACCTACCTACCGTGGATCTTTTCGTGATCGGGGGCGGCATCAACGGTGCCGGCATGGCGCGGGATGCCGCGGGTCGAGGGCTCAGTGTCGTACTCTGCGAAAAGGACGACCTCGCCGAGGGCACCTCCTCGCGCTCCGGCAAGCTCGTGCATGGCGGCCTGCGATACCTCGAATACTACGAATTCCGGCTGGTCAGGGAGGCACTGATCGAGCGGGAGGTGCTGATGAACGCGGCGCCCCATATCATCTGGCCACTGCGTTTCGTGCTGCCGCACTCGCCACAGGATCGCCCCGCCTGGCTGGTCCGGCTCGGGCTTTTCCTTTATGACCATCTTGGCGGGCGCAAGCGGTTGCCCGGCACGAGGACGCTGGATCTGCGCCGGGATCCCGAGGGCGCGGCGATACAGGATCGCTACAAGCGCGGCTTCGAGTACTCCGACTGCTGGGTGGATGACGCCCGTCTGGTGGTGCTCAACGCCCGCGATGCCGCCGAGCACGGCGCGACGGTGCTCACTCGCAGCCCCTGCACCGCGGCGCGTCGCGAAGGGGGCTGCTGGCATATCGAGACCACGGACTCGCTGACCGGCGAGAAGCGCGAATTCCGGGCCCGGGCGCTGGTCAATACGGCCGGGCCCTGGGTGACCGATGTCATCACTCGCGTTGCCAATGCCCACTCCAGCCGCAATGTCCGCCTCGTCAAGGGCTCTCACATCATCGTCCCGAAGTTCTGGGAAGGTACCAATGCCTATCTGGTGCAGAACCATGACAGGCGCGTCATCTTCATCAACCCCTACGAGGGCGACAAGGCGTTGATCGGCACCACCGACATTCCCTGGGAGGGTCGTGCTGAGGATGTGGTCGCCGATGAGGAGGAGATCGAATACCTGATCGCCGCGGTCAACCGATATTTCAAGGAGCAACTGCGGCGCGAGGACGTGCTCGAGACCTTTTCCGGCGTCCGGGCCCTGTTCGATGATGGCCAGGGCAACCCCTCGGCGGTGACCCGTGACTACGTCTTTGATCTGGACGAGGCGGAGGGCGCCCCACTTCTCAACGTCTTCGGTGGCAAGATCACCACCTTCCGTGAACTCGCGGAGCGGGGCATCCGGCAGATCCGGCATCATTTCCCGAACATGGGCGATGACTGGACCGATCGCGCGCCCCTGCCGGGCGGGGATATGCCGGATGCGGACTATGAGGCGTTCATGCAGTCGGTCAAGGCCCGGTATCCGTGGATGTCGCCCGAACTCCGGCAGCATTATGGCCGGCTGTACGGCACCCGCGTGACATCCATCGTCGGGGATGCCAGCTCCCCTGCTGATCTCGGCCGCCATTTCGGCGGCGTTTTCTATGAGGCGGAGGCCCGCTATCTCACGGAGAACGAGTGGGCGCGGACGCCTGAGGATATTCTCTGGCGACGGACCAAGCATGGCCTGCATCTGGATGCGGCGCAGCGTGAGGCGTTTGCGGCCTGGTTCCGTGATCGGGCGCGGAAGGCGGCCTGAGATGGCGCTATCCCTGTCCCTGAACACCAATCCGCTGGTCAATCGCTTTGCCGAGCCGGATGACCTGATTGAGACGGTGGCCACACGGCTCCGCATCCGGGATCTACAGCTCACCCACGAATTCATCAACCCGAGCTGGCCTGCGAGCACCCTCCGGCGGCTGACGCGCGATATGAATCGCGTGTTGGCACGAACCGGAGTCAGGATCACGTCGGGGATGACCGGGCCCTACGGGCGTCTCAACCACTTCGGACACCCGGATCCCGAGGTCCGGGCCTACTATGTCGAGTGGTTCAAGACCTTCGCTGATGTGATCGCGGATCTGGGCGGGCGATCCATCGGCACTCAGTTCGCCATTTTCACCTACCACGACTTTGACGACCCGGTACGGCGCGAGGGGATGATCGAGACGGTGCTGGAGTGCTGGTCGCAGGTCGCGGCACATGCTCGCGCGGCGGGACTCGACTCGATCTTCTGGGAGCCGATGAGTATCGGCCGTGAGTTCGGGGAGACCATTCCCTCGAGCCTCGCCCTGCAGCAGCGGATCACCGATGCGGATCTGCCCCTGCCGATGTGGATGATGGCCGATATCGATCACGGCGATGTCACAAGCGACGACTCCGATGACTACGATCCCTATGCGTGGGCGAGGGCAGTCCCGCCAGTCTCTCCGATTATCCATATCAAGCAGAGCCTCATGGACAAGGGCGGTCACCGGCCCTTTACCGCGCAGTACAATGCGTGCGGCCGAATACAGCCCCGAGCTTTGCTTGAGGCACTCCGTGAGGGCGGTGCAGAGGATAACGAGATCTGTCTGGAACTCAGCTTCAAGGAGCGCGAGCCCGACGATCGACAGGTGGTGGCGGGTATCGCCGAGAGTGTGGCCTTCTGGGCCCCGCATATCGACACCGGGGTGGCGGATCTCGCGGATTAGGGAGGATCGGACGTGGGCCGGGCAGGTAACGGGAATGGAATCGACGAGCGCAGCCTGGCGCTGCGCGCTGCGTGGCTGCACTATGCAGGCGGTCTTACGCAGGCGGCCGTGGCGCGCAAGCTCAGCCTGCCATCGGTCAAGACCCATCGGCTCATCGCCCGCGCCGTCGCGGAGGGCGCCGTCAAGCTGCGCATCGACGGGGATATCGTCGAGTGCCTGGAGATGGAGGCCGAGCTCTCCGAGCGCTACGGGCTGCGGGTCTGTGAGGTCGCTCCGGATCTTGCCGAGCCCGGGCTGCCGCTCCGTGCACTGGGGATTGCCGGGGCGAGCTATCTCGGACGCTTGATTGATCAGTCAAGCGCTGACCCCATTGGTCTGGGGCATGGCCGGACGCTGGCTGCGGCGGTGGCCGAATTGCCCCAACGCACGGCGGAGGACACGCGGTTTGTGTCGTTGCTGGGTGGATTGACCCGCAATTTCGCCGCCAATCCCCATGATGTCATGCACCGGATTGCCGAGCGGACCGATTCTCCGGCCCATGTGATGCCGGTGCCTTTCTGCGCCAACAGCGCGGAGGATAAAGCGGTGCTGCTTGCCCAGCGCGGCGTGCATGAGGTCTTCGAGATGGCGCAGTCGGCGCCGGTCAAGCTGGTCGGGCTGGGTACCGTGGATGCGGAGGCACAGCTTGTTCGGGCCGGCATGATCGACGAATCGGAGCTGGCCGGCATCGTTGAGTCGGGCGCCGTCGGCGAACTGCTTGGCCACTTCTTTGATGCCACCGGTCACCTGGTGGCGACGCCCCTTGATGGACGCACTCTGACCGTTTCCCTGCTGGATACCCGTGATCACGATCTCGTCGCGATCGCTGGAGGAATCGAGAAGGTGGAGAGCATCTCCGCCGTGCTGGCGAGCGGCAAGCTCACCGGGCTGATCGTCGACGAGGCGACGGCACGGCGCGTTCTGCGTCGTCCCGTCGCCTGAGTCATGCCGCCTTCAGCGGATCGACTGACCCGTGGCCTGCCAGTCGCGCACGAACTGATCCAGTCCCTTGTCGGTGAGGACATGGCTGGCCAGCCCGCGTATGACCGCCGGCGGGATGGTGGCGACATCAGCACCGGCAATGGCCGCCTCCTTGACGTGGTTGCCGTTGCGAATGGACGCGGCGAGGATCTCGGTGTCGAAACCGTAGTTGTCATAAATCACCCGGATCTCGCGGATCAGTTCCATGCCTTCGAGGTTGATATCGTCGAGCCGGCCCAGGAACGGGGAGATATAGCTCGCCCCCGCCTTTGCGGCGAGCAGCGCCTGATTGGCGGAGAAGCACAGTGTGACGTTGGTGCGGATGCCGTCGGCGCGCATCCGGCGGCATGCCTTGAGGCCATCCAGCGTCAGCGGCAGCTTGACCACGACATTGTCGGCGATGTCCGCGAGGATGCGTCCCTCTGCCATCATGCCGTCGAAATCCATCGCGGCGACCTCGGCGGATACCGGGCCATCGACGATCTGGCAGATTTCGCCAACCACTTCCTTGAAGTCGCGCCCGGATTTCGCCACCAGCGACGGATTGGTGGTGACGCCATCAAGCAGCCCGTATTCATTCAACTCGCGGATGTCGTCGGCGATTGCGGTATCAACAAAAAATTTCATGAATGCTCTCTCCCTTTTGATCAGAGGCCGAGGCGCGTGCGCGCGCGCTCGGCGATGGCTGCGGCGGTGATGCCAAAGTGACCGTATAGTGCCGGACCCGGGCCCGAGGCGCCAAAACCGGTCATGCCGATGACATCGTCTTCGGTTTCAACATAGCGGGTCCAGCCGAACTTGCCGGCCGCCTCCACGGCCAGTCGGGGTGCATCACCCAGCACCGCCGACCGGTAATCCGCCGGCTGTGCCTCGAAATGCTCCCAGCAGGGCATGGAGATCACCCTCACGCCGAGGCCATGTTCTGCGTTAAGGGTGTCCGCCGCCTCCACGGCGAGCGCCACCTCAGTGCCAGTGGCCAACAAGGTGAGGTCATCCCCGCTGCCATAGCGACGCAGTATGTAGGCGCCGCGCTCACAGAGATTCATGCCGTTCTCCCCCTGCCGAAGCTGAGGCGTGGCCTGGCGGGAGAGGGCGAGGAGCGAGGGCGCATGACGGTGACGAATGGCCAGTTCCCAGCACTCCAGCGTCTCCATGGCATCGGCGGGACGATAGACATTGAGGCCGGGGATGGCCCGCAGCGCGGCGAGATGCTCCACTGGCTGATGAGTCGGGCCGTCCTCGCCCAGCCCGATGGAGTCGTGGGTCATGACGAAAATGGTGCCCAGCCTCATCAGCGCCGCCAGCCGGATGGCATTGCGGGCATAGTCCGAGAAGACCAGGAAGGTGCCGCCATAGGGAATGATTCCGCCATGATTGCCCATGCCGTTCATGGCCGCTGCCATGGCGAATTCCCTTACGCCGTAGCCGATGTATCGCCCGGGTGATTCGCGTGTGAACAGCGGTTCAACCGCGGGTACCCGCGTGAGGTTGGACCCGGTGAGATCGGCGGAGCCACCCACGAGTTCGGGCAGGCTGTCGGCCAGCGCGTCCAGTGCCATCTGGCTCGCCTTGCGGGTGGCGACTGTCTGTGGCGCAGCCAGCAGCGCGTCGCGGGCGGCCTGGACTGCCTGAGTGAAAGCTGCCGGGAGTTCGCCTGCCATGCAGCGCTGGAATTCCCGGCGCTGCTCCGCCGGGGCTGCATCGATGCGGGTCTGCCATGCCGCTCGGGCCCCGGCCCCGCGGGCGCCGATGGCCTGCCAGGCTGCCGCCAGCGCATCGGGAATCGTAAATGGCTCGGCCTCCCAGCCCAGAGCTTGCTTGGCAGCCGCCGCCTCATCGGAACCGAGCGGTGCGCCATGGGCGGCCGCAGTACCCGCTTTGGTCGGGGCACCGAATCCGATCGTTGTTTTCATGGCGACCATCGAGGGCTGATCGGTATTGGCCCTGGCGGCCGTGATCGCTGCATCCAGCGCCTCCGGATCGTGTCCGTCGCACTCGGCGACATGCCACCCGCAGGCGGCAAACCGGGCCGGCACGTCTTCCGAGAATGAAACCCGCGTATCGCCATCGATGGTGATGCCGTTGTCATCATATAGAACGATCAGTTTCCCGAGGCCGAGATGCCCGGCCAGCGAGAGTGCCTCCTGGCCGATGCCCTCCTGCAGGCAGCCATCACCCACCAGGACATAGGTGTGATGATCCACCATCGACTCGCCGAACCGGGCACGCAGCATCCTCTCCGCCAGGGCCATGCCGACGGCGGCCGCGAAGCCCTGGCCCAGAGGTCCTGTCGTGGTCTCGACCCCCGGCAGGTGGCCGAACTCCGGGTGTCCCGCTGCGGGAGAGCCGATCTGTCGGAAGTTGCGCAGGGTCTCGAGCGTTACGTTCTCGACGCCGACCAGATGGAGCAGCGCATAAAGCAGCATGGAGGCGTGTCCGTTGGAGAGGACAAGCCGGTCACGATCGGCCCACTCGGGAGCGGTGGCATCGAACTTGAGATGGTTGCGGGCCAGCACCGTCACCGCGTCGGCCATGCCCATAGGCGCGCCGGGATGACCTGACCGGGCGGCCTCTACCGCGTCGATCGCCAGCGCGCGAATGCAGTTGGCGAGTGAAGCATGATCGGTGGACATGTCGGTTCTTGTCTCCTCGGTAGACGGATGAGGCCTTAATTTATCAACTCTCTATGTTATAAAAAAGCCGAGGCGTGTTATAAAGCACGCATTGCGATGATTGGCCAACCAGGGAGAGGCGATTGGATGGCAAACGGGTCGCTTTGGATCGGGACCAGCTGGAAGATGAACAAGACCCGCGATGAAGCGCGGCAATGGGCATCTGCCATGACCACCGTGGCTTTCTCCGAACGGCTGCAGCCTTTCGTGATACCGCCTTTCACGAGTATTGCGCCGGTCGCCGAAGCACTGGCCGGCAGCCGCCTGCTTGTCGGCGCGCAGAACATGCACTGGGCGGAAGCCGGTGCCTGGACTGGCGAGATATCGGCGGCAATGATCCGGGATTGCGGCGCAACAATGGTCGAGCTCGGTCATTCGGAGCGTCGGGCCAACTTCGGGGAAACCGATGAGACGGTCGCCCTCAAAGTGGCCACGGCACTGCGTCATGGTCTGACTCCGCTGATCTGCATCGGTGAGACGGCGGCGGAGAAAGCGGACGGCCGAGCCGACGAGGTGCTCGATCATCAGGTCCGCATGGCGCTGAGTAGCGTCCCGGCCGATTATCGCCAATCGACCGTTCTGCTTGCCTATGAGCCCGTGTGGTCGATCGGGGAGGGGGGCACGCCCGCGACGGCAGCCTATGCCGGCGAGCGGCATGCCGCGATCGCTCGGGTCGCGCAGGAGACACTCGGGCGTCCGGTCCCTTGTCTCTATGGCGGTTCGGTCAACGCCGGCAACTGCCGCGATTACGTGGATCAGCCGGGAATCGATGGATTGTTCATCGGCCGTTCCGCCTGGCAGGCGGATGGCTATCTGAAGATCGTCGGCCTGTGTGCCGACGCATGCGCCTGATTCATTCCCATCCAGCAGGAGGAGATGCCATGAAGATTGCCGTTGCCGGAGACAGTGCCGGAGAAGGGCTGGCCGAGGTGCTCGCTGAACACCTGTCGAAGACCCACGACGTGGAGAATGTCTCCCGGACCGATCAGGGGCCGGACGCGTTCTATGCAATGCTCTCCGACCGGGTGGCCTCTGCGGTGCTCGACGGGTCCTATGACCGGGCCATACTGGTCTGCGGTACAGGCATCGGTGTGTGCCTCTCAGCGAACAAGGTGCCGGGCATCCGCGCCGCGCAGTGCCACGATACCTACTCGGCGGAGCGCGCCGCGCTGTCGAACAATGCGCAGATCATTACGCTGGGTTCGCGCGTCGTGGGGCCGGAGCTGGCCAAGTCGATCGTTGATGCGTTCCTGGCCTGCGAGTTTGATCCCGAGGGCCGCTCGGCAGGCAACGTCGCGGCGATCAACGAGGTGGACGCCAAGTACCACGCCGGCGCCTAGACCGGCGGGTCGCCTCGTCGGCTCAGTTGCCGGGCCAGGGAGGCCAGCCCATGCTGCGCCCGCCCATCAGGTGCAGGTGGATATGCCAGACGGTCTGGCCGGCGTCGGTCCCGCAGTTGAAGATGCTGCGGTAGCCGCCTTCGGCAATGCCGAGATCCCGGGCGAGCTTGCGGGCCGTCAGGTGCATATGGCCGAGCAGCTCGGCATCCTCGGGGGCGATCTCCAGCATGCTGGAGATGTGCTTGCGCGGGATGATGAGGACATGCATGGGTGCCTGCGGGTGAATGTCGCGGAACGCGACGACATGCTCATCCTCATGGACGATCTCCGCGTTCATCCGCCCGGCGGCGATTTCACAGAAAATGCATGGCTTGTTCATGACGACGAGCCTAAGTCTGAATTCCGGGGCTGCGCAAGCCCCGCCTCGTCGACGCGGTCGCGCAGTGAGGCGGCGAGTTCCCTCGCCTGTTCGTTGTCGGATGCGTCGACGGCTGTCAGCCCCTCGCGGGTCAGGAATGTATCCGACCAGTGATCGCCGCCCGCTGCGAAGGTGGCGAAATCGCCCCACCAGAGCAGCTGATAATGCCCATCCGTGACGGCATTGTGGGCAATCCGGCTCGCCTCTTCGAGTCCATGCACATCAACCCGGGTGAGGACCGGCTCCAGCTCGGCCTTGATGGCGATCAGCGCCGGGCCGCGAAGCCCCCAGCGCTGCGGCTCCATCCGCCGAAGCCATTGCGATATCTCCGGCATGTTGCGGAACCACTGGAGGATGATCCGTCCGCCGCTGGACGTCGCGCAGCCCACCTGGAAGCGTCGGGGGTCGCGACGTTGCGTAAGCAGATCGACGTCGGTGAAGTTCTGGCCTTCCCAAGCGTGCATTCTATACCGCCAAGTTATATCGAGATGCGCTTTTAATCTTTTGATGTGCCGCTCATACCGACTATCGTGCCTTTCCGCGGAACGAACAAACAACCTGCAGGAGGCCATTGATGGGACTGCGCATAGGTAGCATCGCACCGGATTTCACGGCCCGGACCACGGAGGGCGAGATCCGCTTTCATGACTGGATAGGCGACCATTGGGCCATCCTGTTCTCGCACCCGAAGGATTTTACGCCGGTGTGCACCACCGAGCTGGGCTATATGGCCCAGCTCAAGCCTGAGTTCGATCGTCGCGGGACACGAGTCATCGGGCTGTCGGTGGATCCGGTGGAAAATCATGCCACCTGGGCGAAAGACATCGAGGAGACACAGGGCACCGCACCCAATTACCCCATGATCGGCGATACGGACCTCGAGGTGGCCAAGCTCTACGATATGCTGCCGGAGGATGAGGGTGACAGCTGCGAAGGCCGGACGGCCATGGACAACGCCACCGTGCGGGCCGTGTACGTTATCGGGCCTGACAAGCGTATCAAGGCCATGCTTGTCTATCCGATGACCAGCGGCCGGGATTTCAATGAGATCCTCCGGCTGCTCGATTCTCTTCAGTTGAATGCACGGCATACCGTGGCGACGCCTGTGAACTGGCGGGACGGTGATGACATAATCATTCCGCCGGCGGTGACCGACGAGCAGGCGCGGGAGAAATTCCCGGAAGGTTGGCAGACGCTCAAGCCATATCTGCGCGTCGCGAAGCAGCCTGTGGACTGAGCCGCGGTAGGCGGGCCGGCCGGGTTCGATGCCGGGGATGAGCGTCCGGGGGGCTGCCTCCGGGCGGCCACCTGAATCCGGCAGGTCGTGTTAGACTAGAACGCTTTTCCGCAGCAACGACCGGCAGGGCGGGCATGGCGTCTGCAGAGCGAATCTACCGCGTTATCTTCCACAATCAGGGCAAGGTCTACGAGATCTACGCCCGCAACATCTCCGATGGTGGACTGCTCGGTTTCGTCGAAATCGAGGAGCTGACTTTCGGCGAGCGGACGCAGGTCGTGGTTGATCCGGCCGAAGAGAAGCTCAAGAGCGAGTTTGCTGGCGTGAAGCGCACCTATGTACCGATGCATGCGGTGATTCGCGTCGATGAGGTCGAGAAGGAAGGCCAGGCCAGGATCTCCGATTCCGATGGTAATGTCACCCCGTTCCCGATGCCGGTGTACGGCCCCGGCAAGGGTAGCGATTGATCGCCGCAGGGCAGTGAATTAAGCTGCACGCTTTCTGGAGAGGTGTCCGAGCGGTCGAAGGAGCGCGCCTGGAAAGCGCGTGTACGGTAACCCCGTACCGAGGGTTCGAATCCCTCCCTCTCCGCCAGATACAAAAGGGCCCCCGTCGGGGGCTTTTTTGTATCTGACAGTGGCCGGGGTTTGAACCCTCGGTACAGACAGTGAGCGGGTTCGACCAATCGCCGGTGGCGATTGGGACGCCGAGCTTGAGCGAGGCGCCCGAAGGGTGAGGCCCGAAGGATGAGGGCCGAATCAATCCCTCCCTCTCCGCCAGATACAAAAGGGCCCCCGTCGGGGGCTTTTTTGTATCTGACAGTGGCCGGGGTTTGAACCCTCGGTACAGACAGTGAGCGGGTTCGACCAATCGCCGATGGCGATTGGGACGCCGAGCTTGAGCGAGGCGCCCGAAGGGTGAGGCCCGAAGGATGAGGGCCGAATCAATCCACACTGCTTTCCTGCACTGCTGTAGGTTCTCTGGGCGGCTTGTTGACGTTCGACGTAATAGCGCCGCACACATTACGTCTCGCGTCAGTCAGCAGACGCTCTGCATCCTCTGGAAAAAATATAATAAGAATCTCCTAACCATCGGACTAATCGAGGATTAAATTCTCGCCTTCTGTTGGCTTCCCCGGTTTCCTGGCATGGTTCACTGGGGCGGAAGACTAACGTGCTGTGTAATATGGTGTTGCCCTTTACGTCCATCATCAGCATAGCGTGTCAAGCATGTATAAAAGCACGCAGATCTCCGGTCGCGAGCGAGCGCTTGCTGACTTGTTCCGGCGCACGTTCACCGATTCGGAAGGAGAAGCCGAAGGACGGCTGATCGGCGACCTGGTCAGGCAGTTGCTGGATACAACGGCATCGGAAGAACTGCGTCTGTTCACCATTGATCAGACGCATGAATCGGCGCCACTCGCCGCCGCAATCTTCACGCGTCTGGTCTATTCGGAGGATGCGCGGGTCGTATTTCTGCTCTCGCCGGTTGCCGTCCGCACGGATCATCAGGGGCAGGGCATCGGAAAGGACCTGCTGTCTGATGCCTTACGGACGCTCAAGGCGGAGGGCGTCGACGTCGTGGTCACCTATGGCGATCCCGCCTTCTACGGACAGCTGGGGTTCAGACCCGTCTCGACGTTCACCTTGCCGGCGCCCTTCGACCTCAGCCAGCCCATGGGCTGGCTGGCGGTCGCACTGGATGGCAAGCCTATCCATCCGCTCGCTGGTGCGGTGCACTGCGTCGAGGCCATGAATCGTCCGGACGTCTGGTAATCGCCGTAGCGACAGACCGATCGCATAGGCAATAATTCACTCTGGCTGGCCAACGGTCAGGTGAACAGGTGTCAGCCCCTCAATTTCGCCGACAATCTCGTCTCCCGGGCGCACTGGTCCCACGCCAGCCGGTGTCCCGGTCATGATCAGGTCGCCTGGTGCCAGGTGGTAATAATGCGAGAGATCGGAGATCAGCTCGTCAACGCCCCAGGCGAGATCACTCAGCCGACCAGCCTGTCTGGGCTCCCCGTTAACGGTCAGTCGAATACGCTGGCTGGCGGGAACACCGAACCGGTCCGCCGGCGTTATGTCTGCAATAACGGCGGAGTGCTCAACATCTTTCGCGGTATCCCAAGGCCGCTGTTTCTCGCGGGCAGCCAGTTGCAGATCGCGACGTGTCATATCCAGGCCGCAGCCATACCCGTAAATCGCGCCCCTGGACTGAGCGGGTGCTATACGGAAGGCTTCGGCACCGATGGCTACGACCAACTCCACCTCGTGGTGATAGTTCGATGTGGCGGGCGGATACGGCAGTGTCTGACCGCTTTCGGCAAACGCAAGCGCCGATTTGGTGAAATAAAAGGGAGCCTCTCGGTCGACCTCCGCCCCCATCTCGGCCGCGTGAGCGGCATAGTTGCGTCCTACACAAAATATGCGATGTACGGCGTATTTCACGCTCTCGCCTGTGATAGTAAGGGTTGGCCATTGCCGGATGGGGAAAGCGGTGGTTGTTGACATCACTTTGTCTCCAGGCGTCTTTAGTCTGTTCACACAGCTCGGCTCGCGGGAGTATGCCGTTGCCGGTGAGCGACAGCGACCTTTAGCGACCGGACCATCGAGTCCAGTCATTGATGCAGGCTACGGCTAACGCGACCTTCAATACATCGAGCCTATAGAATTCATTGGCAGCAACAAATTCCATTTCTGGCTGTGTTTGTTATAACTGCAGCCTGAGCGGGGATACCGCGAGGCGGGCACCCCGTCAGCCCGAACAAGCAAAGCAATCGTACGAGTGGAGACAGACCATGGCAGCAGCTGATATGGACAAGGCCGGAAAATGCCCGGTGATGCATGGTGGGGCGACCACCGAGGGCAGTGACAACATGGAGTGGTGGCCGAATGCCCTGAATCTGGACATCCTCCACCAGCATGACACCAAGACCAACCCGATGGGCGAGAGCTTCAACTACCGCGAGGAGGTGAAGAAGCTCGACTACCAGGCGCTGTGGAACGACATGCGCGCGCTGATGAAAGACAGCCAGTCCTGGTGGCCGGCGGACTGGGGCCATTACGGCGGGCTGATGATCCGCATGGCGTGGCACGCCGCGGGCTCCTACCGGACGGCCGATGGCCGTGGCGGCGGCGGCACCGGCAACCAGCGCTTCGCGCCGCTCAACTCCTGGCCGGACAACACCAACCTCGACAAGGCCCGTCGCCTGCTCTGGCCGCTGAAGAAGAAGTACGGCAACCAGGTCAGCTGGGCCGATCTGATCATCCTCGCCGGCACGGTGGCCTACGAGTCCATGGGCCTCAAGGTGTTTGGCTTCGGCTATGGCCGTGAGGACATCTGGCATCCCGAAAAGGACGTCTACTGGGGCTCCGAGAAGGAATGGCTGGCGCCGAGTGAGGAGCGCTACGAAGATGTCGAAAACCCCGAGACCATGGAGAACCCGCTGGCCGCGGTGCAGATGGGGCTGATCTACGTGAACCCGGAGGGCGTCAACGGCAACCCCGACCCGCTCAAGACCGCCGAGCAGGTCCGCGTGACGTTCGAGCGAATGGCGATGAACGACGAGGAGACTGTTGCGCTCACCGCCGGCGGCCACACGGTCGGTAAATGCCATGGCAACGGGGATGCCGAACTCCTTGGTCCCGATCCGGAGGCAGCGGACATCGAGGAACAGGGCCTTGGCTGGAACAACCACACCACCCGGGGCGTGGGTCGTGACACGGTCACCAGTGGCATCGAAGGCGCCTGGACCACCAACCCGATCGAGTGGGACAACGGCTATTTCTATCTGCTGCTCAACTACGACTGGGAGCTCAAGAAGAGCCCGGCGGGTGCCTGGCAGTGGGAGCCGGTGGACATCAAGGAAGAGGACAAGCCGGTCGACGTCGAGGACCCATCGATCCGCCTCAACCCGATCATGACCGACGCCGACATGGCCATGAAGATGGATCCGGCCTACCGCAAGATCTCGGAGCGGTTCTATAACGATCCGGCTTATTTCGACGACGTGTTCGCACGGGCCTGGTTCAAGCTCACGCACCGCGACATGGGCCCCAAGGCACGCTACATCGGCCCGCACGTTCCGGATGAAGACCTCATCTGGCAGGATCCGGTGCCGGCGGGCAGCACCGACTACGACGTCGATGCGGTCAAGGCAAAGATTGCCGACAGCGGCCTGACCATTGACGAGATGGTTTCCACCGCCTGGGACAGCGCCCGCACCTTCCGCGGCTCGGACATGCGCGGCGGCGCCAATGGCGCCCGCATCCGTCTGGCACCGCAGAAGGACTGGGAGGGCAACGAGCCCGAGCGGCTGCAGAAGGTGCTAGGCGTGCTTGAGCCGATCGCGAAGGAGACGGGCGCAAGCCTGGCCGACGTGATTGTGCTGGCGGGCAATGTGGGTGTTGAGCAGGCGGCGAAGGCGGCCGGCGTCGACATCAGCGTGCCGTTCGCCCCCGGCCGCGGTGATGCCACCGAGGAGCAGACCGACGCGGCCTCCTTCGATGTTCTGGAACCGGAGGCCGATGGCTTCCGTAA
The DNA here is from genome assembly GCF_040838425.1 of Spiribacter onubensis. Lineage (NCBI taxonomy): Bacteria > Pseudomonadati > Pseudomonadota > Gammaproteobacteria > Chromatiales > Ectothiorhodospiraceae > Spiribacter > Spiribacter onubensis. Next base: position 81,910 of record NZ_JBAKFI010000004.1, on the reverse strand, counting down.
CTGGATGAAGAAGGACTATGTCGTCAGCGCCGAGGAGCTCATGCTCGACCGCGCTCAGCTGATGGGGCTCACGGCGCCGGAGATGACAGTGCTGGTTGGCGGCATGCGCATGATGGGCACTAACCATGGCGGCACCCGGCATGGAGTGTTCACCGATCGTGTCGGGGCGCTCACCAACGACTTTTTCGTCAACCTCTGCGATATGGGCAACACCTGGAAGCCCACCGGTAGCAACAGCTACGAGGTGCGCGACCGGCAGACGGACGAGCTCAAGTGGACGGCAACCCGGGCTGACCTGGTCTTCGGTTCCAACTCCATTCTGCGCTCGTACGCCGAGGTCTATGCCCAGGACGACAACCAGGAGAAGTTCGTCAACGACTTCGTCAACGCCTGGACCAAGGTGATGAACAACGACCGCTTCGATCTCGAAGCGTAAGTTCTCGTCTCCTCACCTCAGCGGCCCCGTCGCGTTTTACGCGCGACGGGGCTTTTTTATGGTTCTCCGCCAATTCGTGGCGCGATGGCTGATCGTCTGACAGCGGTTCCGGCTCGGCGGTTGCGGCTTTTCATGGCAAGATTACGCTGCAGAATTCCGGAGTGGCCCCAGGAGGGAGGGGGGCATTCCGACATTAGCTTTCAGGAGTCGATCCCAATGCCTCATCTTTTCGTCAATCGCAGCCGGGCGTATGACCTGCTGGAGTCCTCCGAGAAGGCTGGCAAGACCTTTGTCTGGGAGAGCGTGAATGCGATTCTCTATATTTTTGGCGGCATTGCGTTCGTCCTCGGGAGTATCTTCTTCTTCCCGGAGCTGGCCGCAGAGATCAACGTCGGGGTCTGGGCGTTTTTCATTGGCTCGGTGCTCTATCTCATCGTGACGGGGCATGACCTGATGGAAGTGATTCGCTATCACCATCATTCTGACCAGGGGCGTCGTCTCGAGCTGGTTGCTGCCAGCGGATACCTGATCGGCACGATGCTTTTCCTCGTCGGCAGCGTGTTCTTTTTCACCTTTGTCAATTTAATTGTTGCCGGGGCCTGGTGTTTCATCATCGGCAGCGTGCTGTTCACGGCCGCGCCGTTCGTGAATGTGCTTCAGGTTCACCATTTCAGCAAACATGCCCTGCAGCTCTATACGCTCACCGGCATCAGTTTTGTCGCTGGCGCGGTACTGTTCACCACCGCGTCCATTCCCTACCTGTGGGATGTCGGTGACTCGCCACTGGGAACGGAACTGTTCAATTTCCTCGGCGGCCAGTACCTCGTCGGTAGTGTGCTGTTCCTCGCGGGCGGACTGCTGAACTATCGACGTGCGTGGGTCCGGGTCGGCGAGTTCCGCCGGCAGCGGGCGGGCGGTGATGATGCCGCCACGGAGCAGGTGTCTTGATCCCGCTGTTCGGTACGCTGTTCCCGGGCTGGATCCTCGTGGTCGCCGGCGCAGCGGTGCTGACCATCGGGCTGACGGCGGCACTGCGCCTTGTCGGGCTCAGTCGGGCGATCCCGCTCAAGCCGGTGTTCAACCTTGCGCTTTTTCTGCTGGTTACGTTCATTCTCTGGGAGTTTCTCTATGGCAGTCGTTGATCGATGCGGGCCGCGTCTGCGGATGCTGCGATGACGGATCGCGAGGACATGCGTCGAATGGTTGCCGGCCGGAAGGGCGAAGGCCGGGAGAGGCCGGGCCGCTTCCGTCGTATCGTGGGCATCGCCCTGCTGGTTGTCGTCGTTGTCGCCGCCGGCGTGATGGGTGAGCGGGTTGTCCGGACCCTCGATACCAGCCCTAGAACCAGCGACGCCCAGATTGGCGCGGAAACCACCCTCATGAGTGCGCCCGTGGCGGGCCAGGTCCGTGCATTGCATGTCAAGGAGAATCAGCGGGTCAGTGAGGGGGACATCCTGTTTCGCATCGATCCGGTGCCCTATCGTCTTGCGCTGAGGCAGGCGGAGGCCAACCTCGCCGCGATCAGTGCCGAACTCGCCGAGGCACGCCGCCGGGCGGAGGCGGAGCTCGCCAATGCCGGTGGCGCCATGGAGGAGATCCAGCGGGCTGAGGATGATCTTGCCCTCGCCGAGCGCACGGTGGAAAGGCTCGCTCCGCTTGCCGAGGAGGGGGTCGTGTCGCAGCAGATGTACGACGAGGCGATGACGGCGCGTGATAATGCCCGCACCTCACTAAGCCAGGCGCGACAGGCCGCCGAGGCCAGCGTCGATCTGGTGGAGACCACCGAGGCGCTGGAGGCGGAGCGCGATGCGGCGAGGGCCGCCGTCGAGCTTGCCCAGTGGGAGCTTGACAGGACAACCGTAGTGGCGCCGTTCGATGGACTGGTCGCCGGTCTGACGGCGTCCACTGGTCAGTACCTCCTACCCGGTGAGTCGATCTTCACCCTGATCGACGACCATTCCTGGCATGCCATCGCCCTTGTCCGCGAGACCGATCTGGCGGGGATCAGCACTGGCGATCCCGCCGAGGTGACCGTCGCCATCAACCCCGGTTCGCCAGTCGAGGGCGAGGTCGAGAGCATTGGCCGAGGAATCCAGCCGAAGGACGATGTCGACCTCGCCGGGCAACTCCCCTACGTCGAGGCGACCCTCGACTGGGTGCAGGTGGCGCGGCGGTTTCCGGTGCGGGTACGGCTGAGCGATCCGCCGGATCAACTACAGCACCTGGGCGCCTCGGCGCGGGTGGTGTTTTCCCCGGCGGATCCGCCCACTTCTGACGGAAACAACGCCGCTGGAGGCATGCGTTGAGCATCCTGGCCGACCTGGCTCCTCGCCCCGGACGCTTTCGCGACGCGGTTTCCATCGGCGGACTCTGCACAGCGATCGTGGTGGTCTCGATGACCCTCCGGATTCCCGAGGCGGGACTAGCGGCGTATCTCGTGTTTTTCGCCTACCGCCCGGATGCCAACGGCACCATCGCCGTGGCAGTGGTGTTCGTCTTCCTCTCGATCTTCGTGGTCGCCGTGTCCATCCCGATGCTTGGCATGGTGCTCGACAACCCACCTGCGCGCATGGCGCTGGTGGCCGGCATCACGTTTGTCGGCATGTGGCTCGCGAGTGCCACGCCGCTGGGGCCGATCGCCAGCACGCTCGCCTTTCTGCTGACTTTCCTCGTGATCCTGCCGGACGTGGTCAATCTGCCCATCCCCAATGAGGTGGAGCTGCTCACGCATAGCATCGCCTGGGTCGCGCCCATCGTCATCATCGCCATGATCACCATCGGCGTGCTGGCCTACCTGTTCGGCCGCAATGCCATCGGGGTGGTGGAGGATCGCATGGCCGAGCGCCTGTCCGCGGTGAGTGACCGACTGGCCGGGCGGATGGATGCCGCGGCCTTTGCCGAGATCGTCACGGCGGCCCCGGCGAAGGTGGAGGATCTGGAGAAGTTCGCCAAGCTCTCGACCTCAAAGGCCGACTGGAATCGGCTGATGGCGCTCGACCGCGAACTGCTGGAACTCATGCTCGCCGTGGCGGCGTTCGATGAGGCCGAGGCCGACCCGCAGACCCGGACGATGTTGGAAGCGCAACTCGCTGATGTCCAGTCAATGACCCGGGCAAGCATTACGATGGCGACCGAATCCCGGCCACTCGTCGCCGCCACCGCCGAGGATGTCGCTGCCTGCATCCGCAGCGTGGGCCGTATCCTGAACGGCGAACGGCTCCCGGAGGCGCCCGCGACGGCCAAGGAAGGGGGTGGCTTCCGGTCGCTGCTCTTGGAGCCCAGGCACTGGCAGTTCGCCACCAAGGTCACCCTGGCGGTGATGGCCTGTATCTTCCTGTTCACCGGGCTCGACTGGGTCAGCATTCATACCTGCATGATCACGTGCTATTACGTCTCCGAGGCGACCCTCGGCGAGTCGGTCCACAAGATGACGCTGCGCATGGTCGGCTGTCTGATCGGTGCCGCGCTTGCGGCGCTCAGCCTGATCTATCTGATACCGCTGATGAACGATGTGGGTCAGCTCGCCCTGCTGGTCTTCGTGGTGGCCTCCATCGGCGGCTGGATCGGCATGGGCTCGGAGCGTATTGCCTATGCAGGGTTCCAGATCGTTTTGGCGTTCTTCCTTGTTGTCCTGGATGCCCTCGGTGCCTTCGGGCTCAACTTCGGGCCGAGCTACGATTTCGAGCCGGCCACAGGCCGGATTCTCGGTATCCTGTTTGGTTCACTGGCCTGCGCTTTCGCCTTCGTTACGCTCTGGCCGCTGCCCATGCGGGTGGATGTCGCCGACGGCATCGGGCGCACCTTCCGAGCGGTTGCTGCAGGGCTCCGGCGGGAGCCGGCGACAGGACGCGCCGAGATCCTCGCCGGTCTCGGTCGGGCCCGGGATCTGCAGGACTACACCCTGTTCGAGCGCGCCGTGGAGGTGGATTCCATCACGCCGGAGTGGTGCGCAGCCACTGATGAGGCCTTCCGGACACTGGCGATCGCCTCCGTGCTGGAGCGACGCCGGGCACGCCGGGGAGAGACTGACGTGGCCGGCTTGACCGCGCTGGCCGGGGCCTTCGAGCAGGATGCCGACTATTTTGCGCAGGGCCTACTGGCGCCGCGACGGGAGGCCGCGATTGCTGGTGCCACCGACCCTGTGGCCGCCGACCCGCTCGACGCGGCCCTTGTCAAACACCTCCAGGAGATTGCTGGATGCCGAACCGTTCCCTCGCAGGCAGAGTCGCTACAGCCGGCGCTCTCCTCCTGACGCTCGTCGGTTGCGCAAACCACGCTGGCAACCTCGCCCCGGCACAGCCGGAAAGGCAGTGGTCGGTGCCGGCCGAGCTCGCCGGGGCGGTGGACCAGGCGCTGATGCAGCCGGATCCGGGTGCCGTTGGCGTGGATCAGACCAGACGCTATGGTCTCCCCGGCCTGATCGACCTCGCCCAGCGCCTCGACCCCGAGACCCGCCTGGCCTGGGAGCAGGCCAGGGCGGCAGCCTACGCCGTGGATACCGCACGCGCCGATTATTTCCCCCAGATCGGGGCAGCGCTCGTCGCCGGCCGCGGGCGCTCAGACATCACCTATGATCTGCCCGGCATCGGTAGTACCACAGTGGATAACACGGCTACCTCAACGATACCGAGCGTGTTCGTCGAATGGATGCTTTTCGACTTCGGCGAGCGGGAGTCGGCGGTGGCGCTGGCCGAGAAACTGGCCATCTCTGAGAACCTTGGCTTCAACCTGGCGCATCAGCAGACCATGCTGGACGTGAGCCGGGACTATCATGCGCTGCTTTCCGCACGGACCCAGGCCGAGGCCGCCGAGCGGGCACTGGAGAACAGTCGGCGCATTCTGTCATCGGCCGAGGCCCGATTGGCACGTGGGGTCGGCAACGTCGTGGAGGTGGCCCAGGCGGAGCAGGCGCTGGCGCAGTCCCGGCTCGATGCCGTCCGCGCACGGGGGGACGCGAGGTCGGCTTATGCCGGCTTGATGGCCACCGTAGGGCTGCCGGCGGCGCGCGGTGTGGAGGTGTCGACCCGCCCGATGCCGTTGCCGGAGGCGATGCCGGAACGCCTCGATGCGGTGGTTCGCGATGCATTGCGTCACCGGCCGGATATCCTCCAGGCGGTGGTCAACCTGCAGGCGCAGCGGGCCGCTCGCGATGGCGCGGAGGCGGCCTTCCGGCCCAAGGTCGGTCTGGTGGCATCGGCGGCCCGGAACAATGGCGGCCTTGCCATTAATGGCAGCAGCTTTGATATCCCGGCCACCGATACCCTGGCGCTGCTCACCGTCGAAGTCCCGCTGTTTGACGGAGGACTCCGTGAGAGTCGGCGCCGGGCGGCAGAGGCCGAGGTGGCGGGTGCGCAGGCGCAGCTCGCCGCGGTCCGCCGTGCGGCGGAGGCCGAGATCGTGACGGCCTACGAAGGGTTGGCGACGGCGCTTTCGGCCTGGGAGAGCGCCGATGCGCTCGTTGTGGCGGCGCGTCGGACCGCCGATGCGACCATGTCGGCATACCGTCAGGGGGTGGGGAGTCTGCCCGAGGTGCTGGCCGCGCAGAATGGCCTGCTTGACGCGGAGCAGGCCCGTTCTCAGGCCCGGGCAGATGCCCAGATCGCCATGACGGTCTTTGCCTTTGAAACTGGATCTCTCAACCAAGGAGCGAAATGATGTACAAGGACTGGCCCCAGACCGCCCAGGAACTCTCGAAGCTGATGCAGGACTTCGGCAAGGGACATCCTGAGGTGGCCAAGGGCTTCACCCAGCTGTCAAAGGCCGCCGAAAAGGACGGCGTGCTGAGTGCCAAGGACAAGGAGCTGATGGCACTCGCCATCGGTGTGGCGATCCGTTGCGAGGGCTGCATTGCGTTCCACGCGAAAGCGGCTGCCAGTTATGGCGCCACCCGGGACGAGGTGCTGGAGACGCTTGGTGTCTGCCTCTACATGGGAGGTGGGCCGTCGTTCGTCTACGGCTCGCAGGCGCTTGAAGCATTTGATCGCTTCGCCGCCGAATCCTGAGGCGCGATGACATCCGCCCGCAATGAAAAAGGCCCCTCCGCGGAGGGGCCTTTTTGATCGGACACGGACAGCGCGCGGGGGATCAGTACTTGCCTCGTACCCCGTCTTCCGCCGCGCTGGTCGGCACCAGGGCCCGGACCAGGGTTTTCATGTCCAGTACACCGATCTGCTCGCCGTCACTGACTACCCGATAGGTCAGGTTGGTATCGCCCTCGGATTCGGCGATCACCGCCTCCAGGTTGGTATCTCCGTCGACATCGCCCGCGATCGCCCCGTCCAGTGCCTCCGTGGTGTGCTCCATGACCGAGCGCACCCGGAGCACACGAGCCCGGTTGATGTCGCTGATGAAGTCCACGATGTAGGGGTCGTTGGGATGCAGAAGGATTTCCTGCGGCTCTCCCTGCTGGACGATATAGCCGTCCTTGAGGATGACGAGGTGGTCGGCGAGCTTCAGCGCCTCATCGAGATCATGGGTGATGAACACGATGGTCTTATGGAGCTCTTTCTGCAGTTCGAGGAGCAGGTCCTGCATGTCGGTGCGGATAAGCGGGTCCAGCGCGGAGAAGGCCTCGTCCATCAGCATGATGTCGGAGTTTGACGTCAGCGCCCGGGCGATGCCCACGCGCTGCTGCATGCCACCGGAGAGCTGATGGGGGTGCTGATTGTCATTGCCCTGGAGGCCGACCCGGTCGAGCCACTTGCTCGCCTCCTGCAGCGCGGAGTCCTTGTTCTCGCCCCGCACGATCAGCGGCATGGCCGCATTCTCCGCCACGGTACGATGGGGCAGCAGGGCAAACTTCTGGAAGACCATCGACATGCGCTCGCGGCGCATCTTCCGAAGCGCTTCGGCGTCGTAGCTGATGACGTCATCGCCGTCCACGAGCACCTTGCCGTCAGTGGGCTCGATCAGGCGGTTCAGGTGACGGATCAGGGTCGACTTGCCAGAGCCGGACAGGCCCATGATGACGGTGATCTTCCCGTCCACCATGTCGACATTGATGTCCTGCAGGCCCAGCACATGGCCATACTGCTCAAGCAGCTCGGCCTTGCCCACTCCCGCCTTGACCCGTTCCAGCGCCGCGGCCGGGTCGTCACCGAAGATCTTGTAGAGATGCTGGATCGAGATCTTGATCTGATCGCTCATGATTTCGGTTCCGTCCGCTTACTGCTGGGCCGTGTTGACTCGGGCGAGGGCCGCCTTGGTCACACGGTCGAGAATGATGGCGAGCAGCACGATGCCGAGACCGGAGACCAGTCCGACGCCGAGCTCGAGGTTACGGATGCCGCGCAGCACCAGCACGCCGAGGCCGGGCGCGGAGACCAGCGACGCGATGACCACCATGGCGAGGCTCATCATGATCGTCTGGTTGACGCCTGCCATGATGTTCGGCAGGGCCAGCGGGATCTGCACGCCGTAGAGCTTCTGCCGGTCGGTCATGCCGAAGGCGTCCGCCGCCTCGATGACATCCTTGTCCACCAGGCGAATGCCGAGATCGGTCAGGCGGATCACCGGGACGATGGCGTAGAGGATGATCGCGATACCGTAGAGCTTGGGTTCGGTCACCGAGAACAGGAAGATCAAAGGGATCAGGTAGACGAACGGTGGCAGCGTCTGGAGCATGTCCAGTATGGGTATGACGCTCTTCTGCAATCGGTCGCTGCGGGACATCGCAATGCCGATGGGTACCCCCAACAAAACGCATATCACCGAGCAGACGAAGATGATCGCGAGGGTCTGCATCGCGTAGTCATAATGGTCGATGAAGGCGAGAAAAAGGATCATGGTGGCCACGGTCACCACCAGACGGCTGGACCGAGAGGCAAGGAACACCACGATCAGCAGTGCCGGGATCATGATGAACCACGGCACCGTCTGGAAAAGATTCAGGGCGCCGTTCAGGAACCAGCTGAGCGGCTGCGTGATGGGATCGAGTACGAATTTGAGGCTGTCCTTCACGCCCAGAAAGCCATTCTCCAGACCGGTCGTGAGCTGCCGGGTCTGGGCAATGGCCGGACAGGCATCATGCAGGTTGTCGAGGGAGGGAAAGGGAGTTTCCCAGACTGACGGGCTCTCACCGCTTCCCTTGGCGAGCAGGTCCTGCATGCTCATGGTGCCGCCGCCGGTCTCGCCGCACCAGCCCCGCAGTCCGAGTCCGTCGAAAATGAAATCGTAGGTCGCCATGCCCGGGTCCTCTGATCGAATTGGAAGGGGCACCGGCGCATGATCGCGCCGGTGCCTGTTTCCGAGGGCGGTCGCCCTTAGAACATGCCTTCGAGGTTGGCCTTGGCGTCGTCGCTCAGCCAGCTCATCCACTGATCCTGATTGTTCTGCAGGTAGTAGACGACGGCTTCGTCGATGCTGGCCTGGTTATCCGAATGCCAGGCAAGGAGGCTGTTCATCTCATCGTTGGTGAACGTGATGTTCTCCATCAGCTCGAATGCCTCCGGCTCGCGCTCGGCGAGATCAGCGGTCACGACGTTGAAGACATCCGCCGACGGGAAGCCCGAGACACCCACGTCGGTGCACTCCGTATCCTGGTTGCAGGCGTGGATTTCCTTTTTGTACGGGCCGAGGTCGACGCTCACCATGTCGTACTTGCCGAGCGGTGCGGTAGGGCCCCAGTAGTAGCCGAAGTAGGGCTCGCCGTTTTCGTAGGCCGACGCCATGGCGCCCGCCAGCGTCTCACCGGAACCGTGGTTGAACACCTCGATACCGTTGCCCTCGAGGTCGAAGGCCTCGGCCAGCGAGTCGCTCACGATTCGGCAACCCCAGCCATCCGGGCAGTTATGGAACATGCCGCCGACGGCTTCCGGATTGTTCAGGATGCCCTCGATGGTGGCTGTCTCCGGGTATTCCTCGACGACATAGTCAGGCACCAGCCAGTGCTCCGTACCGCCGTCGCTGAAGGTGTCGGAGGCCTTGATGACCTTGCCTTCCTCGGCCAGCTCGAAGTAGACCGGGGCCGAGTTGACCCAGAGCTCCGGCACGATGTCGGGCTCGTTGTTCTCGGCCAGCGACGTGATCGCCGTGGTGGTGGCGGACGGCACGACCGTTACGTCGCAGCCATAGCCCTGCTCCAGCAGGAAGGCGGTGATGCCGGTGATGATGCCACCGGAGGTCCAGTTCATTTCACCGACCGACACCTCGCCGCACTCGGCGTTGGCGGCCATCGGCAGCATTGCACCCGTCAGGGCCAGTGCATAGAGAGAACGCTTACTCATGGTTAGCTCCGTTTTCTTTCGCTGTATTAGCGGTTAGTGAATGGCGGAGTCGCCCATCGATCGGCGCACCGGGCGTGATTGCCGGAGACCTCTTCGATGTTCAGGGGAAAGCGGGCGCATGCGAGTGTGCTTGCGCCAGTGACAGGATCGTGCCGGTTGTTGATGCCCGGTCTCCTTGCCCAAGTATCACTTAACTATAGATCAACTTTTCTGATAAGCCAAACTTTGATCTGGATCAATGGAACCAGAGCGTCAGGAGCCCGGCCAGTGGCGCCAGGATCAGCGTAACGGCCCAACGCCGCCAGACGAACGGCCACCCCAGGGTCGGGAGCTCGTAGGAGAGGACACGGTGGAGTGCGAAACAAGACCAGCTGGTGAGCAGGGCAATGAGCTGGGGGACCCCCACGCCAGCCCGCTCCAGCACCAGGATCAAGGGAAAGGTGACGACCGGGCCGCCGGGCATGACGCCACCCAGCAGGGAGGCGATCAGGATTCCGGTCACGCCGGATGCATCGCCCAGCCAGCGACCGAAAAGCGCCTGCGGGATCAGCTCGCCAATGAAGCTGGCGGCGACCAGCGCAATGGGCAGACGCACCAGCAGCGGCGCGAGTTGCTTCCAGGCATGCTGCATCACATCGCTATGGCGGACATCCGCGTGCCGATGCGCGGCGCCAGCGAACACCAGGGCCAGTGCGAGGATGCTCAGGTAGGCGAACAGCATCAGCGGTGCCGGGGTTCGCCCAGCCACTGACTGGCGATGCCGGCGATCAGGGGGAGTGGCAGCGATACAAGCAGTCGCAGCGCGACGAAGTCGAGGCCGAAAAACGGCAGCTCCCACATCAGTATCCGTTGAAGGCCGAGCAGCGACCAGGCGGTCAGGTAGGTGATGCAGACCGGTAGCGAGGCGCCCATGGCGCGCAGCCCGACCACGAGCGGAAAGGCCATGAACGGTCCGCCGGGGGTGATGGCGCCGGCGGCGGTCGCGATCAACAGGCCACGCCAGCCGGCGTTCCGGCCCAGCCAGTGTTCGACGACCCGTCGTGGTAGCAGTGCCTGCGCGTAGGCCGCCATGACGATTGCGATGATGACGAGTGGCACGACCAGGGCAATCAGCTCACCGCCCGAGAGCAGTGCCTGAACAACGGCCTCGTCGCCCTGGCGATACCAGAGCAGAACGCCGGAGAAGAGGCCGAGAATGATGAAGAAAACCGTCATCCACCGCGCTCCGCGGTGTCCGCCATGTCGGTTTCGCGGCGCAGCCGCCGCCAGTTCTCGAATCGCTGCGCCTCGATCGCGCCGGCGGCCAGACCCTGCCGCACACCGCAATCCGGTTCCCGGTCGTGCCGGCAGTCGCGAAAGCGGCACTCGCGGGCGGCTTCGAGGATCTCGGGGTACGCCTGGTCCACGGCCTCGCTGCCGAGATGATCCAGGCGCAGCGTCCGGACGCCCGGCGAGTCGATCAACGCACCGTCGTCATCCCGGCGGAAGAGGGTGGTCTCACTGGTGGTGTGACGGCCCTGGCCGCTGGTTGCTGAGATCTCGCCGATGCGCAATGACAGTGCCGGGATGAGTGCCTGAGTGATCGAGGACTTCCCGACGCCGGATTGCCCGACGAGGATGATGGTCTCCCCGCGGGTCTCATTCCGCAGTGCCGGCAGACCGGCGCCGGTGGTGGTGCTGCCCGCCAGTACCGGGATCCCGAGCCGTTGGCAGCGCGTCCGTAGCATGGTCAGTGTCTGCGCGGATGGTCGAGCCACCAGATCCAGCTTGTTGCACCAGAGAAGCATGGGTATCTCAAGCGTCCGGGCGAGCACCAGATAACGGTCCACCAGCAGGCTGTCCGGCGCCGGCTCCGGCGCCACCACGATCACCAGTCGATCGACATTCGCCACGAGCGCGCGCGGTCGCCCGCGGAAATCACCGCGCTCGATCAGGTTCTTCCGTGGCTCGATGCCATTGATCACGCCTTCCGGCGTACCCGGCGTCCAGCATACGCGATCACCGCAGACCGGCCGGCCTGCCCGCCGTCCGCGCAGTTGGCATCGATGGAGTCCACCGGCCAGGTCGTCGACCAGGCAATGATCCGCCGTGCTCATGATGACGAGGCCCGTCGCCCGGCTCATGGCGGCTTCGATCCCGGTCCGGGATGCCTCTGGTAGACTGCGCGGTCACCGAAAGCAGCCGGAATGCAGCGCTCATGTCTTACTCGGCCAGCAACCTGATCTGGATTGACCTGGAGATGACCGGCCTGGATGTCGACCGCGACCAGGTCATTGAGATCGCCACCATTGTCACCGATGTCCAGCTGAACATCCTCGCTGAAGGGCCGGTGCTCGCCATCCATCAGCCTGAATCCGTACTGGCTGGCATGGATAGCTGGAATCAGACCCAGCATGGCGGTTCCGGGCTGATGCAGCGGGTCCGGGACAGTGACATCGATGAAGCCGAAGCCGAGCGGCGCACCATCGCATTCCTGCAGCAGTGGGTGCCTGCCGGCGTCTCGCCCATGTGCGGCAACAGCATCTGCCAGGACCGTCGCTTCCTGCATCGGGCCATGCCGGAGCTGCTGCGCTACTTCCACTACCGGCATATCGACGTCAGTACGCTCAAGGAACTCGCCCGGCGCTGGCTGCCACCGGTCGCGGATGCGGTCAAAAAGCAGTCCTCGCATCTCGCGCTCGACGATATCCGTGACTCCATCCAGGAGCTTCGGCACTATCGCTCGGCATTTCTCTGCGAGGCGGCCCGGGGCGGCTGACGGATCGGACCGGCAATCAGTCATCCGGTCCTGAGCTGACGGGCATGGCAGGGTCATTACCCCACTCCGACCAGGAACCATCATAACCGCGTACCCGCGGGTAACCGAGGTAGCGCAGCACGACGCAGCTCAGTGCCGAACGGTGGTGGGTCTGACAGTGGGCGATGACCTCCCGATCCGGGGTGATCCCGCGCTCGCGGTGCATGCGCTCGAGTTCGGCGCGGGGGCGGAGCCGGCCGGCGTTCGCGGGGTCGACGTTGTCGGTCCACTCGAGATTAACGGCACCGGGGATATGACCGCCCCGCGCCGCGCGCACGGCTTCACCGCGATACTCCGCCGGGGAGCGGGCATCGAGTATGACGACATCCGGATCGTCGAGATGATCGAGTACGTAACCGCGGTCCGCCCGGGCCTCGGGGTGGGCGAGGACAGCCGGATAGGGCGCCGCCGCGCAGCCGGCGGCCCGGTCTCCTGTCTCGAGCGGTAAATCCTCGGCCTGCCAGGCCGCCAATCCGCCGTTCATCAATGACCATCCATCATGCCCAAGGCAGTCCAGTGTCCAGAGCAGACGCGAGGCCCGGCCGCCACCGCTGGCGTCGTAGGCGACGACATGGCTCTCCGGGGTGATGCCGGCCTCGCCAAGTACCTGCGCCAGGTCATGCATCGCCGGCAGCAGCCCGCCGACGGGCGGACGCTGCGCGTTGAGTGACGCATAGTCGATACAGGTCGCTCCTGGCACGTGGCCGCTGGCGAAGACATCGGCCTCGCCGACGAAAACCACCGTCACGTTGTCGTCTCCGAGCCGCCCGGCGACGGCCTCGGGTTCGATGACGACGCGCAGTGACGATCCCGTCATTGATCCTCCTCACCCAGGTACAGCCACGTCTCGACCACGCTGTCCGGATTGAGCGACACGCTGTCGATGCCTTCCTCCATCAGCCAGCGCGCGAGATCCGGATGATCGGAGGGGCCCTGGCCGCAGATGCCGACATACTTGCCGGCGCGGCGCGCGGCCTGGATGGCCATGTGCAGCAGCGCCTTGACGGCAGGGTCACGCTCCTCGAAGAGGTGCGCCACCAGGCCGGAGTCGCGATCCAGCCCGAGTGTCAGCTGGGTGAGGTCATTGGAGCCGATCGAGTAGCCATCGAAGATCTCCAGGAACTCATCGGCCAGTACGGCATTGGATGGGAGCTCGCACATCATGATGACCTTGAGGCCGTCCTTGCCCTTCTCGAGGCCGTTCCGCGCGAGCAGTTCCACCACCTGACGGCCCTCGTCCGGCGTGCGGACGAACGGGATCATGATCCAGACGTTGGTCAGGCCCATGTCGTCGCGGACCCGACGCAGCGCCTGACACTCCAGCTCGAAGCAGGGCCGGAAGTCCTCGGAGATGTAGCGGGAGGCACCGCGGAAGCCGATCATCGGATTCTCTTCCTCGGGCTCGTATGCAGCACCGCCAATCAGGTTGGCATATTCGTTTGACTTGAAGTCGGACATCCTCACGATGACCGGCTTGTCGGCGAAGCTCGCCGCCAGCGTGCTGATGCCCTCGGTGAGCTTGTCGACATAGAAGCTCACCGGATCATCGTAGCCGCTGATCTGGTTGTCGATCACCGCCTTGAGGTCATCCGACTGACGGTCGTACTCCAGCAGGGCGCGCGGGTGGATGCCGATCATGCGGTTGATGATGAACTCCAGGCGCGCCAGGCCGATGCCCGCGTTGGGCAACTGGGCGAAGTCGAACGCCCGGTCCGGGTTGCCGACGTTCATCATGATCTTGAACGGCAGTTCCGGCATGCTCCCCAGGGCGATTTCCCGCACCTCGTAGTCCTGGATCCCGCGGTAGATGTATCCAGTATCACCCTCGGCGCAGGAGACGGTGACCTCCATGCCGTCCCGGACGCGCTCAGTGCCGGTGCCGGTTCCCACCACGGCGGGGATGCCCAGCTCGCGGGCGATGATCGCGGCGTGACAGGTGCGGCCGCCGCGGTTGGTGACGATGGCGGAGGCGCGCTTCATGATGGGCTCCCAGTCGGGGTCCGTCATGTCCGTGACCAGCACATCGCCGGCCTCTACCGTGTGCATGTCGTCGATGGAGTCGACCACGCGGGCCCGGCCGGCGCCGATACGCTGGCCGATGGCGCGGCCCTCGATGAGCACCTGGCCGCGTTCATGCAGCTGGTAGCGCTGAAGGCTCTGTCCGCCATCGCGGCTTTTCACGGTCTCGGGGCGTGCCTGGAGGATGAACAGACGGCCGGTCTCGCCATCCTTGCCCCACTCGATATCCATGGGCCGGCCGTAGTGGGCCTCGATGGTCATGGCCTGGCGTCCAAGGGACTCCACCTCGGCGTCGGTCAGGCAGAAGCGCATGCGGTCTTCCTCGGGGGTCTCCACCACCGCGACCGTCTCATCACTCTGCGGGTCGGTGTCGTAGACCATCTTGATGGCCTTCTCGCCGAGCATCCGCCGCAGAACGGCGGGTCGGCCGGCCGCGAGCGTGGATTTGTGCACGTAGAACTCATCGGGGTTGACCGAGCCCTGCACCACGGTCTCGCCGAGGCCGTAGGACGCGGTCACGAAGACCACGTCGCGGAACCCCGATTCGGTGTCCATGGTGAACATCACGCCGGAGGCGCCCGTATCGGAGCGCACCATCTCCTGGATGCCCGCCGACAGCGCGACCTGATCATGCTCGAAACCATGATGGACGCGGTAGGAGATCGCCCGGTCGTTGAACAGCGAGGCGAATACGTCGCGTATCGTGCGCAGGACGTTGTCCAGGCCGCGGACGTTCAGGAAGGTCTCCTGCTGGCCGGCGAAGGAGGCATCCGGCAGGTCCTCGGCGGTGGCGGAGGAGCGCACGGCGACGGCGAGATCGGTCTTCCCGGTGCGGGTAAGCAACTGGTCCCAGGCGCCGGTGATCTCCTCATGCAGGCGGCCCGGGAAGGGCGTGTCGATGATCATCTGGCGGATCCGTGCGCCCGCCCTGGCGAGCGCCCGCACATCCTCGACGTCGAGGCCGGCGAGTTCGGCTTCGATCTTCGGGCGTAGACCGCTCTCATCGAGGAAATCCCAATAAGCCTGTGCCGTGGTCGCAAAACCGCCGGGCACCTGCACGCCGGCATCCGCCAGGTTGCTGATCATCTCACCGAGTGAGGCGTTCTTGCCCCCGACATGTTCGACATCGTTCATGCCGAGGGACTCGAACCACACTACGTACTCGCTCACTTGCGCTCTCCCGTTCAAGAATATGCTGGCCCCGGTACACTGGGGGTTAATAATGGATAGCCTGGTTGAAGGGTGTCATGAATCCCGATCGAAGCGTTTTCTTTGTTTCCGACCGGACCGGCATTACCGCCGAGACCCTCGGTCACAGCCTGCTGACCCAGTTCTCGCTGGACTGCAACCCGGTCAGCCTGCCGTTCACCGACAGCCCCGGAGCGGTGGACGCGGCGATCGAGCGCATCGAGGCCGCCGGACGGGCGACGGGTGCGCGGCCCATCGTGTTCAGCACCATCATCGATGCCGGGCTGCGCAATCGGCTGCGTCGGGTGAATGCCGTGGTGCTCGACTTCTTCGATACCTTCATCGGCCCGCTGGAGAGCGAACTCGGCATGGAGTCGAGTCACACCGTCGGGCAGAGCCATGGCATGGCCGACCCGGGCGCCTACAATCTGCGCATTGATGCGATGAATTACGCGCTGTCCGCCGACGATGGAGCCATCGTGCGGCATTATGAGCAGGCGGATGTCATTCTCGTGGGGGTATCGCGCTGCGGGAAAACCCCGACCTGTATCTACATGGCGCTTCATTACGGGCTGTTCGCGGCCAACTACCCGCTGACCGATGATGACCTGCTCAGCGGCCGGTTGCCTGAGGTCCTGCGCCGGCATCGTGACCATCTCTATGCCCTCACCATCCGTCCGGAGCGCCTGGCGCAGATTCGCGCCGAGCGGCGGCCGGACACGCGATATGCCTCCCTGCGGCAGTGCCAGTACGAAACGGTCCGTGCGGAGGGGTTGTTCCACCAGGAAAAGCTGCCCTTCTCCGATACCACGACGATGTCCATCGAAGAGATCGCCGCCATGATCATCCAGACCCGTCAACTGCCGCGGCGACTTTATTAAATTCCCCCGCCGAATGCCAGTCTGGGGGCAGAGGGGCCCTGCGCCTGTGCTACGATTGGCGCATGGTCAGGCAGGCAACCAACACCATCGCGGAATCTCCAGAGCAGGGCAGTTTCGCCGCGCTGATGGAGCTCTACGAGAACAACTACATCTACCTGCGGCGGCTTGTGCCCCAGCTCGACGGAAAACGGGATGCGCAGGTCTCCAGCGTCGATCGGGGTCCTGATCTGCACCTCGAGGTCATCGAGCGGTGCCCCTACACGACCAGTCTGCTGCTCACGCATCGGTTTCCCAGGGCCCGTGGCGAGGAGGCGTTGCCGGATCTGCAGGTGCGCATCTACCACGATGCACGCGTTGCGGAAGTGCTCATGGCGAGTGCATCGCCCGCCGTGCCGATGTCATCGCCGGAGCCTTCACAGACGGGTGGCACGCTGGCCTGGCGCTGGGCGGCCAATCGGTTCCTCAATCGCTGGCTGTTGTACTGTCTGGGCGAGGGGCACGGGTTCCCGGTGGATGAGGGCGAATGGGGGGAGTTCCGCCCACCGGCCCGGCGCTGGGCGGTCTAGACGCTCCGCCATGCGGCTCTCCACGAAGGGGCGGTATTCGGTCACGGCCATCATGGATCTGGCCCTGCACCAGGACAGCGGTCCGGTGGCGCTCGCCGATATCTCCCGCCGCCAGAATCTCTCGCTTTCCTACCTCGAGCAGCTCTTCGCACAGCTGCGCCGCCACGGCCTCGTGCGGGGGGTACGCGGCCCGGGGGGTGGCTACTGCCTGGCGCGCACGGCCGAAGCGATCAGCGTGGCCGATGTCATTCTGGCGGTAGAGCAGCCGGTGGATGCCACGGCCTGTGGCGGTGAGGAGGACTGCGACGCCGGCGAGCGTTGCCTCACTCACGATCTCTGGGCCGAGCTCTCCGGACAGATCCAGACCTTTCTGGCCGGAATCAGTCTGGCGGCCCTGGCTTCCGACCCCGAGCTGCTGAACGCAGCCGGACCGGAGTGAACTAGCTCTCCAGGTTGACGAGACCCATTTTCACGGCCGCCAGGGTCGCCTCCGCCCGGGTAGAGACGTTGAGCTTGAGATAGATCGCCTTGATGTGTCCCGCCACGGTCGATGGGCGAATGGCCAGTGCCTCACCCACCCGGTGCCGATCCCATCCCTGAGAGAGCAGTTTCAGGACCTCCACTTCGCGGCGCGTGAGCCCGACCGTGTCGACGCTGGCACGCAACGTCTCCTCGTCGGACCCATCCCTGATCGCCTGGCGGTGGAAGCGGCGAAGGATCTGTCGGGTGATCTCGGGTGAGAGGCCCGGTTCTCCTTTGCTAATACCCGCAAGCAGGCGCTTGATACCGGCGTCGCTCTGATCCTTGAGGATATAGCCATCAATGCCGTGCCGAAGCGCGGCCAGGATGTGCGCATCGTCATCATGCCGGGTGATCAGCACACGCGCCGCTTCCGGGTACAGTGTCAGCGTCTGCTCGATGAGCTCCAGCCCCGAGCCATCCGGCAGGTAGAAGTCGGTCACCAGCAATCCCGGCATATGGCGCCCGAGACGGGCATGGCCATCCCTGATCCCGGTCGCCGTGGTGAGATCAATCTGCGGCCAGAGGTTGACGAGAATCTGGCTGACACGATGCTGTTCCATCGGATCCGGGTCGATCACCAGCGCACGCTTCATTCCACAGTCCTTTGCCAAACGCCCTCGTCGCGGCCCCAGTCCTGACGTATAGCAGGCCCGGCGGCATGTTCATAGCCTTTGCGGCCGTTCAGCGCTTAATGCTGGAGAATCTGCTCGAGGAATTCACGCGTGCGGGGCTGCTGCGGGTTGGTGAAGAAATCACCCGGGGCCGCCGTCTCGACGATTTCGCCGCCGTCCATGAAGATGACGCGGTCAGCGACGGTTTTCGCGAACCCCATCTCATGGGTGACACAGAGCATGGTCATGCCGCTGCTGGCAAGCTCCACCATGACATCAAGGACCTCCTTGATCATCTCCGGATCCAGGGCGGAGGTCGGCTCGTCGAAAAGCATGATCTTGGGCTGCATGCATAGTGCACGGGCGATGGCCACGCGCTGCTGCTGGCCGCCGGAGAGTTGCCCGGGATACTTGTGGGCCTGGTCGGGGATACGAACCCGTTCGAGGTAGTGCATGGCCGTCTCGATGGCCTCGTTGCGTGGCGTCTTCCTGACCCAGATGGGGGCGAGCAGGCAGTTCTCCAGCACGCTGAGGTGCGGGAAGAGATTGAAGTGCTGGAACACCATGCCAACCTCGCGTCGGATCGCCTCGATGTTCTTGACGTCTTCGTTCAGCTCAACGCCGTCGACGATGATCTGGCCTCGCTGGTGCGCCTCCAGATGATTGATGCAACGGATGAAGGTGGATTTGCCCGATCCCGAGGGGCCACAGATGACAATGCGTTCGCCCTTGCGCACATCGAGATTCAGCGACTTGAGCACATGAAACTCGCCGAACCACTTGTTCAGGTCATCGACCCGGATAATGGCCTCGTCTCGGGCCACCGACTCCACCGGCGAGGCAATGTTGTCGGGCGCCGACCCCGTCCCCGTCTGCTGCATGATCGATCCTACCCCTAGTTTCTGTGACCGGTTTCCAACTGCTTCTCGAGGCGGTGGCTGTAGCGCGACATGCCGAAGCAGAACACCCAGAAGCAGAAGGCGACGAAGAGGTAGCCCTCTGCCATGACACTGCTCCAGGCCGGGTCGCTCAGCGTGGATTTGACCGCGCCCAGCAGGTCGAACAGGCCGATGATCAGGACAAGTGTGGTGTCCTTGAAGAGCGAAATGACGGTATTGGCAATGCCCGGAATGACGATCTTGAGCGCCTGGGGCAGGATGATCAGCCGCATGCGGCGCCAGTAACCCAGTCCGAGGGCCTCCGCTGCCTCGTACTGTCCCCTTGGGATGGCCTGCAATCCACCGCGCACGACCTCTGCCATGTACGCCGACTGAAAGAGGGTGATGCCCACCAGCGCCCTCAGCAGTTTGTCAAAGGTCACTCCATCGGGCAGGAAGAGCGGCAGCATGACCGATGCCATGAACAGGATGGTGATCAGCGGCACGGCTCGCCAGAATTCGATGAAGACCACGCAGATGCCCCGGATGACGGGCATCTCCGAGCGGCGGCCGAGGGCGAGCAGGATCCCGATGGGCAGCGCGGCGAGGATGCCCACATAGGCGAGTATGAGGGTGAGCATGAGCCCGCCCCAG
This sequence comes from Spiribacter onubensis, assembly GCF_040838425.1. Taxonomy (NCBI): domain Bacteria; kingdom Pseudomonadati; phylum Pseudomonadota; class Gammaproteobacteria; order Chromatiales; family Ectothiorhodospiraceae; genus Spiribacter; species Spiribacter onubensis. The sequence goes on along the minus strand of NZ_JBAKFI010000004.1, from coordinate 62,134 downwards.
CGTGAGGTGGGCACGGACTCGAGTCCGAAGTGGCCGCCCGCGATCAGGAAGTAGGCGGCGAGCGGTAGACCGGTGATGCCAAAAATGGCCAGCCACTTGCGGATCGTCGTCGACAGCGGGAGGAACTGCGGTACCACACTGATGGCGAACAGCACGAAAACCAGATTGGGACGCCACCGGAATTCGGCCGGGTAGAAACCGTATATGAAAAACCCGAGTCGCTGCTCGACGAATACCCAGCAGGCCCCGTCGGGATTGCAGGCATCAGCGCCATCGCCGGTGAATACAGCCTGGATGAACGCCCAGTTGATCAGCGGCACGAACGTGGTGATCAGCCAATAGCCGATCACGACCGTCAGCACGCTGTTGTACCACGTAGAGAAGAGGTTCTCCCGCAGCCACCGCAGCAGTCCACGCTGGCTCACGGGTGGCGGCTGGTCGGGCAGTGCCTGGTGCGTGGCCATCGTTCTATCGCTCCTTGAGCGCGACCGCGCGGTTGTACAGGTTCATGAGCAGCGAGATGGCCAGGCTGATGGTCAGATACACCGCCATCGTCATGGCCACGATCTCCACCGCCTGACCGGTCTGGTTGAGCGTTGTCCCCATGAAAACGTTGACCAGGTCTGGATAGCCGATGGCCACCGCCAGTGATGAGTTCTTGGTCAGGTTCAGGTACTGGCTGGTCAGTGGCGGAATGATGACCCGCAGCGCCTGCGGGATGACCACCAGGCGCAGCACCCGGCGCGCCGGCAGGCCCAGCGCCAGCGCCGCCTCGGTCTGCCCCGTGTTGACGGAGACGATACCGGATCGCACGATCTCGGCGATGAACGAGGCGGTGTAGAGCGTCAGCGCCAGCAGGAGGGCGCCCAGTTCGGGGATCGCCGTGATGCCGCCGCGGAAATTGAAGCCGCCCAACGAAGGGACATCCCAGCTCACCGGTCCGCCGGTGAGGAAATAGCCGAGCAGCGGCAGGCCCGGGATCAGAACAATAGCGATTGGCAGGACCGGGAAAATCCGGCCGGTGGCCGCCTGCCGGCGCCGGGCCCAGATGGCCAGCACCAGAATCGTGACCAGCGCGATGACCAGCCCCGCGCCCATGACCCAGGCGCCGGGCTCGAACACGGGCTTGGGCAGCACGATGCCGCGATTGCTCATGAAGGCGATATCGCCCACGCTCACTGCCTGACGGGGGCCGGGCAGGGCACCGAGTACGGCGAAGTACCAGAAGAATATCTGCAGCAGCAGCGGAATGTTGCGGAAGATTTCGATGTAGGCGAGGGCAACCTTGGCCACCAGCCAGTTGCTTGACAGCCGGGCGATGCCGACGACAAAACCCACAATGGTCGCCAGCAGAATGCCCAGCCCGGAAACCAGCAGGGTATTCGCCAGCCCCACCAGGAATGTCCGGCCGTAACTCATGGTCTCGTTGTACGGGATGAGACTCATGATGATGCCGAAGCCGGCGGTTTCATTGAGAAAGCCGAAGCCGGTGCTGATCCCGCGGCTTTCCATATTGCTGATGGTGTTCTGGAACAGGGTGTAACCAACCCAGGCCACACCCGCGATGGCGAGAATCTGGAAGACGACGGAACGGACCCGGGGGTCGTTCCAGGGTCTTGGACGTCCGGGGCGAATCGGCCGCGGGTCGGTGGTCATGTTACCGCCCTATTCCGCTGATGGTCGTTGCTTGAGGCGGAGCCGGTGGTCCGGCCCCGCCCGTTGGTCAGCCGCCGATGACCGGCCTACCGGAACGGCGGTGCGTAGAGGATGCCGCCATCCGTCCACAGCGCGTTGACGCCACGGCTCAGCCCGATCGGGGTATCCGGCCCGACGTTGCGGTTGAACATCTCACCGTAGTTGCCCACCTCGCTGATCACCTCGACCATGAAGTCATCGTCGAGCCCGAGGATCTCGCCCATGTTGCCATCCGCACCGAGGATGCGCTGGACGTTCGGGTTGTTGGAGTCGGTCATCTCATCGACGTTGGTTGAGTCGACGCCATACTCCTCGGCGTTGATCTGGCCGAACAGTACCCACTTCACGACGTTGAACCACTCGTCGTCACCCTGACGGACCACGGGACCGAGGGGTTCCTTGGAGATCACCTCAGGGAGGATGACCGCCGAGTCCGGGTCGCTCAGCTGCGTGCGCAGTGCCGCCAGCTGGGAGGTGTCGGAGGTCAGGATGTCGCAGCGGTTGTTGTCGAAGCCCTGGGCGCTGGCTTCCGAGGTGTCGAACACCACCGCTTCATATTCCATGTCATTGGCACGGAAGAAATCGGCGAGGTTGAGCTCGGTGGTCGTGCCCGCCTGGGTGCAGACGGCGGCACCGTCAAGGTCATAGGCACTGTCGACGCCGAGCGCCTCCTTGACGAGGAAACCCTGGCCATCATAGTAGTTGGTGCCGGTGAAGTTGAGGCCCAGCGAGGCGTCACGCGTCGTGGTCCAGGTCGTGTTGCGCGAGAGTACATCGATCTCGCCGGACTGAAGCGCGGTGAATCGCTCCGCGGCCGTCAGCGGAATGAACTCGACTGCGTCGGCGTCTCCGAGAACGGCGGCCGCCACGGCCCGGCAGGTATCAACGTCGAGCCCCGTCCAGGTGCCGTCGCTGTCCGGCTGCGAGAATCCCGGCAGGCCGTTGCTGACGCCGCAGCGCAACTGCCCAGCGTCGCGGACATCTTCCAGTGTCGAGGCCTGAGCCTGTCCTCCGAGGGCCAGTAGCCCCGTGGCGGCGAGCCCCAGCGTGATCATCGTCTTCTTCATCACTGCGTTCCCCTGTTGCATCGAGGTTGTGCGAAGCCGTCATGGCGATCTCTTGTACGCAAGGCCCGTGCCAACAGAGTACGCTCCTCCTCCCGGCCGGCCCGCGTCCTTTGATTGCTCTCCCCTTATGGCATGAATGCACCAGCGTGGACAAGACATGGCAAGATTGCATCGTTATGGCGCACAGGGTCTGTATGGACGGGGGTTGGCGCGGCTGCGACGATAGAGCATATGCCCCTGGATTCCATGGAGTTGCCGAATGACCGTTGGGTTCGCCCTGTTCCTTCCCCGTAATATCCGCTTCGGCCGCGGGACGGCCGGGGATGCAGTCCACACCATCACCGCACTCGGCCGGCGTCCGCTGCTCATCCATGGTGCAAATGCGGACCGGGCGCGCTGGCTCATTCAGGCCCTTGATGAAGCCGGACGCAAGCCCTGGGGCATTGGCTGTCCGCGGGAGCCCGACATCGAACTGATCGAGCAGGGTGTCATCCTTGGCCGGGAGGTGGGTGCCGACATAGTCATCGGGCTGGGCGGCGGCTCGGTGATCGATATGGCCAAGGCGGTCGCCGGCCTGATTCCCGCCACCGGTGAGGTGATCGATTACCTAGAGATCGTGGGGGGAGGGCAGGCGCTGGATGCCGAGCCGCTGCCCTTCGTAGCATTGCCGACAACGGCGGGCACCGGTACGGAAGCCACGCGGAACGCGGTCATCGACGTGCCCTCTGCACAGCGGAAGGTCTCATTACGTGATCCGAGACTGCTGCCGGCAGCGGCCATCGTGGACCCAGCATTGACTGATTACGCGCCAGCAAACGTGACCCTGGCGAGCGGCCTGGACGCCATTACACAGGTCATCGAACCCTATATCAGCTGTCAGGCGAACCGGTTTACGGACGCCATCTGCCGAGATGCCATTCCTGTTGGTCTGCAGGCCCTGGTACGCCTGATGGACAAGGAGGATGCAGCGGCTCGTGACGACATGGCCTGGGTCAGCCTGAGTGGCGGGCTCGCGCTCGCCAATGCGAAGCTCGGCGCAGTCCATGGTCTGGCCGGCCCGCTGGGGGGCGTGACGGATCTGCCGCATGGGGTGATTGCCGGCGCGCTACTGCCCCCGGTGTTGCGGGCTAATCGCGAGTCCGTTGATGGCCGGACAGCCGCGCGCCTCCATGAAGTGGAGCACTGGATTTCAGCGGCGCTTGGCTGTGGTGCCGAGGAGGCCATCGATCGTCTTGCCGTCTGGTCCCGTGCCGCGGGATTACCTGGTCTGGGGTCATCGGGACTGGACCCATCATCGCTCCCGGCCATCGCCGGGACGGCCGCCGGTTCGTCGTCCATGAAGGGCAACCCCGTGGTCCTGCCGGCGGCGAGGCTGGTGCAGGCGATGGAAGAGGCCTGGTAGGGGCTGCTTGCTCCCCGCTGCCGCCTTGGCCATACTCCGCCACCCCATGAACCCGCTCCTGCGTCTCAGCGAATGGATCGACATGCTCAGCGACGGCGTGGGCCGGGGGCTGCGTTGGGTGGCTCTGCTGCTGGTCATTCTGGGGGTGGTCAATGTCATTGGCCGCTATCTTGGCGCACAGCTCGGCATGCAACTCAGTTCCAATGCCCTGCTGGAGGCGCAGATCCAGGCGTTCGCGGTGATTTTCCTCCTTGGCAGCGCTTATCTGCTGCGGCACGACGGTCATATTCGCGTGGATATCCTGCAGTCACGGTTCAGTCCGCGCCTGCGTGCCTGGATCGAGTTGCTGGGTGCGCTGATGGCCCTGATTCCCTTTTGCGTGGTCATGCTGGTCTACGGCGTTGATTACGTGGCGCGGGCGTGGTCGCGACTCGAGGTCAGTCCCAATCCCGGCGGGTTGCCGCTTTATCCGATCAAGACCATGATCCTGGTCGCCTTCTCGCTGCTGTTGCTCCAGGGGGTCAGCCAGGCGATAAAAGCCGCCGCCCGCCTGCGCGGTCGCCGCGCATGATGCTTGTCGAACTCATGCCGCTGGCGATGTTCGCCGTTCTGCTCCTGCTGCTGCTCACCGGTTATCCGGTGGCGTTCGCGCTGGCCGGCACCGGGCTGCTTTTCACAGTGCTCGGCAGCGACTGGCTTCCGTCACTTGGCCTGGCGTTGCCATGGGAGCCCGTGTTTCGTGTCGCCCGCCTGAACGTACTGCCCCAGCGTCTTTACGGCTCGATCATGGAGAACTACACCCTGGTGGCGGTGCCGTTTTTCATCTTTATGGGCACGATGCTTGAGCGCTCCGGCCTGGCCGAGGACCTGCTCCAGACCATGGGGCGGCTTTTCGGGCGAATGCGGGGCGGGCTGGCTGTTTCGGTCGTGCTGGTGGGTATGCTGCTGGCGGCGGCGACCGGGGTTGTGGGCGCATCCGTGGTCATAATGGGCGTGCTGGCGCTGCCGGTGATGCTCAAGTACGGCTATGACCAGCGACTCGCCACCGGCACCATCGCGGCGAGCGGGACGCTCGGCCAGATCATTCCACCCTCGATCGTGCTGATCATTCTTGGCGACCAGATGGGCGTGAACGTCGGGGACCTTTTCGTTGGCGCACTGCTGCCCGGCATGATGCTGGGGGCCGCCTATGTGGCGTGGCTGGTCATCGTGGCGTGGCGCCGGCCACTGGCAGCGCCGGCACTGCCGGCGGGTGCGGATGACGAAGGCGGTACCGGTCCTCTGTGGCGGGCCGTGATGCGCTGTCTGGTTCCGCCGCTGGCATTGGTGGGTGCGGTGCTGGGCACCATTTTCCTCGGCATCGCGACACCCACGGAGGCCGGCGCCATGGGTGCGCTGGGCGCCACTCTGCTGGCGCTTTTCTACGGCAAACTCTCGCGCGGCAATCTGCTCTCGGTTTCCGACAGCACCGTGCGCCTGACGGCCATGGTGTTCACCATCCTGGTGGGGGCCACGGTCTTTGCTACCGTATTCAGCGCCATGGGTGGCAAGTGGCTGGTCGAGGATTTCCTCCTCGCGCTGCCCGGCGGCGAGATGAGCTTCATCCTCTTTGTGATGCTGACGATCTTCCTGCTCGGATTCTTTCTCGATTTCATCGAGATCACCTTTATCGTCGTGCCGCTCATCGCCCCCATCGCCGACAGCTTTGGCCTGGACCCGGTGTGGTTTGCGGTGCTGATCGCAATGAACCTTCAGGCCTCGTTTCTCACGCCGCCGTTTGGTTTCTCGCTTTTCTACCTGCGTGGCGTGACGCCAGAGGCTGTGCCCACCGGCGCCATTTATCGGGGAATACTGCCCTATATCGCCATCCAGCTGCTGATGCTGGGGGTGATCGTCGCGTTCCCCGATCTGGTCACCTGGCTGCCGGATCTGGCCGGCTGAGCGGACACCTGCATCCCAGCTTGAGGCGGATGGCTACACGCGGCATCTTACCCCCGGTCGCGGTAGATGAACTCGCGATAGCGGAAGCTGTTGGTCTGGTCCCAGCCACGGAGCCGCTCCAGGAACGCCGACCATGACGAGTGAATCCGGGCGTAGTCCGGGTTGCTCATATCCTCATCGTTGATCTCGCGGGCAGCCTGGGCAAAGGCCTCCAGCACCGAGTCAGGGAAGTGCTTGATCTGCACGCCGGCCGCCTTGAGCTCCTCCAGGGCCAGGGGATTCTTCGCCAGGTACTGCGAGGCCATCCAGTTGTTCGCCTCCGCACAGCAGGCCTGGATCTGCGCCCGGATATCCGCCGGGAACGTGTTCCAGATCTCCAGGTTGAAGTAAAAGCCCAGCATGGCACTGGGCTCGGCCCAGCTCGGCAGGTAGTAGTACTTCGCCACATCCTGCATGCCCAGAATCTGGTCGTCGTAGGGGCCGACCCATTCGGCGGCATCCAGTGCGCCACGTTCCATCGCGGTGAACACCTCGCCGCCGGGGAGCTGCTGGATGTTGACCCCGGCCTTCGCCATCACGCGGCCGCCGTGGCCGGGAAAACGCATTCGCAGCCCCTGCAGATCTTCGGGACTGTTGATCTCGACATTGAACCAGCCACCGCACTGGGCACCGGTGTTACCGCCGGGAAAGGCAATGAGATTGTCCCGTGCGTTGAGCTCGTCCCAGAGCGCCTGACCATCCCCGGCGGTCATCCAGGCGTTCTGCTGCTCCAGCGTCATGCCGAAAGGCAGGGCGGTGAAGAACCCGTGGGCCGGATTCTTGCCGATAAAGTAGTAGGGGGCGGTGTGACAGGCTTCGAAGGCGCCACTGGACACCGCATCATAAACCTCCAGGGCGCCGACCTCGGCACCACCCGGTGACGTCCGCACGCGAACATCGCCATCGGTCATTTCCTCGATGCGTCCGGCGAAGTACTCGGCGGTTCCGTAGAGGTTGTCGAGGGCCGCCGGCCAGGAGGTGAGCAGGTTGAGGCGGAAGCGTCGCGGCTGAGCGATGACGGCGGGGGCATTGACACCGCCCGCAGCCACCAGCCCCGTTCCGGCGCCCTTGAGAAATCCGCGACGATCCATCATTGCTCTCCTTTCTGTTCCGATCGCGACTGGCGGGAAGGTTAATGCTGGCGGTCAGCGGGCTGCAATGGCTGACGGGAAGGCGCGGCTCTGCTAACGTTCAACCTGTCAGGTCCAACGGGAAGCGTCATGGCAACGAGAGCACAGTGGATGGTCGGTGAGTGGGCGTCGCAGAGCCTCGCCCGTCAGGTGGTGTCCGTACTGGCAGGGACGTTGCTACTGGCGCTCTCGGCGCGGGTCCAGATCCCTTTCTGGCCGGTTCCCTTCAGCATGCAGACATTCGTTGTCCTGGCGCTGGGCATGGTCTACGGGCCTGCTCTGGGCGCCGCGACGGTGCTGGCCTATCTCGGGCAGGGTCTTGTCGGTCTGCCGGTGTTCGTGGCTGGCGGCGGACCCGCCTATCTCGCCGGCCCAACGGGCGGTTACCTGCTGGGCATGGTCCCGGCGGCATGGGTGGCCGGTGAGCTGGTCCGCCGTGGCTGGGGCGCCGACCCGATCCGCGCGGTCGCGGCTGCGGCGGCGGGTAACATGGCGGTCTATGTCCTCGGCGTGACCTGGCTGGCGGTGTGGCTCGGCAGCGTGTCTCAGGCAGTCACCGTCGGACTGCTGCCATTCCTCCCCGGTGCGGCCATGAAGGTCGCCGGTGCAGGCCTACTGGTCTGGGGCCTGACGCGCTGCGCCGGAAAACGCGAATAGACCGACCCGGTACCCGCTGGGCGGGACCGCGCCGAGAGGAGGAGAGCAGTGAGCGAGCGTTCCAACGCGGATCCTCTCACCGAGATCGCGCCGGGACTCATGCGGTGCGACACAGGGTATCTGCGTTCCGGTCATACGGCCTGCTATCTGCTCTTCAACGGCGGCCACGCCGCCATCATCGACACCGGTGTCGGGGCGAGCATACCCGGCATTCTCGATGCCCTCGCCAGACTGGATATAGCCCGGGACGCCGTCGACTGGGTCATCCCCAGTCATGTTCATCTTGACCATGCCGGCGGTGCCGGTGCCCTGATGCAGGCCCTGCCGAACGCACGGCTCGGTATCCATCCCTCGGGCGCGGAGCATATGGCCGATCCCAGCCGGCTCGAGGCGGGCGTCCGGGCGCTCTACGGCGATGAATTCTTCGATCGCGAGTATGCACCGCTCACCCCGGTTGCCCGCGAGCGAATGGCGACGCTGGACGACGGCGAAACGGTCTTTGTCGGCCAGCGTCCGCTTGAGGTGCTGCACACCCCCGGGCACGCCTGGCATCACCTGAGTCTCTATGATGTGGACTCCGCGGTGCTGATTGCCGGTGATGCCTTTGGCGCCAGCTACCCGGGCTATATCCAGGAGCGCAGCCTGTTCCTGGTTCCGGTGGTGCCACCGCCGCAGTTCAATCCGGAGGCCTATCGCGCCACGCTGGCGAGGATCATCGCGCTGGCGCCCCGCCGGGTTGCTCCGGCGCATTTCCCCGCCATCGATCAGGTCGAGACAGCGGCATCGCTACTCGAGGAGATGCTGGATGCCGCCATCGAATGGACCTGGCAGGCCGCTTCGGCGGCGGATCTCAATCAGCGCCTGCTGGATGGCTGGTGCCGCTGGCTGCCACCGGATGCCACGCGGGAACAGCTCGAGCGGGATTTCGGGCTCGATATCTGGCTGACGTCCGAAGGCCTGTGGCTCTGGCGCAGTAAACAGGAAAGAAAGGCCGCACGCTGAAACGGTGCGGCTGCAAAAGGAGGAGAGTGGCCGCAATGAGTCAAGACTACAATTCGCTGTACCACGAGTCGCTTGATAACCCAGAGGGCTTCTGGGCGGAACAGGCCGGCGCGGTGGACTGGGACCGGCCGTGGGATCGGGTCCTCGACGACAGCGACGCCCCGTTCTATCGCTGGTTCTCCGGCGGCCAGCTCAATACCTGCCATAACGCGGTGGACCGGCATGTCGATGCCGGTCGCGGCGAGCAGGATGCGCTGGTCTGGGATAGCCCGGTTACCGGGCAGACCCGCCGCTACAGTTACGCCGAACTTCAGGATCAGGTGTCCAGGCTGGCCGGCGTGCTCAGGGATCTGGGCGTGGAGACCGGGGATCGCGTGATCGTCTACATGCCGATGGTGCCCGAGGCGGCCATGGCGATGCTGGCCTGCGCACGGATCGGCGCCATCCACTCCGTGGTCTTTGGCGGTTTTGCCGGGCCGGAGCTCGCCAAGCGCATCGACGATGCCGAACCGCGGGTGATTCTCTCGGCGTCCTGCGGCATCGAGCCGAGCGGCATGGTGGACTACAAGTCCCTGCTCGATGAGGCACTGGAGCGCTCGGATCATGCCGTTGAGCGGTGCCTGATCCTGCAGCGCGAGGTCCACCGTTGCGAACTCGACGCGGACCGGGATCTCGACTGGGAGGCGGCCATGGCCGAGGCGGCACCGGCGGCATGCGTGCCGGTGGATGCCAACCACCCGCTCTACATCCTGTATACCTCCGGGACCACCGGACGGCCCAAGGGCATCGTCCGCGACCACGGAGGGCATGCCGTCGCGCTGCTCTGGACCATGCGCAACATCTACGGCGTCGCCCCCGGGGAGGTCATGTTCACTGCCTCGGATGTCGGCTGGGTTGTAGGGCACTCCTATATCGTCTACGGCCCCTTGCTGAATGGCTCCACGACCATCATCTACGAGGGCAAGCCCATCGGTACACCGGACGCCGGCGCGTTCTGGCGGATCTGCGAGACCTACGGCGCACGGGCGCTGTTCACGGCCCCTACGGCGCTGCGGGCCATTAAGAAAGAAGACCCGGAGGGCGAGTTCATCCGTCGCTACGACCTCAGCAAGCTCAGGGCCTTCTTTCTGGCAGGGGAGCGTTCCGATCCCGATAGCGTCCGCTGGGCCGACCGCCACCTGGGTGTGCCCATCCTCGATCACTGGTGGCAGACCGAGACGGGCTGGGCGATTGCGGGCTATCCATACGGTCTCGAGGAGATGCCCGTGAAAATCGGTACCGCCGGACGGCCCATGCCGGGCTACGACGTGCGCGTGCTGGACGAGGAGGGCGAGGAGATGCCCCGCGGCGAGCTCGGCAACATCGTCATCCGCCTCCCGATGCCGCCGGGGACGATGCTGACGCTGTGGGGTAATCGCGAACGCCATCGCGACGGATACCTGATGCGTTACCCCGGCCACTATCTCACCGGCGACTCCGGCGTGGTCGACGAAGACGGCTATGTCCATATCATGAGCCGGATTGACGATGTGATTAACGTCGCCGGGCATCGCCTATCGACCGGGCGCCTCGAGGAGGTGCTGAGCGACCATCCGGCGGTGGTGGAAGCCGCCGTATTCGGGGTCAGGGATGCCACCAAGGGGCAGCTGCCGATGGGGCTGGTGGTCCCCGGCAGCGCTTTCGACGGCGACGACAAGGCCCTGGTGGCGGAGCTCGTCCAGCGTGTCCGCGAGGAGGTCGGACCGGTCGCCGCCTTCCGTCAGTGCGTGGTGGTCAAACGCCTGCCCAAGACGCGCTCGGGTAAGACCCTGCGCGGCACCATGCGCAGTATCGCCAACGGCGAAGAATGGAATATGCCGGCGACCATCGATGACCCGGCCGTTCTTGATGAAATCGCGGGCTATCTCAAACGGTAAGCGGCCCTAGTTGACGCCGAGTATCCAGCCCTCCCGGGCGGCCGCAGCCCGGCTCCCGGCATCGAGTGATGGCTCCAGCAGCGGCTGGAGCCATCCTTCGCGGTCGCCGCGCTGCAGGGTCCGCGCGACGACATAGGCGTCATGCTGATCCGGCGTCCGGTCATCGCGGGGATAATCGGCGGACCAGATGGAAGGGTAGATCTCGGCCACGGCGGAATGCCCTGGTGTGATTCGCCAGCCGTCAAAGGGCCAGACATGCAGGCGATCGCCATGCCGCTGCCGTAGATGCCATAGCCAGGGCAGTCCGGCATAGGTGGATTTGGCAACCGAGCCGGGCACGTCGAAGTGGAATACCGACTTGGCGCCGACCCGGATCTCCGCGCGGCGGCGCCAGCGGGCATCTCCGGCTCGGGCCGGTCCGCTCCCGATCAAGCCGTCGCGCACCTGTTGCACGGTCACGCCGGGCCTATCGGTCGGATGGTGGGTGCGGAAATCCGCCAGGAAACCGTCCCATCCGCCGGCAACGGCATGGGCTGCATGCCAGGCGACGGGGAAGGCGAACCCGTGATCGATTCCGACAAGGGTCGGTACTTCGTCGTCCAGCATATTGAGCAGCCATTCGGCCAGCGACCGACGGCTCCAGTGGTGGCGCCCGTCGGCGCCTGGCCGTTGTTCCTGCGGTGATCCGTCACCGTCGGCGCTGTAAGCACGCAGTCCGGTCAGACCCTTCTCCGGCGTCGCGGCACCGGAGTAGTCGATGCCGACATAGCGCTGGAAGCCCGGCGTTGGCAAGGCTCAGGCCGCCCCTTGTAGACGCTGGACGGCCGCCTGTGCCGCCGCTTCGCCGGCAAGCAGGGCGCCCTCGATCAGTCCCGGGCTCTGTGCGGCGGTCTCGGCGCCGCAGAACCACAAGCGCCCGTCGAGATGCGCCGAGCGCAGGCGCTCCGGTCCGACCCGCGGGTGTTCCGGTGGGCCATGACGATCGGCGTCGGCGCAGATCCACGGCGCGTCGGCCCAGTCGCGGATGACGACGTCGGTGGGCGCCGCAGCCTGAGGGCCCAGGCACCGGGTCAACTGATCGATGATGGCCTTGCGCAGCGTCTCGGCCCCGCGCTGCACCGGCGGGGTCGCCACGAAGCCGAACAGGGCCGCCTCGCCATCGAGGCTGGTGTGGTCATGGGCTTCGAACAGCGGCCCGAGGCGGCTGGCGATCCGGCCCGAGAGACCGGACTCACGCCAGAACGGGCGCGGGTAACGGATCACCGCCTTCGCCTGAGCGGCCATCCAGGTCGGCATGGCTCGAAGCATGTCCTGCAGCGGCGCACCGATGTCCGCTGGCAGCTGGATTCGTTCGGCAACGATGCGCAGTGGCGCGGCGATCAGCACCCGCTCGGCGATCAGTGGCTCGCGTCCGGCCGCCTCAATGCGCAGCCGGCCGTCGTCGTGATGCCGAACTGCGTTGACGGCATGTCCGGTCTGGATGGCGTCGTCGGGGAGTTCAGCGGCCATCGCGTCGACAAGGCTGCCGGGTCCGGCGGCGATCCGGGCCATTCCGTACTGGCCCGGCAGTGGCTGACACACAGGTCGTTCGGCAAACCCATCCAGTACCGCCTCGCCGCTGTCGTACTGCTCGAAGGTGCCAAGGCCGAGCCGCTCCAGCCAGCGCGGCACACCGGGCTGGAACGGTGGCCACACCCAGGTGGGACCGAGGTCGCCGACGATCTGCCCGTCGGACCCGCGAATACTGTCGATACGACCGCCAATGCGGTCGCTGGCCTCGAGAACCTGCGGGCGAATGCCGGCTTCGTAGGCGATACGAGCGGCGGTCAGGCCGGCGAGGCCGGCGCCGATAATCGCGAGTGGCGTGTCGGTCATGCGGGTCCGTTATTCAAGTGAGGGTTTGACGCCTGGGACACGGTACTCGCGGCGGAGCGCCTTTAACAGGCTGATGCAACAGATCATCAGAATGATCGCGACCGGGAATCCGGCGGTCAGCGCGCCGGTCTGCAGGCTCTGCAAGGCCTCCTCTCCGCCGACCAGCAGCAGTGTGGCGGCGATGGCACCTTCGGTAATACCCCAGATCACCCGCTGCCGACGGGGTGAGTGCTTTGCGCCCCGCGAGATCAGCGAGTCGACCACGAAGGTCCCGGAGTCGGACGACGTCACGAAGTAGGTGGCGATCAGCAACGTCGCGAGGGCGGATGAGACGGTCGTCCAGGGCAGTTCCGCCAGCGTGCGGTAGAGCGCCACCGTGGTGTCTTCGTTGACCGCGGCAGCGAGCCCCTGGGCCGTGCCGAAGACTTCCATGTATAGCGCGGTTCCCCCGAAGACGGTCAGCCAGGCAAAGACGAACAGCGTCGGCAGGGCGAGCACGCCGATGATGAACTCGCGAATCGTCCGGCCGCGGGATATGCGCGCGATGAAAATGCCAACAAACGGTGACCAGGCAATCCACCAGCCCCAATAGAACATGGTCCAGTCTTTCTGCCATTCACTGCCGTTGATTGCGCCGGTATGCAGGCTCATCCCGACGATCTGCTGCAGGTAGCCCCCGGTGGAGTCCAGCAGAAAGCGGATGAGAAAGAGCGTGGGGCCGGCAAGGAAGATGAAGGCCATGAAGATCAGCGCCAGGCCCAGGTTGAACATGCTCAGCCATTTCAGCCCCCGATCGATCCCCGAGATCACGGAGATGACCGCAAAGCCGGTGATTGTGGCGATGATGGCCACCTGCCAGATCGGCCCCACCGGCATGCCCACCAGAATGTTAAGGCCGGTGTTGAGCTGCATGGCGCCGAACCCGAGCGAGGTGGCCAGTCCGAAGAGCGTGCCGAATACGGCCAGGATGTCGATGACATGGCCGATGGGCCCGTAGATGCGGTCGCCGAGCAGGGGATAGAAGATGGAGCGGATGGTCAGCGGCAAGCGGTGGCGGAAGCTGAAGTAGGCCACCGAGAGCCCCAGGACCACATAGACCGCCCAGGCATGCAGCCCCCAGTGATAGAAGGTATAGATCATCGCCTGCCGTGCGGCCTGTGGCGTCTCGCCGGGACCGCTTGGCGGATTCTGGTAGTGCAGAATCGGCTCGGCAATGCTCCAGAACACCAGGCCGATGCCCATGCCCGCGCTGAAGAGCATGGCGAACCAGGCAGTGAAGCGGAACTGCGGGCGGTCGTTCGGCTGGCCGAGCCGTATGCTGCCGTAGCGGCTGAAGCCGAGCCAGAGCAGAAAGCCGACAAAAAACGTGGCCGCCAGGAGATAGCTCCAGCCCAGGTATTCGGTGATGAACGCATTCAGGCCCGAGAATGCCAGGCTGGCGGTATCCGGGAGCAGGACCCCGAAGGCGACGAAACCGCCGATGATCAGCGCCGAGGCCATGAAGACGGTCGGATTGACGGTGGCGAAGAACGCGTCCGCGCGGTAGTGGCGCGCCACGACCTAGCCCCCCTCCCGCGTTCGGGAAATACCGCCCTCCAGTGTCGCCGTCGCCAGGACATGGCCCCGGATGGCGGTATCAAACTGGCGCCGCGTCGCGCCCGTGGTCAGCTCAAGGGCCCGGTCGAGCGCCAGCAGCGTAAAGCGATAGACATGCCGCCCCTCGGGCGGGATTGGCCCCTTGTAGCCGGTCTTGCCGAAGCCGTTCATGCCCACGATCGCCTCATCCGGCAGGTCCACTGCACTGATGCGGGATGTCGCGGGTGGCAGGTTCCAGGCGAGCCAGTGGGTGAGCTCGCCCACCGGCGAATCCAGGTCCTCCAGCAGCAATGCGAGGCTCGCCGCCGTGCCGGGGACTTCATGGAGCTCCAGCGGCGGCATGCGGTTCTCGTTGGCTGCGGACATGCTCCAGGGCAGTTCGCCGCCGTCGGAGAATTCCGGACTGCTGAGACGCATCTAGCCGCCGTCCGGCGCGTTCTGGTCGAAACGCTGCAGTGTCGCGAGATCAATCACGGCCAGCGTCTCTTCATGGGTTGCGGCCAGGTCCACGGGCGGCGCCACGCCGGCCCGGTAGGCTTCCAGCCAGCGGCCGGCGCACAGACACCAGCGGTCACCGGGCTCGAGGCCCGGGAAATCCGCGAATGGTACGGGAGCGGTGAGATCGTTGCCGCGGCTGCGGGAGAAGGAGAGGAAGGCCTCGGTGACAATCGCGCACACGGTATGCATGCCACCATCCTCATGACCAGTATTGCAGCAGCCATCGCGGAAAAAACCCGTGATCGGATCCTGACCGCAGGGCTGCAGTTCCTCACCGAAGACGTTGGTACTGTTGAACTTTCCCATGGCCATGAGTATACGCCTCATGGTCATCCGGTCACCAAGCGATGGTTGATCTGTTGAAATGTCAAGAGGAATCCCGGAGACTCATAATTCAGCGCAGGCGGGAGAGTCCGGCATTCGATGCCGGCGCCGAAGGAGCAACCGCCCCGGAATCTCTCAGGCACCCGGACCGCCTGCGTGCTGAACATTCCGAAAAGCAGCCGGCAACCAATACCGGCTCGCCGAAGGAGCAAGCGGACGTGGCCCGGGTCGCGCCGTGAATCTCTCAGGCACCAGGACGGAAGGGGCACGGGTCGCCGCAGGGCGACGGGTGCACGCGACCGGACTGGGAGATCGACGATGAACCACATTGCAGTCATCGGCGGCGGAATCACTGGCATCACCACGGCCTATGCGCTGATCAACCGCGGCTTCGAGGTCACCGTATTCGAGCGCAACCGCTACGCGGCAATGGAGACCTCCTTTGCCAACGGCGGCCAGCTCTCGGCCTCCAACGCCGAGGTCTGGAACCACTGGCCCACCATCATGAAGGGGCTGCGCTGGATGCTGAGGGCCGATGCCCCGCTGCTGGTCAACCCGAAGCCGTCCTGGCACAAGCTCTCATGGTTCGCCGAGTTCGTCGCCGCCACAAGGCACTACGCGGATAACACCACCGAGACCGCGCGCCTGGCGATCGCTGCGCGGGACTACCTCTTTGACTGGGGGCGCCGGGAGGGCATCGATTTCGATCTCGAACAGCGCGGCATTCTCCACATCTACCGCGACAAGGCGGGCTTCGATCATGCAACCGAAGTCACTCGGCTGCTGGCTGAAGGTGGGCTCGATCGTCGTGCCGTTTCACCGGAGGAGATGCGGGCGCTGGAGCCCAACCTGCGGGGTGACTATTACGGCGGCTTCTACACCGAGAGTGACAGCACTGGGGATATCCACAAGTTCACCCATGGCCTCGCGCAGGCCATTGAGCGCCGCGGTGCCCATATGCGCTACGACTGCGCCATCCGCGATGTCGGTACGGCGGCCGATGGCGCCTGGGTGGAATCCGCCGGGGGGCGGGAGTCGTTCGATGGCGTCGTGGTCTGTGCCGGCGTCGGCAGCCGGGGTCTCGCGGCGCGGTTCGGCGACCGCCTCAACGTCTATCCCGTCAAGGGCTATTCCATCACTGTCGAGCTCGAGGACGAACTCTCCCGGGATGCCGCCCCCTGGATGAGCCTGCTCGATGACGAGACCAAGCTCGTCTCGAGCCGGCTTGGTGCAGATCGCTTCCGGGTGGCCGGTACCGCGGAGTTCAACGGCTACAACCGGGATATCCGGGATGATCGCATCCAGCCGCTGCTGGACTGGGTCAAGCAGTGCTTCCCCGATGTCAGCACCCGGCAGGCCATCCCCTGGGCGGGTCTGCGGCCGATGATGCCGAACATGATGCCGCGGGTGGGCCAAGGCCGGCATTCCGGAGTGTTCTACAACACCGGCCATGGTCATCTGGGCTGGACCCTTTCCGCAGTGACCGCGGAGCAGATCGCCGGAGTCGTCCAGACCTCATTAGCCAATAGTCTGGTCGCCAGCCCTGCTCCTTGAGGCCCGGCTGACCCGCCGCCGGATGGCCCGGATGATCATGGGGCTCATCACGGCGATGACGACGTCCGCCATGGCCCTTGAGTCCATGCCGGCGGGACGTGGCCTCCATCTCGATCTGGATGCCCTCGAGACGTCGGTGGCCCCGGCAGCGGATCAATCAACCGTCCATGGGCCGACCCCTCATCGTCTGGTCATGCCCGACGGGACGGCACTACCGCTCCGGCGCTGGGGGCCGGCGCCGGAGGCCGGCGGCTCACCCTCGGCGGTCATCCTGGGACTCCACGGCTTCAACGACCATGCGGGCGGGTTCATCGCCGTGGCGCGGGCGATGAGCGCAGCGGATATCGCGGTTTATGCCTATGACCAGCGTGGCTTTGGTGGATCCGATCAGCGCGGCGCCTGGCCAGGCGCCGGCCAGCTCATCTCGGACGCGCGCTGGGCACTCAACCGGCTACGACAACGTTATCCGCAGACACCCATCCATCTCATCGGCCTGAGCATGGGGGGCGCGGTGGCCAGCCTGCTCATGGATCGTTCGCCGTCGCCCGACGTGAAAAGCGCGGTGCTGGTCGCACCGGCATTCTGGGGCCGGGGTGTCATGCCCTGGTATCAGCGCTTCGCTCTATGGGCGGGTGAGCAGGTCGCGCCCGACCTCACGCTCAGCAGTCAGAACCTGGACATCGAGCCGACAGACGAACCGACGGTGATGGAGGCACTGCGCAACGACCCGCGCTGGATCCGGGCGCCCAGCGTCGACGCAATGGCGGGGATTGCTGATCTGATGGACCAGGCGCTGCAGGCGCTACCGCGTTTCGATGGCCCACCCACGCTGATTCAGTATGGCGGGATGGACGAGGTGATTCCCCCGGAGGCGGCCTGCGCCATGTTCAGTGCGCTCCCAGCCGGGACGCCGTGGCGGGCCGCATTCTATCCGGATGGTTATCACATGCTCACGCGCTACAGTGGATCGCCGGCCGTGCTCGGCGATATCCGCGCTTTTCTCACCAACTCGGGGTCGGTCCTGCCCTCGGGTCGAGGGATTGGACAGCAAGCGGCCCGTCAGGCGGTGTGCGACGGTTGAGTGCGCCGGCTGCTGAGCCGCTTAATGAACACCCCGGGCGGCAGGCTGGCGCGAGGGGTTGAGCGCCCGGGCGTGTTCCTCGGGCGGCAGGCCACGGGCGCGGGCTTCGGCCTCGCGCGCCCGACGTGCGGTCTTCTTCGCCTTTCTGGCGAGCTTGCGGGCTTTCTTCCAGGCCTTTCTCGCATCTCTGGCGGCATCGGCATCGACGATCGGTAGTGGCGCGTCCCGCCCGAGGATGGGCTCGCCGAGGTCAAGGGATTCGGGTTTGACGCGCACCGGCGTCGCCGGCGGATGTGTCGGTACCGCGGCGGCCTGCTTCTTCGCCTTGCGACGGGCTTTCTTGCTGGGAATAGCGCGATCGCCCAGCGCGGCCAGTCGGACGGCGGACTGGCTGACCACCTCGCGACGCTTTGCCTTGTTCATCTTTTTCCAGCGCTTTTTCTCGACACGCAGCCGTCCGCAGGATAGGCAGACCTGCTGCTGGAACTTGCAGACACCGGTGCAGGGATTGGACGCTGACGCCATCCTGGCTCCTCGTTGAGAATGATTCCTGATTGTGTGGCGATGGATGCCACGGGTCAAGACGCTCCGGGCGCCGCGGATTTCCAATTCCCGCGCCCTGCGCAGTAGCATCGGCGCAGTACGGGCATTCAGGGATGAGGAAGCCATGACGGACACACTGCTGCGCCAGTGGGTAATGCTGCGGCAGATCCCGCGCTACCCGCGAAAGGTCACCGTGCGGGCATTGCGGACACAGCTTCTCGAGCAGGGCTATACCGTCACCGAACGCACCATTCAGCGTGACCTGCTGCGCCTGTCCGGCGCGCTGTTTGGTCTCTTGCTGGACGACCGCAGCCGACCCCATGGTTGGTCATGGGACCGGCAGGCCGCGCAGCTGGACATCCCTGGCATGGAGCCGCAGACCGCGCTCGCATTCAAGCTCGCGGAGCATTTCTCCGGGCAACTCATGGCGCCGGCGACCCTGAATGCATTGGCGCCTTATTTCCAGCGCGCCGGTGCGATCCTCGCCGACATGGAGAGCCCGGTCAGCGCCTGGCCGGAGAAGATCCAGACCGTGACCCGTGGCCAGACACTCATCGCGCCCACCATCGACCCGGTCATCCTCGAGACGGTTTACGACGCGCTCTTCAATGACCGGCAGTTCCGCGCGCGATATCACCGTCGTTATGACGATAGTGTTCAGGACTATGTCATTCATCCGCTCGGCATCGTCTTCCGCGATGGGGTGGTTTACCTGATCTGCATGCGGGACGGCCGGGAGGGGATCGCGCAGATGGCGCTGCATCGGATGCAGTCGGCGGAGCCGCTGGATGCACCGGCGGAACGTCCGGCGGACTTTGACTTGCAGCGCTATGTGAAAGATGGCGGCCTGGATTTCAGGATGGGATCGCAGCCGCTGCACCTTGAACTGATGCTCACACCGGAGACGGCCGTTCACCTCGCGGAAACGCCCTTGAGCGATGACCAGCGAATGACCGGGTCCGCTGATGGGCGAATGCAGCTCCGGGCGACGGTGGCGGACACCGCCCAGATCCGCTGGTGGCTGCTGGGGCTCGGTGATCAGGTCGAAGTGATCGCGCCGGAGACGCTCCGCGATGAGATCGCCGAGCGACTCAATCGGGCGGCGGGGCAGTATCGCCGCTCCGATGGCTTATGACGGGCCCGGGTGTGCGATCACCGAATGGCGCCTGGCCCGGGTGACCGCCGTGTAGAGCAGCTCGCGGCCGGCCAGCCGCAGTTCCGGCCGGGGCAGGACGATCAGAACGTCCTCGAATTCCGATCCCTGGGACTTATGCACGGTCATGGCGAACACCGTCTCCACGGCCTCCAGTCGACTGGGGAGAAAGAGCCGGATGCCCTGATCCGGTAGATCGAAGGCGACGCGCAGGCGTGGTTCGTCCTCGCCGGGCAGGCGCGTCTCCAGGCAGATCCCCACGTCACCGTTCATGAGACCCAGCTCATAATCATTGCGCACCACCATGACTGGACGGCCCTCAAACCATCCCGTATCCCGGGCGATCCAGCCATCGGCCTTGAGCCGCCGGGCAATGCGTTCATTGAGCCCGCTGACACCCAGCCGTCCGTGGCGGATAACGGCGAGCACCTGAAAAGCCGCGAAGGCCTGGAGGACGTCCCGAGCCCAGGCGCTGGTTGCCTCCCAGTCATCCGTCGCCGGGCGTGTGCCGTGCAATCGGTCCAGGTACGCGTGATAGCCCTCGGCGCCGGCGGCGTCGATTCGGGGATCGGTGGCGTCGCGCAGTGGCGTGCGCCGGATATCATCGTCACCGCCATCCAGCACGGCGGCGGCGCGCCGATAATCTCCCAGCCGAACGGATTCGGCGAAGGCGCCGATGCCGCTCTCGGCGCTGAATCGCCGGCTCTCGCGAAGCTTGACGACATGCTGCTGCAGCGCCGTGCCGCTGCCCTGCCACGCGCTGATGTCATCACCACTGGCATTGGCCACCCAGGCGATGGTCTCCGCAGTGTAGTCGCCGTCATCGGCGCCCCTGCAGAGTTCACCGAGCACCGCGCCGGCCTCCACGGAGGCGAGCTGGTCCTTGTCACCCAGCAGCACCAGTGTGGTCTCTGGCCGGAGGGCGTCGAACAGTCGGGCGGTGAGTTCCTGGTCGATCATCGACGCCTCGTCGACCACGATCAGATCCGCATGCAGGGGGTTGTAACGGTCATGCCGGAACAGCCGGCTGCCGGGGCGCGGCCCGAGCAGCCGATGCAGAGTGCTGACTTCGCGGGGAATGGCCGCGCGGATGGATTCGGGGAGGGGTAAGGCGTCGATCTCGCCGCTGATGGACTCACCGAGCCGTGCCGCGGCCTTGCCCGTGGGGGCGGCAAGACGGATGCGCAGAGGCTGATCCGGCTCGGTATCCATGCGCTGGCCCTGCAGCAGACCGAGCAGGCGCAGGACGGTACGCGTCTTTCCGGTGCCTGGCCCGCCGGTGATGAGAGTAAAGCGCGACCGACTCGCCAGCGCGCAGGCCACCCGCTGCCAGTCAGGCTGCTTCTCCTGCGGCGGGAAGAGCGTATCCAGTCGACTGCGAAGACCGGGCAGCGTCTCTTTCGGGGCGTGGAGGCGGGCATCCAGCGCCGCTCGGATGAGCTGCTCGTTGGCCCAGTAGCGGCGCAGGTAGAGATGATGGCCGTCCAGTACAAGCGGTGCGGTCCCGGTGTCCTCTGCCGCGTCGGGATCGGGCATATCGACGACGGCCGAGCCGGTCAGCGCCTGTAGGGCGTCTGTCAGGTCCAGTCCATGCAGCCAGCATGTCGGGCCGTCGGCTTCACGGGTGTCGTCGGGTGGTTCCGGCCAGAGGCTCTCCGGTTCGCGCAGGGCCGCTTCCAGATCCAGCCGGGTATGCCCCTCGCCCACCTGGCGGCTCGCGAGGGCCGCCAGGCTCAGGACGGTTTCGCTGCGCTCGGCGCCGTCCTCGGCCAGGAGCGCGGCAAAGGCGGTATCCGTGCCACGCAGCCAGCCGTCGGCCACCCAGCGCTGGAGCCAGCCGGGAAGTCGCCCGCTGCGGGGTAGGGCCTCATTGGTCATGGCGCACCTCGTGGCGGAACAGGGCATCCAGTTCCTCGACCATCGCGCGTTCCGGTCGCTCGGCATGCAGCCCGCGGCCCGGATGGTGGATGCCGCGCAGGAACCAGCAGATGGCACCGCCGACATGCTGGTCATAGTCGTATTCATCCCCCAGCCGAGCGCGCAGCAGGCGATGCAGCGCCAGCAGGTAGAGGGCGTACTGGGCGTCATAGCGCTTGTCCATGACGGCGGCGCGCAGGCTGTCCGCATCGTAGTCGCGATCGGCAGGGCCGAGGTGGTTCGACTTGTAATCCATCACCCAATATCGGCCGTCGTGCACGAAAACAAGATCGATATAGCCCTTGATCATGCCATTGAGGTCATTCTCGCCAAGGGCGGGCCGGCCGGCGTCATCCAGTGTGTGACGGCGGATGATGGTGTCGATATCGAGGGCGCGGACATTGCCGACTGAGACGAGGAACTCCAGTTCGGCGATGTAATCATCTGGTCCCAGATCGGCAAGGCGAAGCCCCGGACTATCCGGCAGGGGCAGCGCCAACCCGGTGACCTGACCAAGCCATTGCTGGATGACCGGCCGCCACTCCTGCCAGCGCCCTGTGTTGAGCCTGCGCTCGAGCACCTGCCGAAACGGCGGTTCATCCACGGCGGGGAATTGTCGTGCCGCCAGCGACTCGAGGAGATTGTGGACCAGCGTGCCGGTGGTCGGGCCGGAGGGAACGGCGTGGGGGCTTTCCGGGTCGGGCACGAGGGGTCCGGGCGGTTTTGCTGGAGCCGTTGGGTGGCGTTCATCGGCGACCGCTTCTTCCAGCACCGCCTCCTGCGCACTCCCGGGCGTCCAGGCCTTCGGCCCCTCGGCCACCAGCGCGCTGTAACTGGCGATCCACCAATTCTCCGAACCGGGGGGCTGGCCATGGTAGCGCCGGGCCGAGGCCATTGCCGGCCTCACATCGGTCGCCGCCTCATGGCATTCCATGCGGCCGGGTGGCGTGACCCCTTCGGTGGCCATGCCGGCATCGCCCTGGGTGGCCCTGTCGAGACAGTCTGCCACCGCCTCGGGAGCGGCCTTCTCCGGACAACCGATCAGGCAGCCGATGGCCGAGCGGTCCAGCACGACTTTTCTGGCGCCGGATCGGGCGCTCGGGCGTACGGCGGCCATACCCAGCCAGCAGGCATGGATGGCGCGGGTGATGCCGACGTAGAGCAGCCGCATATCCTCGGCGAGACGACGGTGCTCGGCCGCATCCTCGTCTTCCTGCGTTGGCTCGAAGGTGATAGTGGCCTCATCTCCGTCATGATCCAGCCAGGGTGCGCCGTCCTGCTTCGTCCGGTAGGCGCAGACGAACGGCATGAACACCAGCGGGTACTCCAGGCCCTTCGACTTGTGCAGCGTGATGACCTTAATGAGCGCGGCATCGCTCTCGAGGCGCAGGATCCGCTCGTCGGGAGTGGTCTCGCCGTCGTCGTTAATGGCCTCCTCGAGCCAGCGGATGACACTGGCCGGCCCATCCAGCCCCGCCGCCGCATCCTGCAGCAGCTCGCTGATCTGCAGGAGGTTGCTCAGCCGGCGCTCGCCGCCGGGACGCGCCAGCAGGCGCGGTGCCACGGCATAGTCGTGGATCAGTCGGCGTAGCGCCGGGAGGATGCCGCGCCGCTGCCACAAGGCCGCATAGTCGTGGAACTGCTCAAGGGCCGCCTCCCAGCGGGCATCGCTGCTGAACAGCGCATCCAGTGTTTTCCAGTCCCATGCCAGGCTGGCCGTGCCGAGCGCGGTGCGGACCTGCCGTTCCGACTCCGGCTCGGCCATCGCCTGCAGCCAGCGCAGCACATCCTGTGCCTCGGGGGTCTGCAGGACATTGTCGCGGTCGGAGAGATAGACCGAGGTCAGGCCGCGGCGGTTCAGGGCGGCGCGGATGAGCTCGGCCTCCTTGCCGGTACGCACCAGGATCGCGATATCCGCCGGACGCACCGGCCGGGGTGGCCCATCGCCACGGAACCCGGCCTCGCCCCGACGGCCTTTCTCGAGGAGCGCCTGGATCCTCTCGGCGCCGACTTCCGCCATCTCCCGGCGATACTGCGGAATGGGGATGCTCTCCGCGCTGCCATCCTCGCCGTGGGCCTCGAGGTGCCAGAATGTCAGTGCCGGCGGCTGCTGTCCGTCGATCTCAAGCCGATCCTGGCGACCCTTGGCCGCCACGCGGTGGAAACCAATGCCCTTCTCCAGAAACTGGCCGGGAGCCAGCGGCGAGTCACCGAAAAGCGCATTGACCGCATTGACCATGTCGGCGCTTGAGCGGTAGTTGCGGGCGAGGGTATGGCGTTGCGCGTCGGGCACGTCCTCCGCCGCCGCGAGGTAGGTCGCGAGATCCGCGCCGCGGAAGCCATAGATCGCCTGCTTGGGGTCTCCGATCAGGAACAGGCCGGTGGCGCTGTGGGTGGACTCGCCATCGGCATCGTCCCGGTAGACGGTATTGAGGATCGCGTACTGCACGCGGTCGGTGTCCTGGAACTCGTCCACCAGTGCGACCGGGAACTGCTCGCGGATGACGCGCGCCAGTCGCGCCCCGCCCGTGGATCCCTCGAGGGCATCGCGCAGGCGGGTGAGCATGTCGCTGAAACCGATGATGCCGCGTTGGCGGCGGGTCTCTTCCATCCGATGATCGACCCATCGCGCGGCATGAGCGTAAAGCGCCGGCGCCATGCCCGCCAGGTCAGTCTGAAGCGCGTTGAGTGCATCAATCGCCTCGACTGCCGGATGCCCGGCGAGTGTCTCTGGCAGTGTCTGGTTTCTCCGGCAGGCCTTGCTGAGCGCCTCGGTGCCAAGCTGGCTGAGGTCGATATCGGGTAGCCGGGGGCCGTCGCTGCTGAGCCATTTCCGAAGCGCCGGCTCGAGACGATTGCGCCAGGTATCCGGCTTCGGGCGGTTGCCTCGCGAGAGAATCTTAGCCTCCCATGCCGACTCCAGCGCCTCGCTGAGGCTGTCCAATTCCTCGCCATTCGGGCCGAGTGCGCGGCGCAGCCCATCGATCGCGGCTCGCCAGTCGGTGGCCGTGGTCTGTATCGCCCTGGTGGGGGCGTCCGCCGGCGTCTCGGCGAGTATTTCGCTGCGGCCCAGCAGCGGGCGGAGTCTGCGGGCGAGGGCGCCCGGCGAGCGCGCCGAACCGCCCTGACCGGCGGAGAGCACGACGCCCAGTGCCACCAGGGCATCGCCATCGAGCGGATAGACATGGATACGCCAGTAATCCTCGATCGCCTCACGCTCGATCAGTGAGTCGTCGGTGGAGAGCTCAAGGTCGAAGGCGTTTCCCGAGTCAAAGGCGTGTTGCCGGAGCATCCGCTGACAGAAGCCATGAATGGTGTAGATGGCGGCCTCGTCCATCCAGTCAGCGGCGGCGCGCAGGTGATCGGCATGGCGCTCGCGCTCCGGCGCATCCGGGTAGGCGGCCAGCAGTCCCAGCAATATGGCATCCGCCGGATCGGGCGCCTCCACACCTGCAAAGCAGCGCGCCGCCTGGGCGAGGCGATCGCGAATGCGCTCGCGCAGCTCCTTGGTGGCATCCCGGGTGAAGGTCATCACCAGGATCTGCGGCGGCAACATGGGGGCGCGGTCGGGGTTGGCCGGATCGTGGCCGAGGACCAGGCGCAGGTAGAGCGCGGCCAGGGTGAAGGTCTTGCCGGTGCCGGCACTTGCCTCGATGAGATGTCGGCCATCGAGGGGTGTCGTGAGCGGGTCGAGGGGGATCGGGTGCGTCATCCTTCGCCCTCCCGGCCGAGATGATCGATCAGGGGCTGATGGAGCCGAGCGGCCCAGTAAGCGAAAAGCGTCTCTTCGCCGTTGCCCGGCTCGAGCAGCGAGGCGGCGTCCGGGAAGCAGCGGCGTAGTGCGCCACTACCCGCGTAATCCACCTCACCGGCCTGGTTTGGGTTGCCTTCGTAGAACGGCGCGATGGATTCCGCCGAGAGTGGCTTTTTGTGCGCTTCGGCGAGATACCGGAAAACCGTGCGCTGGGGCAGGGGGAGGGGGCGCTCGAGTGCGGCGAGCCAGCCGGCGAGCAGCCAGTCAAGCCTCTCCGTGGCCGTCTCGGTATCGAGGGCCGGGAAGGGATACTCGCCATCATGCCCCACAATGATGGTCTCGCAGTTGATCGCGCCGGCGTTCATGGCCACATGGGCCAGCCATTCCGGTATGAGTCTCGGGTAGTGGGGGTTGCCGTCTTTGCGGGTATCGCCCGCCTTCAGGATGAGTCGGACCAGACGACCGTCTGCCAGGCGGCAGATACCCGTTGCCCAGTCCTCGACCCGGAAGACCTGCCCGCTCACTTGTCGAAGCAGCTGGAGTTCCTGCGCAGGCTCATGCCCGGCGACTTCCGCCATCCAGCGCTGCCAGCGAGCGGCCGCCTGCTGCGCGCCGTTCCTGGCCTCGTCCAGGAGCAGATGGCCCATACCGCCCACTGGTAGCCGACCGGCGCGCCGCAGCCGCTCGCCAGCGGTCTCGATCGCCGCCGCCGGGTCATCCGGCAGCGGGTCTTGTCTCAGAGGGGCAAGCAGCGCCTCATTCAGCGCATGCGCATCCAGCCCGTCGAGTTCGAAGGGTTCCGTCTCCGGTGTCACCTCGCCGGTTTCATCAAAGCGCAGTTTGAGCCGTTCGGCGAGGAAGTGCCCGGCCGGATCGCGGAGGAAACGGCTCAGATCCCGCAGGCTGATGGGGTGGGGGTCGGACAGCGCCGGCGGCGGGAGCGTATCGGAGCCGGTGGCATCCCCGGGCAGCGCTGCCTTGTCGGTCGCCGCCGTCTCCCACTCCCGGGCATAGGTGAAATATTCACCCTCGCCGGTATAACGCGCGCTGAAGGGCTGCAGGGGATGATCCACGGTAAGCGCAGTGCTCGCTGTAACCCGTCCGCTCCTGTTCCCGTCGGGCCCGTACAGGCGCCAGCCGCGATCCAGATGATCACGCAGCTGGCTGACCAGCACCGACGGCGGCAGTTCGCTGTCGTCCCGCGGGTTGCGTCCGATCCAGCTCAGATGAAGACGCTCACGGGCGGCGAGCAGCGCCTCGAGAAAGAGATAGCGATCGTCCTCGCGGCCCGAGCGATCGCCCGGGCGGTACTGTCCCGACGCTGCCATCAGGTCGAAATCCGCCGGCGGGCGCGTGCGCGGATAGTCGCCCTCGTTCATCCCGAGCAGGCAGACCATGCGGAAGGGGATGCTGCGCATCGGCATCATGGTGCAGATATTCACGCGCCCGGCCAGGAAGCGCTGGGTCGGGCCCTCATCCTCCAGCGCGCCAAGCCAGGCATCGCGGGCCACCACGAGCGGGACGGGTTCGTCGAACTGCGCCTCCGCACAGGCCGCGACCCATTGCTGCAGTGCGTCCGTCATACGCGCTTCCAGCGCAAGGTCGTCGGTCTCCTCCAGGGCGAAGCAGTCGGCGAGCAGGGTCTCCACGCGCTGAGCCCACTCGGCTGGCCGGGCTGGCTCGCTGAAGGCGGCGAGCTGGGCCTCAAGGGTATCCAGCAGGGCGCGCAGGGGGCCAAGCAGCGCGGCATCCAGACTGCCCACCTCGGGGTAGGGCTCAACGCCCTGCCAGGTATCACCGCTGCCCACGGCATAACCGAGCAGCAGGCGGCGCAGGCCGAACCGCCAGCTGTTCTGCTCGAATGCGCCAGGCAGATCGAGCCGCTGGCGCTGCTGGCCATCAAGCCCCCAGCGGATGCCGGCCTCCCGACACCACCGTCGCAGCAGCGCGACGTCGTCCTCGGCCAGGCCGAAGCGCCGGCGGAATGGCGCCACCTCGAGCAGGTCCAGTACGTCGCCCAGGGTGAGCCGCGCGTTCGGCAGGTCGCTGAGCTGAGCGATGGCGGCGGCCACCGGCGCTTCACTGCGACTGCGGCGGTCGCCGATGGTATAGGGGATATAGCGCGCGTCCCGGCTGTCCACCGTGCCGAATACCGCCTCGACCGCCGGGGCGTAGGCATCGACATCCGGGACCATGACGATAATGTCCCGCGGGCGAAGGGGGCGGCCTTCGCGGTCGGCCCGCTCGAAGGCGTCCAGCAGGCGATCGTGGAGCACCTCGACTTCGCGCTGGCGACTGTGGGCGCGATGAAAACGGATGGAGTCGTCCATGCCCAGTGGGCGTTCTTCGCCCGGTGCAGGCAGTGGTGTCAGCGCGTAGATGTCCTGCTGGAGCTGCTGGAGAAGTGGCGCGGATTCGATATCGGTGGTGTCGCCGATCGGGGGCTCGAAAAGATCAATGGACTGGAACCAGCCCCGGTAGCGTTCAGGCTCGTCCAGCTCGGCGAGCAGTCCGATGAAGTCACGACCCTGCTTTCCCCAGGCGGCGAGCAGCGGGTGGCCGGGTGTGCCCGTCCTGCGCGGATGACGTTGCCGGTCGAGCCTGAGCAGTTCGCGATCCTCGATCAGATCCGCCCAGAAATACCCCGACGGGTTCTGGATCAGTTGCAGGATCTGGGTGTGACGGGAGAGGGCATGCAGCGCCTCCAGGACCGGGCGGGGCATGGAGGTGATCCCGAAGACCGTCACCCGGCGCGGCAGCGCGGCGAAATGACCCGGCTCCGCGGCATCAAGGGCGGCGATGAATCGTGTCTGGATGCCGGGGCGAGAGAGTCGGCGGGCGGCTTCGCCCATGTCGGCGTGCAGGGCCCGCCACAGCCCCGGTTGCCACTGCTGGTCGGCAGCGAGTGAGAGGGTCTCACCCCGGGGATTGCGGAGCGCGTCACGCCCCTCCAGCCAGTCAGCGAGCCAGTCCGGCCGATAGACCTGGTACTGGTCGTAGAGATCGGCCAGGCGCCGGGCGAGCTGATGGCGTTTGCGCTGGTCCGTGTCCCCGGTGAGGAAGCGGATCAGCGGGACGAACGTCTCGGGATCGGTGTCGAGAAGGCCGGGTAGCAGCCGGTAGATCCGCCACTGCAGACGCTCCTTGTCGAATGGCGAGGTCTCCGGGACTTCGGTGGGCCCCAGCACGGCGCGATAGCACTGCCACAGGAAGGACTGCGGGAGGACGAAGCGCTGTGCCGCGGCGATGCCGCAGCCCACCGCCTCGGGGGTTTCCTCGGCGGCAAAGGCGAGCTTGAGCCACTGCGCCATGCCATTGGACTGGATGAGCACGGTCTCGTGCTCCAGCGGGTCGAGCGGATGATCATGCAGGTGAGTGACCGCCAGATCCCGCAGCGTCTCGAGCCGGTTGGCGTGGATCTGGGCAAAGCCGGGCGGAAAGGCGTCGTTCATCGGAAAAGCGTTCCATGCCAGCGCGTCATGCGTCCATCCTAATCGTCCCGCGCGACAACTGCTGACGCAGTCGGGTGACGGCGTGCCGGTCTAGAAGCGTTCGGCGCGCAGCACCTCGCAGTCGACTACGCTGACGACGCCGATATGCCGCTCAACGACGGCGAAGGCGGCATCAAGCAGGGTGTCCACACGCTCCGGCCGGACGATGCAGACCACGTTGACCATCCCGCCCACGCGGCTGATCTGGCCCTCACCGCTCCAGTGGCCGGACCGGCCCGAGCCACCCAGCACCGGCAGCACGCTGAATCCGGTCACGCCGGCCTTGATCAGGGCCGCACTGAGGCGCTCTTCCATGATCGACTCGATGATGATCTCGACGCGTTTCGCCTTGTGGGTCTGCATGGCATCAGCCTCCGGTCAGCGTCTGCGACACCGCGAGATAGATCGGGATGCCGAGGGTGAGGTTGAACGGGAAGGTTACACCCAATGACAGGGTCAGGTAGATGGACGGATTCGCCTCAGGGAGCGCCACGCGCATGGCCGCCGGCACCGCGATGTAGGAGGCCGAGGCCGCCAGGGTCATGAAGAGCAGTACGCCCCCCGTGCTCAGCCCGAGCAGGAGGCCTGCCGCGAGGCCGAAAACGGAACCGATGGGCGGCATGACCACCCCGAAAGCGAACAGACCGGGGGTGAGTACCGATTTCGCCTCGCGCAGACCGCGTCCGGCCACCAGCCCCATGTCGAGCAGGAAGAGGCATAGCACGCCCTGGAACGGCGCCTGGATGAACGGGGCGATCATGTTCATGCCCTCGTCACCGGTGATCCAGCCGATCAGGAACGAGCCCACCAGCAGCACGATGGAGCCGTTCAGCAGGATCTCCCGGACAAGGCCTTCCTCCATTTCCGCGGACTGCTTGCCGAAACGCGCGATGATCCATAGTGCCGAGAGGATCGCGGGTGCCTCCATCACCGCCGCCACCGCCACCATGTAGCCCTCCGGCGAGAGCCCGGCGGACTGCGCCACGGAGGTGGCGGCGACGAAGGTGACGATGGAGATGGAGCCATAATGGCCAGCCACGGCTGCAGCGTCAGTCACTGAGAGTTTCGACATCACACGGAGCAGCCCAAAGGCCACCAGTGGAATGGCAAATGAGAGGATGATGCCTGCGATCAAAGACAGGATCAGTGTGGCATCGACGCCATGCGAGGCCACGCTGGCGCCCCCCTTGAAGCCGATGGCGAACAGAAGATAGATCGACAGACCCTTGGCGATGGCCTCGGGAATCGAGAGGTCCGAACGTGCGAACGCCGCAAGAACGCCGAGCACAAAGAAAAGAATGATCGGCGAGGACAGGTTGTCCGCCGCCAGCGCCAGTGTGCCTTCCATGTCTGCCCCGTTGTTTTTCTAAGGTCGATGATCGCCTGAATGAACGGGGTCAGAGGGTAACCGATCGGGCCGTGGCCGTCAGGCTTCGCCGCCGAGCCACTGCTCGGCCCGTTTGCTGTCGGCCACCGCCGGACCGCCCAGGGCGAATCCATCGCAACGGTCGCCTGCGTAATGGATCCAGCGATCGGTATCGAGCTGGCGCCATTCCCCGGCTTCTACTGGTTCACGGACGGCAATAGGGTAGAGCGTGGTCTTGATGTTGATGGTATCCGGTGTCCCGTCGTAGGTGGCCTCGCCGCCGGTCAATGACGCCGCGATGATCCCTGCCTGGCGGCGAAGGGCCCGGACGTAGGGCCGGACCGCACCCTGGTACTCAACGCAGTCACCAATGGCATGAATGTGCGGGTCGCTGGTGCGCAGCTTTGAGTCGACAACGATGCCGCGCGAGGTCCGTAGCCTGGCCGCGTCGGCCAGCCCCGTGCTGGGAGCCAGACCCAGTGCACTGATCACGATGTCGCCTTGCCAATGGCCGCCGTCGTCGAGGCGGGCGGAAAAACCCTGCTCGGTATTGCCCACCAGGTTCTGGATGGTTCGCCCGGTATGGATTCGGACATCCGCGGAGGTCAGATGCGAGCGCAGTGCCTCCGACGCTCCGTGCGGAATGAGTGATGCCAGCAGCCGGTCTGACCGCTCAACCAGGGTGACTTCATGGCCGGCGACGGTGAGGTCGTTGGCAAACTCGCAGCCGATCAGCCCGCCACCAATGATCAGCACCGATGCTGTTCCGTCATCAATCGTCGAGCGAAGTTGGCGGTAATCATTCAGCGCGTTTACGCTCATCGGCTGGCCGCTGCTTCCTGGTGGTAGCGGGAGTGGGCGCTGCGTGGCGCCCAGTGCCAGAATCAACTGCGCGTAGGGGACGCCACCCCTCGGCGTCAGCACCCGGCGTCGCTCCCGGTCGATGCGCAGTGCGCGGGTGTGAGCCATTAATGTCACGCCGAGCCTGGCTGCCTGCGCTGTGCCATCATTCATCACCAACTCATCGGGTGTGAGCCCTTCCCCCGCCGCGGTCGAGAGTCGCGGCTTGGGGTAGAAGGCGCCATCGTCTGAGGTGATCATGACAATCGCCCGCTCCGGGTCGACGCGACGCAATGCCTCCGCGACGGCCCAACCGCCCATGCCCGCACCAATGATCACGGTCTGAGCGGCATTTTCGGCGAGCTGGGGGGTTTGCGGCGCATTGGCCGGTCGCTCCTTGATTGCCTCTTCAAGCGGAACGAAATCCGCCTTGGTGACGCCGCAGTCGGGACAGGCCCAGTCATCCGGAATGTCTTCGAATCGGGTTCCCGGTGCCAGGCCACCGTCCGGGTCGCCCACGGCCTCATCGTAGATGTAGCCGCAGACCACACACAGGTACTGGCGATAGGGCGTCTCGCGTTTACCCGCGGTCATGCCTCACGCGGCCTCCAGCCGCGCCAGCTCCTTGCGGATATGCTTGATCGCTGGCGTGACAATGGCGACGAAATACGACTCTCGCAATTTCCGCTGCACGGCGGAGTCTGCCAGGTACCCACGCGCGCCGGCGTGCAGCATCGCGGCCTGCGAGGCCCTGAGGCTCAGCACCGATGCCCGCTCCCGGACCTGGAGTACATCCCGGAACAGACGATCGTCGGATCCCGACGCAACCTCCGCGGCCAGGGCGTTCACGGCACCCCGCAGGTCTTCGAGCTCCGTACGCAGGTTATCCGGCTGCTCATCGAGGAATGCGTTGACATGCGCATGCGTCCGGCTCATGTCTTCCATGATCTCGATGCATGCCTCAATGACGCCAAGCGGCATACCCATCTGTAACAGCACGAACCCCGCGCGGATGCGCGGCAGAAAGGCGGCGGCGTCGTGACTGATCACCTGATCATCCGGGATGAAAACGTCTTCGAAATGGCATGCGTAGGTGCCGCTGCCCTCAAGCGCGATGAACTCGGCGCATTGTTTCAGGGAAAAGCCTGTCTGAGCGCAGTCGATCAGCGCCATGACGCGACGTTCGCTGTCGGGTTCGAGGAACACGGCCGCGAAGACATGATGACTTGCGAGGTTGGAGACCCACGGCAGGGTTCCATTGGCGAGATAACCACCCTCCACCCGTCTGGCGCGGATTTTGAGCTCCTCAATGGCGGCGACGTTTTTCATGCCATTCGAGAGCCCGGTGCCGCCCAGCAGCCGCCCGCTGGCGACGGGCTCGAGCCACTTATCCCGTGTCGCCGCCTCCTCCGCGTTGTCCAAGTACCAGGTCAGTGCGTCATGGCACCAGTGGCAAAAACCGGTCGACATGCAGATGCGGGACACCTCGGCCATGGCATCGATGGCACCCGCGAAGTCATGCCCTCCGGCCGCCGTGTGGCGGTTATAGAGCCCATGATCGCCCAGTGTTCGCATGAACCCCTCGGGATAAAGCCCATCCCGATCAATCGTCGCTGCGAGCGGCGCAAGCTCCCTTGCAGCAAGGTCGCGGGGATTACTCGTCCCTGCGTCGTCGACTGCGTGTATGGCTTCCATTTCTGATCTCCCTGTGCGGCCGTGACAGCTCGATAAGGCTAGCGATGACCGCCCTGGAACAGAAATATCGAATCCAGCTGGCGATATTCCAGATGGAAATATCCAAAGGCGTTTATAAGGATATGCCGAAAAATTCGTTCCGATGCCGGAGCTGGTTCCGTACCGTGCGGCGCCATTGGTCAAGCGAACGGTAAGGGGCAGGGCTTGAGTATCGATATTCGGATCGCCGGCGTGTCGCACTGGTTTACCTCGCCCGAGGCACCGGTGCTCGACGGGGTGAATCTCAACCTCGAGGCCGGACAGACACTGTCAATCGTCGGCGAGAGCGGCTGTGGCAAGTCCACGCTGCTGCATATGATCGCGGGCATGCTGCAGCCGCGGACGGGCCGGGTTTACCTAGGCGGTCAGCCGGCCCTGGCACCCAACCCGCGCTGGAACATCATGTTTCAACGCTCCGCACTCTACCCTTGGCTCACCGTCGTGAAGAATGTCGCGTTGGGGCTGGAGTTTGCCGGTGTCCGAGAGGGCAGGCGGGCCCGCGCCCTGGCGATGCTCGAGCGGGTGGGGCTTGCTGATCGGGCGGATGCGCACCCCCAGGACCTTTCCGGAGGACAGCAGCAGCGCGTCGCCCTGGCAAGGTCGTTAGTGGTCTCACCCTCCGTGATTCTTTTGGATGAGCCGTTTTCGGCGCTGGATACGTTTACTCGCAGTGATCTCCAGGCCGAGGTGCTGTCGATCGTCGCCGAGCAGGAGATCACGCTGGTCCAGGTGACTCATGACCTGGACGAGGCAGTGATCATGGGTGATCGAATCGCTGTCATGGAGCGTAACCCTGGGCGGATCCACGGCGTGATCGAAAACCGCATGTCTGCCCCGCGGCAACCCGGACGGCCTGGTTTCGCGGAAATGCGCGACGAGTTGCTCGCCGCGTTCGGTCGTGCGCGCCGGAATCCGCTGAGTGCTGACATCCGGCTCAGCGAAGCGCCGGTCGCCGTCAATGCCTGACCATTCGAAGGGAGGAAATATGGCAGAAGAAGACCCGTCGGAGCGCCCGCAGAGTCAGTCGGGCTGCGGCTGCAGCCGGGTGCTGACGCCCGATTATGAGGTCCGCGCCGGGAGGCGCCGGTTCATGCTCGATGGTCTTGCCGCCATGGGCGGGCTCGCCGCCGCGATGACGCTGCCGGCGGGGTTTTCGCCCGCCCGGGCCGAGGCTGAGCCGACTCTGAGAATCGGCTATCTGCCCATTACCGATGCCACCTCGCTGCTTACCGCCTATGCCATGGGGTATTACGAGGATGAGGGCGTCCAGGCCGAAAAGCCTGAATTGATCCGAAGCTGGTCGTCATTGGTAGAAGGCTTTGCACGCGACCGTTTCAACCTCGTGCATCTCCTCAAGCCCATTCCGGTGTGGATGCGCTACAACAACGACTTTCCGGTCAAGATCATGGCCTGGGCGCATGTGAATGGCTCGGGGCTGGTCGTGGGCGGGCGCTCCGATATCGAGAGCTTCGCCGACCTTGGCGGCACGCAGATCGCCGTGCCGTACTGGTACTCGGTGCACAATACGCTCTTGCAGATGGCACTCCGCAAAGCAGGTCTGGAGCCGGTCATTCAGGCTCAGGACGCATCGCTCGGCCCGCAGCAGGTCAATCTGCTGATCCTGCCTCCGCCGGAGATGCCGGCGAGCCTCGCGGCAGGGCAGATTGACGGCTACATCGTTGCCGAGCCCTTCAATGCCGCCGGCGAGTTGCTGGCGGGCGGTCGATTGCTCCGGTTTACCGGCGATATGTGGGAAAACCACCCCTGCTGTGTGGTCTGCATGCATGAGCATCAGGTCAACGCCAATCCGCAATGGACGCAACGGGTCATCAACGCGGTGGTCCGCGGTGCGCAGTATGCACAGAACCACAAGGCGGAGGTCGCGGAGATGCTCTCGCGCGACGGAGAGGGGTATCTGCCGATGCCCGCGGAGGTGGTGCGCCGGGCCATGACCCACTACGACACGCCTGAATATCGGGAGACGGGCGCGGTTCAGCACCCGGACTGGGCGACAGGGCGGATCGACTTCTCGCCCTATCCTTATCCCTCGGCGACCAGGCGGCTCGTCCGGGAGATGAACCAGACGCTCGTCGAAGGCGATCGGACTTTTCTGAATGGACTGGATCCTGAATTTGTCGCCGATGATCTGGTCGACTACCGCTTTATCGACGAGGCGCTGCGGCGGTATCCAGAGGCCGATTATCTGGGCAGTCGCAAACGACGGGAGCGACTGGCGCTGTGAGCACGGCCCGGGGCGCAACACTCCCGCGGTATGCCGGCCTGATGCACTGGCTGCAGCGGATCGGCTATCCGCTTGCCGGTGCGGGAGGCCTGTTGTTTTTCTGGTGGATTGGCGGCGCTTACATCGCCGCCCAGCCCGATCTCTTCGCCTTCACGCGATTTGCTCCCTCGGCCGCTTTGCCGGCGGCATGGCAGTTGCTTGTGAGCGGTGATCTGCTCGATGCCGCCGCGGCGAGTCTTCAGCGTATTGGTTGGGGGATGTTGATCGCGACGCTGATCGCTGTGCCGGTCGGTATCCTTGTGGGGCTCTCCGCGGTGCTTCAACGCGCGACTTCGTTCCCTTTCCAGCTCCTGCGCATGGTAAGCCCGCTGGCGTGGATGCCGATTGCGGTGATGGTCTTCGCCACCTGGGACGGCGCGATCATTTTCCTGATCGTCATGGCCGCTGTCTGGCCGGTGCTTTTCTCGACCGCCTTCGCGGTCCAGCGCATCGACCCCCTGCATGCCCGCGTGGCGCGCAATCTCGGTGCCTCCTTCGCGGGCCGGTTGCGACGCCTCATCCTGCCGGCCATCGCACCAGATGTCCTCGCGGGACTGCGGCTTGCGCTGGGCGTGGCCTGGGTGGTGCTCGTGCCGGCGGAATATCTGGGCGTGACCAGCGGGCTTGGTTACGCCATCAACGATGCCCGGGACATTCTGGCCTATGACCGACTCGCCGCTCTGGTCCTGTGGATCGGAATTATCGGTTATCTGCTGGATAGCCTCGTGGTCTTTTTCATGCGGCGTGTCGCATGGCGGCAAACCGCTTAATCACTCAATACTGACAAGGGAGATGAGCCGATGAGTAGCGTCACCAACGAATCCACCACCAAGGCAGACCTGCGGCCCATCGATCGGGAGGGCCTCCTCGGTTTCGCCGAGAAAGGCCGGAACAACCCGGGAGCACGCGGCACGAACACGGTGCACACCGTGGTGGAAGGCCAGTACAGGACCATCAGCCATGTCCGTGGCCACGAGGTGGTTGTTGACGAGCCCCTGCATCTGTTTGGCCAGGATACGGCGCCCGCGCCGGCGGAGATCGTCCTGTCCGCCCTCGGAGGCTGTCTTGCCGTCGGCATCACCGCGGTCGCCACCTGGAAGCAGGTTTCCCTGAGTAAAGTTGAGCTCCACCTTGAGGGCGATATCGGCAATCCCGCGGCCTGGGGCGCCGGTGGCCACGAGCCATCGCCGGAGGAAATGGGCATCCAGGCCGTCCGTGTGCGCGTCGATATCGAGGGCGACGCCCCGCGGGAGACGCTGGATGAAATCGTCCAGCGGGCGAATTACTTCTCGCCCATCGGCAACACCATCCGCAATCCCATCGATTTCGAGATCAGTCTGCTCTGAGGTCCGTCGCGGCGTCCTCCGGGTTCAGGCCAGTGGGCGCCGCGAACCGCAGCCATGCGGTGGCGCTGAGCGTCAGTGCAATGAATGGCATCACCGTTAGATTCAGACCCACCCAGCCGAGGTGATAGAGCAGGGCGCCGGCCATCAAGGAGCCAATCGAGACAAGGCCGAAGACGACCAGATCGTTGAGCCCCTGGACCTTGCCGCGTTCCTCGGGTGTATGGGTCTCAGTGACCAGCGTGCTGCCACCGATGAACAGAAAGTTCCAGCCCACTCCCAACAGAACCAGCGCCGCCCAGTAGTGCGGGAGGGTCTGGCCACCAACAGCAATGCCAGCACTCATCAACAGCACGAGCCCGCCGGCGAGCAGGACATTGAGTACACCGAAGCGGGCGATGAGCGAGCCGGTGATGAATGAAGGGGCGAACATTCCGAGTACATGCCATTGCATGACAAAGGCGGCCTGGCCCATGTCAAAGCCGCTCTGGCGCATGGCGAGTGGTGTCGCGGTCATGACGAGCACCATGACGGCATACCCGATGGCGGCAGCCATCAGCGCCACAATGAACCGGGGCTGGCTGATGATCTCTGGCAGATGGCGCTGCGCGGCGGCTCCGTGTGGTTCCCGTGCCCGCGGAACCCGCAGCATGCCGACCAGCACCGTGGCCGCCACGGCAAGCGCTATGACCATCAGATAGGGACCGGCCGCCGGGTGTGCTGCCCATAGCGCCTGCCCGTAATTTGCGTTCCACGGCCCCAGAACCGCCGCTACGACACCGCCCGCCAGCACGAGGGAAATGGCCTTGCTTCGAAAGTCCTCCCCGGCGCAGTCAGCCGCCGCAAAGCGGTAGTACATGGCGAAGCCCTGATAGACGCCCAGCAGTAGATTACCGAGGTTGAAAAGCAGAAAACTCCCCTCGGCCACCCCCAATGCCGCCAGTCCGCCCCCGGCGATGCCGCCCAGCGTGGTGCCCAGCAAAAAGCCGGGTCGCCGCCCGATGCGCTTCATCAGCATGGAGGCGGGGAAGGTGGCGAGCAGCGCGCCAACCTGCATCAGTGCCACCGGCAGGGTTGCCAGTGCTGGCTCAGGGGTCAGTTGCTGACCGACCACACCGCTCAGTGTCATCACCGTGATTGCGGCGATGAGAAACAGCGCCTGGCTGGCGGCGAGGATTGCTACGTTGGTCTTCTCGCGGGGCAGGTTGGTTGCGGTCACAGATCCCTCAGTCGCGCGGTATGCGGTAGGTGCACATCTTGCACGTGTTGCCTTCCTCGAGCTGGTAGGGCGTGTCATAGAAGCTCACCAGCTCCCATGCATCGGCCGTCTCCAGATCAAGCATGCGGCGACGGTAGCCGTACTCCTCGTAGGCCCCTTCCCGAATGGTGAAGACGATCACGCCACCGGGGCGGACGATGCGCACCAACTCGTCGAAGGCATCGCCGGTGACATGGCCGTAGGTGAAGGTGCCGGTACACACAACCGCGTCATAGGCGTCGTCGTCGACGGGCAGGTGCTGTTTCATGTCGGCCTGCATGCGTTCACCGTAAATCCCTTTACGCTGCGCCTGGGCGAGCATGTCCGCGGAGTAGTCGAGGGCGTCGATGTGGCGGTAACCCAGCTTGACCAGCTCCTCGCCCACCAGGCCGGTGCCGCAGCCGGCATCGAGGATTCGTGCGTCGGTCGAGCCACCCAGGGCCTCGTGGAGAGCCTTGGCCGTGGCAACATGAGCGACATAGCCAAACCGATCCAGCAGGTCGCTGTCGTATTGCTCGGCCCAGTCGCGGTAGGCGCTCATCAGCGCCTCGTGATCGGTGGCGTTATAGACCCGGTTGAGGATCTCCGTCTCAGTGATCTTCCGCTCGCTCATACCGCTCCTGTCTCAAGCTTCGATCGGACGACTGTACCGCGATCGTTTCAGGCTTTTCACGGGGTGCCCCGCCTCGGTAATTTCTCCGCGGTCAGGTCCAGCGTGCCGCAGGTGATAGCATCCCAGTCCGCACCAATAATGGAGACAAGCATGTCCTACACGATTAACCGGGTCATCGAGGATGCCGATTTCGAGGCCGTCGATGAGCGCACCCGCAAGGCGCTCGCCGATCACAGCTTCGGTGTGCTGACGGAAATTGACGTCCAGGGCACCATGAAGAAGAAGCTGGATAACGACATGGCGGGCTATCGGATCCTTGGCGCCTGCAACCCGGCCATGGCCTGGGAGGCCATCGGCGTCGAGCCGCGGGTGGGTGCGATGCTGCCGTGCAATGTCATTCTGCGCGAGGTGGCGGAGGGGATCGAAGTCAGCGCTGTCGATCCGGTCTCGTCCATGTCCGGGATCGATAACCCCGAGCTTACAAAGATCGCCGGAGAGGTCCGGGACCGGCTGGCGGTGGTTGTTGAGGCGATCTGACCCGGCAAGTGGCGCGGACTCAGGGCGGAAATGACCCGATGACACTCACTGAGCCGGTCTGATCGGGACGGACAACGACCCCCTCACCAGAGCGCACGCCCTGTCCGGTGATCGCCCGGATATTCACCTGGTGAGTCACAAGAACCGCCGGTGGGCCGTTGGCGAGCTCGCCAAGTAGGTGGCGCAGGTCGGAGACGATTTCGTCGCGCCGCTCGCGGGCCTGGAAAAAGCTGTTCAGCCCCGGGTGGGGCTGCGCCTCTGTCAGTGCCATCTCATCGGCCGTGTCCCGGCAGCGGCACCAGTAACTCGTGTACACAACGGCGTCTTTCAGGCCTTCGTCGCGGAGCTGCGCGCCAATGGCCCGAGCCTGCTGGCGGCCCTGTTCGGAGAGGTTCCTCTGGGTGGTGCAATCCGCCACATCGAATCCTGCCGGATCGCCAAATCCGGGCGCGATGGCATGGCGAAGCAGCAGGACATGCCCATCTTCCCGAAGTGCCTCGAATACGTCGTCGTCAGCCGTGACGCTGGTGCTTGCCAGCGCTGCCACCAATAAGAAGGCGAGGTATTTCATTGCAAGCCACCCGCCGTCGCTGCCTATGCCTGAGAGTGGTCATCATGCCAGAGCTCAGATTACCGTGGGCGGCTTTCCAGACCCTCGCATTCGCCTAGAGGCGCCCGAT
This sequence comes from Spiribacter onubensis, assembly GCF_040838425.1. Classification (NCBI taxonomy): domain Bacteria; kingdom Pseudomonadati; phylum Pseudomonadota; class Gammaproteobacteria; order Chromatiales; family Ectothiorhodospiraceae; genus Spiribacter; species Spiribacter onubensis. Next base: position 22,847 of record NZ_JBAKFI010000004.1, on the reverse strand, counting down.
GTATTCCATCAGTCAAGCGGTAGCAACAACGGCTCGCTGGTCGGTGCTGACCGCGGAGCCTGCTGGCTGCGACGGGTTCACGGCGATAGGCTAGTGACATGTGGAGGCAATGCGAAATAGAGCTTGCCCGTCTTTCCAGGATCGGGAGGGCATCGTGACATCGCTCATCTATAACCGCAGCGTCTGGCTGGCGCTGCTCCTGGGTGTCCTGGGCGGTGTGCGCATCTGGGTCATGGCCTCCACGGGCGTGGCCGCATTGCCGCATATCCTGGCGGCACTGACCCTGCTCATCCCGGGGGTTTTCTTTGGCGTCGCGCTGCGCAGCCCCTGGCCCGCTGCGGCCGGCCTGCTGGGCGTGGTGGTGATCGAGCTTTCGTTGTCCTGAAGGCCTGATCCGGCATGTGCATATAAAAAACCGCCGGTCGATGACCGGCGGTTCAGAAGGTCCGGACTCATGTCCGGCTGGGCAGGCGGCTGTTAGCCGGCCTTGGCCGTCTTCCGGGCCGGAGCAGCCTTCTTTGCCGCGGTCTCGGAGACGGTCTGGACACTGGACTCGACGAGCTTGCGGGTCTCGTTGACGAAGTCCTGGTTCATCGCGACGACCTTCTCGGCATCGCCCTTGACGCGCTCGCCCAGATCCTTGGCCACGGCCTGCTGCTTCTCGGCGTACTGCTGGAGTGCCGTGGTGTCCTTGATGTCGAGCGCGGCGCGGGCCTGCTGGAGGCCGATCTCGCTGTAGGTGCGGGCGGCTTCGATCTGCGCCTCGATCATCTTCTCGGCATAGTCCATGGCCAGCTTGGCGTAATCGCGCGTCGGCGCCATGAACATCTTCTCGGCCTGCTCGGTGTACTTGGTAAACATCTCGTTGTTCATCATGAAGTCGTTCATCGTATTGCCCTCATCGGTCTTGCTGCATGTTAAGACGGCCATTCCGTCTTGTTGCAGCGCAATATATCAAGGCCGCTTGTGCGACGCAACATTTTTTTCGCGACGCGTTGGTAGCGACCGGCATCGTCGGATGTGTTCCAATCAAGCCTTGAGCGGAATTCCGAACAGCCACTTCTAAACTGGATCGCAACCTGATGCCCAAACAGACCATTGTCTTCGGTGTGCTACTGATCATTCTCGGGGTCGGCGCCTATTTCTTCTCCGGCAGCCAGACGGCGCTCATGCCGGCGTATCCGGGCCTCCTGCTTGTGGTCCTGGGTGCGCTCGCAGGCGCTTTTCAGAATGCCCGGCGCCACTGGATGCATGCAGCCGCTGCCGTTGCCTTGCTGGGGGCACTTGCGCCCGCATCCGCATTAGTGGTGAGGGCGGCGCAGATGAGTCCGCTGGCGCTGTTGGTCAATGTCGGGATGCTGGGGCTCTCTGCGGTACTGCTGGTTCAGATGATCCGCTCGTTCATTGCCGCGCGCCGGTCCGCCTGATCCCGGAATCGCCTCGGTCGATGCCTCCATGCTCATCGGCCGTTCAGATGAGGCGGTTTCCGTTGGGGACGACGGTGTCAGGGCCGCAGAGCACGATGGCTCCGTCCTCGCGATGAAATCCGGTGACCAGGCATTCGGACATGAAAGGCCCGATCTGCTTGGGCGAGAAGTTGACGACCGCAAGCACCTGTCGACCCATCAGGCTCTCGGGGTCATAGAGGTCCGTGATCTGGGCGCTAGACTTGCGCTCGCCGATCTCCGGGCCGAAGTCGATGCGCATTCTCCAGGCGGGACGCCGGGCCTCCGGGAATCCCTCGACACCAATGACAGTGCCGACCCGCAGTTCGACGCGGGCGAAGTCTTTGAACTCAATGGTCTGCATGGGGGCGGTCTCGGTGGGGTGGACGGATCAAAGCCTAATCAGTGCGGCGAGGTGTCACAAGTAGACGATGCTGGACGAGACGCCAGGGCCCTGCCGCTTAGGACGCAGAGCAAGGCGCTGCCACTGGTATCATTACCGGCATGTGGATTCAGCGCGAAATACAGGTTGCCCGTCCCCGAACGCTGGTGATCACCTTCGCGGGTGACCGTCAGCGGAACGGGTCCGGCTGAAGCGACGTCATCGAATTGTCTCGATACGAACGGCTCATCACAGAGGGCGACGTGCTGCGCCGACAGCAGGTCCTTCTGCTGGGCGCGCCTACCCTCCTGTTCGCCGTCGCGGCCTATGCGCTGTCGGAGAGTCCTGCCAATGGACTCATGTCGGCTTCCCTGGCGCTGGTGCTCACACCGGTCAGCCTCCACGCGTTGCTGCTGTTAGGATCAGTGAAATATCGGGTTGCATGGCGGCGATCGTGTCAGGTTCGCGCCGAACGGATTCGGCTGCAGCAGGCGTTGGCCGACCGCTTTGACGCGTTCCGTGTCCGGGCGAGGGGTGAGTCGTTCAAGAAGGCGTATGGTCTTGCCGGGCGCGATATGCGCAGCCTGGAGGAGGCCCTCGCCGTCGGGATGTACCGCGAGCGACGCGAGGTCTTCGTCACCGCCTTCATGCGCTCGGGTGTGGTCGTGCGTGTCACCGCCTCGATCGGCTCCTCGTACCGGTGCCGGCCGGCGGATGATCCGGCGAAGTGGCGCGATCACGTCGACCGTCTGCGGTGTGATGAGGTGCGCCAGTACCACAATCACCCTGTCCACGAGGGCAGCACAACACCCTCCGATGGAGATATTCGAAGCAGCAGGCAGTTCGAGAGGCTACTCGGCCCGCACGCCTCGAAGCTGCGGTCGTTCATCATCTGCTGGAATCGCGTGGGAGAATGGCGGGTCATTGAGTACAACGCCCGGAATGAGCACTGGATGCATTACGAATTCGATATTGCCCGACAGCGCGCGGGGTTGTGTGAACGGCACGGTGAGTCAAGACTGTGGCGTCACGGCCGTGGTCCGACGAGCAACCGATGAGGTCAGCGATGAGAACACTCGCAGCGCTTTTTATCACCGTGGCGGTCGCATGGGGCCCGGTGGCGCTCGCTCATTCCGAGCAGCGCGCCACCGTGCCGGCGGATGGAGCACAGCTGAAGGCGCCACCACCGGTCATCGAGATCGGTTTTGATGGCGAGATGCGGATCATCAGCGTCACGCTGACAAGCGCCGCCGGTGAGGCATATGACATTGAGCCGCGCAGCGGGCGGTCCGCCACCGATACGCTGACGGTGGACCCGCCGGAGCTGCCGGCAGGCGACTATATTCTCGAATGGCGAGGGCTTGCCACGGACGGGCATGCGATGTCTGGTGAACTCAAGTTTTCGGTCATGGATCATTGATGTTGGATGGGCTGGCGGTGCTGGTCCGCGCCGCCTTCTACGCCGGTGCGCTGCTCGCGGCCGGCTCGGTGCTGTGTCTTTGGCTGCTGTCAACATTGCCCACCCAGGTGCGACAGAGACTGCGGGTGGTCACGCCGATTGCCGGGCTCGTGGCCCTTATCGCGGCCGGGTCGGGCGTGGCGCTGGAGGCGGTCTTCCTCGCGGGGAATGACTGGACCGCTGCACTGGATGGCGAGCTCATCGGGTTCATTCTCGATGGGCCAAAGGGACTCTCGCTCGCTGTTCTCCTTGCGGGGCTTATGCTGAGCTCGCTCATCTGGCTCCGGCGTCTGGCGGCCGACTGGCTGGCGCTCGCCGGTGTATTCGCCATCGCCGTGAGCTTCGGGCTCACCGGTCATACCTGGACCGCACCGGGCCTCCTTCTGAATGCCCTTGTCACCCTGCATATGCTCCTGCTCTCGTTCTGGCTGGGCGTCTTTATCCCGCTCTACCGGATGAGCCACGGCGATCTGGTGCGGGCCGGTGCGGTGGCGCATCAATTCGGGCGTCAGGCGGTCTGGGCCGTTGCCGGGCTCGCGGTCGCCGGGCTGATTACCCTGCACCAGCTGACGGGCGGGCTGGTCGCCGCACTGGCAACGCTCTACGGCCAGATCTTTGCGGTAAAGCTTTCTCTCTTCGTGCTGGTCATGGGCTTTGCGGCCTATAACCGCCTCCGGCTCACGCCGGCGCTGATGCGAGGTGAGTCGGCGGCCGCGGACCATCTGCGCGGCTCACTGATGCTGGAGTCGGTCCTGCTGCTCGGGATTCTGTTCGTGACCGCCACCGTGACCACAGTGACCGGGCCCGGCGCGTCCATGTGACGAGGCCGCGGGATGCGGTTGTCAGCGAACGGCGGGGGTCCTGACGATCAGCGTCCAGGCGGCACCGCCCATCAGCTGCAGGAGAAGCAAAGTGCCCATGGCCATCGCTTCGCCGAGGGCATGGGCAAGGCCGGCCACGCCCAGAGAGAGCACGATACTGGCGACCCTCTGCACAAGGGTGAGTCCCGCAAATACCTGTGCGGTATCGCCCTCTCTGGAAAAACCGAAAAGCGCGGCGGATTCGATGGCCTTCAAGCCGTTAATGGCCACGCCGATCAGAGCAAAGGCAAGCATCCCGAGCCAGAAGGAGCCCGTCATTCCAGCCAGGCATGCATATAAAAGCGCTGCACTGGAGCCGATCGCGGTGACCGACGAGACAGCGACAATGAGCCCTTTGCGTTGATGATCGAGAAGCCGGAAAAGCCGACTGCCGGAGACCTTGCCCAGCGTCAGGCTCGCGATGCAGATAAGGATATGCGCGCTCGAGGTCTTTCCGGAGGCGATGAACATGGCCAGAAAGGCGGGGGCCAGATAGACGGACGGTAGCAGTGCGTTCGCCGTTGCGAGTCTCCTCAGGGAGCGGTCCTTGACCAGGGATAGCGTTCCGTCCGTGTCATGTATCTGCCGGCTCGGCGCCTTGATCTGCCCGAGGGGTTCAGCCAGAGGCATAAGCGCAAGGATTGATCCGAGCGCCGCGATCCCGCCAAAGACAACGTGAAAAATCGCACTCGTACCCCCGTGCTGGCCACCGACCGCCGCGAACTGAACGGCAGCGATCAGCACGGTCAGTAGTCCTGCATACATAAGGTAGGTGGAAACCAGCCCGGAGACCCGCTCGCGGCCGACGATCCTTGCCATCAGCAGGCGGGAGGCACTGCCGGCGGTGCCATCGGCAAAGCCGAGGAGGGTGACACCGATCAGCAATGCGATATAGATCGGATATCCGCTGAGAACAGTCGCCAGCAAACCCAGCGCGATCCAGACCAGAAGCCAGGAAAGCTGCGCGGTGATCAACACGGGTTTCAAGCGGCCCCGAGCATCGATCCAGCTCGCCAGGGTCTTGCGCGAGAGAAGCAGCGCCACATCCCAGAGTGGAAGTGCGAGCGCAGTAAGCAGGTAAGGCGATCCAAGTGAACCCATCAGCCAGGGGAGAAAAACACGGGGACTCAGCAGGTTCCATCCCGCATTCTCGCCAGCCCGATTGACAATGAGGCTGCCCCGCGAAGTAGGCCGGTTCACTGATGCGCGTCCTCGAGGTCGGAATCGGCCATAATCTGGGGATCGGCGGCCATTTGAGGCGCCAATGCGGCATTGAGGACTGTCAGGTCATCCGGACTCGTAAGGAGGGAACGCGAAGATGGCGGGATCTGCGTGGCATTCGCCAGCGTGGGTTCCTGGGTCAGACGACAGACCCAAAGGGAGCGAAGAAGCTGGCGGTCGAAGACCACTCTCCGGTCGATCCTGACAAAGCCGCTATCCTTGTAGACCCGCTCAATCGCCACATTGTGGGGGTGCGTGGTTGCAAAGCACAGGTGATACCCCAGTGATCTTGCGGCGTTGCTCCGATGGATCATCATTTGCCGCCCGATGCCGATGCCGCGGTAACCTGGCGCAATCAGTGCGTGCCGGCCGTAGCAACACCGGTCTGGGTCGGCGCCCATCCGGTCAATGTATTCATGCCAGAATTCGATCGTGGTCGATTCGAAGCCAAGGAGCAGGAACCCGATGAGTGCTCCATCATTCCAGGCAGCGGTGATCATACCCCGATCGGAGAAGAAATCTGCGTAGAAGTCAGGGTCGCGCAGATACAGGTAGCCGGGCCGGTCTCTCTCCGCCTCCACCAGCGCCAGGATTTTTGACAGGGCCTGGTCTTTCTCCGATGAAGGAACCGTTCGAATCGTGATCATTTGATTGTTGGAGACCGCTTGGTGCCGGGAGACCAGTGAAATTATCCGGCGGAATATGTTGTGGCGGCCGATTTTTGTCAAGGCGCCCTAGCAGACCCTGATCCGCATCCTCGGCGCGGATCTGCCGGCCAGTAGCAGTAGCAGTACTAGTAGTAGCAGGAGGAGAGGGGGTGGCAGCCGCGTGCCCAACGGCCGCTACTCTCCCTGGGATGGCGGCTGTGCCCCACCGACCGTCCCCTCCCGGCGCGGATCGGCGGCGCCGCGGATGTCGCCATCGGGCAGGCGCTCGATGCCATGGAGTCCGCTGGTCATGGAGTCGATCTCGATCTCATGGCCCAGCGCCTCCAGGCCGGGGACCAAAGCTTCGGCGTCGGTATCGGCCTCGATCTCCGTCCTGCCATTGCGGTTGACCAGACTCCCGCTCCTGATCGCCGCTTCAACGTCATGGCCCTGCATCAGGACATCGGCAACGCGCTGCGCCACATAGCCAATGATGCGCGTGCCCCCCGGTGAACCGATGATCAGCCGCGGCTGCTTGTCCGCGTTAAACGCGATCATCGGAGACATTGATGAGAGGGGCCGCTTGCCGGGCTGGATCCGGTTCGGGTGAAGCCGTCCATCGGCCGCAAGGGGGTCGAAGCGGAAATCCGTCAGCTGATTGTTCAGCAGAAATCCGTCCACCATGAGGCGGGAGCCGAAGGGCATTTCAATGGAACTGGTCATCGAGACCGCATTGCCCTGAGTATCGAGCACACTGAAATGACTGGTCGAGTGTTTGATCAACTTGCCATCGCTCATGGCGCTGTCCGGCTCGCTCAGGCCCGGGGCCGCCTTACCCATCGATTGCGTCGGTGATATCAACGCCGCGCGCTCGGTCAGATAGCGCTCACTCAGCAGGGTCTCCACCGGGACCTCGACGAATTCGGCATCACCGAGGTATTCATTCCGATCCGCAAAGCCGAGGCGTGAGGCCTCGAGCAGTAAGTGCGCCCAGGTCAGCCGGCTCATGTCCTCGGTCCCGGCGCTCGCGATCTCCAGCAGGCTGAGGATCTGTAAGACGGTCATGCCGCCACTGCTCGGCAGCGGCATGCCGCAGATCTCGTACCCCGCGATGGATCGGCAGACCGGCGCCCGCTCAACCGCCCGGTAGTCCGCCATGTCCTCACGGGTGAGCTCGCCGCCGTGGGCCTGAACCGTCGCCACGATGTCATCGGCGATGGCGCCCTCGTAGAAAGCATCCGCACCCTGGTTGGCAATCTCGGTGAGCGTCTCCGCGAGGGCGGGATTGGTCAGTCGCGTCCCCGCGCGCAAGGGCGCGCCATCGGGGAAGAAATACCCGGCCATTGGCTCGAACAGATCCAGCCGCAGGTCAATGCGCAGCATTTCAGCGAGGCGGGGTGTGACCTCAAAACCCGCTTCGGCCAGGCAGATCGCTGGCTGAAAGAGCGTTCTCCATGGCAGTTCGCCATGCTGCTCATGCACCAGCTCGAGCATCCGCAGGCTCCCGGGTACGCCAACCGACTGCCCGCCGGGGACCGCCTCCAGGAAGTCCATCGGCGTGCCGTCTTCGGTGAGAAAGTGGTCGGCCCTCACTGCGGCAGGCGCCGTCTCGCGCCCATCATAGGCCTGCACGTCGGCCGTTTCGCTGTCGTAATGCAGCAGAAAAGCGCCGCCGCCAATGCCGCTTGACTGCGGTTCCACCAGGGTCAGCACGGCCTGTATGGCGATTGCCGCATCAATGGCGGCGCCGCCGGCCTCGAGCACCTCGACACCCGCCGCCGTGGCCAGCGGATGGGCCGCCGCAACCATCCCGGGCTGCGGTCTCTCGTCGGCCTGAGTCGTCGCCGCGACGAGCAGTAAGCTGCAACAAAGAAGGATGAGGCGCCAGCGGGTAAGGGGCTTTGAGGTCATGGGCACTACCACTGAATCACCGGATCGGTCCGGCAAGTTGTTCGTCAATCAGCTGCTAGCGTCGCGCACCCCTGTTGCCCGGCGCAACGGGCGGACAGGACGGGGGTGGGCAAGGCACAATGCATCGCATGACGCTGGATATCGAACTGCAGTACCTGCACGGCTTCAACTCCGCCGCGCTCCAGACGGACACAAAGGTCATCGAGCTGCGGCGCCGGTTTGCCGTGCGGCTGATCAACTACGACAGTTTTGCGCCGAGGGATGCCATCATCGAGCAGATCGAGGCGGCCATGCGAGCGCAGGGCCCGGTCGCGTTCATCGGGACTTCGCTGGGCGGCTACTACGCAGCGATGATGGGAGCCCGCCATGGCTGCCCGTCGGTCATGATCAATCCCAGCACGGATCCCCATTGGGGTCTGAGTCATTACCTGGATCAATGGCTGCCAAACCCCAAGCTGCCGGATCTCCCCCCGCGCCGGCTGACGCCAGAGGCCGTGGCTTCATACGCCGGGCACGCGCTATGCCCGGATCCGGACGACTACGCCATCCCGCCGAAGCTGATCGTTGACCTGGCGGATGAGCTGCTGGATAACCGCGCCACGCTGCGGGCGCACGGCGGGCTGGGTGAGCCTCTGGCGTTCGAGGGCGGTTCGCATCGCTTTGAGCACATGGCCGAGGCACTCGGGCCGATACAGGATTATCTCTCCCGCCGTTGATTCACGCTGAGGGTGGTTCGAGGAAAAAGACCACCGTCACCCGGGCATGGTCGGTCACGGTATCGGGCTCGATTGAGGGTTCGCGTGTCGCATCGTCTGGCCCGGTGGCGGCGAGCGTCGCCGAACGCATGGGACGGGGCGAGGGTGCACTCACTTCGTGGATGCAGAGCGCCTCGCCAATGGACTGGCCGAGTGCGTCGGCCATGGTCTCCGCCCGGGTCCGGGCGTTCCTGATCGCCGCGGCGAGGGCCGGATGAGCATCCGCGCCGCCCTCGGGTCGCGCCGTGTAGTTCTCGAGCGACAGCGAATCCGGTTCGGCATCGGTCAGCGTCTGCATCCACGCGCCCGCCTCGTCCACCGGCACATCGGTGAGACGAAGCATCCGCGTTGCCACAAAGCCGGCAAGGGTCCTGTCCCCATCGTCATAGCGCCACTGCGGGGTGATTGAGGCGTTGGCGGCGACCAGGCGGATGGGCTTTTCCGTGTCTGCGCGCAGGCGATCGAGCAGTGGTCCAAAGCGTGCCTCGAGGGCATTGCTGGCCGCGGCGCTTGTCTGGGCGCGCTCCATAAAGCGGGCATGAATATCGACATGGGTGGCCGGGCGTTCGATCCGTGCCTCGCCTTGCGCCGTCAGCGTTGTGACGTCATCGACGCACTGCGTGGCGGGCTGGGCCTGCACGGCGTTCCCAAGGCCGAGGAGGGCGGCCATGGCGATCCAGAAGCGATGACGGCAGTTGATGCGATGCATGAGACCGGTGCCTTTCCGTGACGCTGATAGCGCTTATCCTCGTGGGGTGCGGGCCGGGACGCAAGGCAGGATTGGAAATTGCCTGACGGCCCATTTGCCGTACTCGTGGAATAGCGCACAATTGGGGGTCCCATACGTGAGGGATGCGTCATGGCCGGGATTACAGCAACTGAGGCGTGCAGCAGGCTTTCTCAATTGATTGAGGAGACCGCCGAGTCCCATCAGCCCGTTATTATTACGGGCAAGCGAAACAGCGCCGTCCTGGTTTCCGAAGAAGACTGGTCTGCAATTCAGGAGACACTGTTCCTGCTTTCCATACCCGGTATGCGGGAATCCATTCATGAGGGGATGGATACCCGGTGAATGGATGCGATGCAGGAGAGCCACTATGAATGACCAGCTGCGGAGGCAATGATGTCCGTAGACAAGATCGGCCGGAATGATCCATGCCCGTGCGGCAGCGGGCTTAAGTACAAGCGGTGCTGTCTGCACAACAGCCCGGCGCAGCGACCGGGCGGGCCGGCCAGTTTGGTGACAGAGGAGCTCCAGCAGGCCATTGGCGACCGGCAGTTCGCCTCCATTGAAGAGGCGCAGGCGTTCGTGAAGTCGTTTCAGGAAGAACGCAACCATCGCCCCGTCGATGATTTCCGCGGCTTATCCGCTCACCAGGTGCATCGGCTCCTGCACTTTCCGCTGGACTCACCCGACGAGCTTCAGGTCAGCACCGTGCTTGGAAGTGAGCCGGAGGCCCCGCTAGCGCGGCTGTTCGGCCTGCTGGCCGAGGCTATCGGCGAGAAGGGGCTCAAGCCCACCGCCAAGGGCAACCTCCCGCGCAATGCCTGCCGCGAGATCATGCAGGCTCGGCTTGGCGAGCGCGGTTACGCCAATTACACGCGCTATGGGGGCATTAATCGGGAGGATGACGCGCCTGAGCTGCACGCCACCCGCGTTGTCGCCGAGTTGGCCGGGTTCGTGCGCAAGTATCGCGGCCGGTTCATCCTCTCCCGCCCGGCGCGCGCCATGCTGGCCGCCACGGGGCAGCGTGAACTCTACCCCCAGCTTTTCCGGACCTACGCCACCGAGTTCAACTGGGCGTATCGCGACGGCTTTGCATCAATGCCTTTCGTCCAGCAGGGCTGGGCGTTCACGGTCTACCTGCTTCATCTCTGGGGCCACCAGCAGCAACCCGCCACCTTGTATGCCGACGCCTTCCGCCAGGCGTTTCCGGCCGTCGACATCGAACTGGAAGAGGACCTGCTGTACCGCTCCCTGGAGGATACCTGGCGTTTCCTCTACACCGTGCGGAGTCTTGAGCGCTTCGCCGATTTCACGGGCATCGCCACGGTCGATATTGAGCGCGGCGATATCCTGACGTATCCGAAGATGATCAATGTGCAGGCGACGCCGCTGCTAAGCAGGCTGACTCACTTTCCTTCCGTCCAGCGCGGATAATCCAACCGGCTGACCGGCCGCATCGACGTGGATCCAGCAGGATCACTTCACGTACGGCCAAGGATTTCTCTGCGACATCACCTGACGCAGGCACCCACTACGGTTTCCTTCGACAACAGCCCGCACGTCAAATCATCGAAGGAGTGATGCAATGCACAAGGTGGTGCTCGTTTCAATCGCAGGCGCATTTCTTGCCTATGGATGCAGCAGTGGCGGTGGTGGTTCAGCCGACCCAGTTGACTGGAGCACGCTCAAGGTCTTCGGCGACGGCGCGGGTGTTGCACGGCTCGTGGACTCCGAAAACGGCAGTCAGGCGCTTTTAATCGGCCCGAACATCACATCGATCGTCGAGGCCGCCAATGACGACGAAGTTGATGACTCCATCGCCACATACAGTGACTTTGCCAAGGTCAACACGCTGCAGTATTCAACGGTGCGTGAGGGTACCGTGACCGTCGATGGAACGACGGCCAACGTCACCTTCTACGAGGACAACAGCGGTGTCTCTGGAATTGCGCTATTCGAGCTTCCCGGACTGGCAAGGCTGGGGCTCGTCACCGGGACCCGGATGACCGGCAGTCCGACCGGCACCTTTGACTATGTCGGCACGCATGGCGCTCGAAATCGGAGAACCGATGCCATCGAGATCGGTACATTCGACATGACGATCGATTTCGACAGCGGCACCTTCGTTTATGACGGCGACACCGCGAGCAGTACGCTCGACGGCACGGGGAGCGTCGATGTCGAAAACGCACGGTTTGCCTCATCGAACCTGTCATTCACGGCGAATGGCTATAGTCAGACGGCATCAATGCGCGGGCTCCTGCATGGCGAGGATGCCGAGGGCGTATCAGCGATATTCCACACAAACGAGAGTACTCCCTTATTTGATGGGGCCGCGGCCGGTTCGAAAAAATAATCCCATTGAAGGTGTTGAAGTCCCTCCTCGGGCTACTCGCGTTGATGGCCATGCCGGCCGTCAACGCGAGCTGTCTTGCGGTTGATGGTAATGAGCGGCTGACCAACTATTGCCTGAGTGCGCGTTCAGCCGATGCGGCGATCCCGCTCGACCTGGCAAAGGTGATTGACGCGCGGATCAAGTATGAAGGCTATGACGACGGGCTCGGTTTTGAGCAAGTGGTGGCCCCGCGCCGGTTCTCGCCGCTATTCATGCCGTTTTTCGAATATGAAAGGAACATCAACGGCGGCAATCCGGCGGAGCCCCTGGAACTCGGCAACGTGACACTGATCGGCGACCCGGATCTCGAGCGGAAAGACGGTCTTGTATACGGAGCGGGCGTTGGTCTGGCCGGCCGTTGGCTGGTCGGTGAAGGGCGATACCTTGACTACTCGGCGATCGCCACAAGGAGAGAAGCAGTCGACCACAACCTGAATATTGACGGGCGCTTCTTATCGATCTGCAGCAAAAATCATATCGGTTCATGGCGCTATATCGACGCATGCGCGAGACGGTACGGCGAGGAAAAGCGGCTGTCGGATGCCGAAGTCGACCGGGTTACCGTCTCCCTGAGCCAGATGCTCAGCTCCAACGGGCGTACGCATCACATCGTCTCGCTTGAACCAGGCCGAATAATCACTGATGACTATCGGCAAAACCAGATACGAGCATCCCTCGAGACCGTTTACGGCAATGGCAGCATGACCAATATCTCCTTTCTGTATGGAGAGGATAAGGACGCGCATGTGGCGACCCGGCATCAGGCCCGCGTCGGCTATCAGGGTTGGGTGGCTGGCCTATTGGTCGGCCTGACAGCGACACGCAGTGAAACCAACGAGACAACGTTTCTGGGCTACGAGCGGGCGGATCGTACCGACCAGATCATGGTGAAATTCAGCTTGTCTGAGCGCGTGGACCTTGAACTGGGCTACACAAAGAGTGACAGCACGATCAACTTCTTCGATTATGCGGGGTTTACAGGTGGGCTCTCTATATCGCCGTTTTTTCTGGGGGGCGATTAATCGGCCTACACGAGAGGGATACGACCATGCCGACGCATAAATCGGCCCTCATCGGACACGGCGGCTGCGCCGCAACCTGGGCCAGGTGCAGGCCTGGCCAACCGCACCCACGAGCCCAGCGGCGGAGCGGCGTCAAGTTGACGCCGTCTGCGACACCAGATGACGCCGATGGCCACTAGGATGACGTCTGCAGGGAGCACCCCGGTCTGTAATGCCGGGTTCGGCCAGGGAAGGCCACCCTCCATCGCCCGATACACAGCACCAGCACCGGAGGTCATCTTGAGTACCACCAACCGACAGGGCAAAAGCAATCCGCTGCATGCGATTCTTGCCTCAGACCGGATGACGCGCCTCGGGTACTCGCTGGAAGAGGTTAATGCCTATCTGCGCGAGACGCCGTTCGACGAGCTCGTCCAGTCCAACTTCGAGGCGCTGGAGGCGCGCTTCGCCGCCGAGGCGGCTGGCGACAGTGAAGAGGCCCGGGAGCGGCGGGAGCTGGCGGAGGCGATCATGCGCTCGTCGGCCGGGCCGAGCGATGCGGAAAGCAAGGATGACGGGGACGATAAGGATTAGCCGGTGCGCCGGCACCTTGCCAGCACGGAGGTGACCGTCATGCCCCGGATTGTCGGCAGACTGCTCAGGTGAGGGTTGAATGGTCCACGATTGCGCTGCAGGGTCTTCAGGCAACGACGTTTCTTGAAGCGAGGCCCGACTTGAATCAATTGACCATCGCCGAGGCGCTCTCCGCCGCAGAGCGCGAGGCCGTTCTTGAGTACACCAGCGGCTGTTTCGTGTTGCCCGCCCACAGCCCGCATGGGCCCGATCACTGGCAGCGGGTGCGCTACAACGGTCTGTTATTGGCTGAGGCAACGGGTGCCAATCGGCGGGTCATCGAGCTGTTCGCCTTTTTCCACGACAGCTGTCGCGAGACCGATGGCTGGGATATCGAACACGGGCCGAAGGGCGCCGAGCTGGCGCTTGCCTACCATGCCGACGGTCTGCTGCCGGCCAGTGAGGCGGAACTCGATCTGTTGGTGATTGCCTGTCGCGGCCATACCGTCGAGCGCACGCATGCTGATGCCACGATCGCGACCTGCTGGGACGCCGATCGCCTGGATTTGCCGCGGGTGGGGATAACCGTTGATCCGGCTTATCTATGTACCGACGCCGCCAAGGACCCGATGCTTATCCGTGAGGCAGAGGAGAGGGCGTTGGGAAGCCGTTAAAAGGCTCCGCTATCCCGTTATCCACGTCGGGCATCAAATCCGCTTCAGCGGCAGGAATAACCGCGTCCTGGAGTGGCCCCGGGGGCATGAAACCGCCTGTTCGCTGGGGATGGAGGACCGTATGGCTGATGAATTCCGGGTGATCGCCTTTGATCGGCCCGGATTCGGGTATTCGGACAGCCTCGGCGAGCCGCTCAGCCCGATGAAGCAGGCTGAGCTCCTTCGCAGTGCCGCGCAGGAGCTCGAGGTTGATCAGCCCATCGTGCTCGGTCATTCCTATGGCGGCGCCGTGGCGCTGGCTTGGGCGTTACGCGCAGATGATGAGATTGCTGGTCTGACGCTGCTCGCGCCCGCGTCCCATCCATGGCCCGGTGAGCTTGGATTCTGGTACCAGTTCTCTGCCTCGGCCCTTGGGCAGCATGTCGTTTTGCCGATGATCTCGCATGTGGTTCCACAGCGCGTGGTGGAGGGGTCGCTTGAGCGCATTTTCCATCCCAACGAGGTGCCCGACGGGTATCTGGATCATCTGGGGTTCGAACTCACGCTCAGGACCCGCCAGATGCAGATCAATGGCCTGCAGATCGACCGTCTGGAGGGCTATCTGGAGGACATGGTCCCGAGCTATCCCACGCTGACTGTGCCCATTGAGGTCGTGCATGGGCGGGCCGATCGAACCGTTGGTTTGAAATACCATGCCGAGCGCCTCGAGGCGGAGGTCGACAGCGTCAACCTCACTCGCGTCAAAGGGATGGGTCATATGCCGCACCACGCGGATCCCGAACTCGTCGCCGAGACCATCCGCCGCACTGATCTTTCCCACCGGCAGTGAACACCTCAGTAAGTTAGTAGACTGGAGGTGAACCATGGCAACGACGGCTATAGCGCCGAGTGCGTATGACATCCCTGACGACATCCCGCAGTCGACGCGGGCGCTCCGGCGTGTTCATTGGTTGGGTGACCTCCATGCCAACTGATTATTTGTCCAGTACGGTTATGGCACGAAAACGCGCCGTCAAAGTGATCCAATCAGGGTGGAAGCGGTCCATTCACTGTTATGCGATTGAATGAACCAGCCGGGGAGGCGCCGTGCCGCCAAAAGTCAGGGAGCTGATTAAATCACTCAAGCAGGCGGGCTTTGATAATCGCGGCGGTAAGGGGAGCCATCGGAATTTCGTCCACCCGAATGTGTCAAAGCCTGTGACGATTTCTGGCAAGCTTGGAGACGATGCCAAGAAGTACCAGATACGGGCCGTAGAAAAGGCGGTCCAGGAGGCCCAGAAATGAAGGAAAGCGCCCTTTACGCCAAGATTGTCGAGTGGTCCGAGGAGGACCAGTGTTTTGTGGGCAGCGCACCGGGTTTGCTATATGGCGGGTGCCATGGCACAGATGAAAAGGAGGTTTTCGCCGAGCTTTGCCAGATCGTAGACGAAGCCATCGAGCTATACCACCAAGAAGGCAAACCACTTCCGCCCCCTACCGCTGGCCGTGATCTTGCCAATGCCTTGCAGCAAATCGCATAACAACAGGTTAACCGGACGCGGGCAATGAAGTGGACCCCGGATTTCGGACCAGGTGAGAAGTAAAGACTCGGAGGCTATCCTCGGCCCATTGCAGAGGAGCCTGAGGTGGACCTCAGCCGGGGTTCTTTGATCAAGCGCGGTATGTGGCCGCTCTGTGTTGTAGAAGTCGATGTAACTGCCGAGCCCTCGCTCCAGGGCAGTCGGGCTGTCGTAGCTCCGCAGGTAGATGTCCTCGTACTTCAGCGTTCGCCACAGTCGCTCGATCCACTCGGTGCTGGTGAACTGCGCGCCCTGATCGGTATTGAAGATCAGCGGCTGACCCTGATCGAGGGCCGCATTCAGCCTGACTGAGATGTGATCAGCCAGCGCTCAGCAACGATGAGCACCGCATCGTATATAAGTTCATGGACAACGCCTTGCTCATTGATCAGCTGCGTTCTCACTACTAAAGCAACGCCTGATCTGCCGAACTTTCTGGAGTTCATTGCCCGCCATCTGGCTGGCTGGCTGGCTGGCTGGCTGGCGTAATGCAGCAAAAAAGTGCCGCCCCCCGACGCCGCTGGACCGCGGCTCCGCTGAATGACTGGATAGCGCTGGCAAGTTACGCATGAATCGCCATAGGCGATCAGTGTGAAGGTGGCCCATGCACCCTAACGCATAGTTGATACCCGAAACGTTACAGGTTACAATCGCTACATGATTCGAAGCTTCAAGCACAAAGGCTTGGCCAAATTTTTTAGTTCCGGCAGCACCGCCGGCATACAGGCCGCTCATGCGAATAGGCTTCGACTGATTCTCGGTAGGCTGAATGCAGCCTCAAACGTCAATGATATGGACTTGCCAGGCCTTCGGCTGCACGAGCTCTCGGGCAATCGCGCTGGAACTTGGTCAGTGTCGGTCAGTGGGAACTGGCGAGTGACCTTCCGGTTCGAGGACGGAGACGCCGAGATAGTGAACTACGAGGATTATCACTGAGGTAGCACCTATGTTGATGCACAACCCGCCCCATCCTGGTGAAGTGTTGCGTGAGCTTTGTCTGGAGCCCATGGGGCTCTCTGTAACGGCCGCGGCAGAAGCATTGGGCGTCAGTCGGAAAACTCTGAGTGCTGTGTTGAACGGCAAGGCTGGCATTAGTCCAGAGATGGCTATCCGGCTTTCAATTGCGTTTGACACTTCGGCAGAGAGTTGGTTGAACCAGCAGTCTCAGTATGAGCTCTGGCATGCCGAACAGCACCGTAAAGCGCTTAAGGTAAAGAAGCTTGTCGCCGCCTGAGCAAGCCTAAATCGGTTGGAGCAGGCTGGCTCGGATGCATGTTCAAACGTCGCGCCGGCAGCGCCTTCCCTCCGACACCATATGACGGCCTTCACCAATAGGGTGGGGTTCGCATGGACTGCGCCGGTGCCAAATACCGGATCCGGCCCGGATACTCGCTGGACGAGGTCAATGCCTATCTGCGCGAGATCTCGTTCGAGGAGCTGGTTCAGTCGATGGGCATGATATGAGCTGCGCCGAACACATCACTTGACGGTGATCGGCGTTCGGCCGATAGTCGCAGCCAGTCTGGCCCACTCACGGGCCGGGGGGGATTTGATCCAGCTTGCCGCCCCCGCCATTCCGGCAAATGCGGCTAAAGCGGAGGCGCTTTATATGTCATCCGACAACCTGCCTTTCGACGGGCCCAACCGGGTCGTCCATGCCAACTACAACATCCGTTTCCACCCCATGCCGCCGGGGCCTGATATCGATACCGTCATCGCCTGGGTTCGCGAGAACGGGATTGAGGCTCGACTGTTCGACACCTTCGACGGTGGCGGCAGCAACGGCCTGATCCTCGAGTGCCGTCATGTCGACGACCTTCTGGCTTTCCAGCAGCGGTTCCTTGATGACGCGGACCGCCGCGGCTGGGCGGAAGATACTCGGGGTGGTCATCATCCGTTCCGGATCGAGGCCGGCGGCATCATCTTCACCAGGGAGGGGGAGCGATGAGCCTGGGCAATGCACCGGACTATGCGAGCATCCACCATTACTACGATCCGGTGGAGATCTGTTTTCTCTGCGATTACCTGCGCATGCCGCGGCCGGATGCGCTTAAATCGCGGCCATTCGAGGTCCGGCTTGATGATCGGGTCGGCCAGAGTCCGGAGGGGTTCATCCGGCCGGTGATCGGCGCCGGGGGTTCGGACATACTGCTGATCGAGAACTGCGTCGCCCGGCTCGCCCTCAATGCGATCGAGGATCGCCTGCCGCAGTGGTTCGCGCGCAGGGATGATGGCGAACTGGTGAGCTCCCGCGAATCCCAGTCCGGGCGCTCGAGCGGTGTGCCACTGCTGCCGACGTACCTTTTCAGCATCAACTGGGCGAGCACCGGCCCGGGCCTCGACTGGCCCGAGGACTATCACATGGGCTATCTGCCCGGCTTCGATGTGCTCGTGGTCACCGCCTCGCAGCCATCAACCGATGTCTACGCGTACCACGACCAGGCCATCGGCTGGTTTCCGGCCGCCGGTGATGTCGAGGCGGGCATCAGGGCGATCATCGTTGACTGGTGGCAGGCTCAGGCCTCGTGTCTGCAGGAACGCTGGGAGGAGCTGACCGGCGTGGGGCTGATCAACGGCGACGCGGAGCGCTGGGCGGATGAGGTGTGGTGCGAGGAAGAGGAGGAAGAAGAGGAAGAAGACTGATCTTGAGCGAGGGTGACGTCGCCTGCGACACGATATGACGTAGGGAGGCGGTGGCGACGCGCTTCGGGTGACTACGTTACCGTCAACACCTGATGTCACACGATCATAGCCACGACCATAGCGCGCATTTCGCCGCCCATAACCGCTCATTCGCCATCGCAGTGGGGCTCAATACGCTCTTCGTGGTGATTGAGGCGGTTTACGGCGTGATAGCCGGGTCGCTCGCGCTCATCGCCGATGCCGGTCATAACCTCAGCGACGTCATGGGGCTCACCATGGCCTGGGCGGCCAGCTGGATGGCGAGCAGGGCCGCCACCAACGCTAAGACCTATGGCCTGAAAAAGACGACGATTCTGGCGGCCCTATTCAATGCGCTGATCCTCATCGCAGCGGTCGGCGGGATCACCTGGGAGGCCGTGGGCCGGCTGACCGATCCGGCCGATGTCGCCGGACTCACCGTCATTGGGGTGGCGGCAATCGGAGTGCTGATCAACGCCATCACCATGCTGCTGTTCCTCAAGGGTCAGCGACGGGATATCAATATCCGCGGGGCATTCCTGCATATGGCCGCCGACACGGCGGTGTCGGTTGGTGTTGTGGTCTCTGGCACGCTGCTGGTGCTGACCGGGCTCGCCTGGATCGATCCCGTGGTGAGCCTCGTCATTGCGGCGGTGATCTTCACCGGCACCTGGCAGCTGCTCAAGGATTCGTTAGCGCTCGCCATCGACGCCGTGCCCCGGGGCATAGATCCGGCCGCGGTACGGGCCCGGCTCGAGGCGCTACCCGGTGTGAGTTCCGCCCATCATTTACATATCTGGGCGCTGAGCACGACCGAAAACGCGCTCACCGTCCATCTCGTCAAACCCGATCCCGAGGGCGACGACAGGCTCCTCAGCGAGGCTTCGGCCCTACTGGCCGAGGACTTCAACATCCAGCACACCACCATCCAGTACGAGCGGGACCATCGACAGTGCCCGACCGGTGGCGGTTGTTGAGTGATCGCGTGGGCGTCATGAAGCCGATAATCGTTCGCGATCCTGCGCATGCGCGCCCAGGGCCATTTTTGGGAATGTGGCCTGCATCGTTAGGTGTCGGCGATCTGTCGGATCGCATCGGCGAGGCGGTCGGGCGGCTGAGCGCCCGAAATCAGATAGCGTCCGTCGATGACAAAACCCGGCACGGCACTGACGCCTGCCTGCATGAATCGTTGCTCGGCCGCCCGGACGGTCTCGGCGTAGCGATCGGAGCGGGCGACGGCCTCGGCAGCTTCACCGTCCAGGCCAACCTGCTGCGCCGCCTCGCGCAGGACCACCGGATCTGATGGGCGCTTCGCTTCACCGAAATAGGCATCGAAGAGCGCCTGCTGCAATGCGGTTTCGCGGCCCTGTTCCGCGGCCCAGGCGAGCACGCGGTGGGCGTCGAACGTATTGTGCGCACGACGCGCCCTCGCACCATCGAAATTCAGGCCCAGGTCGCTGGCGAGCTTGATCATTTCGTCCTGAGTGCGCTCAACACTGTCGGCGTCCTGGCCGTATTTCCGGCATGGATGATCGAGTATCGGCTCACCTTCGGGTGGCATGTCCGGATTGAGCTCGAACGGCTGCCATGCGAGCTCGACTTCGATCTCGCCGTCGAGCATCTCCAGCGCCTGTTCAAGGCGTCGGTAGCCAATCGCACACCACGGGCAGGCGATGTCAGAAACCAGATCGATTCGAAGGTTCTGCATGATCTATCTCCTTAGACGCGCCTGGAATAAGCGGATGAATACTCGGTATTACTGGCCTGAAACGCTGGCTGATACGCTCGCAAACTCAATTATTTCAGGAACAGATCGCCATGAGTCGAGCCGACGAGTTTATTGAAGCGAACCAGCAGTACGCCAGCCAGTTCACGCAGGGCGACCTGCCCATGCCCCCCGGGCGCCAGGTCGCAGTCGTCGCCTGCATGGATGCCCGCCTCGATGTCTATCGCCTGTTAGGTCTCGGCCTCGGCGAGGCGCATGTCATCCGTAATGCGGGCGGCGTGGTCACCGATGATGTTGTCCGGTCACTCCTCATTTCGCAGCGTCTGCTCGGGACCACGGAAATCGTCCTGATCCACCACACCGACTGCGGCATGCTGACGTTCAAGGATGACGCGGTAAAAGCCGACATCGAAGAGGAGACGGGCCATCGGCCGGCGTTCGCGCTCGATGCATTCGATGACCCCCATGCGGATGTCCGCCAGTCGATCCGGCGGTTAAAAGCCGTCCCGTACCTGCCCAATCGTGAGGCTATCAGTGGGTTTGTCTACAACGTCGGTAACGGAACGCTGGAGCCTGTGAGCGAGTCGTCAGACGGATGACTCGCGGGCGCTCGGTGCAGCGGACGATGCGGGGCCTGAGTGCCGGTCTATCGCTATAACCGCCCGGTGCCGCCGAATGCCCCTATTCTCGAGGGGACCATGCGAGGCATTCCGCGGCGCTGGACTAGGACCGTCTGCGACACCATATGACGCCACATGCGACTAGATTGGTGCTGGCAGGGAGCGCCCCGGTTTGTACGGCCGGATCTGGCCAGGGAAGGCCACTATCTCTTGCCCAGTAAAGAGCAGCCGCCGTGGAGATCGCCTTGAGTAACATCCAACGCCAGGGCAAAAGCAATCCGCTGCACGCGATCCTTGCCTCGGACCGGATGACGCGCCTCGGGTACTCGTTAGACGAGATCAATGCCTATTTGCGCGAGACTCCGTTCGACAATTTCGTTGAGGCAACCCATACGGAAAACGAGCACGGCGTCGGCAATGGCTAGTCGCAGCGTTGATGAGGCCTGCCTTCGGAAGTGCTCTGTCTTTTATTGCTGGTAGGTTTTGTCTATCTGCTCTTTCAGCGCGCCTCCTGGCTGTTTTCAGGCACGATGGGTGCTATCGGATTTGATATTGGGGGATTGTCACGCTCTTCGACGGTGCCGGCGGTCCCGGGCTGAGCTCAATAGCGGTCGCCTCGCGGTCATGCGACTTTGTCGCTGCGCGCATGGAGTGAGCTATGCAACCCGCAACCTAAAAGTCTTAAGGAAGAGTGGATGTTATATAGAAAGTTTATGACGGTTTATTTCGGAAACCTTTAGGTCGCATTGCAGTCCGAATCCTCATCGTCGGAATCTTGCTTAATATTCAACGGCCCAACGGTTCGAGGAGCACAGAGCGAATGTCGAATAACCTTACCCTCGCTGAACAGCTTGCTCCTCTAAAGGAATCCCTATCTACAGTGGAACCCTATGATGCGGAGAAGCGTTTTGTTACAAACGCAACCGATCCGGGGTTTGCAAAACCAAGTTTTGTTAAGTGTAGACAATGTGGGCAAGAGCTGAAGAGCAAGAATATTTCGAGGCATATGCGAAGGGTCCATAGCAGGAGGTGGTCCGCTACTCAAGGAGCTGGTAGGAAGAGTGGCGCTGCAGTCGCTCACGGTAAACAACGGCAGAGAAAAAATCGCAGACTTAAATTTCAACGGAAGCGAAGTAACGCAAGCAGTATATATGCGCTCCCCAGGAGCCGCAGTTCCATCGCAAAAAGAAGCGACGCATGGCAAAAAATAAACCAGTCCGGATACCATGATGGGGCATCTGTTGCCGGATCAAACCTCAGGAAGGTGACTCGGTAAGATCGGCTACTTCATGCGACACCCTTTGTCGCCGTGTGGGTTTAAAGTCGATCAACATGGGTAGCGGTGTGCGTCAACAAAGCTTTCGTATTGCTAGGCCATTTCCAAGGTTTCGTCCAAGGTCAGCGAGACAACACCGACGGGGTGCCAGGTGCGGTTGCGGTCAGCCCATCGCCGGGGATTGACCGCCAGCTCATCCTCAACAGTTGTCGAAGCGTTTCCTGACCCGATTCCAGCACCGAGGCTTGTGCTCGGGGCCCGACGGTTAGAAACTCACGATTCGTGGACGATTTAGGATCCCCACCGTCATCCTAGTTTCCCGATGGTTGGGTGTGGGATTCTTGGAATCCGCACCCGGGGGGCTGAGTGAGGGTTTCAATGGGTTACTCAACCGAGCGCAAGCAGGCGGTGCTGCGCAAGCTGCTGCCACCGTATAACCGGACGGTAGCGGATCTGGCCAAGGAAGAAGGCGTCTCGACGGCGGCGATCTATCAATGGCGCAAGGCGACACGGGCCAAGGGCCAGTTGCTGCCCGAGAATAGCGCCGAGCCCGAGGGCTGGTCGACGCAGGATAAGTTCAACGCGGTGCTGGAGACCGCCGCGCTCGCTGAAGCAGAGCTTGCCGAGTACTGCCGCCGCCGCGGTCTGTACCCCGAGCGGATCCGGCGCTGGCGGGCTGCCTGCGGGCAGGCCAATGACCTCGCCGATGGCAAGGCCCGCGAGGACAGCGACGCCATGAAGACCGAGCGCCAGCGCAGCAAGGCACTGGAGCGCGAGCTCCGCCGGAAGGAGGCGGCACTGGCGGAGACCGCCGCGCTGCTGACTTTGCGAAAAAAAGCGGCCGCGATCTGGGGGGACGAGGACAAATGACCAGCATCCCGGATCGCGAAAGAGCCACTGAGCTGGTCGACGAAGCCCGCCAGGCCGGTGCCAGGCAGGCAGCGGCCTGTGCCGA